>NZ_JBKJOQ010000082.1:0-26947 GCF_046595475.1 Rhizobacter sp.
GCTTGTTGTCCACTGAGACCACAAGCTCGCTGCAGATGCCGATGGCAAAGGCTACTGGATCGGCGCCGACTACCGCACGGGCGCGCATCAGATCAAGGCGCAATACGTGCAGAACAAGGCTGAGAACGTGGCCGAAGGCAAGACGCAAGCGCTGGGCGCCGGCTACCAGTACGACCTCTCGAAGCGCACAGCGGTGTATTCGTCGCTCACGCGCTTCAAGAACGAAGGGACCGGCTACTCGAACCGCTGGGCCACCAGCTTGCCAGCGACGCTGACCAGCGCAAGCGACCGCAACATCACCGAGCTGGCGCTCGGCGTGCGCCACAGCTTCTGATCACTGCAAGTTGAACAAGAGGTTACGTGACCTCCTTGCGGCCCGCCTGGAAACAGAGCGGGCCGTTTTTTCAGGGCTGAGCGCGGGGCCTCGTCGCTAGCTTTGCACCTGCTCGTCGCGCTGCTCGTCGACCGGCCAATCGCGGATGTAGGCCTTGAGCATGCGGTTCTCGAAGTCTTGGCTGTCGACCACGGCCTTGGCCACGTCGTAGAACGAGATCACGCCCATCAGCGTGCGCTGCGTCATCACCGGCATGTATCGCGCATGGCGCTCAAGCATCATGCGTCGCACTTCGTCTATCTCGGTTTCAGGGGTGCAGGTGAGCGGGTGGTCGTCCATCACGCCGCGCACAGAGGTGTTACCCACGCTGCCGCCGTTTTTCACGACGGCGAGTATCACCTCGCGGAAGGTCAGCATGCCGACCAGGTCACCGTGGTCCATCACCACCAGTGAGCCGATGTCGCGGTCAGACATGGTCTGCAGCGCTTCGCCCAGAGCTTGATCGGGGGTGGCGGTGAACAGCGTGCCGCCTTTGACACGCAGAATGTCTGCGACTTTCATGGGTGATCTCCCGTGGCAGGTGACGGATCAATATAGCCCACAATCTTCTGGAACAGAAGGCGCATTTCCGCCCGGAGACTCCCCATGCCAGGCCATTCCGACCCCGGTTTCGACACCCTGTCTTTGCATGCCGGCACCGCGCCCGACCCGGCCACCGGCGCACGCGCGGTGCCCATCTACCTCAGTACCAGCTTCGTCTTCGAGAGCAGCGACCACGCAGCGGCGCTGTTCAACATGGAGCGCTCGGGCCACGTCTACAGCCGCATTTCCAACCCCACCACCGCCGTGCTCGAAGAGCGCGTGGCCGCACTCGAAGGCGGGGTGGGCGCCATCGCCACGAGCAGTGGGCAGTCGGCGCTGCACCTGGCGATTGCCACGCTGGCCGGCGCGGGCTCGCACATCGTGTCGAGCAGCGCGCTCTACGGTGGCTCGCACAACCTGCTGCACTACACGCTGTCGCGCTTTGGCATCAGCACCACTTTCGTGAAACCGGGTGACATAGACGGTTGGCGCGCGGCCATTCGACCCGAGACGAAGCTGCTGTTCGGCGAGACGCTGGGCAACCCCGGGCTCGACGTGCTCGACATCCCGACCCTCGGCGCCCTCGCTCACGAGCACGGCCTGCCGCTGCTGGTCGACTCCACCCTCACCTCGCCCTGGCTCATCAAGCCCTTCGAGCACGGTGCTGACCTGGTCTACCACTCGGCCACCAAGTTTTTGAGTGGGCACGGCACGGTGGTGGGCGGCGTGCTGGTCGACAGCGGGCAATTCGATTGGGCGGCATCGTCTCGTTTCCCGGAGCTCAATCAGCCCTATGCGGGGTTTCACAACATGGTCTTCAGCGAAGAAAGTACCGTGGGCGCATTCCTGCTGCGGGCCCGCCGCGAGGGGCTGCGCGATTTCGGCGCCTGCATGAGCCCACACACGGCCTGGCTGATCCTGCAAGGCATCGAGACCTTGTCGCTGCGCATGGAGCGGCACGTGAGCAATGCGCGCAAGGTGGTGGAGCATCTGGCCGCCCACGCCATGGTCGAGAGCGTGGGCTACCCCGAGCTGCCGAATCACCCGAGTCATGCGCTCGCGAAGAAACTGCTGCCGCGCGGCTGCGGCTCGGTGTTCAGCTTCAACCTCAAGGGCAATCGCACGCAGGGCAAGGCTTTCATTGAGGCGTTGAAGGTGTTCTCGCACCTGGCCAACGTGGGCGACTGCCGCTCGCTGGTGATCCACCCCGCCTCGACCACGCACTTCCGCATGGATGACGCCGCACTGGCGCAGGCCGGCATCACGCAGGGCACGATCCGCTTGTCCATCGGGCTGGAAGACGCCGACGACTTGATCGACGACCTCTCACGCGCACTCAAGGCGGCACAGAAGGTGGCGGCATGAAGCTGCGCGTGCAAGGGGCCGAGGCCTATGCGTACACCGGCGGAAGAACGTTCGATCCCTCGCTGCCGACCATCGTTTTCATCCATGGCGCGATGCACGACCACAGCGTCTGGGCCTTGCAAACGCGTGCCCTGGCACACCACGGGCATGCGGTGCTGGCGGTCGACCTGCCCGGCCACGGCCGCAGCGCCGGGCCAGCACCGGCCAGCGTGGAGGCTGCAGCGCAGTGGATCGTCGAGCTGCTGGATGCCGCGGGCGTGAAACACGCCGCCTTGGTCGGGCACAGCATGGGCTCGCTGATCGCACTCGAAGCGGCCGCTCTGCTCGGTGAACGCGCAACACAGCTGGTGCTGGTCGGTGCCACGTTCCCAATGAAGGTGTCGCCCGCCCTGCTCGACACCGCGCTTCGCGAGCCTCTGACGGCCATCGACATGGTCAACGCCTTGTCTCACTCCACATTGGGCGCAAAGCCCTCGGCACCCGCCCCGGGCTTCTGGCTGCACGGGGGCAACCGCGCGCTCATGCGCAGGCTGCAATCGGCCTACGCGGCGGCGGGGCACGGCAACCTGTTCCACCACGACTTTCAAGTGTGTGACGGCTATGCGGCCGGCGCAGAGGCGGCACGGCGCGTGCGCTGCCCCTCACGCCTCATCTTGGGCAGCCTTGACCAGATGACGCCGGCCCGTTCTGCCGCGGCGCTCATGAAGGCCTTGAATGCCAACTGCATCACGCTGCCCGCCGGACATTCCCTGATGGGAGAGGCCCCCGATGAGGTGTTGAATGGCATTCGGTCTTTTCTCGCCCGGAGCACCCCATGAACACCGCCAACCCTGCCGACCCCAAATCGATCAAGAGCTTCGCCGATTTCTACCCCTTTTACTTGAGCGAACACAGCAACCGCACCTGCAGGCGTCTGCACTTCGTGGGCTCGACCCTTGCGTTGCTCTGTTTCATGACCGCCATCGCGCGTGGGCAACCCGTCTATTTGTTGTACGGGCTGTTGTGCGGCTACGGCTTTGCCTGGGTGGGGCACTTCGGCTTCGAGAAAAACAAGCCGGCCTCGTTCAAGCGGCCGCTGTTCAGCTTCATGGGCGATTGGGTCATGTACAAAGACATCTGGCTCGGCAAGATACCGTTCTGACCTACCCGGTAGCGCTACACGATGGCCCCTCAGGTCGCTTCGGCCGCATCGCGGCTCGCCCACGTCGAAAGGCTGGTCGACGCCATCGACCTGCCCATGGGCCGCTGGGGCCGCGACTACCGCCTCGTCTTCTGCAACACCCCCTACCTGCACTGGGCCGGCCGCAGCCGCGATGAGTTGATTGGGCGCAGCCTGCAAGAGCTTTTCGGCGACGAGGCCTGGCGCTGCGCGAAGCCCGCTTTCGCGCAAGCCTTCAAGGGGCACACCGTCAACTACGAGCGCAAGCTGCAGCACCTTGAGCAGACGGGCCGTTGGGCGCGCATCCAGGTGTTCCCCGACACCGACGCGCGCGGTCATGTCGACAGCGTGTTCACCATCGCCTTCGACATCCACAACGACGTGCTTGAGCGCGAATCGCTCGCCGCCGCACGCGTGAGCCTCAGCCGGTTCACCGAAAACATTCCCTACCCGCTGACCTACGTTGACCGGCATTTCGTTTTGCAGTTCGTCAACAAGGCCTACATCGACGCCACCGGCCAGCAACCCAAGGAGATGCTGGGCCGAGCCATAGGCGACGTGCGCGGCGCCAAGCGCTGGAAAGAGCACCAGCCCTACTTCGAGCGTGCGCTCGAAGGCAAGACGGTGCAGTACACCCGCCTGGCCAACCTGGCCACGCAAGGCCCGCGCTGGGTGCGCACCAGCTACGTGCCCGACTTCGATACCGACGGCACCGTGATGGGCCTGTACACCGTGACGGTCGACGTGCACGAGCTGACGCTGGCGCAAGAAAACCTGAAACGCAGCGTGGAGCGCGACCCGCTCACAGACGTGTTGAGCCGCCGCGCGATGATGGACCGGATGGAAGCCGCCACCGCCACGTCCGACCGCACCCCGGTGGCCCTGTTCTTCATCGACCTGGACGGCTTTAAGGCGGTCAACGACCGCTTGGGCCACCGCACCGGCGACAGCTTGCTGATCGGCGTGGGCCAGGCGCTGCAAAGTGCCGTTCGGGCCGAAGACTCGGTGGCGCGTTTCGGCGGTGATGAGTTTTTGGTGCTGGCGGAGGTGCGCGACGAAGCGGGTGCCCATGCGCTGGCGCTGCACATGCTCGCTGCGGTGCGCAGCGTGACGGCCCACCCGGTGAGCGCGAGCATCGGCTACGCCCTGGCCCCCAGCGATTCTCAGCAGCCGCTCAAGCTCTTGCAGCTGGCCGACGAGGCCATGTACGAAGCCAAGCGCCAAGGCAAGAACCGCGTGGTGCGCGGAGGCGCGGCCATGGCGCGCCAAGACGCTAGTTCTTGATCAGGTCGTGCAGCGTCATCTGCGCAAAACCCGCGTGAGACCAAAAGCCCTGCAGCGCAGGTACAGGCTCCAGTAGCACGCGTTCGAGCAGGGGCTGCGCCGGGGTAGCGGCCGGGTCGCACAGCAGCACATAGCGCGCACCCTCTTCTTCATCGAGCCGCCCCACCCAGTCGATGGCGACCAGGGTGTCGAGCAGGGGCTCGATCTGCAGCGGGTCGGTGCGCAAGTCTTCCGACAGCTTGGCCGCGCTCAGCCCGTGCGTGCTGAGGTCGCGTGCCTGGGACAGCTCGCGCAGCATGCCCACCACCAGCTGAAAGCGGTAGCCGGGCACCGAGGGCCGCCTGACCACGCGCATCTGGAGGCTGGGGGCATAGGCCGCAATCACCGCGCCGAGCAGCACGATCACCCAGCCCAGGTAGATCCAGATCAACAGAATGGGTACGGTGGCGAAAGCGCCGTACACCGTGGTGTAGATCGGCATGCTGCCCAAGTACCAACCCAGAACGCGCTTGGCCAACTCGAAACCCGCTGACACGAACACGCCGCCCGCGAGCGCATGCCGAAATCGCACATGGGTGTTGGGCACGTAATGGAAAAGGCCGGCCATGGCGGTGGCCAACAACACGAACTGCAGCGTGTTGAGGATGTAGCTCACGGCGCCGGGAATGTCGGACACGAAACCGCGGTTTGCCGAGATGGCATAAGAGGTAATCGACAGGCTGACCCCGAGCAGCAAG
Organism: Rhizobacter sp.; assembly: GCF_046595475.1. Classification (GTDB taxonomy): domain Bacteria; phylum Pseudomonadota; class Gammaproteobacteria; order Burkholderiales; family Burkholderiaceae_C; genus Rhizobacter. The sequence goes on from NZ_JBKJOQ010000082.1 coordinate 5,462, forward strand.
GGGCCGAGCGTGACGGCCGCCCAGTACACCAGCACGCGCTGTGCAATGGGCCTGGGCTTGCGCACGCGCCAGATCGCGTTGAGCGTGCGGTCGATGGTGAGCATCAGCGCCACCGCGGTGAACATCAGCACCACCAGGCCAAACGTGCCGAGTCGGTTGGCCTTGCTCGCAAACTGCGTGAGCGCGCCCAGCACCGGGCGGGCGATGGTGTCGGGCACCAGGGCTTGCAGAAAGTATTTCTGCAGCGCGTCTTGAAACTTCGCGAACATGGGGAAGGCGGTGAACAAGGCGAGCATCACCGTGACCAATGGCACCAGCGAGATCAGCGTGGTGAAAGTGAGGCTGCCGGCGGTGATACCCAGCCGGTCTTCGCGGAAGCGCTGGCGCAAGGTGCGCAGCGTGTCGAGCCAGGGCCAGTGTTGCAGCGTGCCCAGCAGCTCTGTGATGGACGCTCGCCAACTGAGCTTGAACGGGGACGGGAGATTCATTTACGGCATCATAGCCAGCGATGACTGCCTCTCTTCCCCCCTCTCGCCCTTCGCCGCCCCCTCCCTTCGTCAACCGCACGCGCGCCCTTGCGGTGGGCAGCCTCCTGGGCTTGATCGTGTTGTGCCTCGCCTGGGAGCTGTGGCTCGCGCCGCTGCGCCCCGGTGGCTCTTGGCTGGCGCTGAAGGCCTTGCCGCTCACGCTGCCGCTGGCCGGTCTCTTGAAAAACCGCATGTACACCTACCGCTGGGTGAGCCTGATGGTGTGGCTCTACTTCACCGAAGGCGTGGTGCGCGCCACCAGCGACCGCGGGCCGGGTGTGCCGCTGGCCATTGTTGAGGTTGTCTTGTGCCTGGCGCTCTTCGTGGCCTGCGCGCTTCATGTGCGCTGGCGCCTGCGCCATGGCAAGGCGGCGCCCGCGGCATGAGCGAGCTTCTGAACGCCATGCGCACCGCGGTGGGTGCCGCCAATGTGCTGGTCGAAGGCGACCTGTCGGCGTACGAACAAGACTGGCGACGGCGCTTTCGCGGCCGTGCGCTCGCGGTGGTGCGGCCCGGCAACACCACCGAAGTGGCTGCGGTGGTGAAGCTGTGCGCCCGCCACGGTGCAGGCCTGGTGCCGCAAGGCGGCAACACCGGCCTGGTGGTCGGCTCGGTGCCCGATGACAGCGGCTCGCAAGTGCTGCTGAGCCTGTCGCGCATGAACCGCGTGCGCGGCCTCGACAGCGCCAACCTCACGCTGACGGTGGAGGCCGGTTGCGTGCTGCAGTCGGTGCAAGAGGCCGCGGCCGCACAGGGCTTTCTGTTCCCGCTGAGCCTTGCGGCCGAAGGCAGCTGCACCATTGGTGGCAACCTGGCCACCAACGCCGGCGGCACACAGGTGCTGCGCTACGGCAATGCACGCGAGTTGTGCCTGGGGCTCGAAGTGGTCACCGCGCAAGGCGAGGTGTGGGAAGGCCTGGCCGGACTGCGCAAAGACAACACCGGCTACGACCTGCGAGACCTCTTCATCGGCAGTGAAGGCACGCTGGGCATCATCACAGCGGCCACGCTCAAGCTCTACCCGCAGCCGGCGGCGCGCATGACGGCGCTGGCGGCCCTGCCCTCGCTGGAAGCCGCGGTGTCGCTGTTGCAGCTGGCGCAATCGCGCCTGGGCTCGGGCCTCACCGGCTTCGAGGTGATGAATCGCTTCTCGCTGTCCCTGGTGCGCAAGCACTTCCCGCAGCTGCGTCAGCCCTTGCCCGAGGCCGAGTGGACAGTGCTGCTCGAACAGTCCGACACCGAAAGCGAAGCCCATGCGCGCGCGTTGTTCGAAGGCCTGCTCGAAGCCGCACTAGAACGCGAGCTCATCACCGATGCGGCCGTGGCCGAGAGCATCGAGCAGTCACGCGCCATGTGGCACTTGCGCGAATCCATCCCGCTTGCGCAGCCAGAAGAGGGGCCTAACATCAAGCACGACATCTCCATTCCCGTGTCGCGCATTCCAGAGTTCGTGGCCGCCACCGACGCGGCGCTGCAAGTGGCGCACCCCGGCACACGCTCGGTCAACTTCGGCCACCTGGGTGACGGCAACCTGCACTACAACCTGCAGGCGCCAGTCGATGTCGACGGAGCCACCTTTCTGCGCGAGCAAGAGCACGCAGTGAACACGCTGGTCTACGACGCAGTGATGGCCCATGGCGGCTCGATCTCCGCCGAGCACGGCGTGGGCAGCCTCAAGCGTGACGAGCTGGCGCAGCGCAAATCACCGGTGGCCTTGCAGCTGATGCGCGCCATCAAACGCGCACTCGACCCGCAGGGCCTGATGAACCCCGGCCGCATGCTCTAGCGCTCACCTGACCCGCGACATGCCTCAGCCAATGCCGAACCGGCAACGGTTGAATCTCGATCCGACCCAATCGGCAACACTCAGTGCACCAAGGCCTCGCAGCCGCGCCCCAGCTTGGGGTGAGTTGCGCACGCAGGCAGGCGCGTGACCTTGATGCGCCTCGCGGCCTGCAGACGCGCACGCGCTCCAGGCACATTCCAAAGCGCGACGTGCGGCCCGCGGAGCAGAGCAACGCGTGGCCAGCGCTTCCTCGGCCAAACCCTCCCCGTTGCCAGAGCGGCAACGCAGATGCCTGCCATCAGCACCGCAAGGAATCACTGAATCTCGCTTTCGGGCACGGACGCTGCAACGGCACTGGTGCAACCCGACTGGAGATGCCACCGTGCTCGTCCCCGCCCCGCAAACCATCGAGATCGCCATGCAACACGACTTCTGTCACCCAGGGGCTGGTTCGGCCAGAAGGGCATCAGCGTCAAACCCATGCGCAAGCCCCTCCCGGTGCTGGCGAGCCTGCTGCCAGCGTGGCGCAAAGCCGGCGCGCCCGCGGTGTGGCTGAACTGGGGTGTGCGGCCGGACCACCTGAACCTGCCGCCCACGGTGCAATTCACGGGCAAGCGCTCGGCCGATGGTGTGGGCTTGCCGAGGCCTCGCCCCGTGCCGATGGGCTGGAACGCGGCATGAGGCATCAACACGCCGAAGTGCTTCGCATCGGCTGCCAGGGGCCGGGTGACCTGAGCGCAGTGCAGGCGCTGGTGGACGCGGGCACCCTGCTGCCTGCGGACATCGTCGCCGTGATGGGCAAGACTGAAGGCAACGGCTGCGTCAACGACCACACGCGAGCATTTGCGACCATGGCCTGGTGCCAATGGCTTGCAGCGCAGCTCGGCTGCACGCCACATGAAGCGGAGCAGCGCGTGGCGCTGGTGATGTCGGGCGGCACCGAAGGCGTGCTATCGCCTCACTTCACGGTGTTCACCCGGCGCTGGGTGGATGGCGCGCCACAGCACGCACAGAAGCGGCTGGTGGTGGGCACCGCGCACACGCGCGACTTCACGCCCGACGAGATCGGCCGCGCAGCGCAGGTCGATGCCACGGCGCTGGCGGTGCAGGCTGCCATGGCGGATGCAGGCATAGACGATGCGACCGACGTGCACTTCGTGCAGGTGAAATGCCCGTTGCTCACGTCCACGAAGGTGAACGCCGCCACGGCCCCGGTCACGCGCGACACCTATGAATCGATGGGCTACTCACGCGGTGCCTCGGCGCTCGGCGTGGCGGTGGCGCTGGGCGAGGTGGCGCGCGAAGCCATCAGCGACGCATCCGTGCTGCACGAGCTTTCGCTCTACTCGGCTCGCGCCTCGGCCTCGGCCGGCATCGAGCTGGATGGCAACGTCGTCATCGTGATTGGCGAAGCGGCGGGGGCGGCATCACCGTACCGCATCGCCCACACCGTGATGCGCGACGCGGTGGACGCAGCGGCCGTTCGCACGCTCTTGCGCGAGGCCTTTGACCTCGATGCGGACCGGGACGCCGCGCAACTCAGCGCCCGTCTCGTCAACCTGCTGGCCAAGGCAGAGGCCAGCCCCGGCGGCAGCGTGCGCGGCCAGCGCCACACCATGCTCAACGACTCCGACATCAACGCCACGCGCCACGCGCGCGCAGCGGTGGGCGGTGTGCTCGCCTCGGTGGTGGGCCACACCGCCTTGTACGTGTCCGGCGGCGCCGAACACCAAGGCCCGCCCGGCGGTGGCCCGGTGGCCGCGATCTTGCGTGTCGATTAAGGCGTCACCATGCCGTCTCGTCGTGGGTAGAAGCCCGCATGACGGGCTGGGCGCAGCGCAAGACTGACATCGCTCTCACTTGAAGCCATCGCCTGGCCGGGCTCCTAAAAATTTTGGAAAACCCATGACCCGAATCCGTATCACCGCCGCCGGCCACAGCTTCATTGCCGAAACCCACCCCGAGGCACCACTGACCGTGGCCGCTTTTTTAAAGGTGCTGCCCTACCGGCAGAAGTTCATCCACGTGCGCTGGAGCGGTGAAGGCTGCTGGGTGCCGATGGGTGATTACGTGTTGGAAAACAGCGGCCAGAAGGTGGGCTTCGAAAACGCCACGGCGCACCCCTCGGTGGGCGATGTGCTGTTCTACCCCGGCGGCTACAGCGAGACCGAGATCATCCTGGCCTATGGCGCCTGCAGCTTTGCAAGCAAGCTGGGGCCGCTGGCTGGCAACCACTTCCTCACCGTCGTGGAAGGCAAGGAAGACCTGCGTGCACTCGGCGTGAAGACGCTGTGGGAAGGCGCGCAAGACGTGGTGTTCGAGCTGGCCTGATGCGCGACCGCTTATTGATCGTCAATGGCCTGGTGTTGCCCGATGCGGCCCAGGAAGCGCGCCCCGCCGACCTGTTGGTCGAAGACGGTTGCATACGCGAGATCGCCTCACCTGGCCAGTTCGGCGCCATGGAGGGCGCACGTGTCGTCGATGCGAGCGACCGATTGGTGATCCCAGGGCTCATCAACGGTCACACCCATGCCCACGGCGGCCTGGGCCGCGGCGCGGTACCCGACGTGGCGCTCGAAGGCTTCCTCGCTGCAGCCCCCTCGATCAATGGCCAGCGCGGCCTGGACGACCTCGCGCTGAGCGCCACGCTCACCGCGGCCGAGCTGTTGAAGAAAGGCTGCACCGCCCTCTTCGACATGACCACCGAGTTCCCGCTGCCCTCGGTGGCGGGCCTGCATGCGGTCGCGCAGGCCTACGCGGACGTCGGCATACGCGCGGTGGTCGCGCCGATGATGGCCGACCGCACGCTCTACCAGGCCTACCCGGAGCTACTGGCCTCGCTGCCCGAGGCCTTGCAGCCCCCCTTGGCTCGCCTGCAAGCCAGCGACCCACAGGCCTGCCTGGCGGTGGTGCGTCAGGCTGCGCAGAGCTGGCCTTTCGACAACGACCGCGTGCGCCTCGGCATCGCACCGACGATCCCGCTGCACTGCTCAGACGCCTTCATGCAAGGCTGCGCGGCGCTGTCGGCCGAGTTCGGCCTTCCCATGCAAACCCACCTGGCCGAGAGCCAGCAGCAGGCGGTCTTCGGCCAGAAGCGCTATGGCCGCAGCCTGGTGGCGCACCTGCACCAACTGGGCGTGCTGAGCCCGCGGCTGAGCGCGGCACATGCCATCTGGATCGGTGACGACGACATCGCGATGCTGGCCAAGGCCGGCGTGACAGCCATCCACAACCCGCTCAGCAACCTGCGCCTGGGCTCGGGCGTGGCACCGCTGCGCCGCATGATCGAGCGCGGCCTGCGTGTCGGCCTGGGCAGCGATGGCGCCAACACGTCCGACACGCAAAACCTGTTCGAGGCGGCGCGGCTGGCCACCTACCTCTCACGCGTGGTGGGTGCTGATGAAGACCGCTGGGTCGGCGCGAGTGATGCCCTGCGCATGGCCACCGAGCACAGCGCACACGCGCTGGGCTGGGGTGATCGGCTGGGCCGCATCGCGCCGGGCTACCAGGCCGACCTGGTGCTGCTCGACCTCGCGCAACCCATCTACGTGCCCCTGCGCGATCCCTTGCGCCAGATGGTGCACGGCGAGAACGGCGCGGCGGTCGACCGGGTGCTGGTGGCCGGCAAGGTGGTTGTCGAGCAAGGCCGGTTGCTGACGCTGGACGAGGCCGCCTTGCGCCGCCGAGCTCAGGCCGCAGCCGAGCGGCTGGACGCACTGAACACCGAAGGCCGCCACCTGGCACAGGCGCTGCGCCCCTGGGTGAGCGCCTTCTGTTGCGGCATCGGGCAAGCGCCCTTCCACCTGGCACGGCGCTTCTCTTGAAAGCCGTCAGCGCGCAGCTTCTTCGAGCAGCCAGGCCACAAAGTCGTTGACCTCGGGTTTTTTGGCCGAGGCCTCGGAGCGCATCAGGTGGTAGCCCATGGGCGAGGCCATGCTGTGACTGAAAGGCGCGAGCAGCTTGCGCTCCTTAATGAGAGCGTTGAGCAACGGGATGCGGCCCAACGCCAGGCCCTGCCCGCGAATGGCGGCCTGGATCATCTGGTCGTAGTCTGAGAAGTGCAGCGAGCCTGCGGGCTTGATGTGCTCGATGCGCATGGCGCGTAACCACAGCCCCCAGTCGGGGATCTGCGCGTCGCCGTGGTTGTCGGTGTGCAGCAGGGTGTGAAACTGCAGGTCTTCAGGTCGCTTCAAGGGGCGTGCCGCCTGCTTGCGCAGTGACGGGCTGCACACCGGAGTCATCACCTCGCCAAACAGGCTGACCGACTTGGGGCCGGCATTGACGGTCGCCCCGTAGCGCACCCCCACGTCGACACCGTCGCGGTCGAGGTTCACCAACTGCAGGCTGGCCGAAATGCGCACGTCAACGTCGGCATGCGAGGCGGTGAATGCCGACAAGCGTGGAATGAGCCACAGCCCCGCGAAGCCCGGCGTGGTGGTGAGCACCACAGTCTTCTGCCGTTGCCCCTGCTTGAGCTGCTCGGTCACGCTGTGCAACTGTTGCAGCACGGCGCTGGCGGTGATGTGCAGCTGCTGGCCCGCGTCGGTGAGGCGAAGGGCGCGGTGCAGGCGCTGGAACAGCGGAACGCTCAGCCGCTGTTCCAGCGCCGCGATCTGCCGGCTGATGGCCGACTGCGTGAGCGACAGCTCGGAAGCCGCCCGCGTGAAACTGAGGTGCCGGGCAGCCGCCTCAAAAGCTTCGAGCAGCTCAAGCGGGGGCAGTTGGTAGCGTCGCACGGCTTGCTTTCACATTCCAAATTCGCATGCAAAACATGCCAAATGAACGTTTGATCAACCGGAAGTTTACGATGAAACTGCTCTCAGATTCGATGCAAAACGGTTCGATCACATGAACGAAGCGCATGCGAATTCATCACCCAAGGAGCCCAACATGCGCCAAGTTTCAACCCCACGCCACACCCACCTGCTGCACCGTCAAACTTTCAACCTGCAGGCACGCAAGGGCCAACGCATAGAGTGCGAGAGCGGCCAGCTGTGGATCACGCAAGACGGAGATCCCCGCGATGTGATTTTGCAAGCGCATGAGTACTTCACACTCGACCAACGTGGACACACCCTGGTGTCGGCGCTGGAAGACGCCTCGTTTGTGCTGAGCAACCCCGCCGCAGCGCAAGCCAGCACCGGTCAACGCGCTTACTGAATCGGGCCCTTGGCCGCAGCAGGCACGGGCAAAGACATCACGTCTATGCCCTCTTCCTGCAGGGCCAACGCGTCTTCGCGTGTGGCTTGGCCACGAATGGCGCGCTCCTGCACTTCACCGTAGTGGATGCGGCGTGCCTCTTCGGCAAAGCGCTCGCCCACGTCGACGGTGTTGGCCATCACATGTTGTACGGCGCGCAGCCACATCGACTGCATGGTCACGTTGTCGGGCCTGGCCGCCGGAGCGGCGTCGGCCGCCACGGGCTCGCGCGCGCCGGACACATTGAGGCGCGGCGCCGAAGGCATCTTGCTGATGGTCTTGTCGGCGCACATAGGGCATTCGACCAAGCCCCGCTCGAACTGCGACTGGAAATCGTCTTCCGAGGCAAACCAGCCCTCGAAGGAGTGATCGTGGCTGCAGCGCAGGTTGAGAACCTTCATGTCTGCATTATGGGCAGCACCCCGGCCGGCGTGGGCTGCCAGGGCAACTGCCAACGCCCGGAACGCCAATTCTGCAACCAGAGCAGGCCGATCAGCGTCTTGGCGTCGGTGAGCTCACCGCGCTGGGCCAGATCGTCCAGCGCTTCGGCAGTGGTGGTTTCCACGTCGAGAAACTCACCGGCATCGAGGGTGCGAACGCCAAGCTCGAGCCCACGCGCAAACCACACCTCTATGCCTTCGTTGGAATACGCAATGGCGTTGTGCAAAATGCCGGCGCGCGCCCATTCACGGGCGCGATAGCCTGTTTCTTCGGCCAGCTCGCGCACCGCGCAGTGCAGCGGCGGCTCGCCAGCATCGAGCTTGCCTGCAGGAAACTCGAGCATCACCCGCCCCATGGGGTAGCGAAACTGCCGCTCGACGACCAGGCGACCGTCGTCGAGCAAAGGCACGATCATCACCGCGCCAGGGTGGACGATGTACTCGCGGCCAGCCACGCTGCCGTCGGGCAGGCGAACCTGGTCGCGGCGAACATCGAGAAAGTGACCGCGGTATACCTGCTGCGAGCTGACCCGCTCCTCGCGCAGATGCTCGTCGCTCATGGGGCGCTCAGGTCTTGAGGGCTTGCAGCACGGCGTTGGCGCACAGGGTCATCAGCCAGCCGGGCAGCAAGCCGAAAACCAGCACTGCAGCACCGTTGAGCGACAGCAAGAAGCGCACGTCACCCGTGGTGGTGATGGGAGCTGTCTCGCGCGGTTCGTCGAAATACATGACCTTGACCAGGCGCAGGTAATAAAACGCGCCCACCAGAGACAGGATCACCGCCACCACCGCCAGCGTGACGTAGCTGGCCTCGTTGGTCGATACCAGCGACTGCAGCACCGCAAGCTTGGCGTAAAAGCCGATCGTGGGCGGGATGCCCGCGAGCGAGAACATGAAGATCGCCATCACGGCCGCGTACCACGGGCTGCGCTTGGCCAGGCCTTTCAGGTCATCGATGTGCTCGCTCTCAAAGCCACGGCGCGAGAGCAGCATGATGATGCCGAAGGTGCCCAGCGTGGTGAGCACGTAGCTGATGAGATAGAACAGCGCCGACGAGTAGCCGTTGGCAGCCGAGAAGGTGTTGTTGGAGATCACCGTGGGGGTGAAGCCCAGCAGCATGAAACCGATCTGACCTATGGTCGAGTAGGCCAGCATGCGCTTCAGGTTGCTCTGCGCAATGGCCGCCAGGTTACCGAGCGCCATCGAGGCCACCGACAGCAGCATCAGCATCTGCTGCCAATCGGCGGCCACCCCCGACATGCCCTCGACCAGCAGGCGGAAGGTGATGGCGAAAGCGGCCAGCTTGGGAGCACCAGCAATGAGCAGCGTGACGGCAGTGGGGGCGCCCTGGTACACATCGGGAATCCACATGTGGAAGGGCACCGCACCCAGCTTGAACGCCAGGCCCGCCACCACAAAGACGGTGCCGAACACCAGCACAGCCTTGTTGATCTGGCCGGTGGCGATGGCGTTGAAGGCGATCGGGATGTCGAGCGAGCCGGTGGCGCCATACATCATCGACAAGCCGTAAAGCAGGAAGCCGCTGGCCAACGCGCCCAGCACGAAGTACTTCATTGCGGCCTCGGTGGCTTCGAGGTTGTCGCGGCGCAAGGCAGTCATCGCGTAAAGCGACAGCGACATCAGCTCAAGGCCCAGATAGACGATGAGGAAGTTGTTGGCCGCCAGCATCACCGAGATGCCCAGCAGCGAGAACAGGCTCAGCGTGAAGAGCTCACCCTTCAGGATCTCGCGGTGCTCGGCATACGGGCGTGCATAGGCCAGCGCCACCATCACCGAAATGGCCGCAAAGCAGCCCAGCAAATGGCCCAGCGGGTCGGTGACGACCATGCGCTGCATGCCGTAGAGGGTGAAGCCGCCGTCGTAGTAGAGCCAGTGCATCACGGCCACCGCGGCCAGCGTGGCCTGGGTCAGCAAGTAGGTGGGTGTGCGGCGCGGATGAGTGACCCACAAGTCAACCATGGCCACCACGCAGGCCATGCTCAACAGCACGATCTCAGGGTAGACGGCCAGCCAGTTCATGTCGTTCATGTTCTTGGGCTCAGTTCAGCTTCGAGACTGCAACGTGCTTCAGCAATTCGGTCACGCTCACATGCATGGTGTCGGTGAAGGGCCTGGGGTACAGGCCCATCCACAACACGGCGATGGCCAGCACGGCCAGGATCAGGTATTCGCGGGCGTTGATGTCTTGCAGCGCGCGCACGTCTTCGTTGGCTACGGCGCCGAAGTAAACGCGCTTGACCATCCACAGCGTGTAGGCCGCACCGAACACCAGCGTGGTAGATGCGAGCGCGCCCAGCCAGAAGTTCACCTTGATGGTGCCCAAAATGACCATCCACTCACCCACGAAGCCACCGGTGCCTGGCAGCCCGCAATTGGCCATGGCGAAGAAGACGGCCAAGGCGGTGAACTTGGGCATGGTGTTGACCACGCCACCGTAGCTCGAAATCTCACGCGAGTGCACACGGTCGTAGAGCACGCCGATGCACAAGAACATGGCGCCTGAGACGAAGCCGTGAGAGATCATCTGCACCAGCCCGCCCGAGATGCCCAGCTCGTTGAAAAGAAAGAAGCCCAGCGTTACGAAGCCCATGTGGGCGATGGACGAATAGGCCACCAGCTTCTTCATGTCTTGCTGCACCAGTGCCACCAGGCCGATGTAAACCACCGCGATCAGCGAAAGGCCAATCACAACCCAGGCCCAGTGGTGGCTCGCATCGGGCGTGACGGGCAGCGAGAAGCGCAGGAAGCCATAGGCGCCTAGCTTCAACATGATGGCCGCCAGCACCACCGAGCCACCCGTAGGCGCCTCGACGTGGGCATCGGGCAGCCAGGTGTGCACCGGCCACATCGGCACCTTGACGGCAAAGGCCGCAAAGAAGGCAAAGAACAACCAGGTCTGCTCGCTCATGGTGAGCGGCACGTTGTGCCAGGTCAGGATCTCGAAGCTGCTGCCCGACTTGAAGTACAAGAAGATCAGCGCGATCAGCATCAAGAGCGATCCGCCCAGCGTGTAGAGGAAGAACTTGAACGCGGCATAGACGCGCCGTGGCCCACCCCATACGCCGATGATGATGTACATCGGGATCAGCGTGGCCTCGAAGAACACATAGAACAACAGGCCGTCGAGCGCCGAAAACACACCGACCATGATGCCGGACAGGATGAGAAACGCGCCCATGTACTGGTTCACACGCTCGGTGATCACTTCCCACGCCGCGATCACGACGATGATGGTGATGAAGGCCGTGAGCAACACGAACCACACCGAGATGCCGTCGAGGCCCAGGTGGTATCGCACGTTGAAGCGCTCGATCCAGGCCAGGTTTTCCTGGAACTGCATGGCAGCGGTGCTGCTGTCAAAACCGGTGATCAGCGGGATGGTGACGAGGAAGCTGGCGACGGCAGCGGCCAGGGCCAGCCAGCGAACGGCTTTCACGTGCTCGTCGCGCCCTAGCGCGAGCAGCAGCACGCCAGACAAGATCGGCAACCAGATGGCGAGACTTAGCAAACCCATGTTCTTTTTCTCCGTGACCGGTTAGCGCCAGAGCGCTGCGCTGAGGTAAGGCCACAACTGCCAGGTCATCAACCCGATCACACCCAGAATCATCACCAGCGCATACCAGTAGAGGTAGCCGGTCTGCACCGTGCGCACCACCGAGGCAATGCCCCCAATGCCGCGGGCAGTGCCGTTGATCAGCAAGCCATCGATCACCGCGCCGTCACCGCCCTTCCACAGGCCCGTGCCCAACAAGCGCGCGCCGGCAGCCAGCACGTTTTCGTTGAACCAGTCGAAGTAGTACTTGTTCTCGAGAATGCGGTTGATGAAACCGGTACGAGCCTTGATCGCGGCCGGAATCTCAGGCTTGACCAGATAGAACACGTAGGCTGTGACGACACCCGCCAGCGCCAGCCAGAACGGCAGCGTGGTCAAGCCATGCACCGCCATGGCCCAGGCGCCGTGAAACTCCTTGGCCATCTCTTCCATCGCGTGGTGCTTCTCCAGGTTGAAGAAGATCGCGTCTTTGAAGAAGTCGCCATAAAGCATGGGCTTGATGGTCAGGTAACCGATGACCACCGAGGGAATCGCCAGCAGCACCAGCGGCAGCGTCACCACCCAGGGTGACTCGTGCGGATCATGGTGCTCGCCATGGTCATCGTGGTGGTCGTGCTCGCCCGGGAAGGGCTTGTGGCGGAAGCGCTCTTCGCCATGGAAGACCAGGAAGTACATACGAAAGGAATAGAAGGCCGTGACGAATACGCCCGCCACCACCGCGAAGTAGGCGAAGCCCGAGCCCCAGAGGTGGCTCTCATGCACCGCTTCAATGATGCTGTCTTTGGAGTAGAAGCCCGAGAACAGCGGCGTGCCGATCAGCGCCAGCGAGCCAAGCAGCGACGTGATCCAGGTGATCTTCATGTACTTGCGCAGGCCACCCATGTTGCGGATGTCTTGGTCGTGGTGCATGCCGATGATCACCGAGCCTGCGGCCAAGAACAGCAGCGCCTTGAAGAAGGCGTGCGTCATCAGGTGGAACACCGCCACCGAGTAGGCCGAAGCCCCCAGCGCCACCGTCATGTAGCCCAGCTGCGACAGCGTGGAGTAGGCCACCACGCGCTTGATGTCGTTCTGGATGATGCCCAGGAAGCCCATGAACAGCGCCGTGATCGCACCGATCACCAGCACGAAGCTGAGCGCCGTGTCAGACAGCTCGAACAGGGGCGACATGCGAGCCACCATGAAGATGCCCGCCGTGACCATGGTCGCGGCGTGGATCAGCGCCGAGATGGGCGTGGGGCCTTCCATCGAATCGGGCAGCCACACGTGCAGCGGGAACTGCGCGCTCTTGCCCATGGCGCCGATGAAGAGGCAGATGCAGATCACGGTGATCAGCATCCACTCAGTGCCCGGGAAACTGAGCTTGGCCAGCTCTTCGCTCTTGGCGAACACGTCGCCATAGCTGAGCGAGCCGGCAAACGCCACCACCAGGCCTATGCCCAGGATGAAACCGAAGTCACCCACCCGGTTGACCAGGAAGGCCTTCATGTTGGCGAAGATCGCGGTCGGCCGCGTGTACCAGAAGCCGATCAGCAGGTAAGACACCAGGCCCACCGCTTCCCAGCCGAAGAACAGCTGCAGGAAGTTGTTGCTCATCACGAGCATCAACATCGAGAAGGTGAACAGCGAGATGTACGAGAAGAAGCGCTGGTAGCCGTCGTCTTCTTCCATATAGCCGATGGTGTAGATGTGCACCATGAGTGACACGAAGGTCACCACGCACATCATCATCGCCGAGAGGCCGTCGATCAGGAAGCCGACTTCCATCTTCAGGCCGCCTAGCACCATCCATTCGTAGACAGTGGCGTTGAAACGCGCGCCTTCCAGCACGGCCTTCAGTGTGATCGCCGACAGAATGAACGAGATCAGCACGCCGAGGATGGTGACGATGTGCGAGCCGCGGCGGCCCACCGTCTTGCCGAAAAAGCCGGCAATGACGGCGCCCACCAGCGGCGCCAACGGCACCGCCAGCAAAAGGTTCTGAGTAAGTTGTGCGGACATTCGACCTCAGCCCTTGAGCGCGTCGAGCTCGTCGACGTTGATGTTGGACCGGTTGCGGAACAGCACCACCAGGATGGCCAGCCCGATGGCCGACTCAGCGGCCGCCACCGTCAGGATGAAGAACACGAACACCTGGCCGGCCATGCGGTCGGCTTCGAGGGGCAGGTAGTAGGAGAACGCCACGAAGTTGAGGTTGACCGCCAGCAGCATCAGCTCGATGGCCATCAGCAGCACGATCAGGTTCTTGCGGTTCAGGAAGATGCCGATCACCGACAGCGCAAAAAGGATGGCACCCACCGTGAGGTAGTGCCCCAGCGTCACGGGGCCCAGGGCCAGACCGGTCATTTCTTTTCTCCTGTGGGCGGCGCGGCGGGGGGCTCCGGGGGGGCAGGCGGCGGCTCGATCACCGGCTGCATCTTCACCACGCGCAGGCGATCGCCTTTCTTCACTTTCACCGCATCGGAAGCGCTGATGGCCTTGCTGTCTTTGCGTTGGCGCAATGTGAGTGCGATGGCGGCGATGATGGCCACCAGCAGCACCACGGCCGCAATCTGCAGCGGGTACAGATAGCGCGTATAGATCTGGATGCCCAGCATTTTGGTGTTGCCGAGCTCAATCGCCCTGGCGTCGGCCGCGGGTGCAGAGCGCACGTCGAAACCGGGGATCAACACGGCGGCCATCTCGAGCACGATGACGACACCCACCAGCGCTGCCACCGGAAAGTGCTTCCAGAAGCCGACGCGCAAGGCATCGACATTGACGTCGAGCATCATCACGACGAAGAGAAACAGCACCATCACCGCGCCGACGTACACCAGCACCAAGGCGATGGCGAGGAACTCGGCACGCAGCAGCAGCCAGATGCAAGAAGCCGAGAAAAATGCCAGCACCAGGAAGAGCGCGGAGTGCACCGCGCTGCGCGCCGTGATGACGCGGAACGACGCCGCCAACATCACGGCAGAGAAGACGTAGAAAAGCGCGGTGGATGTGTCCATATTTTGTTGTTTCGGCGCGAGCCCGAGCCCGCTCACCCTGAGGCATCTAAGGGTCAGCGATAGCGCGCGTCAGCCTCCTTGTTGGCTGCAATCTCTTTTTCGTATCGGTCGCCCACGGCGAGCAACATGTCTTTGGTGAAGTACAGGTCGCCCCGCTTTTCACCGTGGTACTCGAAGATGTGCGTCTCAACGATCGAGTCGACCGGGCAGCTTTCTTCGCAGAAGCCGCAGAAGATGCACTTGGTCAGGTCGATGTCGTAGCGCGTGGTGCGGCGCGAGCCATCGTCACGCACTTCAGATTCGATGGTGATCGCCAGCGCCGGGCACACCGCTTCGCAGAGCTTGCAGGCGATGCAGCGCTCTTCGCCGTTTTCATAACGGCGCAGCGCATGCAGCCCACGAAAGCGCGGTGAGGCCGGCGTCTTCTCTTCGGGAAACTGGACCGTGATGTGCGGCGAAAAGAAGTGCCGCCCGGTCAAGGCCAGGCCCTTGAAGAGCTCGATGAGCATGAAGCTCGAAAGCATATTTTTGACAGATGCCAATGCAGCCATGGTCTATCCCTTACTTCCAGATGTTCCAGGGAGATTGAATCCACAAACCCACTACAACCAGCCAAATGAGCGCGATGGGGATAAAGATCTTCCAGCCCAGACGCATGATCTGGTCATAGCGAAAGCGTGGGAAGGTGGCGCGAACCCAGAGGAACATGGTGACGACAATGAAGGTCTTGCCGAAGAACCAGAACCAGTCCCAGAACCAGGCAGTTGCGGTGATCCAGCCCGGCGTCTGCATGCCGAAAGCAGCAAAAGACACCGGTGCCAGCCAGCCGCCGAGGAACATGGTCACTGCCAGCGCTGAGACCAAGATCATGTTGGCGTATTCGGCCAAGAAGAACATGGCGAAAGCCATGCCCGAGTACTCGATCATGTGGCCGGCCACGATCTCGGATTCGCCTTCGACCACGTCAAAGGGGTGGCGGTTGGTCTCAGCCAGGCCCGAGATGAAATACACCATGAAGATGGGCAGCAGCGGCAGCCAGTTCCACGACAGGAAGCTCACGCCACGCTCGGCAAACATGCCCTTGCCCTGGCCCAGTACGATGTCGGTCATGTTGAGGCTGGCCGACACCATCAGCACCACCACCAGGGCAAAGCCCATGGCAATCTCGTAGCTGACCATCTGCGCTGAGGCGCGCAGTGCGCCAAGGAAAGCGTATTTCGAGTTGGAGGCCCAGCCAGCGATGATCACGCCATAGACCTCCATCGAAGTGATGGCCATCAGGAACAGCAGGCCGGCGTTGATGTTGGCGACCGCAACCTCGGGGCCGAAGGGCACAACCGCCCAGGCGGCCAGCGCCGGCATGATGGTCATGACCGGGCCGAGCAAGAAGAGATTGCGGTTGGCCTTCGCGGGAACAATGATCTCCTTGAAGATCAGCTTCACCGCATCGGCGATAGGCGTGAGCAGGCCGAAAGGGCCGACGCGGTTGGGGCCGGGCCGGATCTGCGTCCAGCCAATGGCCTTGCGCTCCCAGAGGGTCAGGTAAGCCACACAGCCCATCAGCGGCGCCACGAGCGCCACGATCTTGATCAGGCTCCAGGTGACCTCCCAGGCGGCGGGGTAGGCCTGCGGAAATTGCATCAACCAGTCGAGCATGCTCAAGCCCTCTCGACGGTGATGGCACCGAACATCGCGCCCAGCGATGCGGTGGCTGGGTGGCCCGCGGGCACGCGCACGGCGTGCGTTGCGAGCGTTGCATCCAGCCGTGCCGGCAGCACGGCAGAGGCAGCACCTTGCGACACCTTCACCGAAGCGCCATCGCTCAGGCCAAGCTGAGCCCACAGCGAGGCCGGGAGGCTGGCCACCGGCGGCTTGGCGTCAGCCGTGAGCTGTAGCGAAGTGGCGCGGCGCACCAGTGAATCGGTCATGTAGATAGGCACATCTGCCACGCGCTCGAAGCCTGTTGCGGGTGCTGCCGCAGCACTTGCAACTGCAGTGCTGTGATTGCTGAGACGCGAGGCCACAGTGCTCAAGTCACCCAGCGCTTCGGCACGCACTTCTTCGGAAGTCTCGAATTCGAAACCCTTGATGCCGAGCATGTTGCCGAGCACGCGCAGCACCTTCCAGGCCGGGCGGGTGTCGCCCAGCGGCTTGACCACGCCGTGGAAGCTTTGTACCCGGCCTTCGGCATTGACGAACGTGCCCGAGGTTTCGGTGAAAGGCGAGATGGGCAGCAGCACATCGGCGCAGTCGACGGCAGCCGTCTTGAACGGCGTGAGCGCGATCACCATTGCGGCCGATTGCAGCGCAGCACTGGCGGCAGCGCCGTTGGCTGCATCGAGCGTGGGCTCAACGTTCAGCAGCAGGCAGGCCTTCAAGGCGCCACCGAGCATCTGGCCGGCATTCAGGCCACCATCGCTCGGCATGGCTTTCACCAGCTGTGCACCGACCGTGTTTCCAGCTTCTGTGAGGTAGCCCACTGTGGCGCCCGTCTGCTCGCCTATCCACTGCGCCAGAGAGAGCAATTGGCTGGCTTGCGGGTGCTGGGCTGCAGCGTTGCCGAGCAGCACGGCCTTGCGCTCACCGCTGATCAGTGATGTTGCAATGGCCTGTGCAGCCTGGCTGGCATCGGCAGCGACCGGCGCCGTCACGCCTTTGGCAACGGCCACGGCGGAAGCCACCTCGGCCAGAGCCTGCGCCCACTGGCTAGGCGCCACAGAAAGCTGGTTGGCGATGGGCATCAACCAATCGTCTTGCAACGCATGAATGCTGTGCACCTTGGCGCCCTTGCGAGCGGCCTGACGTATGCGCTGGGCGAAGAGCGGGTGATCCTTGCGCAGGAAGGAGCCGACGACCAGCACGCTCTGCAACGTCGACAGCGAAGCCACGGACGTGCCGAGCCAGCGGACGCCACTGTTGTTGGCGAAATCAGCGTGGCGGGTGCGGTAGTCGATGTTCTCGCTGCCCAGCCCGCGCACGAGCTTGGCGAGCAGGTGCAGCTCTTCGACCGTGCTTTGCGCCGAACCCAGCGCACCGATGCTCTTGGCACCGTGGTCAGCCTTGATCTGCTTCAGGCCGCTGGCCACGTATTCGAGGGCGGTGGTCCAATCGACCGGCTTCCACTCGCCGCCCTGCTTGATCATGGGCGCGGTGAGGCGCTCGTCGCTGTTGACGGCTTCGTAAGAGAAGCGGTCGCGGTCGGCCAACCAGCACTCGTTGACATCTTCGTTTTCGAGCGGCACGACGCGCAGCACCTTGTTGTTCTTGACTTGAACAATCAGGTTGGCACCGGTGCCGTCGTGCGGGCTCACGCTCTTGCGGCGCGACAGCTCCCAGGTGCGGGCGCTGTAACGGAAGGGCTTGCTGGTCAGCGCACCCACCGGGCAGATGTCGATCATGTTGCCCGAGAGCTCGGAGTCAACAGTGTCACCCACAACCGTGGTGATCTCGGAGTGCTCGCCGCGGTGGATCATGCCCAGCTCCATCACGCCGGCCACCTCTTGGCCGAAGCGCACGCAGCGGGTGCAGTGGATGCAGCGGCTCATCTCTTCCATTGAGATCAGCGGGCCCACGTCTTTGTGGAACACCACGCGCTTTTCTTCGGTGTAGCGCGAAGACGAACCGCCGTAGCCCACCGCCAAGTCTTGCAGCTGGCACTCGCCACCCTGGTCGCAAATGGGGCAATCGAGCGGGTGGTTGATGAGCAAGAACTCCATCACACCGGCTTGCGCTTTGAGGGCCTTGTCGCTCTTGGTGCGAACGATCATGCCTTGGGTGACGGGCGTGGCGCAGGCCGGCATGGGCTTGGGCGCCTTCTCCACGTCGACCAGGCACATGCGGCAGTTGGCTGCGATAGAGAGCTTCTTGTGATAGCAGAAGTGCGGGATGTAGGTGCCGGCCTTGTCGGCAGCATGCATCACCATGCTGCCTTCGAGCACCTCTACCTTTTTCCCGTCGAGTTCAATTTCGATCATGTCGTGTCGCTCTGGTGTGCCGGTCAGACGTAGGCCGGAACCGTGGAGGTCTTGTGCTCGATCAGGTGCACAAATTCGTCGCGGAAGTGCTTGATCATGGCGCGCACCGGCATGGCGGCGGCATCGCCCAGCGCGCAAATGGTGCGGCCCTGGATGTTGTCGGCCACCGAGTTCAACAGGTCGATGTCTTCCATGCGGCCCTGGCCGTTGGCGACGCGCTCGACCATGCGATACAGCCAGCCCGTGCCTTCGCGGCAAGGCGTGCATTGGCCACAACTTTCGTGCATGTAAAAGTACGAGAGGCGCAACAGGCTCTTGACCATGCAGCGTGAGTCGTCCATCACGATCACCGCGCCCGAGCCCAGCATGGAGCCGGCCTTGGCAATGGCGTCGTAGTCCATGGTCAGCTCGTTCATGACAGCCGCAGGCAGCACCGGCGCCGACGAACCGCCGGGGATCACGGCCTTGAGCTTGCGGCCGGTGCGCACACCACCGGCCAGTTCCAGCAACTTGCTGAAGGGCGTGCCCAGCGGGACCTCGAAGTTGCCGGGCTTGTTCACATCGCCCACCACCGAGAAGATCTTGGTGCCGCCGTTGTTGGGCTTGCCTATCTCCAGGTAGGGCTGGCCGCCGTTGCGGATGATCCAAGGCACCGCGGCGAAGGTCTCGGTGTTGTTGATCGTGGTCGGCTTGCCGTACAGGCCGTAGCTCGCCGGGAACGGTGGCTTGAAGCGTGGCTGGCCCTTCTTGCCTTCCAGCGATTCGAGCAAGGCCGTTTCTTCACCGCAGATGTAGGCACCGAAACCATGCGAGCCGTGCAGCTGAAAGTTGAAGGCCGAACCGAGGATCTTGTCGCCCAGGTAACCGGCCACGCGAGCTTCTTCGAGCGCGGCTTCGAAGCGCTCGTACACCTCAAAGATCTCACCGTGGATGTAGTTGTAGCCCGTGGCAATGCCCATCGCGAAAGCGGCAATCGCCATGCCTTCGATGACGATGTGCGGGTTGAACATCAGGATGTCGCGGTCCTTGCAAGTGCCGGGCTCGCCTTCGTCGGAGTTGCAAACGAGGTACTTCGGGCCAGGGTACATGCGCGGCATGAAGCTCCACTTCAGGCCAGTCGGGAAGCCTGCACCGCCGCGGCCGCGCAGGCCCGAGGTCTTGACTTCAGCAATCACCTGCTCAGGCGTCATCGGCTCCGCGCCATTGCCGCCCTGGAGAATCTTGCGCAGCGCCTGGTAACCGCCACGTGCTTCGTAGTCTTTCAGCGACCAATTCTTGCCATCGAGACCGTCATAAATTTGGGCGCCAATATGGCGGCCGTGGAAACAGGTCTCGGTGCCAGTCGCCTGGAATCGGGAGAGGTCCAATTGGGGTTGCATGGTGGCGGCCTCGTTCACTTGACGCTTGCGTTCTTGCCTGCGTGCTCACGCAAGGTGTCGACGAGCGCGTCAAGGCGCGGCTCGTCCATGAAGCTGCACATCTGCCGGTCATTGACCAACAGCACCGGCGCATCAGCACAGGCACCCAGGCATTCGCTCTTTTGGATGGTCAGTGCGCCATCGGCAGTCGTGCCACCCTCTTCCACACCCAGCTTGCTGCACAGGTAGTTGAGCGCCGACTGGCCGCTGCGCAGCTGGCAAGGCAGGTTGGTGCACACGTTGAGCTTGAAAGCTCCCAGCGGGTGCTGGTTGTACATGTTGTAGAAGGTCGTGACCTCGTGCACCGCGATGGGTGGCATGCCGAGATAGTCGGCCACCAGGCGCTCGCTCTCGGCCGAGACAAAGCCCTGCTCGTGCTGCACGATGGTCAGGCAAGCCATCACGGCTGATTGCTTCTGATCGGCCGGGTACTTGGCGACTTCTTTGTCGAAGCGCGCGCGGGTCTTTGGGTCAAGAACCGTCATCGATCGATCTCTCCAAACACGATGTCCATGGTGCCGATCACGGCCACGGCGTCGGCAATCATGTGGCCGCGCGCCATTTCGTCGAGTGCTGCAAGGTGCGGGAAGCCGGGCGGGCGAATCTTCAAGCGATAAGGCTTGTTGGCACCATCGCTGATCAGGTAGATGCCAAACTCGCCCTTCGGGTGCTCGACCGCGGCATAGACCTCGCCTTCAGGCACATGGAAGCCTTCGGTGAAGAGCTTGAAGTGGTGAATCAGCTCTTCCATGCTGGACTTCATCTCCACGCGCGAAGGCGGCGCCACCTTGTGGTTGCTGGTGATGACAGGGCCGGCGTTCTTGCGCAGCCAGGCGGAGCACTGCTGAATGATGCGGTTGGCCTCGCGCATCTCGTACACGCGCACCAGGTAGCGGTCGTAGGTGTCGCCATTCGTGCCCAGCGGAATGTCGAAATCCATGCGCTCATAGACGTCGTAGGGCTGGTTCTTGCGCAAGTCCCACTGGATACCCGAGCCGCGCAACATGGGGCCGGTGAAGCCGAGGTTCAGCGCGCGCTCCGGCGACACAACACCGATGCCCACGGTGCGCTGCTTCCAGATGCGGTTGTCGGTGAGCAGGGTCTCGTAGTCGTCGACATTGGCGGGGAAGCGCGCGCAGAAGTCGTCGATGAAATCGAGCAAGGAGCCCGAGCGGTTCTCATTGAGCTTTGAAATGGCCTTGGCGTTGTGGATCTTCGATGCCTTGTACTGAGGCATCGAGTCGGGCAAGTCGCGGTAGACGCCGCCCGGGCGGAAGTAGGCCGCGTGCATGCGCGCACCCGACACCGCCTCGTACATGTCGAACAGGTCTTCTCGCTCGCGGAAGCAGTAGATGAGCATGTTCATCGCGCCGCAGTCGAGACCGTGCGCGCCCAGCCACATCAGGTGATTGAGCAAGCGGGTGATCTCGGAGAACATCACGCGGATGTACTGCGCACGCTCGGGCACGTCGACCCCCAGCAGGCGCTCGATGGCCAGGCAGTAGGCGTGCTCGTTGCACACCATCGACACGTAATCGAGGCGGTCCATGTAGGGCAACGACTGGATGTAGG
>NZ_JBKJOQ010000006.1:0-66598 GCF_046595475.1 Rhizobacter sp.
TCACTGCAAACGCAGCCGCCCCGGCGGGCAGCAGCATCGCGAGGGTGGAGTTCTACCAGGGTGCCACGCTCATCGGCACGGCCACCGCGCCGCCCTACAGCGTGACCTTCAGCAGCCTGAGCGACGGCGCTTTCATCTTCAGGGCCAGGGGCTACACCGCCACCGCAGCGGCAGTGGTGTCTGCCCCCATCCAGGTGCTGGTGCAAACACCGGCCAGCCCGGGCGTGCCCAACGACAGCGTGATCTACCTGCACACCGACATGGCCGGTAGCCCCATCGCCGCCACGGACCAGAGTGGCGCGGTCGTTTGGCGAGAGAGCTACAAGCCGTTTGGGGAGCGCCATGTGAGCCCCGCGGCCGACGTGGGCACGCGGCAGTATTTCCATGGCAAACCGGCGGATGCGGAGTCAGGGCTGTCGTACTTCGGGGCGCGGTACTTTGATCCGGTGGCGGGGCGGTTCATGGGGGCCGATGCGGTTGGATTCAACGAGAAAAACATTCACTCGTTCAATCGGTATGCGTATGGCAACAACAATCCGTTTCGGTACATTGACCCTGACGGCAATAGCCCACTGCCACTCGATGAATCAGCAGTCAGAGACTTGTATGGAACGAAGGACGGAGGGGGCCATCATGATGTTCTTCCTCGGGCGGTAGCGATAAGAAATAGAACGATGCTGTCTCCTGACGCAATCGCTCAAGCCAGCAAAGACAAGATCGGCGCTGGTTTTACTAACAGAGGATTGGAGAGCGATCCTCACAAAGGTTGGTCTACCCCGCATCGATTGGCCGATGCCGCAACGGAGAAAAGTTTAAAGAATGAATTCAAACTAAATGGAAATACACCGGAGAAACCAATGAGTGTGAAAGAGTATTTCAAGTGGCGAGAAAAGGTTTTGAAAATCCCTGCTGTTGCTGAATATAGAAAATCCGTAATTGATTGGCAACAGGAGCAGCTAAAAAACGGTGTCAAGCCGAATTTCAATAAAATAGTGAGGGAAGGCGGAAAAGGAGGAGGACGAAGTGAAGAATAGCGAACCGGCTTGGAAAAAGGAAATTGTTAAACTCGAAGAGCGTGGGGAGCACGAGAGGGTTGTTGCCGTCCTTACGAGCGCAGCTCTTGAAGGAAATGTTCTTGCCAAGATCGCCTTGGCAAAAAAGCTTTGGGAGCTTCAAGAATATTCAGAAGCGCATCTGGAAATAGAAGCCGCTGAAAATTCAGTAGATGATAACGACTTTGAATCGAATTGGCAGCTTCACCTTGCATATACCTATGGGGTTGGTGAACTAGACACCATTGAGAGATGGCGTAGAGCGTTTGCTCATCTTAAGAAGGCAGCAGAAATGAGCGATGACTCGCGCGTTCTTCTCGCAGTTGCTTTTCATTATCGAGATGGCTTGAACGGAGTTGGGGTCGACATTCTAAAGGCGGCGATGTGGTTTGAAAAAGCCGCGGCAACAGGAGATCCGCATGCCACATCTCTGCATCGGGCTTTTGTGAAGAAAAATAATTAAAACCAAAGCTGGCAGGCACGAATATTTAGTTTTGTAAGTGGTCGATGGACTATGAATTGCATTTAATATTAGCATTAGAAGTGATTGTGCATATTGTTAGGGTGAGTATATGAATTTTTCTATATGGCAAAGTCTTGCCGCGCAGGTAATTGTCGAAATCACGTTATCTCGTGTACTCAGGCAAACAATTGCAGCGTCCTCGCTGCTTTTCTGCGTCAGTGCAATCGCCCAAACCCCCAACCTCGACCCCATCCCCAGCTACTACCAAGACCCAGGGATTTCCAAGAACCGCAGCTACATCAACCAAGGCTCCGGCGAGCACATAGACCCGTTCACCGGCAAGCTCCAGTTCCACACGGTTGACCTCTTTCTGCCCGGAAACGGTGGCCTGGACATCAAGGTTCAGCGCTCCTACTCCAGCGGCGATGGCTTCTTGCGCGATCAAACACCCGCCGGTGTGGGCTGGACGGTGGGCTTTGGCCGCGTGATCCGCAAGGCCACGCTGGGCATCTGCGACGACAACGCCAACCCGGGCCTGAACCCGGTGCTGGAGCTGCCCGACGGCTCGCGCCAGCTGTTCTTCCGGGGCGACGACGTTTTGTTCGACAACCAGACGCTTTCCAGCGGCACGGTGTGGGTGACCAAGGGCCTGTGGAAAGCCCGCTGCGACACCAGCTCACCCACACTCGGCTTGGTCGTGTATTCGCCAGACGGCACCCAGTACCAAATGAACACCATGGGGCCGGTTGTCGGGCCTGCGGCGGGCAACCAGCAGAAGTCTTGGTACGTCTCTCGCATCACCGACCTCAACGGCAACCGCCTCGATTTCACCTACCGCAGCTTTGCCAGATACCTCGCGGTGGCCACCGTCAGCGCGAGCGATGGCCGCGTGGTGAGCTTCAACTACACGAGTGACGGCGCGCTTTTGTCCGTGACCGATGGCACGCGCACCGTGGGCTACGGCGTGCGGCCCGTGCCCACCGCCACCAGCTACTTCTTTCTGGACACGGTCACGCGGCCCGATGGCACGCAGTGGCGCTATGCCTACAACGAGGCTTTTGATGATTCGCCAGGAGCCGGTTCTATCCGACAGGTGAGGTACCCCACGGGAGGCATCTACGACTACGCCTATCGCAAAGTTCAGTTCAACGCGGTGCTGCCCGCCACACACGCCGTGACCAGCAAAACCGGAGACACCAACAGCTGGACGTTCAACTACACCCCCGCCACCGCCACGCTGGAAGACGGTACGCTGAACCGGTGTGGCGTGCCGCAGTTCGACATGACGACGGTCACGTCGGCGGTCGATGGCACGCGGCGCTACTGCCACATTGGCTACAACAGCGTCACAGTGCCAACGGCCACGGGCGCTGTGTTTGTCTACGCCATTGGCACCTTGATCTCCAGCGACGTGGGTGATGGCACAGACAACGGGGCGATTGAAGCGACCTCGGTGTCGGTGGCCTCTCTCAACGTGAGCCACGCGCAATACGACGCTCGTAGCAACGACCCGCTCGCTGCGCTGTATGCGTACGTCTCGATGCCTCTTTTCACCGCTCGCGGCGTGACCCTAGACGGCCTGCAGTACCGCACCACGTACGATTCATTCGACCCCTATGGCAACCCAGGCGAGTCCACCGAGTTGGGGACGCCCAACGCCTCTGCGCCGAACGGGAGCGACACGCGGGTGACGGCGCACTCCTATCTGATCGACACAGCCAAGTGGGTTCTGCATGAAAAGCAGAGCGACTCGGTCACGGTCAACGACCAGCCGGTGGGTGAGATCAGCCGAGTGTTTGACCCCGCCAATTTCAATGTGCTGTCGGAAACACGCTTTGGCGTGACGACGAACTGGACGTACCACCCGAGTGGCGACATCCTCACCAAGACCGATGCACGCCAGAACACGGTGACCTACTCCAACTACAAGCGCGGCATTGCTCAAGGTGAGAGCCACCCCGAATCGGTGAGCATCGCCCGCGTGGTTGACGATGCTGGCAATGTGGCATCGCAAACCGACGGAGAAAGCGCGACCACATCGTACTCATACGATGGGCTGAGCCGGCTCACCGGCATCACGCAGCCTCGCGGCAACCCGGTGACCGTGGTTTGGGGCGCCAACACGCGCAGCGTGACGCGCGGTGGCTTCACCGAGCTGACCACCTACGACGCCTTCGGCCGCGAGAGCCGGGTAGACGCGAGCGCTGATGGCGCCACCATCAACCAGACCTTCCAGCACGACGCTGCGGGTCGGCGCGTCTACGCCACCGACCCGGCCTATGGGGCTTCCACCCTTGGCAGCAAGACCGAGTACGACGTGCTGGGTCGGCCCTTGCGCAACTACATCGCTTGCCCGAACGCCACGGCATCGGGTTCTGCGTGCGCGGCCAGCAAGACAACCGGTTACTACCCGCTCGGAATTCAGGTCAACGACGAACGGGGCTATGCCTACGGATACCGCTACCGCGGGTTCGGCGACCCCGATCACCGGGAACTCATGGGCATCGAAGCGCCGGATCAAAACGCCAACGTCACCATCACGCGCAATGGCGTCGGGCAGATGCTGAGCGTCTCTCAAAGCGGGGTCACACGCAGTTTTCACTACAACGCAAACTACTTCATGGACTCGAGCACCGAGCCTGAAACCGGTACGACGGTGTTCGGCCGAGACGAGGTGGGCAACATGAGCTCGCGGCAAGTGGGCAACTCGGCGGCCACGGGGTTCGGCTACGACGGGCTGAACCGGCTCAAGACGACGACGTACCCCTCGGGCACCTCCAGCGTCACGCGCAACTACTACAAAGACGACAAGCTGCAATGGGTTGACAACACGGTGAGCCGCCGCGCATTCGAGTACGACGGCAACAAGAACCTGACCCAGGAGACGCTAACCATTGCTGGGGTCAACCAGCCATTCGTGACGCATTACGGCTACAGCGCAAACGATGCGCTGGCCAGCATCGGCTACGGCTCTGGCATGACGGTGGGTTACGCGCCGGACGGCTTCAACCGCCCGACCCAGGCCAGCCCTTACGTGAGCGCAGTGACCCATCACGCCAATGGCATGGTCAACGCGATGACCTACGCCAACGGGGTGGTCTCTCAAACCAGCTTGAACGCGCGCCAGTGGCCAGCGGCCGCCCAGGTGAGATCGAGTGGTTTCTCGATTCTGGATTCGCAGTTCCGCTATGACCCGGCGGGCAACTTGACCTCCGTCACCGACACGATTGACGCAACGCAGAACCGCTCGATGCTGTACGACCCCTTGAGCCGCCTCTCGACGGTGCAAGGCCCGTGGGGCTTCGGTTCTCTTGCTTACGACGGCACGGGCAACCTGATGCTGCAACAGATGGGCAGCACGGCCCTCAACTACGCCTATGACTCCGGCAACCGGCGTTTGGCAACGGTCAGCGGCTCGAAGTCATTCGCGTATGGATATGACCCTCGGGGCAATGTCACCAGCAACGGCGCGACCACTTTTGCGTACAACGATGCACAGAACATGACTTGCGCCAACTGCGGGCAAGTGAATGAGGTCTTGTATCAATACGATGGCGAAGGCATGCGCCTGAGTGCCACGCCGAGGAGCGGCGCGCCAACCTATTTCGTCTACGGCCATGCCGGCAGTCTGCTGTGGGAGTCTGCACCCAACAACAGCCTCAAGGAGTATGTCTATCTGGCGGGCAAACAGGTGGCTGTGCGCACGCTCTCGGCCACCCCTGTGGTCGCCAACAGTGCTGCCTTGACGACGAGAATCACGGCCTTGCCCACGGCTGCACCTGGCAGTGCGGTGACGTATGCGGTTTCGGTGACGAACACATCGCCGACGGCAGCGGGCTCGGTTGTGCTGTCGCTTGCTTTGCCAACCGGCACCACGGGTATCGAGGTTCCGGCGGGCTGTACGGTGGCTGGGGTCAACGTGCAGTGCTCCATCGGAACGGTGGCGGCGCTCAGCAGTTTTGCGACCACGATTACGGGCAGATTGAATCAAATCGGCAATGACGTGACAACGGCAAGCGCGGCGGGCTCTACCTTCAACCCCACGCCGCAAAAGAGCGCTGCCAGCGCGGTAACGGTGGTCAGCGCGGAACCAGGAGAGGGGGATGTACCGATCCCGCCTTGGGCTTTGCTGCTGTTGGCCGCCGGGCTGCTTGGCTCGGCTTCGCTCTCGCATCGGCGGTCGCGCCCTTCGGCTGATTTGACCGGCGCCGTGGTTGCGTAGGAAGTCTGCCCTCGACAAGCTTCGACCGGTAGACCCGCAGGCGAAGCGGCGCGCTCAGCCGCCTGAGAGGCTCTTTGCGTCGTGCTGGGTGTGTTCGTCGAGATGGCGGGTGCAGTCGAGCAGGTGGACTGCGTGCGGTGGCAGCGCCGCGATCACGCTCACCGAGGTGTTGCCCACGCGCAGCGGCAGCTCGCCGCCGGCCGGCATCTGCACGTGGTGGGCCAGCAGTGCGCGCATCACCAGGCCATGCGTCACCACCGCCAGGTTGCCTTCGAGCGTGGCGCGCAGCTGCACGATGTGGGCGAAGGCCTGCGCCACGCGCGCCAGAAACGTAGCGGTCGACTCGCCACCGGGCGGCGCGCCGTCCATCGTGAGCGGGTTGTAGCCCAGCGTGTCGTAGGGCTGGCCGCGCAGGTCGCCGAAGTTGCGCTCGTGCAGCAGGGCGGTGGTGGTGAGGGGCAGGCCGGTGGCGGCTGCAATGGCCTGCGCGGTGCTCAAGGCACGCGGCAGGTCGCTGCTCACGATGCCGGCGAGCTGCATGCCGGCCATGCGCCGCGCCACGGCTTGTGCCTGCGCCAGGCCGTTTGCGCTGAGTGGCGTGTCGGCCGGCTGCA
Organism: Rhizobacter sp.; assembly: GCF_046595475.1. Classification (GTDB taxonomy): domain Bacteria; phylum Pseudomonadota; class Gammaproteobacteria; order Burkholderiales; family Burkholderiaceae_C; genus Rhizobacter. The sequence continues at coordinate 6,352 of NZ_JBKJOQ010000006.1, forward strand.
GCGTGCGGGCCACGTTGAGCGGTGTCTCGCCGTGGCGAATGAGGATGATCGACATGCGGGTTCCGTTTTTTAGGGCTGTGCCGGGTGCATCTTCGGTGGCTGCCGACGACCCCGCAGCCACCTTGGCGACGCGGGAATGCCAGACTTGCAGCCCTTGCCAGATTCGCCAAAGTGGGCCCTATGAACGCCAACGACACTGCCCCGCTAGACCTCACCGCCGCAGCCCGCCCGCCGCGACCGGCCGCCACGCTGATGGTGGTGCGCGATGCCCCCGGCGGCATGCAGGTGCTGGTGCTGTGCCGCGCCGAGCGCGGTGGCCACAACAGCGGCGCCTGGGTCTTCCCTGGCGGTCTGGTCGACGCCAGCGACCGGCAAGGCCATGCGCTGTGTGTCGGCAGCAGTGACGAAACCGTGAGTGCGGGCATGAGCCTGGCCGAAGGCGGGCTCGACTACTGCGTGGCCGGCATACGCGAATGCTTTGAAGAGTGCGGTTTGCTATTTGCCACGCGTGGTGAGGCGGCGCTGGTCGATCTGCAAGGCGACACCGGTGTGCGGCTTGGTGCCCAGCGCGGCCCCTTGCACCGCGGCGAGCTGAGCCTGGCCTCGCTGTGCGAGGCTGAGGGCCTGAAGCTGGCGGTCGACGAGCTGGTGTACTTCAGCCATTGGCTTACGCCGATGGGCCGCGCCAAGCGCTTTGACACGCGCTTCTTCGTGGCGCTGGCGCCACCTTTGCAAACGGCGCTGCACGATGGCGTCGAGATGGTGGGCATGCAATGGCTGCGGCCGTCAGAGGCCCTGGCACGCAGCGATTCACTCAAGCTGATGGGCCCGACCCGGGCCACGCTGAGTGCCATCGCGCGCTTCGAGAGCGCAGCGGCGCTGATGGCCTGGGCACGCACGCCACGCGAGGTCAGCCTCATTCACCCGCGCATCGGCTCGGGCAGCCAGGGCCTGCGGCCAGTGATGCCCACCGAGTACGCCTGGGCCGAGATGGGCCGCATCGACCCGCTGGGCCATGGCACGGCCTCGTACGAGATCGTGCCCGGCCGGGCGGTGAAGCTGTCGGCCCATGTGATCCGCGTGACGGCGCCCAACCCCAGCGTGATGACCGGCCCCGGCACCAACACCTACCTGGTGGGCGGCGGCGAGCGCAACGAGTGGGCCGTGATTGACCCAGGCCCTGCGCTGCCCGAGCATGTGGAAGCCATCCTGGCTGCGGCACCCGGCGCCATCCGTTGGGTCCTGGCCACCCACACCCACATGGATCACTCACCGGCCAGCGTGATGCTCAAGCAGCACACCCACGCCGAGGTGCTCGGCCGCTTGCCCGACCATCCGCATAAACAAGATGGCAGTTTTGTGCCGGATCGGGTGTTGAGCGATGGTGAGCGCATTGCGGTGTGCCCGCAGGCCAGGCTGCGCGTGGTGCACACGCCGGGCCATGCGTCTAACCACCTGTGCTACTTGCTGGAAGAAGAGAAAACACTCTTCACCGGCGACCACCTGATGCAAGCGTCCACGGTGGTGATCAACCCGCCCGATGGCGACATGGCGGCTTACATCACGTCACTGCGGGCGCTGCTGCATGAAGACATCGAGTGGCTTGCACCCGGTCATGGCTTCTTGATGGCGCAGCCGCGCAAGGCCATGCAGGCGGTGATTGACCACCGCTTGAAACGAGAGGCCAAGGTGATGGGCGTCTTGCGCGAGCACGGGCCCGCCACCTTGGAGCAGCTGCTCCCTTTCGTCTACGACGACGTCGACCCGCGCATGCTGCCCGTGGCGGTGCGCTCGCTGCTGGCGCACTTGGGCAAGCTGGCGAGCGACGGTGTGGCGGGCGAAGTGGCGGGGCGGTGGGCTGTTTCGCTCAGCGCTTGCGCGCCAGCGTGAGCCCGTCGCTGAAAGGCAGCAGCGACAGGTCGACCCGCTCGTCGCCATGCAGCTTGTTGTTGAGCGCCTGCAGCGCCAGCGTGTCGGCGTCTTGCGATGGGCTGGCCACGGCGCCGCTCCACAGCGTGTTGTCGATGGCGATCAGGCCACCGGTGCGCACCAGCTTCAGGCAGCGCTCGTAGTAGGCGTCGTAGCTGGTCTTGTCGGCGTCGATGAAGGCGAAGTCGTACTGGCCGGCTTCGCCCGCGGCCACGCGCGCGTCTAGCGTTTGAAGTGCAGGCGCAAGCTTCAGGTCAATCTTGTGTGCCACCTGCGCTTGCTCCCAGAAGGGCTTGCCGATGCGGGTGTACTCATCGCTGATGTCGCAGGCGAGCAGCTTGCCGTCGGCCGGCAGGGCCAGCGCCACGCTGAGCGCGCTGTAGCCGGTAAAAACACCGATCTCGATCGTGCGGCGCGCGCCCAACAGTTTCACCAGCAGCGCCATGAACTGGCCCTGCTCGGGCGCGATCTGCATGCCGGCGTAGGGGTGCTTGCGCGTGGCGTCGCGCAGGGCCGTTTGCGCCGGGTGCTCACGCAGCGAGTGATCGAGCACGTACTGGTACAGCGTGTCGGTGAGGTTCAGCGTGCGGTGGCTCATGGCGTCGGGTTCTCGGGGAAGGCTTGTCGCTCAGGCGATGTAGAGGTCTACGCGCGGTTGGCGGCGGCGCTCGGCGTTGGCCGCGGGCATCACGCTTGACGGCTGCATGCCCTTCAGCAAATCGGCGGCCACCGCTTCGCCACTGGCGAAGTGCAGGCCCCGCAACGGTCGCGCGGCTGGCTCGGCGGAGGCTTTGAACGGTGCGGCGGGGGCGAACAGTTCGCGGGGTAGAAACAGGGCGTTGCTCATGGCGGCTCCAGGCTGGCTTGCGTTGCTTTGCACTGTGGTCGCGCCGTGTTTCCCCTGGGTTTCACCGCGTGCCCCGCTTTGTTTCATTGGTTGCGCCGCCGGGCCAAACTTCCGCCGAGCAGGGCTGCGGGCACGATGGTCAGGTAGCCCACGGCGTCGTACCAGCCTGGTGTGTCGCTGGCCAGCACCAGGCCCAGCGCCATGCCCAGCAGCGCGATGGCCAGGGCGTTGAAGTAGGGGTAGGCGCGGGCCAGGCGGGCGGCGATGTAGCCACCGAGCGCGGTGGTCGCCGTGCCGTAGAGCAGCGAGGCCAACAGAAAACCGTTGTCTTGCAGCACGACCTGGGTGGCGGCGCTCACTTGCTCGGGCGACATGCCTTCGGTGAGGCCGGTGGCAAACAAGGTCATCAGCACCGCCCCGCCGACCACGTCGAGCAGCAGTGACAGCAGCATGGCGATGATGATCGCCTTGGGGTCGAATCTCGTCATGACGCGGCGCGCTCGAAGGGGGCCGCAAGCATAGCCGCACGGAGTGCGCGGCTCAGACGCCAGGCTATGCCGCTGCGCGCGCGTTCTCTTTTTCCTGCAGCTCGCGCCACATCACCTTGCCGCTGCCCGACTTGGGCAGGGCCTCGACGAACTCGACGATGCGCGGGATCTTGTAGGCCGCCATGTTGGCGTGCGACCAGTCGATGATCTCTTGCTCGCTGACGGGCTGTGCGAGGCCTTTTCTCAGCACGACGAAAGCCTTGACCGTCTCGCCGCGGCGCGCGTCTTTGGCCGCGATGATGCAGGCCTCTTGAACGGCGGGGTGTTGGTACAGCAGCGCTTCCACCTCGGCTGGCCAGACCTTGAAGCCAGCGGCATTGATCATGCGTTTCAGCCGGTCGACGAAGAAGAAGTAGCCCTCGTCGTCGGTCTGCCCCAGGTCACCGGTGCGCAGGAAGCGCTTGCCGTCGATCTCGACGAAGTTGTCGCGCGTGGCCTCGGCGTTTTTCCAGTAACCCGTCATCACCTGCGGGCCGCTGACGATGATCTCGCCCGTCTGCCCCGGCGGCAGCTCTTGCAGTGTGATGGGGTCGACCACGCGCGCGTCAACGTCGAACGCCGGCACGCCCAGGCACTGCTTTTTCGAGCGGTCGGGCGGGTTCATGTGGGTGGCGGCATTGGTCTCAGACATGCCATAGCCTTCGCCGTACTTCAAGCCCAGCTTGTTTTCCAGAATGTCGGACACGGCCTTGGGCATGGCCGCGCCGCCGCCGCCGATGCGGCGCAGGCTGGTGAGGTCGTAGCTGTCGAGCTCGGGGTTGGACACGAAGTCGACCACCATCGCGGTGATGAGCCCGAGGCCGGTGATGCGGTAGCGCTGTATGCATTCGGCTGCGGCGTCGCGGTCCCAGCGCGGCAGCAACACGACCGTAGAGCCGCCGAAGATCACGGCGTTCATGCTGCCCTGCATGCCGGTCACGTGGAACATGGGCAGCACCGCCAGGCTCACGGTGCCCTGGTTGCCGTGGCCCCACACGCCGCCTGACACCGCGTTGTACATGGTGGTGCGGTGGGTGTGCATGCAACCCTTGGGGTGGCCGGTGGTGCCCGAGGTGTAGGGCATCACGCACAAATCATCGGGGCCGGCGGTGAGCGGGCCGGGTGTGAGATTGCGCGCGAGTGCGTCTGACCAGAGCGAGACGCCCTTGTCGTTGAGGGGCACGCGCGGTGCCGCGATGAAGTCGGGCACCTTGAGCGTGGTGGGGGCAACGAGGCAGTCGCTGTAGGCCGCGACCACGAGGTGCTTCAGGCCCGCTCCCTGGCCATTTTCCAAGAGCGGTTTCATGCGCGGGTAAAGCTCTTGCGACACCAGCGCCACGGTGGCGTCGCTGTCGCTCACGTAGTGCTTGAGCTCTCCGGTGAGGTTCATCGGGTTGACTGGCACCACCACGGCATTGGCCCGCAAGATGGCGTAGTAGCCGATCATGAATTGCGGGCTGTTCTGCATGTAGAGCAGCACGCGGTCACCCTTCTTCACGCCACACACCTGCTCCAGGTAGCCGGCCAGCTTCTCGGTTTCTTGCTTGAACTGCAGAAAGGTGATGACCGTGTCGTAGAAGATCACGAACGGCTTGTGGGGGAAGCGCGCGGCCGAGACTTCGACGTTGAAGTACAGGTTGGTCTCGGGAACGTGCAGGTGGCGCGGGGCGTGCTCGGGCCAGAAGGCCAGGTGTCTGTCGGACATGGTATGGGCGCCTTGTGTGGGATGTGCCGTTCGGGCTGAGCGTGTCGAAGCCTTGCCGAGATGCTCGCCAGCCCTTCGACAGGCTCAGGGCGAACGCAGAGTAGATCAAGCTTTTACTTTGGGTGCCATGTACTTGGCAAGCTCGGTCTTGCCGATGGCGTTAAGGTGAACCTCATCGGGCCCGTCGGCAAAGCGGATGGTGCGCGCGCTGGTGTAGGCGGCGGCCAGCGGTGTGTCTTGTGACACGCCGGCGCCACCGTGAATCTGGATCGCCCAGTCGATCACCTGGCAGGCCATTTGCGGTGCGGCCACCTTGATCATGGCGATCTCGTTGCGTGCGCCCTTGTTGCCCTTGGTGTCCATGGCGTAGGCGGCGTTCATGGTGAGCAAACGAGACTGGTCGATCAGGATGCGTGAGTGCGCAATGCGCTCGCGCCACACGCCTTGGTCAGACAGCAGCTTGCCAAAGGGCTTGCGCACCAGGGCGCGTTTGCACATCAGCTCGAGCGCGCGCTCGGCGCCACCGATCAAACGCATGCAGTGGTGGATGCGGCCCGGGCCGAGGCGGCCTTGCGCGATCTCGAAGCCACGGCCTTCGCCCAGCAACAGGTGGTCGGCCGGCACGCGCACGTCGGTGAAGCTGATTTCGGCGTGGCCGTGTGGTGCGTGGTCGTAGCCGTACACCGACAGCCAGCGCTCCACCTTCACGCCCGGGGTGTCCATGGGCACGATGATCATCGACTGCTGCTTGTGTGGGCTGGGGTCGTCGACCGTGCCGGTCTTGCCCATGAAGATCAGCACCTTGCAGCGCGGGTCGGGCGCACCCGACGTCCACCACTTGCGGCCGTTGATCACGTAGTGGTCGCCGTCACGCACGATGCGCGACTGGATGTTGGTGGCGTCGCTCGACGCCACATCGGGCTCGGTCATTGCAAAGCCCGAGCGGATCTCGCCAGACAACAGAGGCTTGAGCCACCGCGCCTTGTGCGCTTCGGTGCCGTAGCGCTCCAGCAGCTCCATGTTGCCGGTGTCCGGCGCCGAGCAGTTCATCGACTCGCTGGTCAGTGGGTAGCGGCCCATGATCTCGCACAAAGGGGCGTATTCGACGTTGCTCAAGCCCGCGCCAAGCTGTGACTCGGGCAGGAACATGTTCCACAAACCCGCGGCCTTCGCCTTCGCCTTCAGGCCGTCCATCACCTCGTGCGTTGGGTTCCATTGCTTGCCCTGGGCGCGGTTGACTTCCATCTCCTTGCGAAACAGCGGCTCGGCCGGTACCACGTGTTGCGTGACGAACTCCATCAGACGCGCCTGCCACTCAAGCATCTTGGGTGTGAAACCGAAATTCATGTTTGTCGTCTCCTGCTTGGGGTTGTTCAGCAGCCCTGAAACTGGGGCGTGCGTTTCTCCATGAAGGCTCGGCGGCCTTCTTTGGCGTCTTCACTGTTGGCACAGCGTGCGGCAATGGCGCGTATGGCGCCCATGTCGCGGTCGACCGGGTCTTTGAGGATCTGGTCGACGGTGATCTTGGTGGCGTAGACCGAGAGCGGCGCGTTGGCCGCAATGCTGTGCGCCAGGGCCAGTGTGTGCGGCCACAGCTGGTCGTCGCTCACTTGGCGGGTGATGAGGCCGATGCGCTCGGCCTCGGCGGCGTCTATGCGCATGGCGCTGTACAGCAGCAGCCGCGCCCACGACGGGCCCACGAGCGCGTTGAGTACCTGCAGGCCGCTGAAGGGGTAGGCGATGCTGAGCTTGGCCGCGGGGATGCTGAACTGGCTGCCGCTGCTGGCAATGCGAATGTCGGTGCCCAGCGCGAGCCCCAGGCCGCCGCCTATGCAATAGCCCTGTATGCACGAGATGGTGGGCTTGGGAAAGTTGGTCAGCAGGCTGCGGTAGGCGCCCGCGCGCTGGCCAAATTCGGCGCGCGCTTCGGGCGTGGCCTGGTTGCGTTCGAACTGGCTGATGTCTGCACCCGACACGAAAGACTTGCCGCCTTCACCGGTGAGGATGAGTACGCGCGTTTCGGGGTTGTCACGCGCCGAGGTGAGGGCAAAGGCCAGGCCTTCCCACATCTCCACCGACATGGCGTTGTGCTTCTCGGGGTGGTTGAAGCGGATGACCGCCACACCCTGCTCCACGGACAGCAAAATTTTTCCGTCAGCGTAGGCGGTACGGGTGGATGCGGGGGGCGCGCTGGGCTGGTTCATGGCGGTGTGCGTAGGACGGTTGCGAAGGCGCAAACACCCCGCGGCTCACCTGCCGTATGGCAAGTGAAGACCATCCTACGAACATACCGACTTTTCTGCAAGCTGAGTTTCCCTTGGGATTCCCCTAGCAAAACCGCTTGCGTGATGTCATACCGATTTAGCGACCCAGCGTCACGCCCCCGTCTACCGCCAGGGTCTGGCCGACCACGTAGTCGCCCGCCCGCGACGCCAGGAAAATCGCCGTGCCAGCCATGTCTTCATCGACGCCGATGCGCCCGGCGGGAATGCGTGCCGACACCTCTTCGGCATGGTCGCGCGCCGCGCGGTTCATCTCCGAGGCGAAGGCGCCCGGCGCGATGGCTGTGGCCACGATGTTGTGCTTGATGAGGTGGGTGGCCATGCGCTTGGTCAGGTGAATCAGCCCGGCCTTGCTGGCGGCGTACGAATACGTTTCCATCGGGTTGACGGCGATGCCGTCGATCGAGGCGATGTTGATCACCTTGGCCAGTTGCTTCTGGCCCGCCTTGGCGAGCAGCGGCTTGAGTGCTTGCGTGAGGAAGAATGGCGCCTTCATGTTGAGGTCGACCACTTTGTCCCAGCCGCTTTCGGGGAACTCGTCGAAGTCGGCACCCCAGGCGGCACCGGCGTTGTTGACGAGGATGTCGAGCTGGCTCTCGTGCTTGGCGTAGGCGGCGGCGAGCCCTTGTGCGCCGGTGACGGTAGACACGTCGGCTGGCAGCGAGATGCACGGGCCGATGGCTGACAGCTCTTTCGCCGCCTGGTCACAGGCCTCGGCCTTGCGTGCCGAGATGTAGACCTTGGCGCCTTGCGCCAGGAAGCCCGCCGCGATCATGCGGCCGATGCCGCGCGAGCCGCCGGTCACGAGAGCGGTGCGGCCTTTCAGAGAGAAGAGTTGACTGGTGTCCATGGCGCGGCCTCTTGATGGTGATGAAGCCGGGAGGCTAGCGCGCGGGCGCGGTGACGGCAGTCGCTTGGGCGTCAGTCGCTGGTGGGGGTAGACATCAGATGTGGGGACAGCTCGGCGTCTGACCATGTGAGTGGCAGCGCCTGCGCGCGCCACAGGCCGGATTCGACGGTGTAGTGGATCTCGCGCTGGCCCTCGGCCTGGCCCCACACCACCTCGGTGTGGCCCGTGAGCTGCAGCAGGTCGCCGCTTTGGTAGTCGATGAACAGCAGCCCGGCGCGCGGGTTCGCCGCCAGGTTACCCAGCGTGTTGAAGAAGTTGTTGCCGCGGTAGTCGGGAATGCGCAGCACGGTGGCGCCGTCACGCTCACTCAGCTGCACGAAGCCTGGCCGGCCGCCGCGGTGTGACACGTCGACGCCTTCTGCGTCGGCGTGCCCGCGCGCCTGCGGCGTGGCCGTGGCGATGAAGAGCGTGTCTGCCGTGTTCACCAGCCGGAGTGCCGCATCGCTGAGCTGTGCGCCTTCGGTCACTGCCGGTGGCTGCGGGCCGCGCTTGACCCAACGCGGTATACGTGCCTGGATGTACTTGGGGCAGTTGCCGAAGCTCTGGTCCACCTGCAGCGTGTAGCCGTGTGAGTCGAGCGCGACGATGCTGCCGTTCAGGCGGTTGCGTCGCCGCGTGTGGGGCTCCAGGCCCAGCAGGCCGAGTGGCATGTCGAGCTGCAGCGTCAGGGGGTCAGCAGCCGTTGGCAAGGCTTCGATGCGCAAGTGCCTTGCATCGGGCGCGTGCATGAAGCCTGGCCATCCGGTGAGCACCGTGGCCCAAGGACGGCGCTGCGCATCAAGCCCACCCACCATCAGCGTGGGCAGCTTCTCGAACAGCTCGATGTGCTGCTCGGGCATGGCATTGCGCACCACCTGGCCCATGACCGCGGCCATGCGCTCGTGCACACCGGCGCGCAGCTGCACCTCGCGTTCACCTGCGTGCACGGTGCCCATGGTCAAGCCAGCGCCGGGTGGCGCACCATGCCGACGAAGCGGGGCAGGGCTTCGATGCGTTGCAGCCACTCGCGCAGCTTCGCATAGGGTTGCAGCGACACGCCGCCTTCGGGCGCATGCGCGGTGTAGGTGTAGAGCGCGATGTCGGCAATGGTCGGCTGCGTGCCGGCCAGGAAGGGCTGCGACGCAAGCTGGTCGTCCATGCGCTGGAACAAGGTGCTGGCGATCTCGCCGCAGCGCGGGTCTTGCGGCCGCTGGAACAGCACGTTGACACGCGCGTTGCCCGGCCCGTTGAGCAGCGGCCCGGCCGCCATCGACAGCCAGCGCTGCACGCGTGCCGCACCCACCGGGTCGCGCGGCAGCCACTGGCCGCTCGCGTCGTAGCGCAGCGCCAGGTAGGTGAGGATGGCGTTGCTGTCGGCGAGTATTACCTCGCCGTCTTCGATCACCGGCACCTGGCCGAAGGGGTTGAGCGCAAGGAACTCGGGCTTCTTCTGATCGCCCTTGGTGATGTCGACTTCGATGGCCTCGAAGGGCACGTTCAGCAGCGACAGGAACAGCCGCACGCGGTGCGCGTGGCCGGAAACGGGGTGGTGGTAGACGCGAAGGCTGGGCATGGTGGAATGTCTCGGGTGGGTGTGGTGGTTGCGGGTGGGTGTAGGGCATGACGATAGCCAGCGCGGCTGAAAAGCAGAATGCCCGCCGGGTGCACTTGATAATTCCGCGCAGAGGAATGACGGTCGATGGACAAGCTCGAAGGCATGCGTATTTTTGTGGCGGTGGCCAACGCGGGCGGCTTTGCGCCAGCGGCACGTGAGCTTGGCCTGTCGCCGCCAGCCGTCACACGCGCCATTGCCGCACTGGAGGCACGCGTGGGCGTGCAGCTCTTGCGCCGCAGCACGCGCAGCGTGGCGCTCACCGAGGCGGGCGCGCGTTTCCACGCCGACTGCAAGCGCATCCTGGCCGAGATCGACGACGCCGAAGCCTCGGCCAGCGGTGCGCACGAGGTGCCGCAGGGCGTGCTGTCGATCACCGCGTCGCAGATGTTCGGGCGCCTGCATGTGGCGCCCGTGCTGCTCGATTTCATGGCGCAGCAGCCGCAGCTCAAGGCGCGCACCTTCTTCAGTGACCAGATCGTGCACCTGCTCGACGAAGGCTTCGATGTGGCGGTGCGCATCGCCCATCTGCCCGACTCGGGCCTCACTGCCGTGCGTGCCGGCCACGTGCGCCGTGTGGTGGTGGCGTCGCCCGCGTACCTGGGCGAGCACGGTGTGCCGCGCTCGCCAGCTGATCTGGCGCAGCACCGCGGCATGGGTTTCTCGCAGCATGGCTCCGTGAGCGCGCCCTGGGTGCTCTACCCGCCGCGGGCCAAGACGCGCGCCGAGGGGGAAGCCGCGGGCGAGACCGCTCACCCGCAGATGCAGATGGTCACCAACGCGGGTGAGGTGGCGATTGCCGCAGCGCTGGCCGGCCACGGCCTGGCGCGGGCGCTGTCGTACCAAGTGGCGGCCGACGTGCTGGCCGGTCGCTTGCAGGTGGTGATGGCCGACCACGAGCCACCACCCATTCCGGTTCAGCTCGTGTATGTGGAAGGGCGAAAGGCTGCCGCCAAGGTGCGGGCCTTTGTCGAGTTCGCGCTGGAGCGGCTGCGCGCGCAGCCCGTGCTCAACGGGCGCATCAGCTGGCCCGACCCACTTTGATTGCGCCAAGAAAAAACGCCCCGGGCTTGCACCCGGGCGCTCTGAAGAGACGGTGTTTCGAAGATCAGCTCGTCACGCTGCTTTGACTCACGACCCATAGATACGCACAGTGGGATGGACTAATAAGACAGTCGTTCTAAAAGAACGCACTGACACGCAGACGTTGGCCGATGCATGCTTGCGCTCCTGCGCGTTTCTGGAGCCCTACATGCCCATGACCCAAACTCTGATCGCCACGCTGTGTTGTGCAGCCTTGTCCTGCGCCTCCTATGCCGCCGAGCCTTCTTCCCATTTGGGCGAGGTGTCGGCCGCGGTGAGTGCCGACCAACTTCAAGCCACCGTCACCCAGCTCGTGGGTTTCGGCACGCGGCACACGCTGTCGGACACCAAGTCGGACACCCGCGGCATCGGCGCTGCGAGACGCTGGGTGCAGTCGCGCTTGGTGGCGGTATCGAAAGAGTGCGGCGGCTGCCTGGAGGTGGTGTTGCCCTCGCAGACCGTGACGGGCGCGCGCGTGCCGCAGCCGACCGAAGTGGTCGACGTGGTGGCCATTCAGCGCGGCAGCAGCGACCCGAACCGCGTGATCGTGATCACCGGCCACCTCGACTCCCGCGTGACCGATGTGATGGACGCCACCAGCGACGCCCCCGGCGCCAACGACGACGCCTCGGGCGTGGCCGCGCTGATGGAAGCGGCACGCGTGCTGTCTAAGCACCAGTTCCGCGCGACGCTGGTGTACGCCGCGTTGTCGGGCGAAGAGCAGGGCCTGTACGGCGGCAAGATACTGGCCGAGTACGCGCGCCGGCAAGGCTGGCAAGTGCAGGCCAACCTCAACAACGACATCGTGGGCAACAGCCACGGCCAGAACGGTGTGCATGACAACAGCACGGTGCGGGTGTTTTCCGAAGGCACCAAGGCGCTGGAGACTCCGGCCCAGGCCGACCGCCGCCGCTACAACGGCGGCGAGCTCGACTCGCCCTCGCGCAACATCGCCCGCTATGTCGCAGCCCTGGCCGAGCGCCACCTCACCAACCTGCGCGTGCAAATGGTCTACCGCACCGATCGCTATGGTCGCGGCGGCGACCAGGTGGCGTTTCTCGAAGCCGGCTTCCCCGCAGTTCGCATCACCGAAGCGAACGAGGACTACACGCGCCAGCACCAAGACCTGCGGGTGGAAAACGGCGTGCACTACGGCGACACCATCGACGGCGTCGACTTCGCCTACTTGGCCCAGGTGACGCGGCTCAACGTCATCACCATGGCCGCCATGGCGAACGCGCCCATGCCGCCCAAGGGCGTGTCGGTAGCCGGCGCGGTCACGCCCCACACCACGGTGAAGTGGCAAGCCGTGCGGGGTGCTGCGCGCTACCGCGTGTGGTGGCGTGGCACCACCGAGCCGCAGTGGCGCCACCATCGCGAGGTGGCGGGCGATGTGACCCAACTGGAGCTGAAGAACGTGGTCATCGACGACTGGTTCTTCGGTGTCTCGGCCGTGTCGGCCGAAGGCTATGAGTCGCCGGTGGTCTTCCCGGGAGACGCGGGTTCGTTCTAAGTCGCTGCCTCAAGCGCGCTCGAACTCGGCGGTCGGCGCATCCGTCCACAGCACTCGGTTGCGCCCGCCGCGCTTGGCTTCTAGCAGGCGGTCGTCGGCCGATTTGAGCAGCTGCTCCATCGCCTGCGGCTCGGACAAGGAGTCGGCAATGCCGGCCGAGAAGGTGTTGTGGGCGAGCGAGCCGGTCTCGAAGTGGAAGGCCCGCGCGCGCCAGGCCTGCAGCAGGCCCAGCACCTTGCGCTGTGCGGTGCGCGCGTCGCAGCTCGGCATCAGCAAGCAGAACTCTTCGCCGCCGAAGCGAAAGGCGATGTCGCTCTGGCGGGTGTTGTCGTTGAGCAGCGAGCCGAAGGCGGCCAGCAGAGTGTCGCCTGCCACGTGGCCATGGCGGTCGTTCACGGTCTTGAAGTGGTCGAGGTCGATGATGGCCACTGCCAGCGCCTGCTTCTCGCGCTGCGCTTGTGCCAGCACCTGGGGCAGCACGTCGTTGAGGTGGCGACGGTTGAACAGCCCGGTGAGAAAGTCACGTGTGGCCTGCTGCTCCAGCTCGGTCTGCAAGGCCTGCACCTCGTCGATCTTTTGCGACAACTGCTGGTTGATGGCCTCCAGCTCTGCGCGCGCCAGCTCGGTGGTGCGCCGTCGTGCCTCGATCTCGTCTAGGTTTTGCTGCATGCGGCGCAGCTCGACCTGTAGCGACGCCGCCTGGTAGCGCGCCCGCGACGCTTGGTGGCCGCGCTCGACGTGGCAGCGCTGCCAGGCGCGCAGGGCCGCCAGGGCCTGAGGCGCGTTGCCCAGGCGCTCGTGGGTGTCGGCCAACGCGTGTTGAAACAGGCAGCTCACGCGCAGGCTTAAGCCTTCGTGCTCGGCATTCAGCAGCAGGGGCTCGGCTTGCGTGAGCAGCGTCGCGGCCTCAGGCAGGCGCTGATCGGCGGCCAGGGCTTCGGCCATGGCCACCACCAGGGTGATGCGCTCATCGGGCACCTTCACGCCGTGGTACTCCTGCTGTGCCCGCTGCACCAGCGCGCGGCCGAGGGCGGTGTCGCCGGCGCGCAGGGCGGCCAACCCCATGGTCTCGAAGTTGGCGTTGGTGCGGCCGCGGCCGCTCTCGTCCGGCGGTGATTGCAAAAGCCGCTGAATGTCGACCATGGCTTCTTGCGGGCGGCCCAGGTCGGTCAGGCAGATCACGCGGTTGATCAGCAGCACGCTCATCAGGCGTGCATTGCTGAGGTTCGCCCCGCGGGCGACACCTTCTTCGATGTAGCTCAGCGCCTGCTGGTGCTCGCCCAGTTGAATGAGCTCGTGCGCCAGGTTGCAGTACAGCACGACCTCGAAACCGTTGCCGCGCGTGGGCCGCGCTTCATGCAGTGCCTGGTACATGTAGGCGAAAGCTTGCTCCGACTCACCCAGCGATGAGTAGCATCCCGCGATCACATTGAGCAGCATGCCCAGCTCGTCGCGCTTGAGTACGCTCAGGCCTTCGGCTCGCAGCGGCAGCACACGCTCCAGTGACTCGCGGTACTTGGCTTCGCGCCACAGGCAGCGCGCCATGCCCACTTCGGCCAGCAGGTGGCCGGCGCGGTCTTGGGTGGTGGCGAAGCAGGCCTGCGCAGCGGCCAGTTCGCTGGCTGCTTCTGGCGGCGTGGCGTACCACATCAGATGGAAACCGCGCACCAGTCGAGCCCAGCCAACGGCTGCGGTGTCGCCGCTTTCTTGGGCGCGCAGCAGCGCGAGGTCTGCGGTGGTGATGCAGCGCTTGGAGTCACGGTAAAGCAGCTTCCAGGCACGGCGCGCCAGGCTTAAAGCGGGCGAGGGCGTTGAAGTGTCGGTCAGCGGCTTCATCGCAGGGGATTCTCCGCGCTTTCGGGAAGGTGCCAGGATCATCTGGCGTCAGAGCATTACATGCTGCGCCGGTACTGCCCGCCCACCTCGAACAGCGCCGTGGTGATCTGCCCCAGCGAGCACACGCGCACGGCCTCCATCAGCACGTCGAACACGTTGCGGTTGTCGATGACGGCCTGCTGCAGGCGCTTGAGCATGGCCGGGGCTTCGCTCGCGTGTGCGGCGTGGAAGGTGTTGAGACGTTGAAGCTGCGACTGTTTTTCTTCGTCGGTGGAGCGCGCCAGCTCTATTTGCTCGGGCACGGGGTCGCCATGGGGGTTGCGGAAGGTGTTCACGCCGACGATGGGCAACTCGCCGGTGTGCTTGAGCATCTCGTAGTTCATGCTCTCTTCCTGGATCTGGCCGCGCTGGTAGCCGGTCTCCATGGCACCCAGCACGCCGCCGCGTTCGGCGATGCGCTCGAACTCCTTCAGCACCGCCTCTTCGACCAACTCGGTCAGCTCGTCGATGATGAAGGCGCCCTGGTTGGGGTTCTCGTTTTTCGCCAGCCCCCACTCGCGGTTGATGATGAGCTGGATGGCCATGGCGCGGCGCACGCTGTCTTCGGTGGGCGTGGTGATGGCCTCGTCGAAGGCATTGGTGTGCAGCGAGTTGCAGTTGTCGTAGATCGCGATCAGCGCCTGTAGCGTGGTGCGGATGTCGTTGAACTGAATCTCTTGCGCGTGCAGCGAGCGGCCGCTGGTTTGCACGTGGTATTTGAGCTTTTGTGATCGGTCGTTGGCGCCGTAGCGCTCGCGCAAGGCCACGGCCCAGATGCGGCGTGCCACGCGGCCCAGCACGGTGTACTCGGGGTCCATGCCATTGCTGAAGAAGAAGCTCAGGTTGGGCGCGAAGTCGTCTATGTGCATGCCGCGCGCGAGGTAGGCCTCCACGAAGGTCAAGCCGTTGCTGAGCGTGAAGGCGAGCTGGCTGATCGGGTTGGCACCCGCCTCTGCGATGTGATAACCGCTGATGCTCACCGAGTAGAAGTTGCGCACCTGGTGATGCACGAAGTACTCGGCCACATCGCCCATCACCTTGAGTGAAAACTCGGTGCTGAAGATGCAGGTGTTTTGGCCCTGGTCTTCCTTCAGGATGTCGGCCTGCACCGTGCCGCGCACGTTCTGCTTCACCCAGGCGACGATCTTCTGCGCTTCGTCATCGCTCGGCTTGCGCTGGTTGTCAACGCAGAACTTCTCCATTTGCTGGTCGATGGCGGTGTTCATGAACATCGCGAGGATGGTCGGTGCCGGGCCGTTGATGGTCATGCTGACGCTGGTGCTGGGGCTGCACAGGTCGAAGCCGCCGTAGAGCACCTTCATGTCGTCGAGCGTGGCGATGCTCACGCCGGCGTTGCCCACCTTGCCGTAGATGTCGGGGCGCAGCGCCGGGTCGTTGCCGTAGAGCGTGACGCTGTCGAAGGCGGTGGACAGGCGCTTGGCTGCCATCCCCTCGCTCAAGAGCTTGAAGCGCGTGTTGGTGCGAAAGGCATCGCCCTCGCCGGCAAACATTCGCGTCGGGTCTTCACCTTCTCGTTTGAAGGCGAAGGTGCCGGCGGTGTACGGGAAGCTGCCGGGCACGTTGTCGAGCAGCAGCCACTTGAGGATCTCGCCATGGTCTTCGTAGCCGGGCAACGCCACCTTGCGGATCTTGGTGCCGCTGAGTGAGGTGGTGGTGAGCGCGGTGCGGATTTCTTTGTCGCGAATCTTCACCACGTACTCGTCGCCGGCGTAAGCCTTTTGCATCTCGGGCCACTGCGCCAGCAGCTTCTTGACGTGCTCGTCGAGGGCCGCTTCGCGCTGCGTGGCCAAGGCGGTGACGGCGCCAACGGCATTGCTCTTGTCGGGGTTGTCTTGCCTGAGCATGCGCGCAGATTCACGCAGCTGCTGAATCTCGCGAGCCAGGCGGGCCTGCTGCACGGCGTGACGTTTGTAGCCGCGCACGGTGTCGCTGATCTCGGCCAGGTAGCGCACGCGGGCGCCAGGCACGATGGGCACTTGGTGGGTGCTGTGGCGCGTGCTTGCCGCGGGCAAGATGCCGCGCTGCGTGTTGAGGCCAAGGGCGGTCAGGCGCGGCAACAGCGCTTGGTAGAGCGCCGTCACGCCGTCGTCGTTGAAGCGACTGGCCATGGTGCCGAAGACGGGCATGGTCTCGGGCGATTCGCCCCAGGCTTCTTTGTTGCGCTGCACCTGCTTGGCTACATCGCGCAGCGCATCGGCGGCGCCCTTGCGGTCAAACTTGTTGATGGCCACGAACTCGGCGAAGTCGAGCATGTCGATCTTCTCCAGCTGGCTGGCGGCACCGAACTCGGGTGTCATCACGTACAGGGGCACATTGACCAGGGGCACGATGGCGGCGTCGCCCTGGCCGATGCCTGAGGTTTCGACGATCACCAGGTCGAAGCCGGCCACCTTGCAGGCGGCCAGCACGTCGGGCAGGGCCTGGCTGATCTCGCTGCCGAAATCGCGTGTGGCGAGGCTGCGCATGAACACACGCTGACCCGAATCCGTACCGTCTGAACCGGCAGGCTCAGTGCGAACAGACGTGTTCCAAGGCCCGATGGCATTCATGCGAATGCGGTCACCGAGCAACGCGCCACCGCTCTTGCGGCGCGACGGGTCGATGCTGATGACGGCCAGGCGAAGGTTGTCGCCCTGGTCCAGGCGCAGGCGGCGTATGAGCTCGTCGGTCAGCGAAGATTTGCCCGCGCCGCCGGTGCCGGTGATGCCGAGCACGGGAATGTGGATGTTCGCTGCGGCGCTGGTCAAAGCAGCCTTGAGAGCATCAGGTGTTTTGTTGTTTTCCAGCGCTGTGATCAGCTGCGCAAGCGCACGCCAGTTCGCTTCAGCGTGGCCTTGCACGGCGGCGAGTTCAGCAGGGGCATGCGACGACAGGTCGTGATCGCAGCGCATGACCATCTCGCCGATCATGCCGGCCAGGCCCATGCGCTGGCCATCTTCGGGGCTGTAGATGCGTGTGACGCCATAGGCCTGCAGCTCGGCGATCTCGGCCGGCACGATCACCCCGCCGCCGCCGAACACCTGGATGTGCCCACCCCCGCGCTCGCGCAGCAAGTCAACCATGTACTTGAAGTATTCGACGTGGCCACCCTGGTACGAGCTGATGGCGATGCCCTGCACGTCTTCTTGCAGCGCGGCCGTGACCACTTCATCGACCGAGCGGTTGTGGCCCAGGTGTATCACCTCGGCGCCCATGCTCTGCAAGATGCGCCGCATGATGTTGATGGCGGCGTCGTGACCATCGAAGAGGCTGGCGGCCGTCACGAAACGCACCTTGTTCGTCGGCCGGTAAGCGGCCAGGGCCTTGAATTCGGCTGAGAGGTCGGTCATGCGCTTGTCTCCAGCGTCACGTTATTTCACGTCGCTTCAGGTCAGGTGATCTTCAGCTTGGCCAGCGCGGGGTCGTCGGGTGGGTAGCGCAGCTTGAGTGAGGTGAAAACCTGCTTCATCACCGTGGCGATCATCAGATTGCGATGGGTCTTGGAATCGGCTGGCACGATGGTCCACGGTGCCCAGGGCGTGCCGGTGGCCGAGATGGCGGCGGCATAGGCCTCTTGGTATTCGACCCACTGCTTGCGCGCTTCGACGTCACCGATGCTGAATTTCCAGCGCTTGGCCGGGTCGTCTAGCCGCTCTTGCAGGCGGGCGCGTTGCTCGTCTTTCGAGATGTGCAGCATGAACTTGCAGACGACGGTGCCGGTCTCGGTGAGCATGCGCTCGAAGTCGTTGATGTGGGCGTAGCGCTGCAGTGTTTGCTCCGGCGTGATCCATTTGTTGACCACCGGCACCAGCACGTCTTCGTAGTGGCTGCGGTTGAACACCATCACTTCGCCGTTGCCTGGCACCCGCTGGTGTATGCGCCACAGGTAGTCGTGGGCGCGCTCGGGCTCGGTGGGGGCCTTCCAGCCTATGGTTTGCACGCCCAGCGCACTCATCTGGCCGAACACGCCGCGCAGCGTGCCGTCTTTGCCGCTGGTGTCGGTGCCTTGCAACACCACCAGCAGCTTGAAGCGGTGGTCGGCGTAGAAGAGGTTTTGCAACTCGTCCAACTCGCGGGCCAGCACCTCGACTGCCGCCTTGTCGGCCTGCTTGTCACCGCTGGAGTAAGGCTTGGCTTGCGGCGAGATGCCCGCCAGATCAAAGGCTGCGAGCTTGGCGCCGGTCTCGGCGTGCTGGAAAGCCTTCAGCGTCGGGGTGTTGGTGGGCATTGGGACTCCGTAAAACGTAGTTGACGTATACGTCAACTTGGGAGTGTATCGCCCCTGGCTCCAGCACCCATGTACGGGGCGCGCAAGAGGGTGTTTCTGGCTCTCGAAAACCGGGTTTGGCGGCACAATCACGTTCCATAAGGCGCTTGCTTCTGCGAGCCCGCCCAGAAAGTCAGAGGAGCAAGCTGCGTGGCCACGATCAACGTCCCCGTCAAGACACCTGAAGCGGTGGCTGAGCTGAGCAGCCGCCAGCGCAAGCTGAGCCAGCGCCATCGCACGGTGCTGCTGTTGGTGGACGGCCGGCGGGCCGAAAAAGAGGTACGCCAGCTCGCCATTGCTGCAGGCTCACCCGACACTGCCTTCGACGAGCTGCTCGACCTGGGCATGATCTCGCGCCCCATGCCACTGGAGCTTGAGCCGCGCGCGGCCACCCCATCTGCCACGGCTGCGGTCGACAGCAAGCCCATTCCCTTGGCCGCTGAGCCCGAGTCTTTGACGGTGTCTCCCGCCCCACCCGATTCGGTGGTGAGCCTCTTGCCTGCCTCACTGAGCCTGCAGCCTGAGTCGCATCTAGACTCGTCGCAGAATGATTTGCTGCCCGGTGCAGTCGCCATGGATGCGCTCGACTCCGAGCCTTTCAATGTGCAAGACGCCGCGCTCGAAGAAGCACGCGCCATCTTGCTGCGCGCCGTGCGTGCCGAAGCGCCGGTGGCCGGCTCGTTGACCATGCTGCGCCTGCGGCGTGCGCGCACGCGTGAAGACCTGGAGAGCCTGCTCGAAGAGGTCGAGTCGCGCATCTTCAAGCCCTTCAAGGGCTTGTGGGCCTCGCAAACCATGGCACGCGTGCGCGAGCTGCTGTCAACCCATCCGCCGCTGTCCTTGCCGTCTTCCTGACATACTTCGTCGATGAGTTTTCTGGCCATCGACATAGGCAACACCCGCCTGAAGTGGGCCCTCTACGCCTCACCGCAGCCCGGCGCTGCCGTGATGGCGCATGGTGCGGTCTTCCTCGAAACCATCGACCAGCTCGCTGAAGCCGAGTGGAAAAACATCCCTGCGCCCGCGAGCATGCTGGGTTGCGTGGTGGCCGGTGACGGCATCAAACGCCGCGTCGAAGAGCAGCTGGAGCTGTGGGACATCGACCCGCGCTGGGTTGTGTCTTCAACCCATGCCGCCGGAGTAACGAATGGCTATGAGCACCCTGCGCGTTTGGGTGCCGACCGCTGGGTGGCGCTGATCGGTGCGTGGCACCACGTGTGCTCGCGTGGCGCACCTCGGCCTGCGCTGGTGGTAATGGTCGGCACGGCCGTGACGGTCGATGCGCTCGATGAAACGGGCCTCTTCCTGGGCGGGCTCATCCTGCCGGGTTTCGGCGTGATGCAGCGTGCACTTGAGATGGGCACGGCGGGCCTCAAGGTGCCTACCGGCGAAGTCGTCGAATTCCCCACCAACACCAGTGACGCGCTGATGAGCGGCGGCGTCAACGCCATGGCCGGTGCGGTCGAGCGCATGTACCGCAAGCTGCGTGCGCGCACGGGTCAGGAGCCGGTGCTGCTCATGTCGGGCGGCGCATCGCCGAAGCTCGCGCCGATCACCGATCTCAAGTTTGAGACCGTGGATCGTTTGATTTTTGACGGGTTGCTTGCGATGCAGTCGCATCGCCTGGCGCTCTGATCAATTAAAGAATGTAGCGCGACAGGTCTTCGTTCTTCGCCAGCTCGCCGAGCTTGGCGTCGACTTCACTTGCGCCTATGGCCACGGTCTGCCCGGCGCGGTTCGGCGCATCGAAGCTGACCTCGTCGAGCAGCCTCTCCATCACTGTCGACAAGCGACGCGCGCCTATGTTTTCGGTGCGCTCGTTCACGTCGTAGGCGATCTGCGCCAGGCGGTGTATGCCGTCGGGCGCGATCTGCAGCGTCACGCCTTCTGTGGCCAGCAGCGCCTGGTACTGCTTGAGCAGGCTGGCATGCGTCTGGGTGAGGATGGCCTCGAAGTCGTCAACGCTCAGCGAGCCCAGCTCCACGCGAATCGGGAAGCGCCCTTGCAGTTCGGGTATCAGATCGCTCGGCTTGCTCACGTGGAACGCGCCCGAGGCAATGAAGAGAATGTGGTCGGTCTTCACCATGCCGTACTTGGTGTTCACCGTGGTGCCCTCGACCAAGGGCAACAGGTCGCGCTGCACGCCTTGACGCGACACGTCTGCGCCGTGGCTGTCGGAACGCGTGGCCACCTTGTCGATCTCGTCGAGGAAGACGATGCCGTTTTGCTCGGTGTTGGCAAGGGCCTGAGCCTTGATCTCGTCTTCGTTCACGAGTTTGGCTGCTTCTTCTTCAGTCAACAGCTTGAGCGCCTCGGCGATTTTCACCAAGCGCTGCTTGCGCTTGCCGCCGCCCATGTTGGCAAACATGCCCTTGAGTTGCTCGGCCATGTCGTCCATGCCGGGCGGGCCCATGATTTCGAGCGTGGGCTTGGTGTCGGCCACCTCGATTTCGATTTCCTTGTCGGCCAGAGTGCCTTCGCGCAGGCGTTTGCGCATCACCTGGCGCGCGGTGTTGTCGGGGCTGGGGGTAGGGGTCAGACCGAAGTCGCTTCGCGCCGGTGGCACGAGGATGTCGAGCACCCGGTCTTCGGCGGCGTCTTCGGCGCGCGTGCGGTGGCGGCGCATGGCTTGCTCGCGCTCTTGCTTCACCGCCAAGTCGACCAGGTCGCGAATGATGGAGTCGACATCTTTGCCGACGTAGCCCACCTCGGTGAACTTGGTTGCCTCGACCTTGATGAAGGGTGCATCGGCCAGCTTGGCCAGGCGGCGCGCAATCTCGGTCTTGCCCACGCCTGTCGGGCCAATCATCAAAATGTTTTTGGGCGTGATCTCGCCGCGCATGGCCTCGTCGACTTGTTGGCGGCGCCAGCGGTTGCGCAGTGCGATGGCCACTGCGCGCTTGGCAGCGGCTTGGCCGACGATGTGGCGGTCTAGCTCGGAGACGATCTCTTGCGGTGTCATCGAGCTCATGCAGCATCTCCACCGAGGGACTCGATGATGTGATTCTGGTTGGTGTAGATGCACAGGTCACCGGCGATTTCGAGCGAGCGCTTGACGATGTCTTGTGGCGCCATGTCGGTGTGTTGCAGCAGGGCTCGCGCGGCGGCCTGCGCAAACGCGCCACCAGAGCCGATGGCGACGATGCCCAACTCGGGCTCCAGCACATCGCCGTTGCCGGTGATGATGAGCGAGGCTTCCTTGTCGGCCACCGCGAGCATGGCTTCAAGCCGGCGCAGCACGCGGTCGGTGCGCCAGTCTTTGGTCAGCTCGATGGCTGCGCGAACCAAGTGGCCTTGGTGCTTTTCCAGTTTGGCTTCGAAGCGCTCGAAGAGCGTGAAGGCATCGGCTGTGGCGCCGGCAAAGCCTGCGAGTACCTGGTCGCGGTAGAGCTTGCGCACCTTGCGCGCGGTGGCCTTGACGACCACATTGCCCAGTGTCACCTGGCCGTCGCCACCGATGGCAACGACATTGCCGCGGCGCACGCTCAGGATGGTCGTGCCGTGATAGTTTTCCATGGGGATCAGATTCGGGTGATGCCCGAGGGTTCAAGGCAGTAGCGCAGAAAAGACTTCAGCGCTCAGACGATGCGAACCTTGACCTTGGCGTGCTCGTTGATGCCCATGGCGCCGAAAAACAGCGCCACCAAACGATGCGATTCCGAGAACGTCACGGCGCGGTTTTCGCTGCGTCGCGCGAGCACCCAATTGAGCAGGTCGCCGGCGGCGATGAAGTCGACTCGGATCAGGCGCGCGCACGACACGTTGACGATCGTCGCCGTGCCCAGCTCTTCATTCATCTTGGTCAGGGTGGCGCTGATATCGCCCACCAACTGGCCCGATAACTCCACGCGTGCCACTTGCACCATGCCGGGCTCGTCGACGATTTGCGACTCTTGGAAGGAGGTGGACACATCGCTCACCACCGACATCGGCGGAGACTGCGTGCTCACACTCGCGCCGCTGATGCGGGCCTGGCAGTTGGCCGGCTCCCATGACGGCGGCGAGACCTCGTAGGTCACGCAGTAGTCAATGGCGGCTTCGTCGAACTGGTCGGCCCGGTTCGCCATGCGCAGCACGTCAAGGCGCAGCTGCCAGAACACTGGGTCTGCGTCGCGCACGCCGGTGGGGGCGGCGTCTTGCAGCACCTCAATCAGGCGCTCGCCGCTCAGCCAGCGCATGTCGAGCGTCTGCGGAATCCAGCCGCGAAACAGCTCACTCATGCGGGCGCTGCCTTCGGCGTCGATGCTCTTGAGCGCGCTCCAGTCGAACACCCATGGCAGCGGCATCTGCAGGGTTTGCGAGCGCAGCTTGGCCACGGTTTCGACATCGACGATGGGCGGGCAGACCCAGCCCACTTGGCCGTCGATCCGCGCTCGCGGCTGGCGCTCTTCGCTGGCGGCTTCGGCCACCATCTTGGGCATTGAGAACCACTGAGGCGCCGACCAGCCGAACGCTTGCGCGTAGTCGATTGCAAGGCTTTCGAACTTGTGGTGCTGGCCAATGGCACGGTACAGGTCGAACAGTGCAAGCCAGGTCTCGGCGTGGTGGGCGCGGCCGCCGCCGGCGCCGGTGAGACCGGCCAGCGCCTGCTCGCATAGCTCGAAATCGGCGTTGGCAAAGGCAATCACGGCTTCATCGAGGTCGGGGTCGTGGGCTACTTCGCTCAACTCGGCGAACTGGCTGCTCAGTGCAGCAGGCCCTGTGTCCAGGTCTAGCGGCGCCAGCCCAGCACCTGCCGCAACCCTGGCCGGCGCAGCAGCCGGCGAGCCGGGCGCCACCGAATTCAGCGTGGGAATGGACCGGGGGGCGGTGCTCGTCTTGGGCCCTTCATCGGCTTGGGTGCGTGCGTAGCCCATGGCAGCCGGCTGCGTAGGCGCTTCATAGAAGGCAGGTGTGCGGCGCGGCGAAGGCGAAGCCAGGCCGTCGCCCACCATCTGCTGCTCGATTTCGTCGATCTTGGCCTTGACGCCGCTGTCGGGCTTGGCACCGCTGTCTTGCATGCGGGCCTCGGAATCGTCGAGCCGCGACGATCCACCCAGGGCGGCCAGCTGCTCGCCGGTGAGGCCTTCACGGCGCACCTTGCGCAGCATGTCGAACTCGCGCTTGCGCACGAAGTCGTTGCGCCGCTTGCGCTCGATCATCGCCTTCAGCTCGGACTTGGCGTATTCGCTCTCGCGCGCATCTTCTGTGGGCACGCCAAGTTGCGCCCAGTCGGTGGCCGGGTTGGCCACGAACTTGACAACTTTACGGAAGAAGCTGCTGCTGTCTTTCGGATCCGCCATGTCGGGAGGGTGTGTGCCCAGGCAATCAGTCGCCGAACATCTTTTGTTTCAGCTCGCGCCTTTGTTGGGCTTCGAGGGACAGTGTAGCGGTCGGGCGGGCGATGAGGCGCCCAAGGCCTATGGGTTCGCCGGTTTCGTCGCAAAAGCCGTAGTCACCCGCATCGATGCGGCCCAATGACTGCGAGATCTTTTTCAGCAGCTTGCGCTCACGATCGCGGGTGCGCAGCTCCAGGGCGTGCTCTTCCTCGATGGTGGCGCGGTCGGCCGGGTCGGGCACGATGGAGGTGTCTTCACGCAGGTGCTCGGTGGTTTCGCCAGCATTGCTCAGCAGGTCGTCTTTCAGCGTTTGCAGCTTGATGCGGAAGAATTCGAGCTGCTTCTCGTTCATGTACTCACCATCGGGCATGGCCAGCACTTCGGCTTCGCTCAGTTCGCGGCCGGTCTTTGTTTTCCAGGCGTTGGCCAGCTTCGGGTCCGCCTTGTGCGCCGTCTTGGTGATGTCGATCAACATCGAGTTCATCTGGCGGGTGGGTGGCCGCGGCGGGGCGAAGCGATCGGCGAAGCGCGAGGTGGCGGGTGGATTGGGCGCAGGTGAAGAGGCCGCAGCCGATGCACGGGCGGCTGCAGAAAGCTTGGGTTGCGGCACTTTCACGGGCTTTGTGGCCACAGGTGCGGGGGCAGGTACGACAGGTTTGGTCACGGCAGGATGCTGGGCTTGAACGAGTACTGGCGCCGCTTTGGCCACGGGCTTGGCGGGGGCAGATTTGACAGGAGCTGCCTTGGCTGCCGTTTTGGTGACAGGCTTCGGGGCGGGTTTGGGAGCGGGTTTTGCGGTCTTGGCGGGGGCTTTGGCAGTGGGCTTCGGGGCTGGCTTGGCGATAGGTTTGGCGACGGGTTTGGGCTTTGCAGCCTTGGCTGCTGGCTTTGGGGCAGGCTTCTTGGCTGCCGGCACCGGCTTCTTGGCCGCTGGCTTGGTGGGAGTGGGTCGCTTAACCGGGGTCTTGCTCACTGAAGTCTCCTCGCAACGGCGGTTATATCCGCTCTGTGGAGCGTCTAGTCGCCCCGCAGCCCCTGTTGGGCGCCGCGGATTGTAGCCACGTTGTTTGCGCAGCCGCAGGCATATTCAAACCAGGCACTGCTCCAGGCCCTGTTCAAGGATTTCACGCGGCAAATCGAGGCCGATGAAGACCATCTTGCTGCCTTTTTTCTCACCTTTGGCCCAAGCGGGGCCGAGATCGCTGCCCATCAACTGGTGCACGCCCTGGAAAATGACCTTCTTCTCAGAGCCCTTCATATAGAGCACGCCCTTGTAGCGCAGCATCTTGGGGCCGTACACCTGCACGATGGCTCCCAGGAAGTCTTCGAGCTTGGCTGGGTTGAAGGCCTTGTCGGACTTGAAGACGAAGGATTTCACGTCATCGTCGTGCGCATGGTGGTGCGGGTGGTCGCAGTGCTCGCCGTGTTCGTGGTCATGATGGTCATGGCCATGGTCGTCGGCCTTGAGGAAATCGGGGTCGATGTCGAGCTTGGCGTTGAGGTTGAAGCCCTTCAGGTCGAATACCTCGGAAATCGGCACCTCACCGAAATGCACCTTGCGCTGGGGCGCACGCGGGTTCATGTGCTTGATGCGGTGGCTCAGGGCTTCCACTGAAGCCGCGTCGACCAGGTCCGTCTTGCTGATGAAGATCTGGTCGGCAAAGCCGATCTGGCGGCGCGCTTCCTGGCGGCTGTCCAATTGATCGTTGCCGTGCTTGGCGTCCACCAGCGTCAAGATGGAGTCGAGCAGGTAGCTTTCGGCGATTTCGTCGTCCATGAAGAAGGTTTGTGCCACCGGGCCTGGGTCGGCCAGTCCGGTGGTCTCGATCACCACGCGGTCAAACTTGAGCTCGCCTTTGCGGCGCTTCTCGGCCAAATCGCTCAAGGTGGTGCGCAGGTCTTCGCGGATAGAGCAGCACACGCAGCCGTTGTTGAGCTGGATGATCTGCTCGGTGCTGTCTTGCACCAAGATCTCGTTGTCGATGTTTTCGCTGCCAAACTCGTTTTCCACCACTGCAATCTTTTGGCCGTGTGCCTCAGTGAGCACCCGCTTGAGCAAGGTGGTTTTGCCTGAACCCAGAAAGCCGGTGAGGATGGTGGCGGGGATGAGACTCATGGTGAAACCTGTGTGTGCGAGAAGAAGGCCCAAATGGGGCCGGAAGAATTTCGTTCAAGGTATCAGATGTGTCAAGCCATCTGCTTCAGTTAAGCTTTTGGGGTGAAAACTCTCTCTGCAGCCTGATGGCTGACCCTCACCCGAGTCGATACCCCAAAGGCGCTGACAAGCATGCGCCCCACGTCGACAAGCGCAGCTTGTTCGAGCGGCTGATCGAGTTTGTGTCGCCCGGCCTCGATTCCAAAGACGAACTGATCGAGACCCTGGCCGACGCCGAGCAGCGTGAGCTGATCGCGCCCGAGTCTCGCATGATGCTCGAAGGCGTAATCCGCATGGCCGACCTCACGGCCGGTGACGCCATGGTGGCTGCGCCCCGCATGGACGTGCTCGACATCGACTCGCCCTACGACCAGCTGCTGTGGGCAGTGATCGACACGGCCCACTCGCGCTTCCCCGTCTTCGAGGGCAAGCGCGAGAACATCATCGGCACGCTGATGGCCAAAGACCTGCTCAAGCTGCAGCGCGCCCCTGAGCTCAACTTGCGCACCCTCCTGCGCCCGGCCGTGTTCGTGCCCGAGTCCAAGGGACTGAATGATCTGCTGCGCGACTTCCGGGCCAACCGCAACCACCTGGCGATGGTGATCGACGAGTTTGGCAACACCGCCGGGCTGATCACCATCGAAGACGTGCTCGAAGAGATCGTCGGCGAGATCGAAGACGAGTTCGACGAGAAGAAAGGTGAAACCGGCATCTACACCCTGGCCGATGGCAGCCACCGCGTGGCCGGTGATGCCGACATTGCCGCCGTGAACGAAGCCTTCGTGGTCAAGCTGCCGGTGGATGAGTTCGACACCATCGGCGGCCTGGTCGCGCAGGCGCTGGGCCGGGTGCCACGTCGCGGTGAATCCGTGCCCATGGGCAGCCTCATCTTCAACGTGATGCTGACCCGCGGCGGTGCCGTGCGCTGGTTCAAGGTGACGCGCGCCCCAGAAGTGGCGGTGGGCACCGATGGCGCGTGACCGCAGCGCGGCCGGGCCCGCTCCGTCTTCTGCCCGGCGCCGCCCCACGCGCCGCCGCAGCAGCAGCACGTCTGACAGCCTGTTGCTGACGCTCGAAATCGTGCTTGCCCTGGTGCTCGGGGCAATACACAGCCTGCCCATGTCTTACCCGGTCATTTGGTGGCTGCAGATCGGCTGCGTGGCGGGCCTGGCTTGGCAGGTCAGCCGGGCCACACCTTGGCGCGCCGCGCTGGTAGGCCTGAGCTTCGGTACCGCTTGGCTGGCCGCCGGGGTGTGGTGGCTCTACATCAGCATGCACCGCTACGGTGGTCTGTCGGCCACGCTGGCGGTGCTGGCGGTGCTGGCGCTCAGCCTGTTCCTGTCGTTGTACCTGGCTGCGGTGATGGCCTTGTTTGCGCGTTTGCGGCGTCACCGGCCGCTGATCGACGCGCTGCTGTTCGGCGCCTGCTGGCTGGTGGCCGAGCTGGCACGCGGCGTGATCTTCACTGGCTTCCCGTGGGCAGCGTCGGGCTATGCCCACGTTGACGGCCCACTGGCCAACCTGGCACCGTGGATCGGCGTCTATGGCATCGGGTTCGTCAGCGCGGCGCTGGGCGCCGGCCTGGTGCTGGGCATGCGTGACGTGGGTCAGCGCAGCGCAGGCGCGGTGCTGGGGTTCGGGGCGAGCGCCACGGTGCTGGTCGGGCTGGCGCTCATCAAGCCTGTGCCCTTCACTCAGCCCACCGGCAAACTGACGCTCACGCTCTTGCAGTCCAACGTGCCGCAAGACCAGAAGTTTGCCGAGGCCTACCTGCCGCAAACGCTGGTCTGGGCGCAGACGCAGCTGCTGGCCGCCAAGGGCGAGCTGGTGCTCGGGCCTGAGACCATCGTGCCTCTGCTGCCCGAGCAGCTGCCCACCGACTACTGGAAGCCGCTGGCCTTGCACTTCCAGCGCGACCAGGCCGCACTCATCGGGCGGCCGCTGGGCAGTTTCGAGGCGGGATACACCAACTCGGTGGTCGGCATTTCGCGAGACACCATCAAGTGGCCCGAGGGCTACTACCGCTACGACAAGCATCACCTGGTGCCGTTCGGCGAGTTCATCCCGGTGGGCTTTCGCTGGTTCACCGATTTAATGAGTATCCCGCTGGGTGACTTCAGCCGCGGCGTGCGCGTGGCGCCGTCGTTCCAGGTCAAGACCGAGCGTGTGGCGCCCAACATTTGCTACGAAGACTTGTTCGGCGAAGAGCTGGCCGGGCGTTTTGTCGACATGAACGAGGCGCCCACCATCCTCGCCAACATCAGCAACATCGGCTGGTTCGGCGACACCATCGCCGTCAAGCAGCACCTGATCATTTCGCGCATGCGCGCCATCGAGTTCCAGCGCCCCATGCTGCGCGCCACCAACACGGGCGCCACCGTCGTGATCGACCACCAGGGCGCCGTCACGCACCAGCTTGAGCCCTTCACCCAGGGCGTGCTCGACGCCGAAGTCGAAGGCCGGAAAGGGCTCACGCCCTATACCTGGTGGGTCTCTCGCTTCAGCCTGTGGCCGCTGCTGGCGATGGCCTTGTTCGTCATGCTGGTGACCTTGGTGCTGCGCAGAAGAGATTGACGCTGTCTCGACGCGAGCCCCGTAAAATCGCGCGTTTCCGCTGACTGCCCCCCCCATGCTGACCTTCCAGCAAATCATCCTGCGCCTGCAAGACTACTGGGACCGCCAAGGCTGCGCCTTGCTGCAGCCCTATGACATGGAGGTCGGCGCCGGCACCAGCCACACCGCCACCTTCTTGCGCGCCCTCGGCCCCGAGCCCTGGAAGGCCGCCTACGTGCAACCCAGCCGCCGCCCCAAAGACGGCCGCTACGGGCAGAACCCCAACCGCCTGCAGCACTACTACCAGTACCAGGTGGTCTTGAAGCCCGCACCGGCCAACATCCTTGAGCTGTACCTCGGCTCGCTCGAAGCGCTGGGCTTCGACCTCAAGGTCAACGACATCCGCTTCGTCGAAGACGATTGGGAGAACCCCACCCTTGGCTGCTGGGGTCTGGGCTGGGAAGTCTGGCTGAACGGCATGGAGGTCACGCAGTTCACCTACTTCCAGCAGGTGGGCGGCATCGAGTGCAAGCCCATCACAGGCGAGATCACCTATGGCCTGGAGCGTCTGGCCATGTACCTGCAAGGCAAGGAAAGCATCTTTGACTTGCAGTGGACCGACAAGATCACCTATGGCGATGTCTACCATCAGAACGAAGTTGAGCAGAGCACCTACAACTTCGAGCACAGCGACGTCGATTTTTTGCTGCAGGCTTTCGGCGCACACGAGAAGCAGGCCAAGTACCTGATGGAACAGCAACTCGCGCTTCCAGCCTACGAGCAAGTGCTCAAGGCTGGCCACACCTTCAACCTGCTCGACGCGCGCGGCGCCATCAGCGTAACCGAGCGGGCGGCCTACATCGGCCGTATCCGCAACATCTCGCGCAGCGTGGCGCAGAGTTATTTCGACAGTCGTGCGCGACTGGGCTTCCCGATGGCACCCAAGGCCTGGGCTGATGAAGTCGTGGCCCGACTCGACAAAGACAACGACAAGAAGGCCGCCCTATGACAATCAAAAACCTGCTCGTCGAGCTGTTTGTCGAAGAGCTGCCGCCGAAAGACCTGAAGAAGTTTGGCGAGGCCTTCGCCAGCACCCTGGCCGACAGCCTGAAGGCTCAGGGGCTGAGCACCGATCATTCGGTGACCACCTCATTTGCGTCACCGCGCCGCCTGGCCATGCACCTCAGTGCCGTGCGCGTGCAAGCCGACACGAAAGCGGTGTCGCTGAAGCTGGTGCCCGTGAGTGTGGGCCTGAATGCCGAAGGCCAGCCCACGCCTGCACTGTTGAAAAAGCTGGCCAGCGTGGGCGCAGACGCGTCGGTCGTGCCGCAGCTCGCGCGCAAGCAAGACGGCAAGGCCGAGGCGCTGTTCTACGACAGCATGGTCGAAGGCGTGAGCCTGAGCGTGGGCCTGCAAAAAGCGCTCGACGACGCGCTGGCCGCGCTGCCGATACGCAAGGTCATGCAATACCAGCTGGCAGACGGCTGGAGTAGCGTGAAGTTCGTGCGCCCCGCGCACGGGCTGGTGGCGTTGCACGGTGCCGATGTGGTGCCGGTGGCAGTCTTGGGGCTCACGGCTGGTCGCGAAACGCACGGCCACCGCTTCGAGGCGAAAGTCGACCCCGTGGTGTTGCAAGACGCAGACCATTACACCCGCCAACTGGAAGAGCAGGGCGCGGTGATCGCGAGCTTCTCGCACCGTCACGCCGAGATCGTGCGCCAGCTGCAGCATGCAGCCCACCAGCAAGGCCTCACGCCCATCGACGACGACGCCTTGCTCGACGAAGTGACGGCCCTGGTCGAGCGGCCCAACGTGCTGCTGTGCCAGTTCGAGCAAGAGTTTCTCGATGTGCCGCAAGAGTGCCTCATCCTCACGATGAAGGCCAACCAGAAGTACTTCCCGCTGCTCGATGCCCACGGCAAGCTCACCCACAAGTTCCTCATCGTCAGCAACATCCGCCCCGCGGACCCGAGCCGCGTGATCGAAGGCAACGAGCGTGTGGTCAGGCCGCGCCTGGCCGACGCGAAGTTTTTCTTCGATCAAGATCGCAAGAAGACGCTGGCCTCGCGGGTTGCCGGACTCGACAAGGTTGTGTACCACGGCAAGCTGGGCACTCAGGGTGCGCGGGCCCAGCGTGTGGGCGCCATCGGTCATGCCATCGTCAACCAGCTGCGCCTGGCGACGGTGCCCTTCACCGTCGACGCCAAAGATCACTTCGATGTGCTCGAAAGCAAGGTGCAAGAGGCTGCGCGCCTCGCCAAGACCGATCT
This sequence comes from Rhizobacter sp., assembly GCF_046595475.1. Lineage (GTDB taxonomy): Bacteria > Pseudomonadota > Gammaproteobacteria > Burkholderiales > Burkholderiaceae_C > Rhizobacter. Next base: position 37,177 of record NZ_JBKJOQ010000006.1, read on the forward strand.
GCTGACCGCCATGGTCGGTGAGTTTCCCGAGCTGCAAGGCATCATGGGCGGCTACTACGCGCGCCACGAAGGCCTGCGTGACGGCGTGGCAATCGCCATCGAAGATCACTACAAGCCGCGCTTCGCCGGCGACGCGCTGCCGGCCAACCATTCCGGCACCGTGCTCGCGCTGGCCGACAAGCTCGAAACCCTGGTGGGCCTCTTCGGCATTGGCCAGTTACCCACCGGCGACAAAGACCCGTTCGCCCTGCGTCGCCATGCGCTGGGCGTGGTGCGCATTCTGGTCGAGAAGAACATGGCGCTCGACTTGGCCGAGCTGGTGCAAGGCGCGCTGCCGGCATTCGGCGAGCTGATCAGTGACCCGACCCAACCACTCTTGACGTTCATCTACGACCGCCTGGCGGGCATGCTGCGCGACCAGGGGTACAGCGTGCAGGAAATTGATGCCGTGCTTGAGCTGCGGCCCGTGCTCGGTGACGTGCCTCGCCGCCTCGCCGCGGTGCGCAGCTTTGCGGCGCTGGCCGAAGCGCCCTCGCTGGCGGCGGCCAACAAGCGCGTGGGCAACATCCTGAAGAAGAGCGAAGCTGCCGTTGAAGCCAAGGTGGTGACTGAGCTTCTGCAAGAGCCTGCCGAAGTGGCGCTGCACGATGCGCTGACCCAGATCGCGCCGCAGGCTGAGCAGGCATTTGCACGCGGCGACTACACCGCTTCGCTGCAGGCCCTGGCGGCATTGAAAGATCCGGTGGACGCGTTCTTCGACAAGGTCATGGTCAACGCCGAAGACCCGACCCTGCGCGCCAACCGCTTGGGCCTGCTCGCCATACTGCACAGCGCCATGAACCGAGTGGCCGATCTCTCCAAACTGGTGGCCTGAGCATGAAAGAGCCCGCCATGAACCTCGTCATTCTCGACCGTGATGGCACCATCAACGAAGACCGCGATGACTTCGTCAAATCGGCCGACGAGTGGGTGCCGCTGCCGGGGGCGCTGGAAGCGATTGCGCGGCTCAACCACGCGGGCTGGCATACGGTGATCGCCACCAACCAGTCTGGCCTCGGGCGTGGCTTGTTCGACATGGCCTCGCTCTCGGCCATGCACGCCAAGATGAACACCGCGCTGGCCCGCGTGGGGGGGCGCATCGGTGCCGTATTTTTCTGCCCGCATGCGCCCGAAGACCAGTGCAGCTGCCGCAAGCCTCTGCCGGGCTTGTATGAGCAGATCGGCGACCGCTATGACGTGAAGCTCGCGACCGTGCCCGCGGTGGGTGATTCCATCCGCGACCTGGAAGCGGCCGTGGCCGCCGGCTGCCCGCCCCACATGGTGCGCACCGGCAAAGGAGCTTTGATGACCGACGCGCAGCTCGCTCAGTTGCTACAGCGGATCCCCCAGGTGCAGGTGCATGCCGATCTGGCCGCGTTTGCCGAAAGCCTGATCCAGCGCGAGCGCTCGGTGCGTGACGCCTCGGGCAAGACCGACTCCGGTTTCGGGAGGCTCGATTGATGCGCACAGCGTTCTATGCCCTGCGCTCCCTGTTGTTTGTGTTGTGGATGTCGGTAACCGTGGTGCCTTGGGCCATCGCGGTGCTGGTGTATTCGATCTTCGTGCGCGGTGACAAGGTCTATTGGTTGTGCACCGGCTGGCTGCGCGTGGCCATGTGGGGCTGCCGCGTGATCTGTGGGGTGAAGGCGCGTGTGACGGGCATGGACAACCTGCCCGACGCCGCGGTCATCTTGCTGCCCAAGCACCAGTCGACCTGGGAGACCTTTGCCTTTCCCACGCTGATGCCGCGGCCGCTGGCTTATGTGTTCAAACGCGAGCTGCTGTTCATCCCCTTCTTCGGCTGGGCCATGTCGCGCATGGACATGATCCACATCGATCGCAGCAAGCGCGCGCTGGCCTGGGCCAAGGTGGCTGAGCAGGGCCGCCGGCTGATGGGCCACGGCAACTGGGTCATCATGTTTCCAGAAGGCACGCGGGCGGCGCGTGGCCGCAAGGGCACCTACAAGTCGGGTGGCACGCGCCTGGCCGTCGACACTGGCCGCCCGGTGGTGCCCATTGCCGTGACGTCGGCCGTGTGTTGGCCGCGCAAATCGTTTCTCGTGCGACCGGGCGTGGTCGACGTGTCCATCGGCAAGCCCATCGCCTCGGTGGGCCGCCAGCCTGACGAGCTGATGCTAGAGGTCGAGACCTGGATCGAAGGCGAAATGCGCCGCCTCGATCCCCAGTCCTATAAAACTTAGAATCGCGGCTCATGACTCTAGGCGCGCCGGTTTCTTCCACATCGCAGCTCTCGCTGTTCGATGAGCCGGTGTCGGTGCCAGCCCCGGCACCGCAGGTGCTGGTGGGGTTACCGCAGGTGCTGGTGGGGCTACCGCAGGTGCTGGTCGCGCCGCCGGTGGCGCCCGTTGCCGCGCCTCCCGCAACGCCCGCTGTTCCCATTTCCTCTGTGCTCGCCCCCGCCGTCTTTCGCCACCCACAGGCACAACGCGAAATTCGCCTCAACGATCACCTGGTCGGCTACGCCTTGCGCCGCGCGCGCCGCAAGAGCATTGGTTTCGTGGTCGGCCTCGAAGGTCTGAGCGTGGCCGCGCCCAAGTGGGTGGGCGTCGGCGAGATCGAATCGGCACTGCGCGAAAAGGCCGACTGGATCCTGCGCAAGCTCGCCGAGCAACAAGAGCGCGCGCAGCGCCTGCAGGCCGCCAAGGTCGATTGGCGCGACGGCACCGGCATCCCCTTCCTCGGTGAGACGGTGATCATCGTGCTCGACGCGCGCGCCGGCACCACCAAGGCGGGTGCGGTGCTCAACGCCGAAGCCGAAGCCTTGCCCGGCGTGCCGCGGCTCACACTGCACATCGGCTTGCCGCACACCGCCACACCCGAGCAGATACGTGATGTGGTGCAGAGCTGGCTGCAGCGCCAGGCCCGCCGCATCTTCGAAGAGCGCTGCAAACACTTTGCAGAAGCGCTCGGCGTGCGCTACACCAAGCTCAGCCTTTCGTCGGCGCAGACGCGCTGGGGCAGCGCGGGGGCCGATGGCGCCATTCGCCTCAACTGGCGGCTGATCCATTTCGCCATGGCCAGCATCGACTACGTGGTGGCGCACGAGCTGGCCCACTTGCGTGAGATGAACCACAGCCCGCGCTTCTGGGATGTGGTGCGCTCGGTGATGCCCGATTTCGAGCAAGTGCGTGGCACTTTGAAAGACGACGCGCTGCCGGTGTTTGACTGACACCGTTCGGGCTGAGCTTGGTGCGCAGCTCGGCGCAGGCACTCCCCTCGACAAGCTCAAGGCGAACGGAAATCGGAACTCTGGAACGTGCATCGCTACTCTTTCCGCCAGCTCTTGCTGGTCGCCTTCTTGCTCATCGCCTCGCTGCTCAGCGCCGCCTCGCTGCGTGGCCTCTACTCGCTGGAGGCTCTGCTGCGCCAGAGCGGCGACGGCGCGCGCCAGGCGGTCGCACACACCGCTGATGCCCAAGTGCTGGCCGAGCGCACAGTGGCCATGGAGCGCGCCGCACGGCAGTTTCTGGTGCTAGACGACCCAGTGCTGCGCCAGCGTTTCGAAGAGGCCACGCGCGACGCGAGCGCTGCACTGGCCCGCCTGGCTGACAAGCGCGTGCCGTCCAACCTGGCGACCGAGTGGCGCAGCACCCAGGCCACCATCGAACAGCAGCTGCGCGGCTCGCTCGCCGAGATGCGCCCGCGCGAAGAAGCGGTGACCGCCGCATTCCGCGAGCTGGAGGGCATCAACGCAGCCATAGCCGAGCAGGTGCGCCTGGCCACCGAGCAGCGCAACCAGGTGCTGATGGACGAGCTGGAAGCCGGCCGCGCGCAGCTGGGCCGGCAGGTTCTCGCGTCCATCGTCGTGGCCATCGTGATGGCACTGGGCTTTGGCGTGTGGCTTGCGCGGCCGCTCAAGCGGCTGGAGCAGGCCGTGGTGGGCCTGGGCGAGAACCGGCTCGACCAGCCCATCGACATTCGCGGCCCGGCCGACGTGCGCTTGCTCGGGCGGCGGCTGGAGTGGTTGCGTCTGCGCCTGGCCGAGCTCGACTCCGACAAGTCGCGCTTCCTGCGCCATGTGTCGCACGAGCTGAAGACGCCGCTGGCGGCGCTGCGCGAAGGGGTGGCGCTGCTGGAAGACGGCGTGACCGGCACGCTCAATGACAACCAGCGCGAGGTGGCGCGCATCCTGCGCCAGAACACGGCTGTGCTGCAAAGCCAGATCGAAGACCTGCTGCGCTTCAACGCCGCGGCTTTCGAGGCGCGGCGCCTGGTGCGCCGCGCCACCGACGTCACCGCGCTCGTCAAAGAGCTGGTGTCGCAGCAACGCCTGCAGTGGCAAGCGCGGCAACTGGAGGTGCATGTCGAGGGCGGGCCCGTGGCGGCCGAGATCGATGCCGACAAGCTGGGAACTGCACTCGGCAACCTGCTGTCCAACGCCATTCGCTTCAGCCCACTGGGCGCTACCATCCGCTTTTTTGTGACCCGCGTGCCGGGGCGCGCCTGCATAGACATCGTGGACCAAGGCCCCGGGGTCGCAGCAGCCGACCGGGCCCGCATCTTCGAACCCTTTTACCGTGGTGAGCGGCAACCGACCGATGCAGTGCGCGGCAGCGGCATCGGCTTGTCGATCGTGCACGAGTACATCACCGCCCACGGCGGCCAGATCGAACTCATGGACGATGGCCAAGGCGCTCACTTTCACATCGAGCTTCCGCATGTTGGCTAGACACATTCTTCGCTGGGCATCGGCACTTACCGGCGCGCTGGCGCTCACGACCCTTGCGGCTTGCCAGCTGCTGCAGCCTGCTGCGCCGCCGCCTGCACCGCCACCGCCTGCACCGCTGCCCACCGTGGTGATGGTGCAGGCCCCGGTGCCCCTGCCCGACCCCGGCGATGTGGCAGCCAGGCGCTTGCTCGCCTACCACGACCAGCTGCGGCAGATGTCGGCTGGCGACCTGGGTGCTGAGGTCACGCGCCTCAGCGCCGTGGTGTCGGCCACCGCGACCGCAGCGCCGGCCGACGCAGTGTTGGAGCTGTCGCTGGCGCTTGCCCAGCAGCACAACCCCGGCGACCTGGCGCGTGCCGTCGCGCTGCTGGAGCCCCTCACCAAATCGAGCGTGCCTGAGCTTGCGCCGTGGCAAGCGCTCGCGCGCCTGCTGCTGAGCCGTGTGACCGAGCAGCGCCGGCTCGAAGACCAATTGGCGCGCGAAGTGGCGCAGCGCCGCGACCAGCAGCGCAGCCTGCAGCAGCTCAACGAAAAGCTCGAAGCGCTCAAGGCCATCGAGCGCAGCATGACCACGCGCCCCCCCAGCGCGGCCGGCGGTGCGCCTGTGGTGTCGCTGCCGGGCGCCCCGGCCGCGCCGCCTGCCGCGCCCAAAGCACCTTAGGGCCAGGGCCGCGACATGGCCAATGTGCTGCTGGTCGACGATGACCCCGATCTGCTGAAGCTGCTGTCCATGCGGCTCACGGCCGCGGGCCACCGCGTCACCTCGGTCGAGTCGGCAGAGGCAGCGCTCACACAACTGGCTGTGGCGAGGCCGCAGCTGGTGGTGAGCGACGTGCGGCTGCCGGGGCGCGACGGCCTCGCGCTGTTTGACGAAATCCGCAAGCGCCACCCGGCGCTGCCGGTGATCCTGCTCACGGCGCACGGCACCATCCCTGACGCGGTAGACGCCACCGCGCGCGGCGTCTTCAGCTATCTCACCAAGCCCTTTGACGGCAAGGCTTTGCTCGACAAGGTACACGAAGCCCTGGCACTCGCAGCGCCGGCCCAGCCCGCGCAGACGGGTGATGACGCATGGCGCGTGGCCATCGTGAGCCGCTCCAACTGCATGGCCGAGCTGCTCACCGAGGCCAAGATGGTGGCGGCATCAGACGCGAGCGTGCTCATACGCGGCGAGAGCGGCAGCGGCAAGGAGCTGCTGGCCCAGGCCATACACCGCGCCAGCCCGCGCGCGGCCAAGCCGTTTGTGGCGGTAAATTGCAGCGCCATTCCCGAGGCGCTGCTTGAGTCAGAGCTGTTCGGCCACGTGAAGGGCTCGTTCACCGGCGCCGTGGCCAACCACCGCGGGCTCTTCGTCACCGCCGATGGCGGCACGCTGTTTCTCGATGAGATCGGTGACATGCCGCCCGCCTTGCAGGTGAAGCTGCTGCGGGTGTTGCAAGAGCGCTCGGTGCGGCCGGTGGGTGCGAGCCAGGCGGTGCCGGTAGACGTGCGCATCTTGTCGGCCACCCACCGCGATCTCGATGCCGCCATGGCTGAGGGCCAGTTCCGCGAAGACCTGTACTACCGGCTCAATGTGGTCTCGCTGCATTTGCCCACGCTGGCCGAGCGGCGCGAAGACATTCCATTGCTGGCCAATCATTTCCTCGCGCGGCTGGCCGAGAAGTACGGCAAGCGCTTCAACGGCTTTGCCCCCGACGCGCTGAAGGCCCTGGCCACCGCCAGCTGGCCTGGCAATGTGCGCCAGCTGCACAACGTGGTCGAGCAGGTTTGTGCACTCACCACCACGCCGCTGATTTCGCTCACGCTGGTGCAGCGCGCCCTGCGCGTGCCAAGCGTAGAGGTGCTCACCTATGCCCAGGCACGCGAACGCTTCGAGCGCGACTATCTGGTGGGCCTGCTCAAGCTCACCGACGGCAACGCCGCCGATGCCGCGCGCCTGGCCGACCGCAACCGCACCGAGTTTTACCGGCTGCTCCAGCGCAACGGCTTGACGCCGGGGCAGTTTCGCGCCGAGCCACCTGTCGCTGAGTAGAGACAGCGGCACAAACGGGCTGCACACCCAGGCCACGGCTGTGTTTCGTCTCTCTTGCCGAGGGACTTGTCGCTGAGTGGCGACAAAAAAGCGGTGTTGAGCCCACGGCGATGCCGGCTCCGCACGCCGTGATTGCCGCGAAAGTGGAAGTCCGGCATCTGTGCACGGCGTGAAGCAGTGTTTTCGCGGGAATGACGCACACGCGTGGCATGCGCTTTGCGCTGATGAAGTACCGCGGCTCTTTTGAGCCGCTTTCCACTTCATCAGGCCCCGCGTTTTGCCCATTGCACTGCTGTTTTCCCCGTTGCTCCACAAGCCCGTTCGCCGATTGGCGACAGGGCTGGCGTTCGCGCTCATGTTGGCATCGCAGGCGCACGCCGCTTTTGGCTTCGATACCGTGGCCGAGCGCGCCCGCCAGCTCGCAGCCCAGCCCCATGTGGCCGCCAAAGTTGCGCTGCCGGCCGAGCTGAAGGCGCTGAACTACGACCAGTACCGCGACATCCGCTTCAAGCCCGAGAAAGCCTTGTGGCGCAAGGAGGGGCTGCCTTTCGAGCTGATGTTCTTCCACCTGGGCAAGTTTCAGACGCAACCCGTGTCGATCAACGAGATCGTGGGCGGCGAGGTGCACCACGTCGCCTTCGACCGCCAAGACTTCAACTACGGCAAGAACGAGCTCTCGCCACAAGGTTGGGGCGACCTGGGCTTCGCGGGCTTTCGCGTGCACTACGCACTCAACAACCCCGCCTACAAAGACGAGCTGGTGGTGTTTCTCGGCGCCAGCTACTTCCGCGCACTGGGCAAGGGCCAGCACTATGGCTTGTCGGCCCGCGGTCTCGGCATCGACACCGTGGGCGGTCAGGGCGAAGAGTTCCCGCGCTTCACCGAGTTCTGGATCGAGCGGCCTGCGGCGAACGCCAGCGTGCTCGTGATCCATGCGCTGCTCGACTCGCCCCGCGCGACCGGGGCCTATCGCTTCACCCTGCACCCCGCGGATGACAAAACCGCGGAAACCGCGGTCGACGTGCAGGCCCGCCTGTTCCTGCGTGCCGGCGTGGCCACGCTGGGCCTGGCGCCACTGACCAGCATGTTCCACCACGGTGAGAACCAGCCGCACCGCGACGACTTCCGCCCCGAGGTGCATGACTCCGACGGCCTGATGGTCGCCGCCGACGGCGAGTGGCTGTGGCGTCCGCTGATCAACCCCAAGCAGACGACGGTCAACTCGTTCACTGCGCGCGAGCTCAAGGGCTTCGGCCTGATGCAACGTGACCGTGCCTACGCCAGCTACGAAGACACCGAAGCGCAGTACGAGCAACGCCCGAGCGCCTGGGTCGAGCCGCAGGGCAGCTGGGGCCCGGGGCGCGTCGAGCTGATGCAACTGCACACCCCCGACGAGACCGACGACAACGTGGTCGCGTACTGGGTGCCTGAGCGCGTGCCGTCAGCCGGCCAGCCCTTGGATTTTTCCTACCGCCTGCACCTGCAGGGCGAGCGCCAACAGCGCCCGCCCGCGGGCTGGACGGTGCAGACACGCCGCGGCCATGGCTTCGTGGCGCGAGAGCACCAGCGCGACCCCAACGAAGTGCAGTACGTCGTCGATTTCGACGGCCCCGCGCTGCGCGCCCTGCCGGGTGATGCGCCGGTGAAGGCCGTGGTCAGCGCCGGCGCCAATGCCCGCGTCGTCGAACGCAACGCTTACCGAAATGCCGCCACCGGCACCTGGCGCATGACCGTGCGCGCAACCCGCCTCCAGCCCGCGCTACCCGCCGAGCTGCGAGCCTTTCTCCAAAACGGCGATCACGCCCTCACCGAAACATGGACCACCATCATTCAACCCGAGTGAGCCCTGATGCTTTCATGCCCGGCCCCAGCACACCGCCCCTGAACCGTGGCTCGATGATCGCCGTGCCGTGGCGGGGTTTCCTGCGCAGCCTGGGCGATGTGATGCTCGGCCGGCGCAAGCCCTGGCGCGCTGAAGTGCAGGGCGAGCCGCAAGCGTGGGAGCGCGCCGCGACCACACGCCGCCGCGTGCTGCTTGCGCTGGTGGCGCTGTCGGCCGCCGGGGCCACGGCCTTGCTGGCCAAGCTGCTGCCGGCCTTTGAAGCCGGCTGGCTGCGCACGGTGCAAATTGCGCTCTACGGACTGCTTTTCGCCTGGGTCTCGGCCGGGTTTTTCACCGCCATGATGGGCTTTTGGGTGCTGTGGCGCGGTGACCCGCACGCCATGTCGGCCGCGAGCGTGGGCCACGAGCCCATACACGTCGGTGCCCGCACCGCGATCATCATGCCCATCTGCAACGAGCAGGTGTCCACGGTTTTTGCCGGCTTGCGTGCAACGTGCGAGTCGCTTGCCGCCACCGGTGCCTCGCGTTTGTTTGACGTCTACGTGCTGTCGGACACCAGCGACCCCGAAATCCGCGCCGCCGAGCTGGCAGCATGGGCCGAGCTGCGCCACGAGTGCGGCTCGGCGGGGCGCATCTACTACCGTTGGCGCCAGCGCCGCACCAAACGCAAGGCCGGCAACGTGGCCGACTTTTGCCGCCGCTTCGGCCGCAACTACCGCTACATGATCGTGCTCGATGCCGACAGCGTGATGAGCGGCGACTGCATGGTCAAGCTCGTGCGCCTGATGGAAGTCAACCCCACGGCGGGCATCTTGCAAACCGCGCCACAGGCCTGCGGGCTCGACACCGTGCACGCCCGCTCGCAGCAGTTTGCCGGGCGCGTGGCCGGGCGGTTGTTTACCGCCGGCATGCAGTACTGGCAACTCGGCGAGTCGCACTACTGGGGCCACAACGCCATCATTCGCGTCGAGCCTTTCATGAAGCATTGCGCATTGGCGCCGCTGCGCGGCCACGGCGGCCTGAGCGGCGTGCTGCTCTCGCACGACTTCGTCGAAGCCGCGCTGATGCGCCGTGCCGGCTATCACGTGTGGCTGGTGCACGACCTGCACGGCAGCTACGAGCAGCAGCCGCCCAATTTGCTCGAAGAGCTGCAGCGCGACCGCCGCTGGTGCCAGGGCAACTTGCAAAACGCGCGCCTCATGGCCGAGCCCGGCCTGCACGGCGTGCACCGCGCCATGCTGTTCACTGGCGCACTGGCCTACCTGTCGGCGCCGCTGTGGCTGCTGTCGGTGCTGCTGGGTGCCGCCTTGTGGATGCTGGGCAGCCCGGCGATGGCCGGTGGCCACCAAGCCGTGCCGCTTGAGATTGCCGGCCTGTGGGCGGCCACGGTGCTCATGCTCGCCATGCCGCGCGTGATGGGCGTGGCCGCCATCGTGATGACCGGCCAGCAGCGCCGATACGGTGGCACGTCGGCGCTGGTCCGTGGGGCCTTGCTCGAAGGTGGCCTGTCGGTGCTTCAGGCACCGGTGCGCATGATGGCGCACACGCTCTTCGTGGTGGTGGCGCTCACCGGCCTGAAGCTCGACTGGAAGTCGCCCCCGCGTGAAGCGAGCGACATCGGCTGGGGACACGCCGTCAGCCACTTCGGGTTGACGAGCGCAGCGGTGGCCAGCATTGCCGTGCTGATGTTGTGGCTGCACCCCCAGGCCGTGCTGTGGCTGATGCCCATGGGCATGCCACTCTTGCTGGCCGTGCCGCTCGCCGTGCTCACCAGCCGCTCGGCCCTGGGCCAGCGGCTGCTCGCCAACCGCCTGCTGCTCACGCCCGAGGAGCAAAGCGCACCCCCGGTGCTGCGCCGTGCCTGGGCGCATGCGCGCCGCGCCAAGCCGGCTCTGGAATGGCGAGATGCGCTCACAGACCCTTGGCTGTTCGAGGTGGTGCGCGCCGCCATGGGCCCACGCAACACAAGCTGGGGCAGCCGCGGCAAGGCGCGCCGGCTGATGGTGCGTGGTTTGCTGGTCCACCAGGACACCGAGCGCCTGAGCGCGGTCGACCGCATGCGGCTCTTGAGTGAGCCGCAAAGCATCGTGCGCGTGCGCGATCAGCTGGCGGCGAATGTAAATCTGGTGCGGGGCAGTTGGTTGGGTAGCGTGCGCGAGAACCGCAAGAGCGCCTGATCGGGTCAGGCTTGGCCACTGCGCGCACTGCGCGGTGTGCCGCTGAGATGCCGCCCCCATGCCCGCCTCAGCTGCAGGTCTGACGCAAACCCCGCCGCCTCCGCCGCTCGTGTGACGCTGGCGCCGTGCGTCAGCGCTTGGCGCGCACGCTCCAGCCGAATCTTCTCCACATACGTCATTGGTGACACCGCCGCATGGTCGGCAAACAAGCGCAACAGGTGGCGGCTCGTGACGTGTGCGGCGGCCGCCAGTGTTTCCAGCGTCCAGGCTTCGCCAGGCTGCTCGCACACCGCGTCTTGCGCACGGTGCAGCGCCGGGTGCAGGTGGTGGCGGTGCGCCAGCATGGGCGACAGCTCGGGGTCGTTGGGTGTGCGGCGCAGGTAGACCACCATGGTCTTGGCGGTGGCCGCGGCCAGCGCGTCGCCACACACCTGGCCGATGAGGTGCAGCGTCAGGTCGATGCCGGCGGTGACGCCCGCGCTTGACGCCACAGCACCGTCGACCACGAACACGCGGTTGTCTACCACCTGGGCCTGCGGCGCCAGCTGACGCAAGTGATCGAGGTAGTCGTGGTGCGTGGTGCAGCGCCGGGTGCCAAGCAGGCCCGCCCGCGCGGCCATCAGCGTGCCGGAACACACGGTGACCAGGCGGTGCTGCAGGTCGGCCTTCAGCGCCGGCTGCATGTCGCGGCGCAGCCAGGCGAGCGTCTCGCGCGTGGCGGCATCGGGCTGCTTCAGCGTGTCGCTGTGCTGGCCCACCAGCAGCAGCCAGGTGGGCCGCGAAAGCGCGCTGGGCAAAGGCTCCAGGCCCGCAAGGTGCAGGCCCACCGAGCTTTCCACCTCGGCTCTTGGGCTGGTAAAGCGCAGGTGGAAGCGAGGTGCTGCGCCGGTGCGCTCCAGTTGCTGGTTGGCCAGGCGAAAAGCTTCGGCGGGGCCGGCCACGTCGAGCAGCAAGGTGCGCGGCGGCACGACGATCAGCACATCGATCGTCGTCGGGGCGATCTCAGCGGCTTTGCGCGCGCTCAAGCGCTTGCTCCACGCTGCAGATGGTGGCGAAGCGGCCGCTCAGCACGGCGGCGGTGCGGGCCACGATGTCGCGGCTTGCCAGCGTCGAGCCATCCAGGTGCAACATGTCGAAGGTGAGCGTGGCCTCTGGCACGTAGTCGACCTCAAAGCCTTCATCGCTTGCGTGACGCGTGGTCGTCTCGCAGCACTGCTCGGTGCGTATGCCCGCGACGATGAGGCGGCTGATGCGGTTCTGGTGCAGCCACACCGTGAGCCCGGTGCCCACCAGTGCGCTGTGGCGGTGCTTGTGAAACTCGGCGGTGGCGTGGAAGTCGGCCAGACCGTCAAGTGGCCGCACATGGCCCGAGGCCAGCGAGAAGGCCTTGTCGCCGTCCACATGCAAGATGCGCACGATGGGCACGCCGCGGCTCACGCAGCCGTCGACCAAGGCGCTTGTTTGCGAGAGAAAAGCCGGCAGCTCGCGGTCGCTCCAGTAAGGGCTGTGGCGAAACGATTGCTGCACGTCGATGAGGATGAGGGCGGTGTTCATGTCAACGGCTTTCTGGCGCGGTGTTGCGAATGGTGGCGGCAAAAGCGGCATGCGCCTGGGCATCGACCGGGCGGTGCTTGGGCTCTGCGCGCGCCGGGTATTTGCCGAGCCAGTTGTCGCCCTTCCAGTTGTGTGCCGGGCGTACCGGCCGCGCGCTGAACCCGCCGCCGCAGTTGGGGCACACGTTGCCGAGCAGGCTGCTCACGCAGCCGCTGCAGAAGGTGCATTCGAAGCTGCAGATCATCGCGTCGGGGGCCTCGGGTGGAAGCAGCCGCTGGCAGTGTTCGCAGCTGGGGCGCAGTTCGAGCATGTCGTTCCTCGGGTGTGGTGTAGGCCTGAACGATAGGTGCAAGGAGCAGCACCGTCGCGACAATACACGACGAGAAACGATCAGTTTCAGACAGATTTTGAGCTGAGCCCGGCTACACCCTGAAGGGCGGCTTCGCGTGCCTGGGCCACCACTCGCAGCTTCCAGTCTTCGGTGTCGGTGTAGAAGGCATCGCGCAGCTGCAGCTTGATCAGCGCGCCGCGTGTGGCCAGGTGCTCGGGGTGGTTTTCCAACCACTGGTCGGCGCGCAATGCGTGCAGCGTCTTGTGGAGCGGCTGTGTGCCGTACTCGAGCGCGATGCCGGTGTACTCGGCCTGCGGGCATTCATCGTGGACGGCGCTCCACATCATGCCGGTGATCGGTGCCGAGCTGGAGCTGCCGTCGTAGATCGAGGTGATCTTCGGCCCCCACCACGCGCGTGCGCGGGCCACGGCTTGTGCATCCTTGCGGCCGGCAAAGATGCGCTCGCCTTGGCCGCTGGGGCCGAGGCCGGTGTGCAGGTCTATCCAGGCCAGGCGCTCGGCGCGGCCGCCGTGCTCGCGCAGCGCCTGGCGCAGCGCGACCTGGCTCCAGCTCGGGCCGTGCCCCCCGAAGAACAGGCCTTGCGGGTGCGCGTACTGCCCCCCCGACACCGCCGCCTGCAGGGCGCGCACGCCTCGCCGCAGCACGAAAGACAGAATGCCCCAGCGGTCACGCCAGCGCGGTGGCCAGGTGGGCGGCACCACCAGCGGGGCGATCTCGTCGTATCCCGGGTTGGCGGGCAGTGGCTGGTGAAAGTCTTGAAAGTTGCGATTCAGGTCGACGTTCTCATGTGTGGTGCGGCGCCACCACGAGAAGCCATAGGGGTTCAACGCATGCAGGTAGACGACAGCGACGCCCGCTTCGCTCGCCTGGGCCCGCCAGGCCGCATCGTTCAGAAGCGCGACCTGAATGCCCGAGCCGCAAAAGCCTTCGACGCCGTGGCAGCCGCTGCTGATCAGCAGCACGCGCTTGACGTCGGCCGGGCCGTCGCGCACCACGTCGAGGGCCAGCACTTCGCCATCGCGGCCACGCATCGGGTGCACCTGGCTTTGCACGTCGAGGTGCGCCGATTCGGCGGCAGTGAGAAACTTTTCGCGCGCTGCGGCGTAGGTCTGCGCGAAGCAGGCGCTGGTCTCATCGCCCAAGCCGAGCATGGGGCGCTTCAGCGGCGCGGCTCAGCCAGCCACTTCTGCGCCAGCTGCACCCACAGCGTGGCGCCCAGCGGAATCAGCTCGTCGTTGAAGTCGTAGCTTGGGTTGTGCAGCATGCACGGCCCCATGCCGTGGCCGCCCACGCGGTGGCTGCCGTCGCCGTTGCCGATCAAGAAGTAGCAGCCGGGCTTTTCGAGCAGGAAGTAGCTGAAATCTTCGGCGCCCATGGTGGGCTCGAACTCTTGCACGTTTTCAGCGCCCACCACGTCGGCCATCACCCTGCGCGTGAACTCGGTCTCGGCGGGGTGGTTGATGGTGGGCGGGTAGTTGCGCACGAACTCAAACTCGCAAGCCGCACCGAAGGCGGCGCAGGTGTGCTCGGCCATTTCTTTCATGCGCGCCTCGAAGAGGTCTAGCAGCTCCAGCGTGAAAGTGCGCACCGTGCCTTCGATCACGCAGCTGTCAGGAACGACGTTGGTCGCCTCGCCGGCGTGCACCATGGTGACCGAAATCACACCGGGGTCTATGGGTTTCTTGTTGCGCGACACGATGGTCTGGAAGCCGAGGATCATCTGCGCCGCAATCGGCACGGGGTCGGTGCCCAGGTCGGGCATGGCAGCGTGCGAGCCCTTGCCGCGAATGACGACCTTGAACTCGTTGCTCGATGCGAAGCAGGGTCCGTTTTTCAGCGCGAACTGGCCCACCTGCATGCCGGGCCAGTTGTGCGCACCGAACACCGCTTCCATGGGGAAGAGTTTGAAGATGCCGTCTTTGATCATCTCGCGTGCGCCTCCGCCGCCCTCTTCGGCGGGCTGGAAGATCAGGTAGACGGTGCCGTCGAAATCGCGATTTTTCGCGTTGGAGAAATGCTTGGCTGCGGCCAGCAGCATGGCGGTGTGGCCGTCGTGCCCGCACGCATGCATGCGGCCCGCGTGCTGGCTGGCGTGGGCGAAGGTGTTGTGCTCGGTGATGGGCAGGGCATCGATGTCGGCACGCAGGCCGACGGCGCGAGGGGAGTTGCCGCGCGTGCCCTTGACGATGCCCACTACGCCAGTGGTACCCAGGCCGCGGTGTATGGGTATGCCCCAGTCGGTGAGCGCCTTGGCGATCACATCAGAGGTGCGCTTCTCTTCAAAGCACAACTCGGGGTGGGCATGGATGTCGCGGCGGATCGCCGTGACGGCGGCGGTATCGGCCAGGATGGATTCGATCAACTGCATGGCATGGCTCCGGCGGGGTGGCCGCTGCTTGCTTGGCGCAGCGCGGCCCGATGAGGCCGAGGCAGTTTACTCGCGGGCGTCAATCAGCAGCTACTTCACGTGCCTCAATGGCGCACGTGTCCGTCGGCGGTCAGGATGGTGAGGTCAACGAATTTGGAGCCGGTGTGCTTCTGTGCCTTGAAGTCGATAAAGAAGCCGCCCAGGTTGAAGTCGTGCATTGATTCGAGCGCGACGATCAGTTGCTCAGGCGTAGAGTTGCCGCCGGCGCGGCGCAGGCCTTCGGCGAGGGCGCGCGCGGCCACGTAGCCTTCGATGCCGCCGTAGTTGGGTTCGAATTTTCCGCCCGAGGCCTTGCCCGCCGCGAGGTAGTCGCCGGCCAGTGCCGTGGTGGCGCTGAACGGCAAGGGCATTACCTGGCTCACGACCACGCCGCGGGCGTCGGCGCCGAGCTCGGCCGCCAGGGCCTGGGTGCCGACAAACGAAACGTTGTAGAAGGTGCCGGTGAAGCCGCCCTTGCGCGCCGCGCGCACGAAGGCGGCGCAGGACTTATAGGCACTGATCTGCACGATCGCATCGGGCTTTTCGGCCAGGATGGCCTGCACGGCCGCGTCCACTGTCACGGTGTTGCGCTCGACCGTGCCCAGGCCCACCGGCTTCAGGCTCAGCGCCGTCAAGGCCCGGGTGACGCCGTCGAGGCCGGCCTTGCCGTAGCTGTCATTCTGGTAGAAAACGCCGATGCGCTTGATGCCCACGGAGGTGAGTTGCTTGACGATTTCTGCCGTCTCATCGAAGTACGAAGCGCGCACATGGAACACGTTGCGATTGAACGGCGTGCGCAGTGCTTCAGCGCCGGTGAACGGTGCGAAAAAGGGCACCTTGGCTGCCGTGATCAGCGGCAATGCCGCCAGGCTGGTGGGTGTGCCGATGTAGCCAAACAGGGCAAAGACGTCGGCGCTCAGCAGCTTGCGAGTGTTCTCGGCGCAACGCTCGGGCTCGTAGCCATCGTCGATGCTTTGCAGCTCAATCGTTCGCCCGTTCACCCCACCGCGTGCGTTGAGCTGATCGAATACGAGCAGCGCGCCCTCTTTGAAGCGCTCACCGATCGCACTGGCTGGCCCAGAGAACGCGGCCGATTGACCCAGCACGATCTTGCGGTTGGACTGCCCGAAGCTGGGCCTTGCGAGAAAGGCGGGCGCGAGGGCGGTACCGAGTCGAAGTAGTTTGCGTCGATTCACGAGAGCCCCGGTGGTGGATGCTCCATGGTATTCGCTCAGCGGCGAACTTTGCCGTCTTCGGTGCGGTCGGGCGCGTAGCCGTCGTCCAGCGTGCGCAGATCAAGAGTGCTGCCATTCACGCCGCCCGCGGCGTTCAGCGCGTCGAAATACACCTCTGCACCCTTGTTCATCTGGATGCTCAACTGGGCGGCCGGGCCACTCAAAGCTGCCGATTGGCCGATGACAATGCGGCGCTCCGATTGAGCGAAAGAAGGCAGGGCGAGTGCGGCGCTTGTGGCGGTCAGGTGCTGAATCAGTTGGCGGCGTTTCACAGGGGAAAAAGGTAAGAAAAGAGGTGCATGGCGGGGAGCGCTCAGGATGAAACTAAGCGTAAACCCTAGGTGTCTGGATCGAAGCCCTGCAGCCTATCAAATCGGGCCCCTGTGCAATAGTTCTGCATGACCAGCATCACCGTCCGCGCGGCCTGCCCGCACGACTGCCCCGACACCTGCGCCATGCGCGTCACCGTGGAAGACGGCCGCGCGATTCGGGTGCAGGGCGACCCGAATCACCCGCCGACCCACGGTGCGCTGTGCACCAAGGTTTCGCGCTACACCGAACGCACGTACCACGCCGAGCGTGTGCTGCACCCGATGAAGCGCAGCGGCCCCAAAGGCAGCGGACAGTTCGTTCGCGTGAGCTGGGGTGAAGCGCTGGCCGACATCGCTGCGCGCCTGGCCGAGATCGCGTCGCGCGACCCCGAGGCGGTCGTGCCTTACAGCTACGCCGGCACCATGGGCTTGCTGCAGGGCGAGAGCATGGACCGACGCTTTTTTCACAAACTGGGCGCGTCGCTGCTCGACCGCACCATCTGCTCGTCGGCCGGCGCCGAGGCGCTGGCCGCCACTTACGGCGGCAAGGTGGGCATGCACCTGGAACACTACGCCCAGAGCAAGCTGATCGTCATCTGGGGCAGCAACTCGATTGCCTCGAATCTGCATTTCTGGACCTTTGCGCAAAAGGCCAAGCGCGAAGGCGCCAAGCTGATCTGCATAGACCCGCGCAAGACCGAGACAGCCGACAAATGCCACCAGCACATTGCGCTGCTGCCGGGCACCGATGGCGCGCTGGCGCTGGGCCTGATGCGCGAGCTGATCAACAACGACTGGCTGGACCACGACTACATCGAGCGGCACACCCACGGCTGGCCCCAGCTGCGCGAACGCGCGTTGGCGTGGACGGCCGAGCGCACCGCCGAGACCTGCGGCATCACCGCCGACGAAGTGCGCCAACTCGCACGCGACTACGCGCTCACCAAGCCCGCGGCCATACGCCTCAACTACGGCATGCAGCGTGTGCGTGGCGGCGGCAATGCGGTGCGGCTGATCGCCATCCTGCCCTGCCTCATCGGCGCTTGGCGCCACCCGGCGGGCGGGCTGTTGTTGTCGGCTTCGGGGTGGTTCCCGAGAGACGCCGTGGCCTTGCAGCGACCCGAGCTGCTGGCGGGTCGCCAGCCGCGCACCATCAACATGGTGACCATAGGCGATGACCTGCTGCGCGAAAGCTCGGCTGCCTTCGGCCCGAAGATCGAGGCGCTGGTGGTCTACAACAGCAACCCGGTGGCGGTGGCGCCTGAGTCGCCCAAGGTGGTGAAGGGTTTCGCCAGAGAAGACCTCTTCACCGTGGTGCTCGAACACTTCATGACCGACACCGCCGACCTGGCTGACTACGTGCTGCCCGCCACCACGCAGCTGGAGCACCTGGACGTGCACACCAGCTACGGCCACACCTACGCCATGCTCAATGAGCAGGCCATTGCGCCCGTGGGCGAGGCCAAGCCCAACACCCAGATCTTTCGCGAGCTGGCGGCGCGCATGGGTTACACCGAGCCTTGCTTCAGCGAGAGCGACGAAACCATGGCGCGCGCCGCTTTCACCAAGAGCGTGAGCTTCGACGCGCTGCGCGAGCACGGCTGGGTGAAGCTGCCGCTGCCGGAAGCGCCGTTTGCGGACGGTGGATTTCCCACGCCCAACGGCCAATGCATGATCGATGCGCCCGGCCTGGGCGTGCCCGACCATGTGCCCAACTACGAGTCGGGGCAATCGTCGCCCGAGCTCGCGCGTACTTACCCGCTGGCCATGATCTCCCCGCCGGCGCGCAACTTCTTGAACTCCACCTTCGTCAACGTGAAGAGCCTGCGCGACATCGAAGGCGAGCCCTTGATCGAGATGCACGAGAGCGACGCCGCGCCACGCGGCCTGCACGGCGGCGAGATGGTGCGCGTGTTCAACCAGCGCGGCGAATACCGCTGCAAGCTCTCTGTGAGTCCGCGCGCGCGGCCCGGCGTGGTCAACGGCCTGGGCGTGTGGTGGCGCAAGCTCGGCGTGGGCGGCAGCAACGTCAACGAAGTCACCCACCAGCAGCTGACCGACATCGGCCGCGGGCCGTCGTTCTACGACTGCCTGGTCGACGTGCGCGCGGTTTGAAGCGCTGGCTGCTGATGTCGTTTGCCAGCGTGATGGGGGTGGTGGCGCTGGCCCTGGGCACGGTGTGCTTCACCAGCGGTTGCAGCAGCTTGGGCTACTACGCGCAGGCGGCCGGCGGCCACTTCTCCTTGCTCAACAAGGCCAAGCCCGTGCCTGAGTGGCTGGCCGACGACACCACACCGCAAGCCCTGCGCGAGCGCCTGGCGCTGAGCCAGCGCATGCGCGACTACGCCGTGAGCGAGCTGAAGCTGCCCGACAACGCCAGCTACCGCCGCTACGCCGACCTGGGCCGCAACGCCGCGGTGTGGAATGTGGTGGCCGCGCCCGAGCTGAGCCTCACGCTCAAGACCTGGTGCTTCCCGGTGGTGGGTTGCGTCGGCTACCGCGGCTACTACGACCGCGCTGACGCCGAGGCCTTGGCGGCTGAAGTGCGGGGCCAGGGCTTCGAGGCCACGGTGCAAGCCATTCCGGCCTATTCGACGCTGGGCAAACTACCGGGCGACTACTTCAGCGACCCGCTGCTCAACACCTTCGTGCGCTGGTCCGAGGGCGAGTTGGCGCGCTTGATCTTCCACGAGCTGGCGCACCAGGTGGCCTATGCCAATGGCGACACCACATTCAACGAATCGTTTGCCACCGCGGTCGAGCGCATCGGCGGGCAGCGTTGGCTGGCGCAGCACGCGGGCGCCGAGGCGCGGGCCGAGTACGAGGCGCTTGAATCGCGACGGCAAGATTTCCGCCGCATTACCTTGTCGGCCCGCGCCGATCTCGACGCGCTCTACCGCAACACCACGCTCAGCGACGACGCCAAACGTGCCGCCAAGGTCGCCCGCTTTGCCCGCTTGCGGGCCGAGCACGCAGCGCTGAAAGCCGGGCCGTGGCAGGGCTATGCGGGCTACGACCTGTGGTTTGCACACGCCAACAACGCATCGATGGGCGTGCTGGCCGCGTACAACGAGTGGGTGCCGCAGTTCCAGCGATTGTTTGAACGCGAGGGCAGCGACTTTGCGCGCTTCTATGCCGAGGTCAAACGCATCGCCGCCTTGCCGCCAGCAGAGCGCCGCGCGACACTCGGCCCCTGATCACGAAAGACAAGAACATGCCTGACATTCACATCCACCGTGAGCATCACCTCGGCCTCGAGAAAGCGCGTAAGGTCGCCTGGGAATGGGCCGAGCACGCCGAGAAGAAGTTCGACATGGAATGCACGGTGGTCGAGGGCAAGACCACCGACACGGTGGAGTTCACCCGCAGCGGGGTGAGCGGCACCTTGGTGGTGGCTGCCGATCATTTCGACCTGAACGCCAAGCTCGGCTTTTTGCTGGGCGCCTTCAGCAAGACCATCGAGAGCGAGATCGAGAAGAACCTCGATGCGCTGCTGGCCAAGAGCGGCAAGGCGGCCAAGAAGGTCGCGCCGAAAAAGAAGTAGCTCAGCCCTCTTTCAAGGACTCGATCAAGTCGATGTAACTCTGCATCGCCTCTTCCTTCGACTTGCCCTTCATCGTGTTCCACGCGTCCCACTTGGCGCGCTCCACCATGTCGGTGAAGCCAGGGCGCTTGGTGTCCAAATCGCCCGCACTGCCTTGCTTGTACAGCGCATAGAGCTGCAGCAGGGTCATGTTGTCGGGCTTCTCGGGCAGCTTCTTCGAATCAACAACTGCCTGTTCGAACTGGGCTTTGAGGTCGGCCATGGTTCAGTCTCCGTTGTGGGTGAAAGTCGGCATTGACGGGGCGCATGTTACCCAGCATCTTGCGTTGAGTATCTAGGGAAGGAACTCGGAAATGGCACAAGCCGCAGAACGCATGTCGCGGGTAGACACCGCCTGGCTGCGCATGGACAACGACGTCAACCTGATGACGATCGTCGGCGTGTGGCTCATCGAGCCGCGCATACGCTACGAGGCGTTGTGCGAGCGCGTGGAAAGCAAGCTGCTCAAGTACGGCCGCTTCAAGCAGAAGGTGGTTGACGACGCCATGGGCTCCAACTGGGTTGAAGACGCCGATTTCGACGTGCACCACCACGTGCGCCGCGAGAAGCTGGTGCGCCTGCCGGGCCAGAGTGAGCGCGCGGCGTTGCAGGCGCGGGTGGGCGAGCTGTCGATGACGCCGCTAGACCGCATGCGCCCACTGTGGCAGTTTCAGCTGGTCGAAGACTACGAAGGCGGCAGCGCCATGATCGCGCGCGTGCACCACTGCATTGCCGACGGCATTGCGCTCATCTCGGTGATGCTATCCATCACCGATGGTGGTGCCGAGCCGCCGCCGCGCAGACGCAAGGCCGAAAGCGAAGAGTCTGACTGGCTGACCGATGCGGTGATGAAACCGCTCACCGATGTGACCATCAAGGCGATTGGCCTGTACGGCAGCGGCGTGGCCAAGTCGATGAAGCTGCTGGCCGAGCCGCAGCAGCCGCTGCAGGGCTCGATCGACGCGGCGCGCGTGGGCTACCAGGTGATTTCAGACGCCGGCGCCATGCTGCTCATGCCCGACGACTCACCCACGCGGCTCAAGGGCAAGCCCATAGGCGCCAAGCGTGTGGCCTGGGGCGAGCCCTTGCCACTTGATGGCGTGAAGGCCATCGGCAAGGCGCTGGGCTGCTCGATCAACGACGTGCTGCTGGCCTGCGTGGCGGGGGCCATTGGCGGCTACCTGCGCGAGCTGGGCGATGACACCACCGGCCAGGAGATACGCGCCATGGTGCCGGTGAACCTGCGGCCGCTGGAGAAGGCCTACAAGCTGGGCAACCAGTTTGGCCTGGTGCCGCTGGTGCTGCCCATTGGCATCGTCAACCCGGTGGAGCGGGTGTTCGCAGTGCGCGCGCGCATGGCGGAGCTGAAGGGGAGCTATCAGCCTCTCTTGGCGTTTGCTGTTCTGGCAGTGGCGGGCTTGCTCATCAAGCCCATGCAGGATGCGCTGCTCAACCTGTTCGCCAAGAAGACCACGGCGGTGATGACCAACGTGCCGGGGCCGGCGGTGCCACTGAAGCTGTGCGGCTCGACGCTGCGGCAGACCATGTTCTGGGTGCCGCAGTCGGGCGAGATCGGAGTGGGCGTGTCGATCTTGAGCTATGCCGGTGGCGTGCAGTTCGGCTTGATCACCGATGCGCGCTTGTGCCCAGACCCGCAGAAAATCATCGACCGCTTCGAGCCCGAGTTCGAAAAGTTGTTGATGGTCACCTTGATGCTGCCGTGGGAGTAGGTTGTTGGCCCCCCAGTCGCTATCGCGCTCAGCCCCCGAGAGGGGCGCCGCCTGGCGGCCCGCAATCCGCTTCCGCGGGCGTTGCTCGATGGGCGCGTCGCTTTGCTCACACGGGCTGGTGAGGCTTATGGGGGCGAGTAAGGCGCGGCCAGCCCTGCATAGACTTTCGGCAACGGCGCTGCATAGTCCCCCAGCTTGCTCGTCCCCAGCCCCAGGCTGACCAAGCCCTCCGCCAGCTTCACGGCCGCAGCCACCCCGTCGACGACGGGCACCCCCAGCTCCTTCTGCAAGCGCAAGCAAAGATCCGCCATCCCCGCGCACCCCAACACGATCGCCCCCGACCGGTCACGCGCCAAGGCCGCGCGCGAGCACTCAAGAATGCGCGCATAGGCATCGCTCGCCGGGTCGTCCAGCGCCAGCACCGCGATGTCGGTGCCATGGATGCCGCGGCAACGTCGCTCGAAGCCGTACTGCAGCACCAGGTGCTCGGCGATCACGCGGGTGCGCGTGAGCGTGGTCACCACCGAGAAGCCGGTGGCGAGCAGTGATGCCACATGAAACGCCGCTTCGGCGACGCCGATCACCGGCCCGCGCGCCAGCTCGCGTGCGGCGTGCAAGCCGGGGTCACCGAAGCAGGCAATGACGTAGGCGTCAGCCCCCGTGGTCTCGCCGGCACGCACTTGTTCGGCCACCCCGGCCGCGGCCCACACGTCGTCGTGGTGCCCTTCGATGGACGGGGCACCGAAGCTGGGTTGCACCGCCTCGATGCGCGTGCCTGCGGCCGCTGCCGCGGCGGCGGCTTCACCGATTTTGGCTGTCATTGACACGCTGGTGTTGGGGTTGATGACACGAATCTTCATGGGTGCTCCTTTTGTGGCGATGCACCGTTTTGTATACAAAACAGGGTGGCCAATGGGCTTTCGAGCAATTCGTACGCCCAGCTTTTCGGCGGCTTTTGCCCCAAAGATGTGCGCTCAGGGCGGAAAAGCGCTGGCACATGCATTGCATACAGGCCGTGGCATGAAAGTCGATTCGACCCTGGTTCTGACTTCGCTCGTCAAACGCTATGGCCACACCGTGGCCGTCGATGGAATCAACCTCACCATTCCCTCGGGCAGCTACTGCTGCCTGCTCGGCCCTTCGGGTTGCGGCAAGACCTCCACGCTGCGCATGATTGCCGGCCACGAGCTGGCGAGCGAGGGGCAGATATTGCTGGGCGGCAAGTACATCACCCACAGCGCAGCGGCCGACCGCGGCACAGCCATGATGTTCCAGAGCTACGCACTGTTTCCGCACCTCTCGGTGCTAGACAACGTGGCTTTCAGCTGGAAGATGCGCGGCAAGGCCGTCGCCGAGCGCCATGCCCGCGCCAAGGAGCTTCTGCAACTGGTGGCCATGGCGCCCTTCCTGGCACGCCTGCCCAGCGAGCTGTCGGGCGGCCAGCAGCAGCGCGTGGCCCTGGCCCGTGCCCTGATGACCGAGCCACGCGTGCTGCTGCTCGACGAGCCGCTGTCGGCGCTAGACCCCTTCTTGCGCGTGCAGATGCGCGCCGAGCTCAAGCGCTGGCAGCAAGAGCTGGGCTTCACTTTTGTGCACGTCACCCATTCGCAAGAAGAAGCCATGGCCCTGGCCGATCAGGTGGTGGTGATGAGCAATGGCCGCATCGAGCAAACGGGCTCGCCGCGTGAGGTGTTCAACGCGCCGCGCTCCGAGTTCGTGGCCAAGTTCATGGGCGCGCACAACGTGATCGCCTCTGGCGGCGGGCCTATCGCCGTGCGCTCCGACCGCATGCAGCTGCAACGCCAGTCGCAAGGCGATGCACGCGCCGCGGCGGTGAAGGCCGTCGAGTACCAAGGTACCTATGTGCAAATCAGCCTCGCGCCACACGGCGAAGCCGCCGACGCGCAATGGACGGCCACGGTGGCCGATTCTGCGTTCGACGCGTCGCCGCTGCAGCCCGGCGAAACCGTCTACGTGTCGTGGCTGCCCAGTGCCGCGCACGCACTGGCCGCATAAACCATCCCACGCCCCTCAAGGAGAAGACCCCTGCTTGACAGCCAAGACAAAACCGCTCTCATCAACACCACACGACGCACCCTGATCAAAGGCGTTGCGGCCGCAGGCGGTGTGATGGGTTTCCCTTTCGTGCACGCGCAAGAAAAGATCACGCTGCGTTACCTTGGCACCGCGGTCAACCAAGACAAGGCCATCGCCGAGAAGTTCAAGGCCGACACCGGCATCACCATCCAGTACATACCGGTCACGACCGACGACGTGACCAAGCGTGCCGTCACAGCGCCCAACAGCTTCGACCTGATCGACACCGAATATTTCTCGCTCAAGAAGATCATCCCCACAGGCAACCTGCTGGGCATAGACACCAAGCGCATCAAGAACGCCGACAAGATCACCTCGCTCTTCACCAAGGGTGAAGTGGCGGGCAAGAAGATAGGCGACCAAGGCACCGCGCCCAAGAAGGTGATGTACCTGGACAAGCCCGACTCGAAGACCTTCTCGGCCACGCCCACGCAGTTCATGACGCTGATCCCCACCGTCTACAACGCCGACACGCTGGGCATACGCCCCGACCTGATCAAGCGCCCGATCGAATCATGGAAAGAGCTGCTCAACCCCGAGTTCAAGGGCAAGGCGGCCATTCTCAACATTCCCTCCATCGGCATCATGGACGCCGCCATGGTGGTCGAGGCTGCGGGCCTCTACAAGTACCCTGACAAGGGCAACATGACCAAGAAGGAAATCGACCTCACGATCAAGACCCTGATCGAGGCCAAGAAGGCGGGCCAGTTTCGCGCGTTGTGGAAAGACTTCAACGAGAGCGTGAACCTGATGGCCTCGGGCGAGGTGGTGATCCAGTCGATGTGGTCGCCGGCCGTGACCGCCGTGCGCACCAAGGGCATTGCCTGCACCTTCCAGCCGTTGAAAGAAGGCTACCGCGCCTGGGCGGCCGGCTTCGGTGTGCCCAAGAGCGTCACCGGAAAAAAGGCCGACGGCGTCTACGAGTTCATCAACTGGTTCCTCGACGGCTGGGCGGGTGCCTACCTGAACCGGCAGGGCTACTACAGCGCCGTGCTGGAGACCGCCAAGGCCAAGATGGAAGCCTACGAGTGGGCCTATTGGATGGAAGGCAAGGCGGCCACACAAGACATCAAGTCACCCAATGGCGACTTGCTGGCCAAGGCCGGCAGCGTGCGCGACGGTGGCAGCTACGAGAGCCGCATGGGCGGCATCGCCTGCTGGAACGCGATCATGGACGAAAACGCGTACATGGTTCAAAAATGGAACGAATTCGTAGCAGCGTGATGTTGGCCCCCCAGTCGCTTCGCTGCCGCCTTGCAGGCCGCGCCGGGCCAGTGGCCCGGCTCCTCGCCAGACACAAACAGTCCGCTGGACTGTTTGTGTCCGGGCTCGGCCCCCAAGGGGCGCCGCCTGGCGGCCCGGCAAAGCCGGTTCCGCGGGCGTTGCTCGATGGGCGCGTCGCTGCGCTTGCTTTGCTCGCATGACAGGTTGATTGAGCGGGTTTCTCTGAGCGCCATACACACGACACACATGAGCACATCCAAGACCTACCGTCTCGGCGCGTGGCTGCAAGCCACCCCGTTCACGTTGGTCTTCGTGCTCTTTCTCGTGCTGCCGTTGCTGCTGGTGGCGGCCGTGAGCTTCTGGCGGGCCACCGACTACGAGTTGATCCCGGCCTTCACGGCGCAGAACTACATCGACGTGTTCAACGGCTGCTCGAACACGGGCGAGTTGTGCACCACCTTCAAGACCTACCTCTCGACGCTGAAGTTCTGCTTTCTCGTCTGGCTGTTCACGCTGCTGATCGGCTTCGCGGTGGCCTACTTCCTCGCCTTCCATGTGCGCTCGGTGGGGGCGCAGACGCTGCTCTTCATCGTGTGCACCGTGCCCTTCTGGACGTCCAACGTCATCCGCATGATCTCGTGGGTGCCGCTGCTGGGGCGCAACGGCGTGATCAACCAGGCATTGATAGGCGCCAACATCATCGACACGCCTATCGAGTGGCTGCTGTTCAGCCACTTCTCGGTGGTGCTGGCCTTCGTGCACCTGTACACCATGTTCATGATCGTGCCCATCTTCAACTCGATGATGCGCATAGACCGGGCGCTCATCGAAGCGGCGAGAGACTCCGGTGCCTCTGGCTGGCAGACAGTGTGGAACGTGGTGGTGCCGCTCTGTCGCACCGGCATCATCATCGGCTCGATCTTCGTCATCACCATCGTGATGGGTGACTTCGTCACCATAGGCGTGATGGGCGGGCAGCAGATCGCCTCAGTGGGCAAGATCATTCAGGTGCAAACCTCGTACCTGCAGTTCCCCATGGCCGCGGCCAATGCGGTGATCCTGCTGATCATCACGCTGATGATGATCTGGGGGCTGACCCGCCTGGTGGACATCCGCAAGGAGCTGTGAGATGAGAAGTTTTCCGTTCGCCCTGAGCTTGTCTAAGGCGACGCTGAATAAGTCCCCGCGAGGCGGCGCGCCTCGGTTTGGGATGGACTGCAAGGCGCAAAGCGTAGCGATACCCGCAGGTATCGCGAGCATTTGCAACGCCGCAGGACGCCCAAAGCGAGGATGCGCCGTTCGCGAGGGACTTGTTCAGCGTTGCCCTAAGGGCTGGCTTCGACAAGCTCAGCCCGAACGGTGGAGGTGGGAAGCCGTATGAATGAAGGCAAGCGCCCCTTCAGCTTCTATGCGCTCGGCGCAGTGTTTGCGCTGTTCGTGGTCTTTCTCTACGGCCCCATGCTCACCATTTTCGTGCTGAGCTTCCAGGGCCCCGAGGGCGGCCTCACCTTCCCGATGCGCGGCGCGTCGCTGCACTGGTTCGGCAAGCTGTGGGAAGGCATGGGCGTGGTCGACATTGCGGCCGCCTTCCGCCGCTCAGTGGCGCTGGGCACTGTGGTGATGTTGCTCACCGTGGTGCTGGCGCTCGGGGCCGGCCTCGCCTTCCGCAAGAAGTTCTCGGGCTCGGCGTTGTTGTTCTATACGTCGGTCGCCAGCCTGATCATGCCGTCCATCGTGGTGTCGTTGGGCATAGGTCTGCAGTTCCGGCTCGTCGACACGGTGTTCAAGACCGTGCTCGAAAGCGTGGGCCTGGGTGGCTGGCTCGAAGGCTATGGCACGGCCATGGGCTTGTACACCTCGGCGCTGGGCGCGCACCTCACCTGGACGCTGCCTTTCGGTCTGCTCATCATGCTGGCGGTGTTCAACCGCTTTGACCCGGCATATGAAGAGGCGGCCTCCGACCTCGGCGCCACACCATGGCAGAGCTTCCGCTACGTGGTGCTGCCGCTGATCGCGCCCAGCCTGGTGGGCGTGGGCATGTTTGGCTTCACGCTCAGCTGGGACGAAATCGCGCGCACCTCGCAAGCCATCGGCGACGTGAACACCCTGCCGCTGGAGCTGCAAGGCCTCACCAGCACCGTCACCACGCCGGCCATCTATGCGCTAGGCACCGTGACCACGATTGTGTCGTTTGCCGTGATGGGCGGCACGCTGGCGCTCATGAAGCTGCTCAAGCGCAAGCCCGTTCGCCCGCAGTGAACCCGGCTGACAATGCCGCATGCCTCCACGCAAGAAAGCACCCGCCCCCGAGGTCGCCGCGCCTGTGATGGCGGCCGACCGCGTCTATGAGGCCATCTACGCCGCCGTGATCGACCACCGGCTAGCGCCGGGCACGCGCCTGCGAGAAGAAGAGCTGGCCGAGACCTTTGCCGTGTCTCGCACTCTCGTGCGCCAGGCCCTGCACAAGCTCGCGCAAGACGGCGTGATCATCTTGCGGCCCAACCGCGG
The DNA here is from genome assembly GCF_046595475.1 of Rhizobacter sp. Taxonomy (GTDB): domain Bacteria; phylum Pseudomonadota; class Gammaproteobacteria; order Burkholderiales; family Burkholderiaceae_C; genus Rhizobacter. The sequence goes on from NZ_JBKJOQ010000006.1 coordinate 64,959, forward strand.
GGCCCAGGTGCCCGAGCCCACGCGCCGCGACGGTGAGCATGTGTTCGACGCGCGCCGCGTGGTCGAGTGCGAGGTGGCCAGGCGCCTGGTCGGCAAGCTGACGGGGGCCCAGATGGCCGAGCTGAAGCAGGTGGTCGAGGCCGAAGCGCGGGCCACCAAGTCGCAGAACAAGCAGGAAGCGATACGGCTCTCGGGCGAGTTTCATCTGAAGCTCGCGCAGATGAGCGGCAACCCGATTTTCGTGCGCCTGCTCGAAGAGCTGCTGCCCACCACCTCGCTCCTGATGGCGCTCTATAAGGCGCCCGGTGAGCCCATGTGCGTGGCGCACAGCCACCGCACCTTGCTGCAGGTGATCGCCAAAGGCGGCACGGGCACGGCCGCTGGCACCGAGATGAAAAAGCATCTGAACGAGATCGAGCGCTCGCTGTCGAAGCCCACCGTGCGCGTGGTGGCGCCCTTGCGTGATGTGTTCAAGACTGACCGAGGCGCGGCATGACGCGCGGCCCGCTCGTGTCCCACGGCCGTTTCGATTACTCGGCCATCACGCGCCGGCCGGCGCTGCGCTGGCCGAACGACAAGCGGCTGGCGGTGTACATCGGCTTCAACATCGAGCACTTCGCTTTCGGCGAAGGCCTGGGCGCCGGCATCGCCCCAGTGTCGCCGCAGCCCGATGTGCTGAATTACAGCTGGCGCGAGTACGGCAACCGCGTGGGAGTGTGGCGCTGCCTGGAGTTGTTCGATGCGCTGTCTTTGCCCACCGGGGCCTTGATCAACACGGCGCTGTACAAGCACTGCCCAGAGGTGGTCGAGGCCTTTGTGGCGCGTGGCGACGAGCTGATCGGCCATGGCCACAGCAATGCCGAGCGACAGGGGCTGTTGCCCGAGGCCGAAGAGCGCGCCTTGATCGTGCACTGCCGTGAAAGCATGCAGCAGGCGCATGGCAAGGCGCCTGCGGGCTGGTTGTCGCCCTGGATTTCGGAGAGCGTTTGTACGCCCGACCTCCTGAAGGAAGCGGGATTTCGCTACACGCTCAACTGGTGCCACGACGACCAGCCCGTGCTGATGAACACCCGCGCCGGGCCGCTGTGGGCCGTGCCCTATCCGCAAGAGCTGAACGACATCCCGATGATCGTGGGGCGGCAGATGGACGCGAAAGACTTCGCGCAGATGATCATCGACCAGTTCGACGAGATGCTGATGCAGTCTCAGCAGCAGTCGTTGGTGATGGGGATTGCGTTGCACCCTTACATCGTGGGGCAGCCGTATCGGCTGCGGCATTTGCGGCGGGCGTTGGCGCACATTGCTGCGCATCGTGATGAGGTTTGGATCACGACGCCTGGGGCGATCGTTGAGGCTGTTGTTGGGGTTTGATTTCCTTGTTCGCGTATCACCCATCGCTTAGCCTGACCCTTCGACAAGCTCAGGATGGGGTTCGCTTCGCGGATCGAAGGCTCGTTCCTGTGCCGCTTCGCGTAGTTGTTTCTACCTGTCTTGTCCGTCGGCGCCGGGTAGTCGCCCCGGCAGGCGAGTCACTTTCATTTGTCGCGCCAAATGAAAGTAACCAAAGCAAAGGCGCTCTCCATATGTCACAGCTGCGTGGCCACGAGCTACGGCCTGTCAACGCCGTGCTGAAGCTACGC
>NZ_JBKJOQ010000021.1:0-2711 GCF_046595475.1 Rhizobacter sp.
CGCGCTGCCCACGCCGCGATCACGTTGGCGGCGTAACGCGCATCGGCCGCCCGCGTGAGCAGGTGGTCCGCGCCATCGAGCGCAACGAAAGACTTGGGGTGCAGCGCCGCCTCGAAGAGATGGCGCGCGTTGTCGATCTTCACCGCGGTGTCGCCGGGGGCGTGCAGCACCAGCAGCGGGCGACGCAGAGCGCGGATGCGTGCGACCTGCGGCTGGCCGCTCACGTCGTCGATGAACGAACGGCGGATGGTGAATTCGCGCCCGGCGAGCTTGACCAGGGCCTGTCCTTCCCTTTCGATCACCGACAGGTCGCTGCCAAATTGATGCGTCACATGTGCCGGGTCGCAAGGCGCGCCGACCGTGGCCACGGCCAGCGCATCGGCGATACGCTCAGCAGCGGCGAGCACCGCTGTGCCGCCGAGCGAGTGGCCGACAAGCAGTGCGGGCGGGCCGTGATGCACGCGCAGCCAATCTGCCGCGGCCACCAGGTCATCGACGTTGGAACTGAAGTGCGTGTTGCTGAAGTCGCCGCCGCTGCCGCCCAAGCCGGTGAAATCGAAACGCAGTACGCCGAAGCCTGCATCTGCCAGGGCACGCGCGATATAGGCCGCCGCCTTTGTGTCTTTGGAGCAGGTGAAGCAGTGGGCAAACAACGCCCAGGCTCGCGGCATGTCGTCGGGCGTGTCGAGACGGCCGGCGAGCGCGTGGCCTTGGCTACCGGGGAAATCGACGCGGGTACTGGGCATGGTGTGGCCTCCTGTGACTCGTTTGAATGAATCGCACAGGGTAGCCGTTCATGACGCCGAAGATCCGCGCTGGGCCGCAGACTCAGGTGTTGCAGCAGCAAGCGTGGTCGCGGTGTTCGCCTCCCCGCTCCGTGGCCGACCAACTACTTTGTCTATTTGCGCGTCTGCACATGCGCACATGCCGGCGGCGCACTGACCTTGGCCGGCCTTCACCGGCGCCTGAGCTAAGCGGAACCCAGGAGACTTAGGGCCTGCGCTACCGGCCGGTGCGCCCCAGTCGATGCGCCCGGCCACCCTGCAGGCGGTCCAGCAGATCCTGCAGACCCGCTGCGCTTGCTCCGAGGACCTTCTCACCACGCCGACAGGCGGCTTCATGGCGGGCCAACGAAATCACACTCCAGGCCACGAGCAGCCGTTGGTTGGCGCCGGACTGGCGGCAGCTTCGTGCCCGAAGCGGGCATCCAAGGTGCTGAGCTCGAATTCGACAAGTTCAGCGTGGGCGGCCGGTGAACTTGCTGGCGGCTTAATGAACCCGCAGCACCTCAAACTGCTGTCGGACTGGAGCGACCTGTATCGACACCACATCACCCTCGCATTTACCCAGCATAGCCCTGCCCAACGGGGCTTTGCTGCTGATGACCTGAACGAGCTGAGCGCCGCTGACCAACTTCATGCTGCCCCCATCCGGGCCGAGAAAGAGCTGTTGCTGCTGGTCGGCGGAATCGACCAGGCAGACCAGCGCGCCGAGCTGTATCCCTTGGCTGGCGTCGTAGGGGCGCGGGCGGAATTGGCACCAATTGGCCATCGCCCGGCGGATGGCATCGGCGCGACGAGCTTGGCCGGTGGCCAGGTAGGCAGCTTCAAGACCCAATGTGTCGTATTTGTTTTCCGCGACGCTCTCTTCGTGAGTCGCCGTTTCATGGGCTGCCCGAGCTGCCTGTTCGGCTTGCAGCAGGTCTTCGGCGAGCCGTTCGAGCACCTGCTGCTGAAGCAAGAATTTATCCATGATGAAACGTGAGGCATCTCGAACAAGCGGGGTCACACATCTTGATTATGAAGGGCTCCACCAGCTGTCGACGCTTCTGTTGGCTGCAGGTTAATTTCAGCTATGACCTGAATGCTGCCGGCGCTTCCGTACCTGGCCAGGTCTCCGAGTGTCAGGTGACCGGTGGACAGCTGCGGCTGGGCGACCCGGATCGACCGGCGCCGACCACTGCAAAGCGGTCTCCATCCAGAATAGCCGGCGGCGCTCAAGTACGCTCTCCCGTTCCGGGATCGCTCACCCCTACCAATGCCTTCTTCCATGACCTCTCTCACCTGCGTGGCCACCGAGGTCATCACGACCCACCAGAAGCCTGTGGGCTATGCCTACCGCACCGCCCCCGCGACGCCCACAGACAGTGGCTGGCGCTTTCTCAGCGGCAGCGAAAGCGAGAAGTACATGAACCAGCCCACGCACTACGTCACCTGCGTGTTGGCCGACTTCACACTTGAGCATCCCGACGTCGCGCCCCTGCTGGATCACCCTGCTGGCTCGGCCTTTGAGCGCGCCGATGCAAGTGAGGCATTCGAGGCGGTGCCGCTGGAATAGACGCGCTGCAAATCCGTGAGGCCGTGGCGGCAACGCCCGATGCGAAGCCAGGCGGTTGTTCGCTGGTGTTCGTCTCTCCCTTCGGCCGAGTCTGCAGGAGTCGCTTCTTTGGCCTCTCTGAAATTTCGAGTGGGCAATGACCGCCGAATTTCCGTTCGGGCTGAGCCTGTCGAAGCCTTGCTCGCAGGGTGGCTTCGCTCACCAACCCTTCGACGCACGGGCCTTCGGCAGGCTCAGTCCCTGCTCAGGGCGAACGGAAACGGGGGGCGCTGCATCCATTCGAAATTCAACAGAGCCAAAAGAACTCATGGGCGAATGCGGGTAGCGGGGCCGCGCCAGCTCAGTGAGGCTCGCCCCAGCGGTCAGTGCGTCAC
>NZ_JBKJOQ010000111.1:0-40318 GCF_046595475.1 Rhizobacter sp.
GAGCCAGATCAACGGTGCGGTGAGCCAGCTGAGCCAGACGACTCAGCAAAACGCGAGCAGCTCCGAAGAGCTGGCCGCCACGGCCGAAGAGATGAGCAGCCAAGCTGAGCAACTGCAGCAGACCATGAGCTTCTTCAAGCTGGCCGGTGCCACCGAACGGCGCGTGACAGCTGCGCGCAAGCCGGCTGCCGAACCCGCCAAGCCATTGGCCAAGGCTGCGGCCAAACCGACCCGCCGCGCCAACCGCGAAAGCGGCTTTGCGCTGAACACCGTGGGTGCTGTCGACGAGACACAGTTCGCACGCTTCTGACAGGCCAGCAGCTTGCGCGATGAACACGTCCATCACCGACACCGAGTTCGGCCATTTCCAGCGCTTCATCTACGAGGCGGCGGGCATCACGCTGTCGTCGGCCAAGAAGGCGCTGGTCAGCGGCCGCCTGGCCAAGCGGCTGCAAGTCTGCAAGCTCAGCAGCTACACCGACTACTTCAAGCTGCTCAGCAGCGGTGAGTCACCGGCCGAGGTGCAGACCGCAGTCGACCTGTTGACCACCAACGAGACGTATTTCTTCCGCGAGGCCAAGCACTTCGAGCTGCTGCAGAGGGTGGCGGCCCAGCCGCGGCCGGCGGGCCAGCCGTTTCGCATCTGGAGCGCCGCAAGCTCCACCGGCGAAGAGGCCTACAGCATGGCCATGGTGCTGGCCGAGACCTTGGGCAATGCAGCCTGGGAGGTGATGGCCTCCGACATCAGCACGCGGGTGCTGGAGCGCGCACGCGCCGCGCACTACCCGATAGAGCGCGCACGCCTGATCCCACCGGCCTACCTGAAGCGCTACTGCTTGCGCGGCATCGACGCGCAGCAGGGCACCTTGCTGGTCGACCGTGCGCTGCGCAGCCGCGTGAGCTTCATGCAGGTCAACCTCAACACGGATCTGCCGCGCTTGGCCTCGTTCGACATGATCTTTCTGCGCAACGTGATGATCTATTTCAACGGTGACACCAAGCGCCAGGTGATCGCCCGCATCGTCTCGGTGCTGAAACCGGGCGGCCACCTGTGCATCGGCCACTCGGAAAGCCTCAACGACATCAGCACCGCCCTGGTTCCGCTGGCACCGTCGGTCTACCGCAAGCCCTCTTGATGTCTCTGCCTGACGCTTCGCCGCACGAGGAGCGGGTGCTTAGGCCCGGTGAGTACGCCGTGGGCGACGCTCGCTTCTGCATGCGCACCGTGCTGGGCTCCTGTGTCTCGATCACGCTGTGGCACCCGCGGCGGCAGGTGGGCGCCATGTCGCACTTTCTGCTGGCCGAGCGCGGCAGCCCGTCGGGCGGGCCGTTGGATGCGCGTTATGGCGACGACGCACTGACGCTGATGCTGCAAGGCCTCGCGAAGCTGCGCGTGCCGGGCAACGAGTGCCAGGCCAAGATCTTCGGCGGCGGCAGCATGTTTCCCGAGCAGACGACACCGGGCGCCTTGCAGGTGGGGCGGCGCAACGGCGAGTCAGCGCGCCGCCTGCTGGCGCAGCACGGCATCGCTGTTCATTCCGAAAGCCTGTTTGGCGACGGCCACCGGCAGATCGTGTTCGATGTGGCCACCGGCGATGTGTGGTCACGCCAGATTCAACCGAACACCGAGTTCAACCTGCCCAAGCCCGAATGAAGCCGATCCGCGTGATGGTGATCGACGACTCGGCCGTGGTGCGCCAGGTGATCTCGGGCCTGCTGTCTGAGGCGCCCGGCATCGAGGTGATGGCCGCCGTGGCCGACCCGGTGCTGGCCATCGAGCGCCTGAAGCTCGACTGGCCTGACGTGATCGTGCTCGACGTGGAAATGCCTCGCATGGACGGCATCACCTTCTTGAAGCTGGTGATGCAGCAAAAGCCCACGCCAGTGGTGATCTGCTCCACGCTCACCGAGCGCGGCGCCAAGACCTCGATGGAGGCGATGGCCGCTGGTGCGGTGGCCATCATCACCAAGCCCAAGGTCGGGCTCAAGCAGTTCTTGAGCGAAGCGTCTGACGAGCTGGTGAACACCGTCAAGGCGGCGGCGCGCGCCAATGTGCGGCGCCTGGCCGTGGGCTCTGTGCCGCTTCAGGCGCCCGCCGCCAAGCAGACCGCCGATGCCATCCTGCCGCCTGCCACGCGGGCCATGACGCAAACCACCGAGCGCGTGGTGGCGCTGGGCACCTCCACCGGTGGCACCCAGGCGCTGGAAGAAGTGCTTACCGCCTTGCCGCGCGTGAGCCCCGGCATCGTGATCGTGCAGCACATGCCCGAGAAGTTCACTGCCGCGTTTGCGGCGCGGCTCGACAGCCTGTGCCAGATCGCGGTGAAGGAGGCCGAGCACAACGACCGTGTGGTGCCGGGCCGTGCGCTGATCGCGCCGGGTGGGCGCCACATGCTGCTCAAGCGCAGCGGCGCGCAGTATTTCGTTGAGGTGATCGACGGGCCGCTGGTCAATCGTCACCGGCCCTCGGTCGACGTGCTGTTTCGCTCGGTGGCCAAGAGTGCTGGCGCCAACGCGCTGGGCGTCATCATGACGGGCATGGGCGACGACGGCGCCGCTGGTTTGCTGGAAATGCGCAACGTGGGTGCGCGCACGCTGGCGCAAGACGAAGAGAGCTGTGTCGTCTTCGGCATGCCCAAGGAAGCCATCAAGCGTGGCGGTGCTGAGCGCATCGTGCCGCTGTCAGCGGTGGCGCAAGAGATTCAGAAGCAGCTGTTGTAGGCGCGCTCAGGCCACCGGCCAAGGCGGTGCCGCAGGCGCCGAAGGTGGGTGCCTTGGTGCCGGCGAGCGGCAGCGGCTGTGCTTCCCGGGTGGATGGCGGGGGAGAGTATGGCGTGGGCCTTCGATACCCCAGGCTGAACGGGCTGTGTGCAATCTAGCCTCTTCGCGCACCACCAACCGGACCGTATGCAATCGAGCCTCTTCGCGTACCACCAACCGCTCAGCCTGATCCTTCGACAGGCTCTGGACAGGGCAAGTCGAAGGCCTGCTCAACATCGGCTGGCCTGAAACTCAAACCCGCTCGATAACGATCGCAATGCCCTGGCCCACGCCTATGCACATGGTGCACAGCGCATAACGGCCACCGGTCTTGTGCAGCTGGTTCACGGCCGTGGTGACGAGCCGCGCGCCGCTCGCGCCCAGCGGGTGGCCGAGCGCAATGGCGCCGCCGTTCGGGTTCACGCGCGCGTCGTCGTCTTTCAGGCCCAGGTCGCGCAGCACAGCCAGGCCTTGTGCGGCAAAGGCTTCGTTGAGCTCGATCACGTCGAGCTGGTCGAGCTTCAGGCCGGTGAGCGCCAGCACTTTGCGCGTGGCGGGTGCCGGGCCCATGCCCATGATGCGCGGCGCCACGCCGGCGGTGGCCATGCCGACGATGCGCGCGCGTGGCGTGAGGCCGTGCTTGCCGGCTGCCGAGTCACTGGCCAGCAGCAGCGCCACGGCGCCGTCGTTCACGCCCGAGGCATTGCCGGCGGTCACCGTGCCGTCGGGGCGCACCACGCCTTTCAACTTCGCCAGCGCCTCCAGGCTGGTCTCGCGCGGGTGCTCGTCCTTGTTGACGATGATGGCGTCGCCCTTCTTCTGCGCAATGGTCACGGGCGTGATCTCAGCATCAAAGAAGCCGCTCTTCTGCGCAGCCACGGCCTTGAGTTGTGAAGCCAGCGCCATGCGGTCTTGCGCGTCGCGTTCGATTTTGTAGTCGGTGGCCACGTTTTCCGCCGTCTCGGGCATGGAGTCGACCCCGTGCATCTCTTTCATCAGCTTGTTGACGAAGCGCCATCCGATGGTGGTGTCGTAGACCGCATTCGCGCGACTGAAGGCGCTCTCGGCTTTGGGCATCACGAAGGGCGCGCGGCTCATGCTCTCTACGCCGCCGGCAATCATCAGCTGGGCTTCGCCGCTCTTGATGGCGCGTGCGGCGGTGCCCACGGCGTCCATGCCCGAGCCGCACAGGCGGTTGATCGTGGCGCCAGGCAGCTCGATGGGCAGGCCGGCCAGCAGCGCCGACATGCGCGCCACGTTGCGGTTGTCTTCACCGGCCTGGTTGGCGCAGCCATAGATCACGTCGGTGATCGCGGCCCAGTCGACGGATGCGTTGCGCGCCATCAGCGCCTTGAGCGGAATGGCGCCCAGGTCGTCGGCGCGCACTGAAGAGAGCGCACCACCGTAGCGGCCAAAGGGGGTGCGAATGGCGTCGCAAATGAAGGCGTGTGTCATGGGGGCTCCCGAGGGGGGTGATGGTGTCCGTTGGGCAAGGATTATCGTGCTCACGATCGCTACCATCGACGGTGATGGATTGTGTCCCGCTACGCAGAATTACTCCCGCTTTTGCTGCGGTTTGCACCGTGCATGCGCTGCTGTTGTGGTGGGGTTTCGCGCCCAGCTTGCCGCACCAGGCCGCGAGGCATGAGGCCCTTGCGATGGCCGTGCGCTTGATCGCCGCACCCCCGGCGGTCAAGCCGGCGATGGCGCCTGCACCTGACGCGTCGGCGCGCAACACGGTGCGACCCACCGCTGGCCACACCTCCGTTGTTCCGCCACCGACGCAAGAGGGGCCGCCGACCGTGTCGCTGACCGTGTCAGACACCCAAGCACCACCCGCGGTGGCGGTGGCACCCGACCCGGGCTGGCCAGCCGACAGCCTGCAGCGCGCGGTGCGCGGCGCTGCGCGGGGTGCGGTGCGGCACAAGTCGTACGCCGAACTGTCGAACGAGCGCCAGGCGCCGGCGCCGGCCGATGCCCAGGCCGATCTGCGCCAGGGCATGGCAGCGGCGGCCCACACCGACTGCCTACGGGGTGGCGAAGGGGGCTATCGCCGGTCGAGCCTGGGCCTGCTCGCCGCACCGTTTTTGTTGTGGGATGCGGCCACCGGCCGTTGTGCCAAGTAGTTCCGCACTGAACGCGCCTGGGCGTTCAAGTACCGGCATCGGGCGTCCGATATGTACTGACGAAGCTCGCTCAGCCTGGTGACCGCCAGCCTTGCCTCTTACCGACCCGCCTCGATGCAATCTACTGACGCACGAAAGCCCCCCTCAGGGCTAGACGGTGGTTCGCACGCACACCAGCGGCGCGTGCGCCGCATGCTGTTCTTCGGCAGCGGCATCTGTGCTGCCACCTGTCTCTTGTGGGCCGTTTACTTCTCGCTGCGCGGGGGCTGGCTCATCGTGGGAATCGATCTCGCCACCGTGGCCGTGTGCGGCTTCGGTGCCTGCCTGACGTCGAAGGGGCGCACGCGGGTCGCCTCGCTGCTCATGCTCGCGGTGGTGTACCTCGTTGTGTCGGGCAATGCGCTGTTTTTCGACATCCCGTCGCCGAACGTGCTGCGCTCGATTCACCAGTACCTGCTGGCGCTGGGTGTGATGTCGTGCCTGCTCACCCGTAACGAGCCGGTCTGGCTGCGCCATGGCATCCCGTTGACTTGCCTGCTGACGTACGCCGTCTTTTCTGCCAGCAACGTGGGGTGGGTCACCTCGTTTGCCTTGCCCGATACCGTGCGCTCCACCGCCTGCTGGGTCAACAACCTGGCGGCTCTCCTCACGGTGTACGTGGCCGTGTATGTGATCCAGAACGATGCGCGTGAGCGCAACACCATGGAAGGCGAGCTGCGTGACGCGCTGGCGCGTGGCGAACTGCAGTTGCACTATCAGGCGCAGGTGGCGAACGATCGCGTGACTGGGGCAGAGGCACTGGTGCGCTGGAAGCACCCCAAGCGCGGCATGGTGTCGCCGGGTGAGTTCATCCCGCTGGCCGAACGCACCGGCCTGATGCTGCCCATTGGTGACTGGGTGCTTCGCACCGCGTGCCTGCAACTGGCGGCCTGGCGCGAGCGGCCGGAAACGGCGGGCCTCACGGTGGCCGTGAACGTGAGCGCGCTGCAGTTCTCGCAGGCCGATTTCGTGGCGCGGGTGCTGGACTGCGTTGCGCAGACGGGCATCGATCCGTCGCGGCTCAAGATCGAACTCACCGAGAGCACGCTGGCTCACGACCTGGACGACATCGTGGCCAAGATGACGGCGCTCAAGGCACGCGGCATCGGCTTTTCGCTCGACGACTTCGGCACCGGTTTTTCGTCTCTGAGTTACCTGCGGCAGCTGCCGCTCGACCAGCTCAAGATCGACCAGTCGTTTATTGCCAACATGCTCAACTCAACCAAGGAAGCGGCGATCGTGCAGCTGCTGATCTCGCTTGGGGGCAACCTCGGCATTCAGTTGATCGCCGAGGGCGTGGAAACGGTGGCGCAGCGGCAGTTTTTGCAGAGCTTGGGCTGCGACACCTACCAGGGTTATTTGTTCAGCCGCCCGGTGACGAGCGCCGATTTCGAAGCCTTGCTGCGGCGCGCAAACGGCGACGCGTTTGACTCGCTCGTCGCTCGGCCAGTCGCTCAGCCGATCACTCAGGCCGCGCGCGCCATCGCCTCCGTCGCGTAGACCTGACCGTAGCGGTTGGCGAGGAAATCGCCCAGCAGCACGTCTTCTTGCCGCACGAAGCCGCTTTGCGGCAGCTGGCCGGTGGCCAGCATGTCGAGCATGGCGCACAGGCTGCTCGCGGTGGTGATCTGGATGGCGCTGCGCATGCGCCCGGCCAGCACGTGGCTGTAGATCTTGCGGGCGTAGGTCTCTTGCTGCAGGCGGCCTTCGCGTTGGCCGCTCACCGTCACAAAGACGATCACCACGTCTTGCATGGTGGCGGGCAATGCGTTCTCCAGAATATCTTTGAGCACGTCGCGCCGGTCTTTCAGGCGCAGGTCGTGCAGCAGCGCTTTCATGATGGCGGCGTGGCCGGGGTAGCGGATGGTGCGGTAGTTGAGCGTGCGCACTTTGCCGGCCAGCGTTTCGCACAGCGTGCCCAGGCCGCCAGAGGTATTGAAAGCTTCGTAGAGCACGCCGTCGAGTGAAAACTCTTCGCGCTCTTCCAGCGCGGGGACCTCGCGCACCTGGCCGTCGACGATGGCCTCGCACGGTTCGCAATATTCGTTGATGACGCCTTCGGTGCTCCAGGTCAGGTTGTAGTTGAGCGCGTTGCTGGGGTAGGCGGGCAGGGCGCCCACGCGCATGCGCACACTGTCAAGCGAGTCGAAGCTGCGCGCCAGGTCGGCGGCCACGATGGAGATGAAGCCCGGTGCGAGGCCGCATTGCGGAATGAAGGCGCTGGTGGCGCCCTGCGCCAGCGCGCGGATGCGCCGAGTGCTGGCCACGTCCTCGGTGAGGTCGAGATAGTGAACCCCGGCTTCGCGTGCAGCCTCGGCCACCTTGATGGTGAGGTGATAGGGCGCGGCGCTCAGCACCGCAAAGCGGCCTTGCAGGGCGGCGCGCAACTGGGCGGGGTCGTTCACGTCGAGCAGCAGGGTGTCGAGTTCAGGAGAGGGGCTCTCGCGCTTCAGCTCGGCCAGTTGCACCGCCGAGCGGTCGGCCACCGTGACGCGGTAGCGCTGGGTGCCCTGGGCCTGGGATAGCAGCGCTGCCACCACCGAGCCGATCTTGCCGCCACCGATCACCAGTATGTTTTTCATGGACCCACCTCATGCTGAAAGACGCAATGGCGTCGATTTTCCGCAGCCTTCGTGCAAAGTGCAGCTGTACTTTCGACGAATCGACAAGCATATTTCGGCGTATTGACGATACCTATCACTGCATATGACCACTGCCAGCCTAGACCCCACCGACCGCGCCTTGCTTGCCTTGCTGCGCGAAAACGCCCGCGCGCCCATCGCCCAGCTGGCACGCAGCCTGGGCTTGTCGCGCACCACGGTGCAAAGCCGCATCGAGCGCCTGGAGCGCCAGCGTGTGGTGGTCGGCTACACCGTGGTGGTGCCCGATGCCGCCGAGGCGGCGCTGGTGCGCGCCCATGTGTTCATCACCGTCGCGCCCCGGCAGAGTGGCGGCATTGAGCAGGCCTTGCGCAAGATTGCCGAAGTGCGGGTGCTGCACTCGGTGAGCGGGCCCTTCGACCTGATCGCCGTGGTCGCTGCTCACTCGATAGGCGAGCTCGACGCGTTGATAGACCGCATCGGCACGCTAGACGGCGTGGAGCGCACCACTTCAGCCATCGTGCTGTCGACCCGCATCGAGCGGTGAGAACTACCGCACGAATCGCCGTGGGGTGGGCGCCCCACTGTCAGATGTAGCAGGTGCGCCTGCGCGGCGGCTGAACATAATCGGTTCAAGTTCAGGGACGGTGCCGCCGAAAAGACTCTCAAGCAGCAGATTCACGGGGCCCAGGGGCTACCGCATGAAAGAAGTATCAACACCATCGCTGATTGACGTCGCGCAGCTGCGCATCGGGATGTTCGTGCATCTCGAAGGGGGCTGGATGTCTCACCCCTTCCCCTTGAGCAGCTTCAAGATCGGCTCGGCCGCGCAGATCGCCACCATCCGCTCGCTGGGCAAGCAGCGCGTGCGCTGGAGCCCCGAGAAGAGCGACATGCCGGCCATCGAGTCGCTGTCGGGCCCGCCCACGCTGCCCAACCCGGCTGTGCCTGCCATGCCGACGCCGGCAACGATTGCCTTGGTAGAGACCCCGGAAGTCGCGGCACGCCGGCAGCACCGCGAATCGCTGGTCGCGCAGCGCGCTGCCCTGAGTCTGTGCGAACACCAGTTTTCCGAAGCCACCAAGGCCTGCAAGCGCGCCACCGAGATGGTGACCACCAAGCCGCAAGACGCCCGCGAGCAAACAGAGTCGCTGGCCCAGGCGTTTGTCGACAAGATGATTGGCCAGCAGGAGATGTGCATACGCTTGCTCACTGAAGCCGCCGGCGACAAGGCCTCGCTGCATGCGGTGAACGTGGCGGTGATCTCGCTGCTGATGGGCAAGACTTTCGGCCTCTCGGCCGCCGAGATGGTCGACCTGGGGGTGGGCGCCATGCTGCACGACATCGGCAAGATCGAGCTGCCCGAGCGTGTGCGTCACCGTGAAGAGCATTTCACCGCGGCCGAAAACCAGTTCTACCAAGAGCATGTGGCGCATGGCGTCACCCTGGCCAAGAAGATGGGCCTGAAGTCTGGTGCCACGCTGGTGATCGCGCAGCACCACGAGCATGCCGACGGCAGCGGCTTCCCGCTCAAGCTCAACAGCGACCGCATGACCACTGCCGCGCGCATCGTCTCGCTGGTGAATCGCTACGACAACATGTGCAACCCGCATGTGCCCTCGCGTGCGCTCACGCCGCACGAGGCGCTGTCGCTGCTCTTTGCTCAGGGGAAACACCGCTACGACACCGCCATCCTCGGCGCGTTCATCAAGATGATGGGCGTGTACCCGCCAGGCTCAGTGGTGCAGCTCACCGACGACCGTTATGCGATGGTGGTGGCCGTCAACTCGGCGCGGCCGCTCAAGCCCCGCGTGATGGTGCACGAGCCGCGCGTGCCACGCGATGAAGCGCTGGTGCTCAACCTCGAAAGTGACCCGCGCCTGGGCATACGCCGCAGCCTGAAAGCGCAGGCGCTGCCGACCGAGTCGCTCGATTACCTGTCGCCGCGCACGCGCGTGGCCTACTTCTTCGAGCCCGATGTGGTGCCCTTGGGGCTTGCGGCGTGAGTGCCGCGGGCAAAGCGGCTGCACTTGAACACTGGTCGGCCCTGATCGAAGGCTTGCTTGATCCCGTCTGGCTGGTCGACGCGACCACCTTGAACATCGTGGCGGCTAACACGGCCTGCGGCACGCTTCTGGGCATAGACGCCTGGTCGCTCAGAGGCCGCTCGGCCGCTGAGCTGAGCGCCACTGCCGAAGACGTCGTGTTCTGGGGCGAGGTGGCGGGCGGTCTCACCGATGCGATTCTTTCCGACACCGTGGTGCGCCGCTTTGACGGCACCATCGTGCCGGTCACCCGGCGCGTGAGCCGCCTGGGCGATGCAGACACATTGATCGTCACCTTGCACGACCTGAGCCGCCAGCGCGCAGCCGAAGACGAGCTCGAAACGCGAGTGGCCGAGCTGCGCGCCACGCTGGAGTCAAGTGCCGACGGCATTTTGGTCACCGACCTGGGTGGCGCCATTCGCAACTTCAACCGCCGCTTCGCCACGCTGTGGGGCCTGCCCGAAGAGCTGCTGACGCAGCGCGACGACCGCGCGGTGCAAGACTGGATGCGCCGCAGCGTCGTGCCCCAAGGCGGTGATGGCGATGATTACACGCGCCGCCTGCACGCCATTCTCGACGCCTCTCTGCTGCAAACCACCGACCTGCTCACCCTGCACTCGGGCAAGGTGATCGAGCGCGTGACGCTGCCGCAATGCAACCGCGGCCAGCCCATAGGGCGCGTGTTTTCCTTTCGCGACATCAGCGAGCAGCTGGCCGCCAAGCAGCGCATCGAAGAGCTGTCGCACACCGACGCGCTCACCGGCCTGCCCAACCGCCGCCTGCTGGCCGACCGCGTCGAGTTTGCGCTGGCCATGGCGCAGCGCAGCGGCAGCCCTTTTGCGCTGATGGTGCTCAACCTCGACCGCTTCAAGCAAGTCAACGACGCGCTCGGCATGGGCCTGGGCGATCGCGTGCTGCTCGAAGTAACCGAGCGCATCAAGTCATGCCTGCGCAATGTCGACACCGTGTCGCGCCTGGGCGGTGACGAGTTCGTGCTGCTGGTGCACCAGGCCGACGCCGCGGGCGCCGAAGCCACCGCGCGCCGCGTGCTCGACGCCATGGTCAAACCCTTCAGCATCGACGACCAGACCTTCACTGTCACCTGCAGCATCGGTGTGGCCTTGTGCCCCGTCGATGGCGACAGCCTGGACCAGTTGATGCGCCGCGCCGACGCGGCCATGCACCGCGTGAAAGAAGCCGGCCGCGCGAGCTTTCGCTTTCACCTGGCGCACACCGATGTGGCGCAGCGCTCGCACATGCAGATCGACCACGCCATGCGCCAGGCGCTGGTGAGCGGCCTGTTTCGCCTGCACTACCAGCCGCAGATCAACCTGAAGACGGGCGAGGTGGTAGGCGCCGAGGCGCTCATCCGTTGGCGCGACCCGGTGCTGGGCGAGGTGTCACCGGCCGAGTTCATTCCGGTGGCCGAAGAGAGCGGCTTCATCATTGCGATAGGCGACTGGGTGCTGTCGCAGGCTGTCAAGCAGGCGGCCGCATGGCGCGCCAATGGGCTGGCCATGCCGGTGTCGATCAACGTGTCGGCGCTGCAATTTCAGCAGCCCGATTTCACCGACCGCGTGGCGAGCGAGCTGAAGGCTGCCAGCCTGCCGCCGCAGCTGCTCGAGCTGGAGCTCACCGAGTCGATTTTGATCCACGATGCGCAAGACGCCCTGCACCGGCTGCAGGCGCTGGCCCAGCTCGGCGTGCAGCTGGCAATTGACGATTTCGGCACCGGTTATTCGAGCCTGGGCTACCTCAAGCGCTTCCCTATCCACCGCCTGAAGATAGACCGCAGCTTCGTGAGCCACCTGCCCGGTGACGCGAGCGATGTGGCCATCGTCAACGCCATCATCCAACTCGGCCGCGCGATGAACCTGAGGGTGATCGCCGAAGGCGTGGAAACCGAGCCGCAGCGGCAGTTCTTGCTCGATGCCGGCTGTGACGAATTTCAGGGCTTTCTGTATGCGCCGGCGCTCGACACGCCGAACTTCGAAAGCCGCGTCGGTGTGGCGTCGCCACCAAGCAACCCGATGCGGTTGATCAGGAAATAGCCTGCTGCTGCGCGCCCAAGCCGGCGATGCCCAGTGTCATCACATCACCCGCGCGCAAGAACTGTGGCGGCTTCATGCCCATGCCCACACCCGGCGGCGTGCCGGTGCAGATCACGTCGCCCGGTAGCAGCGTCATGAAGCGGCTCACGTAGCTCACGATCGTGGCCACATTGAAGATCATGGTCGCGGTGTTGCCACGCTGGAGCGGCTGGCCGTTCACGTCGAGCCACATGGCGAGCCGTTGCGGGTCGGGCACTTCGTCGGGCGTCACCAGCCAGGGGCCGATGGGGCCGAAGGTGTCGCAACCCTTGCCTTTGTCCCAGGTGCCGCCGCGTTCGAGCTGGTACTCACGCTCCGATACGTCATTGACCACGCAATAGCCGGCCACGTGCTTGGGCGCATCTGCCTCGCTCACATGGCGCGCCGTGTGGGCGATCACTACACCCAGCTCCACTTCCCAATCGGTCTTCAGGCTGCCCGGCGGCAGGTGCACTGGGTCATTCGGGCCGGTGATGCAACTGGTGGCCTTCATGAAGATGATGGGCTCCTTGGGGATGGGCAGGCCCGACTCGGCGGCGTGGTCGGCGTAGTTGAGGCCAATGGCAATGAATTTGCTGATGCCGGTGAAGGGCACGCCCAAACGGGGCTGGCCTTTGACCCGCGGGAAGTCGGCGGGTTTGAGTTTGTTGAGCCGCGCGAGCCCGGCGCGGCCGAGCGCGGGCAGGTGCAGGTCGGGCACTGCGCTTGAGAGGTCGCGCAGTGCGCCCTGAGCATCGAGAGCCCCTACGCGCTCACGCCCTTCAGCGCCGAAACGAAGCCATTTCATGGAAACCCCCGAGGGTGTTGTGGTGGGTGGATTTTCATACGATTCAGCGACGATGCAAGCAATCGAGTGCGCGTTGGAAGGGCGTTTGGTTCAGCAGCGCACAATGGTGTTTTGCACCGACGCACGAGGTAAAGGCAGATGCTCTACAAGTTCAAATCGAAAGCCGCTGGCGACGTGATCATGATGGAGCCGGGTGGCGACGCGGTGTTGCGCACCATTGGCAAACAGCCTGGACCCAAGGGCATCATTGAAAGCGCCGACATGCCCGCTGCGATGCAGGCCATCGAGCAGGCGGTGGCGGCAGACGAAGCCGCGCGCAAACAACCCGATGCTGACGACGAGCCCAAGCCCGGAAAAGGCGATGGCGTGACGCTGCGCCAGCGTGCGTGGCCCTTGCTCGAAATGATGAAACGCGCACACGCCGCCGGCGAGCCCATCGTCTGGGGCGTTTGAATGAGGACAGCATGAAACTCTGGAGCAACAACTGGAACGACGGCGAGCGCATTCCCACGCGCTATGCCGCGGGCAAGCCCGATGTCGCCAATGGCGTGACTTTTTCCGACAACATCAGCCCGCACCTCGCCTGGAGCGACGCCCCCGCCGGCACGCAGTCATTTGTGCTGATCTGCCATGACGGCGATGTGCCCAGCCGTGGCGATGACGTCAACAAGACCGACCGCGAAGTGCCCAGCGATCTGCCGCGTGTCGACTTCTTCCACTGGGTGATGGTTGACCTGCCCTCGACCGTGACCGCGCTGGCCGAAGGCGAGTTCAGCCGGGGCTTCACGCCGCACGGCAAGGCTGGCCCGGCCACGCTGCACGGTGCACGCCATGGCCTGAACGACTACACCGGCTGGTTTGCCGCTGACCCCGCCAATGCCGGTCAGTATTTTGGCTACGACGGCCCGTTTCCGCCATTCAACGATTCGCTGCTGCACCACTACGTGTTCACGCTTTATGCCCTGAGCGTGCCGCGCGCGGCGGTGGAAGGCGCGTTTACGGGCCCGCAAGTGCGTGCTGCGATTGCGGCGCAGGTGTTGGCGGAAGCCCGGCACTCAGGCATCTACACCTTGAATCGCCGCCTCATCTGATGGCCGCCCCCACTTCGCTTCGCCCCTGGGGGTGTTCGGCCGCCTTGGTGCGGCCCGGCGCCGCCTGATGGACCAGGCCACCCGTGTCCTGGCCGTGCGCCATGGTGAAACCGCGTGGAACGTCGACACCCGCATCCAGGGCCAGCTCGACATTCCGCTGAACGACAGGGGCCGCTGGCAGGCCCAGCGCCTGGCCGCCGCGCTGGCCGATGAAGGTGTGAGCGCCCTCTATTCGAGCGACCTGCTGCGTGCTTACCAGACCGCCCAGGCCATCGGCGAGGCGTGCGGCCTGCCGGTGGTCACCGACGCTGCGTTGCGCGAGCGCGGGTTTGGCGCGTTTGAGGGCTACACGTACAAGGAGATTGAGGCGCGCTGGCCCGAGCAAGCCGAGCGCTGGCGCAAGCGCGACCCCGACTTCAGCCCTGGCGACACGGGCGAGTCCCTGCACGTGTTTTTCGAGCGCTGCGTGAAGGTTGCCACCCGTTTGGCGGCTGCTCACCTGGGCCAGACCATCGCCCTGGTGGCGCACGGTGGGGTGATGGACTGCCTGTACCGCGCCGCCTCTCGGCTCGACTTGCAGGCCGCGCGCTCGTGGCAGCTGGGCAACGCCAGCATCAACCGCCTGCTCTACACGCCAGAGGGCTTCACCCTCATCGGCTGGAGCGACACCTCGCACCTGGACCAGGGCGCGCTCGATGAGAGCAATGACCGCGTCGGCCACGCGGCCTGAGCTTTAGGGCGAGCTGCCTGACCTGGGGTAGCCCCGGTTTGCAGCTGCCACCAGGCTGTGCACCATCGCCGCATGACCCCCGCACAAATCATCGTTCTGGCCACGCCGGTCTTTTTGTTGATGATCGGCGTCGAGTTCCTCATCGGGCTCAAGCGCGGCCGCAACACCTACCGCCTGAACGACGCGCTCAACAGCATCGGCCTGGGCATCATGAGCCAGCTGGTCGGCTTGTTCAGCGCGCTCTTCACGGTTTGGTTGTACGTGCTGGTGTTCGAGCATGTATCGCTGTGGAAGCTGCCGGCGAACTCGTTGTGGGTGTGGTTGGTGGGCCTGGTGCTCTACGACCTCTGCTACTACTGGCACCACCGCTTCGGCCACACCGTGGCGCTGTTCTGGGCGGCGCATGTGGTGCACCACCAGAGCGAGGACTACAACTTGAGCACTGCGCTGCGCCAAACCGGCAGCGGCTGGGTCGGCGGCTGGCTCTTCTACATGCCGATGGCGGTGCTGGGCTTTCCGCCGTTGGTGTTCGGCGTGGTGGCGCTCATCGACCTGCTCTACCAGTACTGGGTGCACACGCAGCAGATCGGCAAGCTCGGTTGGTTCGACCGCTGGTTCTGCGCGCCCAGTAACCACCGCGTGCACCACGCAGTGAACGACAAGTACCTGGACAAGAATTACGGCGGCATCTTCATCATCTGGGACCGCATCTTCGGCAGCTTCATCGAAGAAGACGACGCGGAGCGCATCGTCTACGGCACGCGTGGCCCCTTGCGCAGCTGGAACCCGGTGTGGGCCAACCTGCAGTACTACGCCGACATGGCCCGGGATTCGTGGCACGCCGCGAGCTGGGCCGACAAGCTGCGCGTGTGGTTCATGCACCCCGGCTGGCGGCCTGCCGACGTGGCAGCGAAATACCCGAAGCCTGCCTTCGACATCAGCCGCGTGCAGCGCTACGACCCGCCGATGTCGCGGGCAGCGCAGTGGGCCGCGGGAGGCTTGTTCGTTGCCCTGCTCGGCGCCACCTCGGCTTTGCTGTGGAACGCGCATCGCATGACGCTGCCGCAGCAGCTTGCCTCGGCGGTGGGTGTCATCGCAGGCCTGTGCGTGGTGGGCTGGGTCACCGAGCACCAGCGCCACACCCACGCCGTCGAGGGGGGATCGCCCGCTTGACGCGCGCAGCAGCAGGCCTAGACTGAACGCGTTCAATCCTTTTTTGTCTGGAGGCTTCCATGGCGATCAAACGGATGACGAGGGGCGAAGTGCCCCACTCCCTGGGCAACTACAACCCCGTGGGCCATGTGCTAGTGGCATTGCCTTCCGACTCAGTGGCCGCAGAAGCGCGACGGGCGCTGCGCGACATCGGCTTCGACGACGAAGACCTTTTGCTCTACAGCGCTGAAGAAGAGCGCGAGCAAATGGAGCGCATGCTGGCGCATTCCAGCCAGCTGTCGGGTTTCGGCTATGAAGTGACGCTGATGCGGCGCTACCAGTCGCTCGCGAAACAAGGCTGCGGTTGGCTGCTGGTCTATGCGCCCGATGCGGCGCATGCCGAGCGCACCACCGAAGTGGCGCGCCGCTTCGGTGCCCGCTCAGCCGTCAAGTACCACTGGCTGGCTGTGGAAGATTTAATTTAGACGCCGTCGAAGAGATCAGTGGGCGCGACCTTGGGCGGCGTCACACCCAGGTGGCGATACGCCGCCAGCGTGGCGATGCGCCCGCGCGGTGTGCGCTGCAAGAAGCCCTGCTGAATGAGGTAGGGCTCGATCACGTCTTCGATGGTGTCGCGCTCTTCGCCGATGGCAGCGGCCACGTTGTCCAGGCCGACCGGGCCGCCGTCAAAGCGGTGGATCACGGCTTCGAGCAGCTTGCGGTCCATCATGTCGAAGCCTTGCGCATCGACGTCGAGCATCTTCAGCGCCTTGTCGGCCAGCGGCTTGTTGATGCTGCCGTCGCCCTTCACGTCGGCGTAGTCGCGCACGCGCCGCAACAAGCGGTTGGCGATGCGCGGCGTGCCGCGTGAGCGGCGCGCGATCTCGAATGCGCCCTCGACGTCGGTGGGAACTTTGAGCAAACCGGCCGAGCGGTGCACGATGCGCGCCAGCTCTTCAGGCGTGTAGAACTCAAGCCGCGCCACGATGCCGAAGCGGTCCCGCAGCGGGTTGGTCAGCATGCCGGCACGCGTGGTGGCGCCCACCAGGGTGAAGGGCTGCAGATCAAGCTTGATGCTGCGTGCGGCGGGGCCTTCGCCAATCATGATGTCGATCTGGTAGTCCTCCAGCGCGGGGTACAAGATTTCTTCCACCACTGGCGAGAGGCGGTGAATCTCGTCGATGAAGAGCACGTCGTTGCGTTCGAGGTTCGTGAGGATGGCGGCCAGGTCTTTGGGCTTCTCAAGCACAGGGCCCGAGGTCTGGCGCAGGTTGACGCCGAGCTCATTGGCGATGATGTGCGAGAGCGTGGTCTTGCCCAAGCCGGGTGGGCCGAACAGCAGCACGTGGTCCATTGCCTCGCTGCGCATCTTGGCGGCGCCGATGAAGATTTCGAGCTGCTCGCGTGCCTTGGTCTGGCCCACGTACTCGGCCATGCCTTTGGGGCGCAGCGCGCGCTCGATCGCCTCTTCGTTGGGCGAGGCCGGGGCGGCGCTCACCACCCTGCGGGCGGGCTCGAACTCGTCGGTCTGGAT
Organism: Rhizobacter sp.; assembly: GCF_046595475.1. GTDB lineage: Bacteria > Pseudomonadota > Gammaproteobacteria > Burkholderiales > Burkholderiaceae_C > Rhizobacter. The sequence continues at coordinate 16,955 of NZ_JBKJOQ010000111.1, forward strand.
GCTCATGCCGGCATTATCCGGTGCGACCCAAACCGGCTTTGGCACAATCGCGGCCCATGCTTCGCAAACCCTGGTCCACGCGCTTCGTCCTTTGGGCGGCCATGTGTGCATTGCTGCTCAAGGCAGCCGTGCCCATGCTGGCCAGTGCATCGGCGCAGATGCAGGGCAAGGCGCTGGTCGAGGTGTGCACGGTCTACGGCGTGGCAATGGTGGCGCTGGGCGATCAAAGCCCGCAGCCCGAGCATGGCGCCACACACGCGAGCGATCACTGCGCCTTGACGGCCTTGATGGCGCTCGCCGCACCGGGCGTGTCGACGCCGGCGGTGGTTGTCGTGCGCGCCGCTGCCCCACCATGGCTCGGCGAGCTTGCCCCCAGCGCCCCCGATGCCACTGCCGCCTGGGCGGCGCGACAGAAGCACGGCCCTCCGCGTTTCGCCTGAACTGACGCCGCTCGCCGCGGCGCATGCCCTTCGCAAGCACGCGCCGCACGCCCGCAGGGGTGCGCTACAGCGGCCGTCACTGGTGAGCGGCGCTGCCTCCTTTGCTCGTTCTCTCTCCCATTTCCTTTCCAATTTCTACCGGAGTACGTCATGACCCTTGCCCGTTTTCTTGCCGCTGCCGCCCTCGGGCTCGCAGCACTGGCCTCGCAGGCCCATTCCTTCAAGCTCGGCGCGCTCACCATCGGCCACCCGTATGCGCGGGCCACGGTGGCCGGCCAGCCCACCGGTGGCGGCTTCTTGACGATTGAGAACCGAGGCGCGGATGACCGCCTGCTGTCGGTCAGTGCCGAGGTGTCGACGACGGTAGAGCTGCACAGCATGGCGATGGACGGCGACGTCATGCGCATGCGCCAGGTCGAGGCGCTTGCGCTGCCCGCGGGCAAGGCCGTCGAGCTCAAGCCTGGTGGCCTGCACATCATGTTCATCGGCCTGAAGGCGCCGTTAAAAGAGGGGGACAAGTTCCCGCTCAAGCTCAAGTTCGAGAAAGCCGGCGAGGTGACGGTGACCGTCAACGTGGACGCCGCGGGCGCCTCACACGAGATGAAGCAATGATCAGTTCCTGAGCATGCCCATTGCTTTTACCAAGCTGCGGCGCATGCGGTTGAACGACTTCTGCAGCGTGCCGATCTCGTCCTTGCGTTCTTCGGAAAACTCGGCGAGCGACATATCGCCTTGGCTCACGCGCCGCGCGGCGTTGGCCACCTCGCGCACAGGCCGCACCACCAGCCGCTGCAGCAGCCAGTTGAGCACCAAAAACAGCAGCACGAACACCGACACCAGCGCGCCAGTGAAGGTGAAGAAGATGTGCATGGCCTTCTCTTGCGGCAAGGCGACGGGCACCGTCACCACCTGCGCACCCACGATCTCGTTGAGTTGCCAGCCAAAGCCGTTGGCCGAGCCATATCTGGCGATCAAGCTTTGCGGCGCTGCACCCGGCGTGCTGTGGCAGGCCAGGCAGGCGGTGTTCGTGATGCGGATGGGGCGGGCCACGTAAAACAGACCGCCCTGCGGCGAACTGACCTCGCCCGACTGCTCTGTAGCGCTGGGCTGGGCGCGAAACCGGTCGACCACGTCTTTTTCCCAGGGCGAGGGCTTGTCGCGCAGGTTGGTCGGGTTGAGTGTGGCTTCCTTGTAGCTGTAGCCTGGCTGATTGGCGGCCAGGCGCGCCAGCGTTTCGGTAGCGGCAAAGGCGGGCACTGTCTCGGGCAGGAAGTGGCGCTCGAGCATCGGGTCGAGGTGGGGCTTGATGTTGTCCACCGTGTAGCCGCGCACGGCAATGGCGACGTCCATCATGCGCTGGGCGTCGCGCACCACCTCGGCACTGGCATTGGTTTGCACCAGCTGGTATACCGTGCCGCCGGCCACCCCCAGCGCCAGCACGAACAGCAAAGCGAAAACCAAGTTGAATCTCAGCTTCAGGTTCATGAAGGGTCTCGGCAGATGAAGAAGGATGACAGCGGCTCAATCGTGCCTGTGGAGGCACGCTGAGCCGGGCCGCCGCGCTCAGGCGTCGGGGTGCAGCCTGGACGAGAGCGTGGAGTGGCGAAACCTGGCGCGTTGGGCCTCGCCTTCTAGATGCGATTCCAGTAGTGTGAGCAGCTCACCCACCGAATCGGCGCGCTGCGATTCGTTTGCGAGCAGCAGGTCGGCGATCGGGCCCAGCTCGCGGGCCAGGGCTTCGCGCAGGCGATCACGCTGCGCCTGGCTGATGCGAAAGCTGCGCTGCAGCGGAGCGTCTAGCGGAGTGGGGGTGGTGTCGAGATCGGCGGGCGCGGTGTCGGAGCCATCGACCTGCCGGCGTGTGGCCCATGAGGCCAGCCACTCCTGGCGCTCTTGCATGTTGAACAGCAGGCGTGCGGCCGATGCCATGAACTCGTCTTCGCTGTGAGCGTGGGCCGCGCAGCGCAACAGATGCGGCTTGACGTCGGTGTTCAACCGCTTGCGCAGCGAACGCTCCACACGGGCAAGAAGGCGGGGGTTGATCTGATCGGCCATGTACCTGTTAGGCGACGCTGCGGAGTGCGCTCGAATTCTATGCGCCCACCCTCTGTAGCCGTGGCTTATTCGGGCCACAGCCCCCACAACCCGATGCAAGTTGTAAGCAAACTTTGCACGCCCGTGCAGGCTTCTCGAAGAGTGGTTGCGGCCTATTTGGCGAGCGACTTGAGCGCGAGCTTGATGCCGTCGCTCACACCCACATCGGCGGGCAGGCTCTTCAGCGCGAGGGCGGCTTCGCGGTCGCTGTAGCCGAGCGCGACGAGGGCTTGCAGGATGTCGCCTTGCGCGTCGCTCCCCACACTGGTCGGCAGGGCCAGGTCGGCGCCGAGCTTGCCTTTGAGTTCCAGCAGCAGGCGCTCGGCGGTCTTCTTGCCGATGCCCGGCACCTTGATGAGGCGCCCGCTTTCCTGCAGCGAGATGGCCTGCGCAAGCTCGGCCACGCTGAGGCCCGACAGGATGGACAACGCCGTGCGCGGCCCCACGCCCGAGATCTTTACCAGCAGGCGAAAGGTGGCGCGCTCCTCGGCGGTGAGAAAGCCGAACAGCACCTGTGCGTCTTCGCGCACCACGAAGTGGGTGAGCAAGGTGACACGCTCGCCCAGGGCGGGCAGGTTGTAGAAGGTGCTCATGGGCACGTCGACTTCGTAGCCGACGCCGTTCACATCCACCAGCAACTGGGGCGGGTTCTTTTCTGCCAGCAGGCCCGACAGGCGCCCGATCATCGGCGCCAGCTCATCGGCGGAACAACCCGAGCCGCTGCGCTTCCAGCGCCGCCTCGGCGCGCGAGCTCACGTTGAGCTTGCGGTAGATCTGCTTCACGTAGTCAGCAATGGTGTGGCGCGAGAGGTTGAGCTGCACGCCGATCTCGGGCAGGGTAAAGCCCTTGGCCACCCACAGCAGCACCTCGTTCTCACGGTCGGTGAGCGACACGTGGGGCAGGTTTTGCGGGCGCTCCTGCGGCTTGTTTTGCTTGGCAAAGTAGGCGATCACGCGGCGGGCGATGGCTGGCGACAGCGGTGGCTCGCCCTGGCTGATGCGCTGCAGCTGCTCGACAAAGTGCTCGCGCGGTTGCTCTTTCAGCAAATAGCCGAACGCGCCGGCCTGCAGCGCGGGAAAGAGGTGATCGTCGTCGTCGTGGATGGTGACCACCACCGATTGCGCTTCGGGCTGGGCCTCGCGCAAGGCGGCCACCACGTCCACACCCGAGCCGTCGGGTAGGCCCAGGTCGACCAGCGCCACTTCGAAGCGCTCGGCGGTGATGAGCGCGAGTGCGTCGTGCACGCGGGCGGCTTCGAACACTTGGGCTTGCGGAAACACCTGCAAGGCCAACGCTTTCAACCAGGCACGGATCTCGGGCAGGTCTTCTAGCAACAGGATCTTGTTCATGGCAGCTCGCTGGTTGAAAACCAAAAAATCATCGTAACAGCCTGGCACGGCGGAAAGGGTGCTGTGAAGCTACAGGCTCATGCTCGTCCCCAGGGGAAGCGTGAGCCGGATCACGGTTCCGTAGCCCGGGCCCGACTCCACCAGGCACTGGCCCTGCATCTGCTTGGCGCGGTGTTTCATGCTGGCCATGCCGTGGCCTCGGTCGAGCTTGCCGTCGAGCTCCATCGGAATGCCGCGGCCATTGTCTTGCACCACCAGCACGAAATCTTGCTGGCCCAGAGTGCAGCGCACCTTGCAGTGCGAGGCACCGCTGTGCTTGATGACGTTGCTCACGGCCTCGCGCAGGATGCGCGTGGTCTGCACGAAGGCCCGGGCCGAAAGCTGCTGCGTCACGTCTTCGGTGGGGCTGCGCCAGTCGACCTCGACGCCGGCTTGGCCCAGGCGCGACACCGTCTCGGCACGCCAATCGGCCAGGGCGTCGGCCACCGGCAGCGGCTTGCCGGTCAGGCCGCGCACCGACAGGCGCATTTCTTCGAGCGCTTCACGCGCCAGGGTGGAGATGCGCTCTGACTCACTGGTGTGCACGATGGTCAGCAGCTTGGCGCCCAGGTCGTCGTGCAGGTCGCCAGCGATGCGCTTGCGTTCTTTCTCGGTCACCTGCTCTACCCGCAGCTCGGCCATTTGCACGTAGTTGCGCTCCATCTCGGCGGTGGCCTCGGCGACGCGGCTTTCCAGCGAGTTGCGCGCGGCCTCGGCGGCCTGCAGCGCTAAGCCGAACGACTTGAGCTGGCGCGAGCCGACCACGATGAACATGATCGGCAGGGCGAAGTGCAGCACATGGATGTGTGGCAGCGGCAGCCAGTCGTACTGGATGGCACGCTCCACCAGCACCAGCACGCCCAGCAGGATCAGCATGACGGCCATGGGCCAGAAATTCTGGCGCTGGGCCCGCCACTCGATGCGCAGGTACAGGCCGCTCATGATGATGACTTCGAGCACCATCAGCAGGTACCAGGCGCTGCTGACGTTGAACAGGCGCTGTGGCCCGGCCAGAACCAGCGTCAGCGGTACCAGCAGGCACTGCGTGAGTAGCAAGGCTTCGATCACGCGCGAGCGCATGGCGCCATAGCTCAACAAGAATTGCACCACCAGTGAGGTGAGGATGGCAAAGCCCACGCACACCAGCATCTCGGTGCTGCCGTTGTCGAAGGGCATGCCCTGCAGCCAGGTGCGGGTGGTGAGCGTGTTCCAGGCCAGGATCACCAGGCCGAAGTAGGTGAGGTGGGCTTCTTGTCGGTTGATCCAGCCCAGGAACAGCAGAAATGCGCCCAGCGCCGTGGTGGCGACGGTGACGATCTGCACCAGCGAGATGTTCCAGAACAGATGCGATTCGTGTTCGGCGGCCAGCAGCGCCTGCGGCCCGACTCTCACCTGCGACATTCCGCCCGATCGCACCCGCGACGACACCTTCTGCAGGGCATAGCCTTGCACCTTGACGTCGAGGATGTTGCCTTCTGCGCGCAGCAGGCCGGTGGGCAGGGTCACAAGCTGCGGGTAGAAGCAGTTGCGCGTCACCGGCTCGGTCATGTGTCCGCCGCTGTAGATGATGAAGCCGTTGAGCCGCACGTCGGCATTGCTGCACACCCGCTCGATGGCGGCGGCCAGCAGCTGGTCGGGGCCGGTCGGCGCATCAAAGCGCAGGCGGTACCAGACCGGGCCGTCTTCGTGTGGGCGGCTGTCCCACCAGTTGTCGGGCAGGTTCACCTGCTTGACCGCTTGGTCGAGAGGGAAATGGTCGCCCGGGCCTGCCGCGCTGAGCGCCGAGCTGAGCACGATGACGTTGCCTTCGGCTTCGGCCCCGGCGGCGTGTGCCTGCAGGCCGTGCCAGCCCAGCAGGCCGGCCGCGACGAAGGCGGCCAGCGAGGCCAGTGCGATGGAGAAACGGCGGCGAGCGTGCATGGGCGCCGATTGTGCAGGAGCGGAACTCGTGCGTGCAGACGCTGGTCGGTGGCGCGACAATCCGCTTTTGGAAAGCCCCACCCTGTGATTCTTCGACACGCCTTCATCCCCCTTGACAACATCCGCCTCTCGCACCTGTGCGGCAGTCTTGACGAGCATCTGCGCAGCATCGAGGCGGCCTTCGACGTGAGCATCTCGCGTCGCAACGAGTCGTTTCGCATCGAAGGAACCAAGCCGGCGGCCGAGCGCGCGGCGGGTTTGCTGCAGTCGCTGTACGACCGTGCGCGCAAGCCGATCTTGGCCGAGTCGTTTCAGCTTTCGCTGATGGAAGCGCTGGCCGACGGCAAGCTTGGCAAGCCGCGTGCCGCGCTGCACGAGGTGAGGGGTGCGGACAGGGGCGACCCAAGCGACGAGGGCGAAGGCCTGGTCTTGCGCACGCGGCGCAGCGACCTGGCGGGGCGCACCGACAACCAGCACGTCTACCTGCACAACATCCAGTCGCACGACATCACCTTTGGCATCGGCCCGGCCGGCACCGGTAAGACCTTTCTTGCCGTGGCCTGCGCCGTCGATGCGTTGGAGCGCAGCGCTGTGCAGCGCATCATCCTCACCCGCCCGGCGGTCGAAGCCGGCGAGCGGCTGGGCTTCTTGCCGGGTGACCTGGCGCAGAAGGTCGACCCCTACCTGCGCCCTCTTTACGACGCGCTCTACGACCTGATGGGCACGGAGAAGGTGGCCAAGGCCTTCGAAAAGGGCAGCATCGAGATTGCGCCGCTCGCCTTCATGCGCGGGCGCACGTTGAACCATGCCTTCGTCATCCTCGATGAAGCGCAGAACACCACGCGCGAGCAGATGAAGATGTTCCTCACCCGCATCGGCTTCGGCAGCAAATGCGTGGTGACGGGTGACGTGAGCCAGATCGACCTGCCGCGCGGCACCGACAGCGGGCTGATCGACGCCGAGCGCGTGCTGCGGCGGGTCAACGGCATTGCGATGACCCGCTTCACTTCGGCCGATGTGGTGCGCCACCCGCTGGTGGCGAGCATCGTCGAAGCGTACGACGCGTCTTCTGCGGAGCGCCCGTGAATGGCGAGGCCTGAGCTGAGCCTGTCGCTGCAGTTTGCCGACGCCTCGCACCGCCACCACCTGCCGCGGCACAAGGTGGCGCGCTGGGTGCGTGCGGCGCTCGAGCTGCCTGCCGAAATCACGGTACGCATCGTGGGCGCTGAAGAAGGCCAGGCGCTGAACCGCGACTTTCGCGGCAAGGGTTACGCCACCAACGTGCTCACCTTCGACTACAGCCACGCGCCGATCGTGAGCGCCGACCTCATCTTGTGCGCGCCGGTTGTAGAGGCTGAAGCGCGCGAGCAGAAGATCACCCTTGAAGCCCACTATGCCCATTTGCTGGTGCATGGCACGCTGCACGCGCAGGGCCACGACCATGAAGACGAGGCCGACGCGCAGGTGATGGAGTCACAAGAGACTGCGATCCTGGCCGCCCTGGGCTACGCCGACCCCTACGCGCGCTGAAGTCGCTTCAGCGGTGTTGCGACGTGCTCAGGTAGCGCTTGCGCCAGAAGAACCAGCCCAGCCCCAGGCCCATGATCGCCATCACCACGCTGGCCGTCCACACGCCGGTGGCCGCGTGAATGAGCGGCATGCCGTCGAAATTCATGCCGAAGAAGCCGGTGATCAGATTCAGCGGCATGAAGATGGCGGTCAGCACGGTGAGCGTGCGCATGATGTCGTTGGTGCGGTTGCTTTGTGCCGAGAAATGCATCTGCACCGCGGTCTCGGCTGACGATTCGAGCCGCCTCACGTGGCCCAGCACACGCTCGATGTGCTCCAGCACGTCGCGTGAGCGCACGCGCAGCAGCTCGCGCTCGCGGGCGGCCTGCGGCTCGGTGGCGGTAGGCCATTCGTCCAGCCCGTCTATCCACTCGACGATGGCGCTGCGCTGGTCCTCGCAAATGTCTTCCAGCTGGTGCAGGGCATTGCGCGAGTCGAGCAACACCTGCCAGCTGTCGAAGCGGCTGCGCGGGTTGAAGAGCTCTTGCTGCAGGTAGCCCAGTTGCTTGGTCAGCAGGCGCCGCAGCTCCAGGTAGCTGTCGACCATGTGGTTGACCATGCGCAGCATCAAATCGGCCGGGCTGGTGGGAAGGCGGGAGGCGCCGCCGCGCTGGTCGGCGCGGGCGTCGGCGCTCTGCACCATTTGCTGCAGTTTGCCCGCATAGAAGTCGCGCACCATGCAGTCGGTCGGGTGCACGGTGAGCAGCACGCGGTCGAAAACGGCAAAGCCGACCGGGCTGGTGTCTATGGCTTCGAGGGCACGCCTGGCGCTGGACAGCGTGCCGCTCTGCTCGTCGAGAAACAGGCTACTGCTGCCGTTGCCGGCTGCGAGCCGGCGGAACACCAGCAGGTCGTACAGCGAGGTGTAGTCGAAGTGCGAGGGCAGCTGGTTGTTGAGCAGGTCAGACACATGCAAGTCGACCAGCTGCCCGCCTACCCAACGTTGAAGCGCGCCCTGCAGCGTGCCGAGGTTGACCTCGAACTCACGCCGCGCCGTGCCCACCCACAGGTAGCCAGTGGCGGGCATTTGCTCGGGCAGCTCATGCAGCTCGGCGAACTGGTCCGCGTGGAGGTGAAAGATACGCATGGGTTGCGATGCGCTCAGGGCTGTGGCCGGATGAGCCTCGCGGCTTCCAGCGCGAAATACGTCAGCACGCCATCGGCGCCAGCGCGCTTGAACGCGAGCAGGCTTTCCATCAGCACGGCGTCGTTGTCGAGCCAGCCATTGTTGGCCGCGGCCTTGAGCATCGCGTATTCGCCGCTCACCTGATAAGCGAAGGTGGGCACGCGGAACTCGTCTTTCACGCGGCGCACGATGTCGAGGTAAGGCATGCCGGGCTTCACCATCACCATGTCTGCGCCTTCGGCGATGTCGAGCGCCACTTCGCGCAGCGCTTCGTCGGTGTTGGCCGGGTCCATCTGGTAGGCCTTCTTGTTGCCCTTGCCCAGGTTGCCGGCCGAGCCTACGGCGTCGCGGAAGGGGCCGTAGAAGGCGCTCGCGTACTTGGCGCTGTAGGCCATGATCTTGGTGTGGATGAAGCCGCGGCGCTCGAGGGCGTTGCGGATCGAGCCGATGCGCCCGTCCATCATGTCGCTGGGCGCCACGATGTCGACGCCGGCCTCGGCCTGCACCAGCGCCTGCTGGGTGAGGATCTTCACCGTCTCGTCGTTGAGGATGTAGCCGCTCGCGTCGCGCACGCCGTCTTGCCCGTGGCTGGTGTAGGGGTCTAGCGCCACGTCGGTCAGGATGCCCAGCTCTGGAAAACGCTTCTTCAGCTCGCGCACGACCTTGGGGACCAGGCCTTGCGGGTTCAGCGCCTCTGCGCCGTCTTCGGTCTTGTTCTTGGGGTCGATCACCGGAAACAAGGCCATCACCGGGATGCCCAGACGCACGCACTCGTCGGCCACCGGCAGCAACTGGTCGAGGCTCAAGCGCTGCACACCCGGCATGGAGGCTATGTTTTGGATCTTGTTTTTGCCCGGCAGCACGAAGACCGGCAGGATCAGGTCGCTCGTGAGCACCTGGTGTTCGCACACCAGGGCGCGCGTGAACTCATCGCGGCGCAGGCGTCGGGGCCGGCTGGCAGGAAAGAGAGGAGGGGTGTGCACGGCGCGGTTCCTGGCGTGTTGTCTGGCTTGTTATCTGTAGGCTCGAGATGAACAAAACGCAGGTCGCGGCATAGTTGGCAAGTGCGTGTTTTTCCGGGGCTGTGAGGCCTGTTTTCGCCCGGGGGTCATCTGCTAAAGTCGACTCCGGATGATAGCCGCAAGGCCGTTGTTCCCTGCTTTTCCTCCCTGAGCAGGAGCCTTACCGTGATGACAGCGATGAGGCTTTCCAGCCCCGGCCGCATGGTCGGGGCTTTTTTATGTGTCGCCCATAATGCCGCCGCATGAGCAGCTTGTATTTGTGGGTCAAAGCCTTACACATCGTCTTCGTGGCCAGCTGGTTCGCCGGGCTCTTTTACTTGCCTCGCTTGTTCGTCAACCTGGCCTCGGTGCCTGCTGACAGCCATGCCGAGCGCGAGCGCTTGTTGATGATGGCGCGCAAGCTCTACCGCTTCACCAGCTTCTTGATGGTGCCTGCGCTGCTGCTGGGCCTTTGGCTCTGGCTGGGCTTTGGCGTGAAGGGCGGCTGGCTGCATGCCAAGCTTGTGCTCGTGGTGCTGGCGCTTGGCTATCACCACGCGTGCCGCTCGCTGCTGCGCAAGTTTGAGAGCTTCAGCAATCAGCGCAGCGAGCGCTGGTTTCGCGTCTTCAATGAGTCGGCGGTGGTCTTGTTCGCCCTCATCGTCATCTTGGTGGTCGTCAAGCCTTTCTGATCTGAAATGGCCAGGCACCGCAGCTCTGCCGCGCCACTCGCGCTGCTGTATGCGGCGCTCATCATTTACGCCAGCCTGTCGCCTTTCACGGGCTGGAAGCAGCCCGCGGGCGTGCCCTTCTTCGGCTTGGGTCACATGCCATGGCGGCCATGGTGGACGGGCTTCGACCTCATGTCCAACCTGCTGGGCTACATGCCTTTCGGCGCCTTGCTCTTCGGCGCGCAAGTGCGCAGCGGCCGCCCATTGGCGGTCTCGGCCGTCACCACGGTGTTGGTCGGCGCGGCGCTCTCGCTGTGCATGGAAAGCCTGCAGAACTGGCTGCCGCAACGCGTGCCCTCGCTCGCCGACTGGCTGCTGAACACTGCCGGCACCGCGCTGGGCCTGCTGGTGGCCTTGGCGGTGCGCGCGCTGGGGGGTGTCGACCGCTGGCAGGTGGTGCGAGATCGTTGGTTCATCAGCCACAGCGCCGGTGGCATCGCGCTCTTGCTGCTGTGGCCGGTGGCGCTCTTGTTTCCGGTGCCGGTGCCTTTCGGGCTCGGCCAGGTGCTGGTGCGCCTGCAAGAGGTCGCCGCCGCGGCGCTCAATGGCACACCCTGGGCAAGCTGGGTCGAGGGGTGGGTCAATGCCCGCGAGGCGCTCACGCCACTGTCTCGCGGGGCGGAGTGGGTGGCCATCGTGCTTGGCTTCCTGGCGCCCTGCCTGGTGGCCTTCACCGTTGTGCAGTCGGGCTGGCGGCGCGCCGCGCCGGTGCCCGCCGCGCTCGCGGTGGGCTTGGCCGTCACCACCTTGTCGACGGCGCTTAATTTCGGCCCGCAACACGCCCTGGCCTGGCTCACACCGGCGGTGGTGCCCGCGCTCGTGGTGGGCGGCATGCTAGCGCTCGCCTTGGCCTTCATGCCTAGGCGCGGGGCGGCTGGCCTGGGGCTGGTGGTGCTGACCGTGCTGGTGGCGCTGGTGGCACGAGCGCCGATCGACCCTTACTACGCTGAAAGCCTGCAAGCCTGGGAGCAGGGCCGCTTCATCCGTTTTCACGGGGCTGCGCAGTGGGTGGGCTGGCTGTGGCCTTATGCGGCGCTGGTGTACCTGCTCACCCGCGTGGCCGTGCGCGACGACCCTCCGTAAAATGGCCCATGACCTACTTCAAGCGCCACATCTTTTTCTGCCTCAACCAGCGCGACAGCAGCGAAGACAGCTGCGCCAACCACAACGCCCAAGCCGGCTTCGACCGCTGTAAGTCGCGCGCCAAGGCCGAGAAGCTCAACGGCCCCGGCGGCGTGCGTGTGAACAAAGCGGGCTGCATGGACCGCTGCGCCGGTGGCCCGGTGGCCGTGGTCTACCCCGAGGCCGTCTGGTACACCTATGTGGACAACGACGACATCGACGAGATCGTCGACTCGCACCTGAAAAATGGTGTGGTGGTTGAGCGCCTGCTGCTGCCTGACAACGTGGGCCGATGAACGCGCAAACCCAACGCACGCGCATCGCTGGCCCTGCCGGCAGCATCGAATGCGCGATCGACGAACCTGCTGAGGCCGCGCGCGGCGTGGTTGTGGTCTGCCACCCGCACCCGCAAGGTGGCGGCACGCTAGACAACAAGGTGGCCCAGACCCTTGCGCGTGCCTTTGTTCAACTGAGCTACCGCGCGGTGCGTTTCAACTTCCGCGGCGTGGGCGCCTCTGAAGGCAGCTTCGACGAAGGCCGTGGTGAAACCGACGACACCCTGGCCGTGATCGCCGCGCACCGCGATGTCGCCTTGCCGCTGGCATTGGCCGGCTTCTCCTTCGGCGCCTACGTGGTGTCGCAAGCCGCCCAGCGTTTGCCAGATGACGCCAAGGCCGCCTCGCTGGTGTTGGTCGGCCCGTCGACGCAGAAACAGCAGATGCCCACGGTGCCCGAAGGCACGCTGGTCATCCATGGCGAAACCGATGACGTGGTGCCGCTGTCGGCCACCCTCGATTGGGCGCGGCCGCAGGCCTTGCCGGTGGTCGTGATCCCCGGTGCCGGCCATTTCTTTCATGGGCAGCTCACGCTGCTCAAGAACCTTGTGGTGCGCCACGGGTCATAAGCCCGGGCGTGGCCCACACGCTTTCCTCTCCCGAACCTGAACCTCCTCATGAAAAGAATCATTGCCCTCGTCTTGACGCTGGCTGCAGCCGCGTCGTCCTTCGCCCAGGCACCCACGCCGCCCGAGATGGCGGTGCGCAGCTACCTGCTGCTCGACCTCAGCACTGGCCAGACCCTGGCCGAGCGCGAAGCCGATGTTCTGGCTGACCCGGCTTCGCTCACCAAGCTGATGACGGCCTACATCGCCTTCACCGCCTTGAAGGAAAAAAAGCTCACGCTCGAGCAGACGCTGCCGGTCTCGGTGCGTGCTTGGGAAGAGCGCAAGGGCGGTGGCTCGCTGATGTTCATCGAGCCGCGCTCGACGCCGAAAGTGGCCGACCTGCTGCGCGGCGTGATCGTCAACTCGGGCAACGATGCCTCGGTGGCGCTGGCCGAAGGCGTGGCCGGTAGCCTGGACCTCTTCGTCGGCATGATGAACCGCCAAGCCCAGGCCTGGGGCCTGAAGAACACCAGCTTCAAGAACGTGACCGGGCTCACCGAAGCCGGCCACAAGAGCACGGCGCGTGACGTGGCCGTGATTGCCGGCCACATCATCAGCGACTTCCCCGAGTACTACCCGATCTACTCGATCAAGAAGTACCACTTCGAAGGCTCACCCACCACCAACGAGAACAACCGCAACGTGCTGCTGCTGCGCGACCCGAGCGTAGACGGCATGAAGACCGGCTACACCGAGGCCGCCGGCTACTGCATGGTGGTGTCTGCGCAGCGCGACTTCCCCAACCTGGCGGCCATAGGCACGGGCGGCGGCAAGCGCCGCTTGCTCAGTGTGGTGCTGGGCGCGGCTTCGATGGACGCGCGCGCCAACGAAAGCCAGAAGCTCCTGAACTGGGGCTTCCAGGCCTTCGACACCGTGCGCCTGTTCGAAGCCGACAAGGCCCTCGCCACCGTGCCGGTGTGGAAGGGCAAGACCAATGAAGCACGCCTGGGCAGCGCCGCCGCCGTGTTCGTGAGCGTGCCCAAGGGCGACGGTGCCAAGCTGCAGACCAAGATCGAGCGCACCGACCCGCTGGTCGCGCCGCTGGCACAAGGCCAACGCGTGGGCACGCTTCGGGTGACCACCCCCGCAGGCACGCTGGTTGCCGAGCGGCCACTGGTGGTGCTGACGGCGGTCGAACAAGCCGGCATTTTTGGCCGGGCATGGGATGCCATTCGCCTGTGGATCAAGTAACCTGCCCTTCCTGATGCACGAAGGAGGCGCCATGGCCGCCATTCCTGACCAGCTCGCTGACAGCCTGTGTTACCTGAACGGTGACGTTGTCGCCTTGCGTGACGCCAAGGTCTCGGTACTCGACCGTGGCTTCATGTTCGGTGATGGCATCTACGAGGCCTTCCCTGTTTACGGGCGCCGCGTGTTTCGCTTCGACGAGCACATGGCCCGCCTCGGCCGCAGCCTGTCCAAGGTGCGCATCGCCAACCCGTTCAGCGAAGCACAGTGGCTTGCGCACTGCCGCAAGCTCATCGCGGCACAGGGCGCCAACGACCTGTTGGTTTACGTGCAGGTGACGCGTGGGGTGGCGCCGCGCAACCATGTGATGCCCCCCGACCTTGCGCCCACCGTGTTCATCATGTGCAGCCCGCTGGCGGCGCCCACGGCCGAGCAACGCCACAAGGGCGTGGCCTGCGTGACGGCACGCGACTTCCGCTGGGAGCGTGGCGACATCAAGTCGATCTCATTGCTGGGCAACGTGTTGGCGCGCCAGATGTCGGCCGACCACGGCGCGGCCGAGACCATCATGCTGCGCGACGGCTACCTCACCGAAGCTTCGGCCAGCAACGTGTGGGTGGTGCACGAAGGCGCACTGCTGGGCCCACCCAAGAGCGAGCATGTGCTCGAAGGCGTGCGCTATGAGCTGCTGCGCGAGCTGTGCGAAGAAGAGGGCATTGCCTTCAATCTGCGCCCGATTCCCGAGGCCGATGTGCTGGCCGCCGACGAGATCATGCTCAGCTCTGCCGCGAAAGAGGTGCTGCCCGTGACACAGCTCGACGGCGAGTCGGTAGGCCACGGCGCGCTGCGCGGCAAGCCGGGCCCGGTGTACGCGCGGCTGTACCAGGCCTACCAGCGCGCCAAGCAGAGCCAGTCGATTTGAAATTGCCCGCTGTGCCCCCAATTCTTGGCGCATGAATGCCACCATGCAAGACATACCACCTGAGCAGTCCCTCATTGAATACCCGTCGCAGTTCCCCATCAAGGTGATGGGGGCCAACGTTGACGGCTTTGTGCACGCCGTCACCCAGGTGGCCAAACACTTCGACCCTGACTTCGATGCGGCCAGCATCGAGATACGCCCTAGCAGTGGCGGCAAGTACTTGGGCGTTACGGTCACCGTCACCGCCACCAGCCGCGAGCAGCTAGACGAGCTGTATCGCACGCTGTCCACGCACCCGTTGGTGAAAGTCGTTCTCTGATCAGGCGAGACCGGGCAACCTGATGTCGAGCGCCCGCTCCACCAGCCAGGCGAGCGCGAGCACCGCGATGGCGGCTGAGCCGGCGCGCAGCCCGACGCTTCGATAGAGACGCGTGTCGCGCACGGCCCAGACCACGGCGAAGAACGCCGCCACGATGGCCAGCTGCCCCAGCTCTACCCCAAGATTGAAGCCGAACAGTGGCAGTGCAAGCGCGCTTTTCGCAAGCCCCAGGTCTTTCAGTGCGCCGGCAAAGCCGAAGCCATGCACCAGGCCGAAGACGAAGGTGAGCTTCCAGCGGCCCTCTCGCACCACCGGGTAGAGGTTGTTGAGCGCGGCCAGCACCACGCTGGCCGCGATGATCGACTCGACCCAGCGCGACGGCGGGTTGAGCACGTCGAAGGCGGCGAGCGCCAGCGTGATCGAGTGCGCCACGGTGAAGGCGGTGACCACGCGCAGCACGTCGGCCAGCACAGGCTGCACCCGCGGCGCGGCCTGCCAACCGCCGCCGGCGCGGCGCACCAGCACGGCGGGCAAGAGCAGCGCCAGCAGGAAGAGGATGTGGTCGGTGCCGATCAGAATGTGGTGCATGCCTTCGCGCACGAAGCCGCTGAAGCCCGCGGTCGAGGCCAGGTCGAAGCGATGGGCCGCCACCGCGCCCGGCACCAGCACCGCCGTGTCGCTGTGCTCGCCCTGCTGCACGCGCACGATGCCGCGGTGCGTGGGGTCGGTCTGCGCGAACAGCGTGTAGCCCACGTCGAGCTGGCGCACGTCGGCGGCGCACAACCAGCGGCGCGTCAGCACCACGTAGCGGCCATCGCTGTGCTCGTCGAGCTGCGCTGTGCCGAGCGCACCCGCGGTGCAGGGCTGGCCGTCGGCTGACAGGCTCAAGCCTTGTTCGGCGAGCTGGGCGATGTCGTCCCAGCGTGTGCGCACTTCGCGCCATTCGAGCTGGCCGTTGTCGTTGGCATCGAGCGCAAGGTCGCGCTCCAGGTCGCGCAAGGCAATGTCGAAGCGCTGCTCCACCTGCGAGCCTTGCACCTGCAGCTGCAGGTACGCATCGCTGGGCTTGTGGGCCTGTGCTGACAAAGGTAGCAGGCAGGCCAGCAGCGCGCATCGAAACAAGAGGCGATTCATGTCATGCCTTTCACCGGCGCCGCGAGAGCCTGCAGGCGTGCGTCTTGCCAGCCCGTGTCTCGCACCAGGCGCCACACTGGCTCGGCTGCTTGCGGCTGCCCGGCCGCGAGGGCGGCGCGCACCAGCACCAGGGCATCGGCCGGCTCCTTCTGCACGGCCCAGTTGGCTTGGGCATGCCGCAGCGCGGCGGCTGCGTTGCCCTTCAGCTCCAGCTCGAAGCGGGCCTGCTCGCGGCCGTGGCTCATGTCGCCGCGCACGGCGGCGGCGTCGAAGCGTGCCGCCAGTGTGGCGATGGCGGCGTCGGCCTGCGGGTCATGCTGGCGCTTGCGGGCGATGGCGAGGCGCAGCAGCAGGGCGTCGGCGTCTTCGCGGCCGGCGAGCAAGGTGATGACTTCGGCAGCGCGGCCGTGGTCGAGCAGCCAGTCCGCATAAGCGGCCAGTGCGTAGACCTCGGGCTGCGGCACCTGCACCGCCTCTTGATACAGCGCCTGTGCGGCTGGGTCGCCGCGGCGCTCGGCCAGCTCGGCGCGGATCAGCGTGAGCCAGTTTTTGTCGCTGCCATCGGGTTGCGCCAGCGCGCGCAGGCTCGCATCGGCTTGGTCGGCATGGCCTTGCAGGCTGGCCAGCTCCGCGAGGCAGGCCTGCGCAAGCAGTTGCACGGTCGCGCCGAGCGGCGCATAGCGGCTGCCGCCCAGACGCTCGCAGCCAGCGCCTGCGGCCGGCCAGCGGCCTTGCACTTGCAGCACCGAGGCGCGCGTGAGTTCGGCTTGCGCCTGCACCGCCAGCGGCGCCGCGCCCTCTTGCAGCAAGGTGGCCAGGTCGACGAGTGCGGGGCCGAACTCATGCCGGCTTTGGCGGATGGTGGCGCGCAGCAGGCGCACCGGCGCGGGCGGGGTTGTCAGGTTCCACCACGGTGCAAGCGCCGCCTCGGCTTGGCCGAGCTCGCGCGGGTCCCCGAGCTGGCGGGCGCGACCGATGGCCTCGTGAGCCAGCTGCAAAGCCAGGGGCAGCTGCCCGGGGTGCTGGCGCAGGCGCTCGCGCGCCGCGCGTTGCTCGCGGCGCGCTTCGGCCGTGCCGATGCGCTGCGGCAGGCGCTCGACGACGTCGGTGTCGCTTTGCGGCACGAAAGGGGCAGCCAGGCAACCTGTGCAAAGCACTGCGGCCAGCGCAGCGCTTTGCACAAATGTCGAGAGCGTGTTGGACATGGGGGCGGGGTGTTGTGGGCCAGAGAGCGGCCGGCCTTTGTGGGGCCAGCCGCTCGGGGGACAAGATCAGTTCAAGATGATCTGGTCGTCTGCTTCGCTGGTGGGCGCGGTGGCGACCAGGTCCAGGCTCAGTGGCTCCTGCGTTTCACTGGAGGGCAGGTCGCGCACGTACTCAGCAAAGGCTTGCGACGAGGCCGCCGCTGATTCCGGCACCTGAGTCACGGCCGGCGCGGCGGAGGAGTCAATTCCTCCGCACGCTGAAAGGCCTGCGGCCATCAGTGCCGTGAGCATGAAAAGGCTAGTGGTTTTCATGGCCCGGCTCCTCAACGTGTGCCGCCAACGGGCGTGTACAGGTAGGGGAAGCCGGCCATCAGCGGCACCACGGCCTGGTCGACGGCGTCGTGCAGCCTGAAGGAAGTGGCACCGAGTGGCACGGCCGAAGGCCTGCACGCCGTGCCAAAGCCCAGCGCGTCGGTGTCGCCGTTGGCCATGCACAGCCCACCCATCACGGCGACGAGCGAGATGTCGATGACGTCGTCTTTCGGGCGACGGCCGTTCGGGTAGCCTGCGTTGTCGGTTCCGCCGGCGAGGATGTTGCCGACGATGCCGAGGCGGTTCTGTTGCGCGAAAGCGACCGGTGCGATTGCCGTGTTCAGCCGCAACATTTCAGACGCGACCACGTTGGCCGGCTTGTTCACGCCGGTGATGCCGGTCAGGAAGGTCGTGACCAGGTCGAGGCGCGGGTAGTTGGTGGGTGCCGTGTTGGGCAAGGCCAGTGCAATCTCCAGCAGCTTGGGCAGCGTAGGGTTCGTCACGTAGGTGGCGAACTGGGCGTCGTCCTTGGGCTTGGAGCTGTTGAATCGATCCTTGTCTTTCAGACCGATGACCACTTCGTTGACCAGGGGCATGCCCAGGCGCGAGACCTGGGTCCATGCGCCACCGGCCTTCTCGCTCGTTTGGTGCCCGGCCTTGGGTGACGGGTCGAGCAAGCGTGCCTGCCGCAGGCTGGCGGTGGTCCAGCCGCCGATCACGGTTTCGCTGCCGGCGGTGAGGCAGCTGGTGGGCACTTCGATCGCCAAGGTGGTGACATTCTTGTCGTCCAGGGTGTTGGGTGCGGCGCCGATCAACGAGGGGTCGGTGATGGTGGCGACCGAGGCGTTCACCAGGTCGAAGATCACGCCCAGGTTGGCAGCGAACGGGTCCTTGCGCTGGCCGACGAACAGCTTGGCCGGTGTGGTGCAGCCCGGAATGTTGACGTTGTAGACGTGCTTGGCCGCGTAGGCCGGGTAGTCGGGGATGGTCTTGATGCCGATGTTGTCGACCGGCTTGTCAAAGGTGGTGGCGCCGTTGGCGGCGTTGGTCACTGCGGCCGAGGTGCCGCTGCGGCGGTCACCGCGCACGACGGATACGGTGAAGGTTTCGGCGATGTTGAGGTTGGCGTCCTTCACGTTCGAGACGGCGCCCGCCTGCACCAGCGGGATGCCCACACTGCTGCTGCCCACGGGCAGCTCGATGCCCTTGCCGCTGTTGGCCAGGGTGTTCTTGAAGCGGAACTGGAAGGTGATGTCTTCGCGCGCGTCGCCGTTGTTGTCGACGTGGATCTCATACAGCGCGTTGGGGTCTAGCGAGAAATAGTTCGGGCCGCCGTAGGCGTCTTGCAGCGGGAGGTAGTTGGCAATCAGCGTGGTGTAGGCGCTGCGGCCCGTCTCGTAGCTGCGGAACATGTAGAAGTCGCTTGCATCCACCTTGGGCACGGTGGTGATGAACGGCGCCTCGCGGTGGCTGGACGCGCCGGCGGTGCCGCAGACGGCGAGCAGCGCCGCTGCGAGCAGGGGGGTGAGTTTGAAAGAAGAGGGTCGCATGGGGGTCTCCTGGATGTGCACCCGGCAAGATGACCGGATAGCTGCACTACGCAGGGTTTGGCGCGGTGGATGCACTGATTCACGCTTTCGTTGATGCAGGCTTTGCCGCCCGCCGACAATTGGGGGGTGATGTCAGAAACCTCCTACGCTCGCACCCCACCCCGGGCTGACACGCCCGTGTTGCGCCTGCGGGGTCGGTTGCCCTATCTGCAAGCCCTGAACGAGATGCGCGCCTACACCGAAGCGCGCGGGGCCGACACACCCGACGAGATCTGGTTGTGCGAGCACGAGCCGGTCTACACCCAAGGCGTGGCCGGCAAGGCCGAGCATGTTCTGGCCGCACAAGGCATCCCGATCGTGCAGACCAACCGCGGCGGCCAGGTCACGTACCACGGCCCCGGCCAGGTGGTGGCCTACCCGTTGATCGACCTGCGCCGCCTCAACATCTTCGTCAAGGAATACGTTTACCGGCTGGAGCACAGCGTGATCAAAACGCTGGAGTCGGTGAGCATCACCGGCCACCGGGTAGCGGGTGCGCCGGGCATCTATGTGAACTTGGCCGACCCTGGCGGCCACGCAACCATTACCGGCCCGCGCACCGACCCCTTTACGGGCCTCGGCAAGATCGCCGCGCTCGGCATCAAGGTCAGCCGGCATTGCACTTATCACGGCGTGGCACTCAACGTGGCCATGGACCTGAGCCCCTTCGGCGGCATCAACCCCTGCGGCTACGCCGGGCTCCAAACAGTCGACCTGGCTACACTGGGCGTCACCGCCGAGTGCGCCGACATCGCACAGCAACTCGGCCAGCGCCTGGCGTCTCACCTGAGCTGAAAGCTCTTCAGAAAGTTTCCTTCCCATGTCGACCGACAACGTCGTCCATCAAGCGCAAGACCCGGCGAGCTACGACGCCACGGCCAAGCAGAAATCGCAGGCCAAGACTGCACGCATTCCCATCAAGATCGTGCCCGTCGAAGCGCTCAAGAAGCCCGACTGGATACGCGTGAAGGCCGGCTCGCACAACAGCCGCTTCTACGAGATCAAGAAGATCTTGCGCGAGCACAATTTGCACACTGTGTGCGAAGAAGCCTCGTGCCCCAACATCGGCGAGTGCTTCGGCGGTGGCACCGCCACCTTCATGATCATGGGCGACAAGTGCACGCGCCGCTGCCCCTTCTGCGATGTGGGCCACGGCCGGCCGGACCCGCTCGACGTGAACGAGCCCGCCAACCTGGCCAAGACCATTGCGGCGCTCAAGCTCAACTACGTGGTGATCACAAGCGTCGACCGTGATGACTTGCGTGATGGCGGCGCCCAGCACTTCGTCGATTGCATCCGCCAGGTGCGCGAGCTGTCGCCCAAGACGCGCATTGAAATCTTGACGCCCGACTTCCGTGGCCGCATGGATCGCGCACTCGAAATCTTGAAGGCTGCGCCGCCCGACGTGATGAACCACAACCTGGAAACCGCGCCGCGCCTGTACAAGGAAGCACGTCCCGGCTCGGACTACCAGTTCAGCCTGAACCTGCTGAAAAAGTTCAAGGCCCTGCACCCCGACGTGCCGACCAAAAGCGGCATCATGGTCGGCCTGGGCGAAACCGATGAAGAAATCCTGCAGGTCATGCGCGACATGCGCGCGCACAACATCAACATGCTGACGATCGGCCAGTACCTGGCGCCCTCGACCAGCCACCTGCCGGTGCGTCGTTACGTACACCCCGACACCTTCAAGATGTTTGAGGCCGAAGCCTACAAAATGGGCTTCACGCACGCCGCCGTCGGCGCCATGGTGCGCAGCAGCTACCACGCCGACGAACAGGCCCACGCCGCCGGCGTGTCGGACAGGCCGGCCGGCGTGCTGGCGCAGTTCGTCACTTCCGCCCCACCCAGCCTTTGAGCGGAGACGGGCTGCGGCTGAACCTGGTCTCGCTGTCCGCGCAGTTCCCCAAAGCCAGCTTCGAAACCGGCCTGGCGCTTTACCGCAACCAGCAGGTGGAAGACTGCAGCATCAGCCGCGTCAACACCCGCGAATGGAGTCTGGCAGGCACGGTGCGTACCGGCGGCAAAACCGCGACACGCCATGAGGTCACGGCCGAACTCGAGGCCTCGGCCGACGGCGAGATCACTTTTTTCAGCGGCCGTTGCAACTGCGGCGTGAGCCGCAACTGCCGGCACAGTGCCGCGCTGGCTGTCAAGGCGGCCTACCAGTCGGCCAACACGTTTGAGCATGACGAGGTCCTCGCCCATCCAGCACCCCGGCCCATCACCGTTCCTGTCGGGGATCTGTTCAGCGTGTTGCGAAGCGAGCCCTCGGCGAGATTCGAGCCAGCCACCGAGCAAGAGACAAGCACAGCAACCATGTCCAGCCAACGTTTTCCAAGCGGCCCGTCGCTGGATCTGTTTGGCGACACCGCCCCGGTCGCAGCAAAAACACCGGACATGCCACCACCCGAGCCGGCGGACATGCCGGCCGGCCCCGCGCCCATCCCGCACCTGCACATCGAAGCCGTTCCGCCCGAACTGGTGGAGCAACGCGGCCTGCTGAGTGCCACCCTGCGTTTCAACTACGGCGGCCTGTTTCATTACGCGCTCAACGACCACAACCCGGTGCGCATCGAAACCACCGTTGCCGGTGAGCAGACCCTGCTCTACCGCGATCTGCCCGCCGAACATGCCGCAGACCGCGCGCTGCACAAACTTGGCCTGGCCGGCGATGCACGTGGCCAGTTCTTGCGGACCTTTCTCTCCATGGCCCAGCAGCAGCCCTGGCTGCAGTGGCTGGACGACGATTTCGCGCTGTTTCGTACGGCCGGGTTCGAGGTCAGCGTCGCGTCCGGACTGGCAAGCTGGATCGCGCGGGCCGACACGCTGGACGCACGCATGGAAAGCGACGCGGGTGATCTCGCCGACATCGGCGCCACGGGTGCCGGTGAAGCACAGTGGTTTCGCCTCTCGCTGGGCATGAATATCAACGGTGAGCGCCGCAACATCCTGCCGCTGCTGCCCGAGCTGCTGGCGCAACTGGGCCTGGCCGCCAGCGGCGCGCCCGACAGCACGGGCCGGCCGCTTGTCACCCTGCAGTTGCCGACCTACATCTACCTGCGCCAGCACGATGGCAGCTACTGGCGCCTGCCCTGCGAGCCGCTGCGGCCCTGGCTGCAGGCGCTGCTCGACGTCCTGGCCGAACGTGCGCAGCACAAGGACAGCCACAGCGCCTTTCACGAAGGCTCTCTTCGTTTGTCGCGGCTGGAGGCCTTGCGCTTGGGCATCGCGCTGCACGAAACCAGCGGCGACAACCCGATCTGGCAAGGCGCACAAGACTTGCTCGATGCACTCGGTCCGCTGGCCGGCGGTGTCTCCCTGCCGACCATCCCTGCACCCCTCGGGCTAAACGCCGAACTTCGCCCTTACCAACTGCAAGGCCTGCGCTGGTTGCAGTTCCTGCGCACGCACAAGCTGGGCGGCATCCTGGCCGACGACATGGGCCTGGGCAAAACGCTGCAAACCCTGGCCCACATCCAGTGTGAAAAAGAAGCCGGCCGCCTGGACCGGCCGGCACTGATCCTGGCGCCTCTCAGCCTGATGGGCAACTGGCGGCGCGAGGCGACACGTTTCACGCCGGGCCTGCGCGTGATTGTTGTGCATGGACAAAAACGCCACCGCGCCGCGGCACGCATGGGTGGCTGCGACATTGTGATTGCACCCTACTCGCTGCTACAGCGCGACCGAACACACTGGCTGCAACAGGCCTGGCACCTCGTGGTGCTGGACGAGGCGCAACACATCAAAAACGCCAGCAGCCAGGCCGCGCGTGTGGTGGCCGAACTGAACACGCGGCACCGGCTTTGCCTGTCGGGCACACCCATGGAAAACCATCTGGGCGAGTTGTGGAGCTTGTTCAACTTCCTGATGCCGGGCTTTCTGGGCAGCGCCGCGCGTTTTCGGGCGCTGTACCGCACGCCGATTGAACAACAGGTGGACAACGAACGCCTGGCCCAGTTGCGCCGCCGCATCACACCCTTTATGCTGCGACGTACCAAACACGAGGTCGCAACCGACCTGCCGGATAAACAGGAAACGGTGGCCAATATCGAGTTCGACGACGGCCAGGCCGACCTGTATGAAAGCATCCGCCTGTCGACCGAAAAAACCGTGCGTGATGCGCTGGCCAACAAGGGCTTGGGTTCCTCGCAGTTCGAAATCCTGGAAGCCCTGGTGCGGTTGCGCCAGGTTTGCTGCGATCCTCGCCTCCTGCCAACTTCGTCGACGTCATCACCAAGCGACGCCCCGGGCTCGGCCAAACTCGACTGGCTGATGGAAACCTTGCCCCGCATGCTGGACGAAGGTCGGCGTGTGTTGCTGTTCTCGCAGTTCACCGGCATGCTGGCCTTGATCGAGG
>NZ_JBKJOQ010000020.1:0-29507 GCF_046595475.1 Rhizobacter sp.
CCTGGCCCTGCGTCACCTGGGCCGCAGCGGCCTGAGTTATGAAGACGTGTGCGGCAAGGGAGCGCAGCAGATTTCGTTTGCGCAGGTTGACATCGAGAAGGCGTCGCAATACTCGTGCGAAGACAGCGAGATGACGCTGCAGGTGCACCAAACGCTGTGGCCGCAAGTCGAGGCCGAGCGTGGCCTGCGCTATGTGTACGAGCAGATCGAGCTGCCGGTGGCGACCATACTGGAGCGCATCGAGCGCAATGGCGTGCTGATCGATTCGACCCTGCTCGCGCAGCAAAGCCATCAGCTGGGCGAACGCATGATGGCGCTGGAGCGTGAGGCGCACGAGTTGGCGGGTCAGCCCTTCAACATGGGGTCACCGAAGCAGATCGGCGAGATCTTGTTCGGCAAGCTCGGCCTGCCGGTGATCAAGAAGACCGCCAGCGGCGCACCCAGCACCGATGAGGAAGTGCTCGACAAGCTGGCCGAGGACTACCCGCTGCCGGCCAAGCTGCTGGAGCACCGCTCACTCTCGAAGCTGAAGGGCACCTACACCGACAAGCTGCCCTTGATGGTCAACACCGCGACCGGCCGTGTGCACACCAACTACGCGCAGGCGGTGGCGGTGACGGGGCGGTTGTCGAGCAACGACCCCAATCTGCAGAACATTCCCATCCGCACCGCCGAAGGCCGGCGTGTGCGCGAGGCCTTCATCGCGGGCCCGGGCAAGGTGATCGTGAGCGCCGATTACTCGCAGATCGAGCTGCGCATCATGGCCGACATCAGCAGCGACGCGAATCTGCTCAAGGCCTTTGCCGAAGGCATGGACGTGCACCGCGCAACGGCAGCTGAGGTGTTCGGCATTGAGCCCGCGGCGGTCACGAGCGAGCAGCGCCGTTACGCCAAGACCATCAACTTCGGCTTGATCTACGGCATGGGAGCGTTCGGTCTGGCCGCAAGCCTGGGCATCGAGCGCGGCGCGGCGTCGCAGTACATCGAGCGCTACTTCGCGCGCTACCCAGGGGTGAAGCAATACATGGACGACACCAAGGCCTCGGCCAAGGAGCGCGGCTACGTCGAGACCTTGTTCGGCCGGCGCATCTACCTGCCCGAGATCAACGGCGGCAACGGCCCGCGCAAGGCCGGTGCCGAGCGCCAGGCCATCAACGCGCCCATGCAGGGCACGGCGGCCGACCTGATCAAGCTCGCCATGATTGCGGTGCAGGCCGCGCTAGATGAGCAGAAGCGCGCCACGCTGATGGTGATGCAGGTGCACGACGAGCTGGTGTTCGAAGTGCCCGAAGCCGAGCTTGAATGGGCGCGGGGCGAGATCCCGCGCCTGATGGCGAGCGTGGCCAGCCTGAAGGTGCCACTGCTGGCCGAAGTGGGTGTGGGCCCGAACTGGGACCAAGCGCATTGAGGCGCGCAAATGGGGCTTGCTCAGGTGAAATTGCCGCGCCCTCTATATTCCGTTGTGCGGAACTGTGAACCCCCTCAGTCATGTCCCGAATAGGGTAAGACCTCTTTCAAACGAGCATCACTCCACTACATTGCCCACGGTTCGCAGCAAACGGCGAGCCCCAGCGTGGATTCAAATTCCACCCTGCGGTACATCTGGCAGTAAACAGGGAGAGATCGAATCGACGCGCGCATCACACCGCCGCTGCTGGACGTCACCGATGTGACGGTTCGCTTTGGCGGCATCACGGCCTTGGACAAGGTCTCGTTTTCCGTCGCTGCAGGCAAGATCGTCGGCCTGATCGGGCCTAACGGTGCTGGCAAGACCACGCTGTTCAATTGCCTCTCGCGCATCTACAGCTTCAGCGAAGGCCAGATCAAATTCGAAGGCACGTCGCTCACCGAGACGGCGCCGCACGGCATTGCATCGCTAGGCATCGGCCGAACGTTTCAAAATTTGGCGCTGTTTCGCACCATGAGCGTGCGGCAAAACATCATGCTGGGTGGCCACAGCCGCACCAGCACCGGCTACCTCGCCAACGCTTTTCGGCTGCCGCACGTGCGGCGCGAAGAAGAGCGCTTGCGCGGGCACGTGGCACACGTTATTGCCTTGCTCGATCTCGGCAGTGTGGCCGAGGTGGCCGTGGCCGACCTGCCTTTCGGCACGCAGAAGCGCGTGGAGCTGGCGCGTGCGCTGATCACCCAGCCCAAGCTGCTGCTGCTCGACGAACCCGCCGGCGGCCTCAACCACGAAGAGGTGGAGGCCTTGATGGAGCTGCTGCGCCACATCCGCCAAGAACTCAAGCTGACCATCTTGCTGGTGGAGCACCACATGAATCTCGTGATGCGCGTCTCCGACCAAGTGGTCGCGCTCAACTTCGGCAGCAAGATCGCCGACGGTACGCCTGCCGAAGTGCAGAGCAATGCCGAGGTGATCAAGGCTTATCTGGGGACTGAGGCATGAGCGACGTTCTGCTTCAGGTGCGGGGTTTGCACGCCCAGTACGGCGCCACCAAGGTGCTGCACGGCCTCGATTTCGACGTGAAGGCCGGTGGCATCACCACCATCCTCGGTGCCAACGGGGCCGGCAAAACGACCACGCTGCGCGCCGTTTGCGCTATGGTCAAGACCCAGGGCGAGGTAACGCTCGGTGGCGAGCGCATCGACGGCAAGGCCACCGAAAGCATCGTGCGCATGGGCGTGGCCCACGTGCCCGACGGCCGAGGCACCTTTCTCAACTTCACGACCGAAGAAAACCTGCGCATGGGCGCGTACACGCGCAAAGACCGCGCCGAAGTGGCGCTGGACTACGAGCGCATGTACACCTACTTCCCGCGTTTGAAAGAGCGCCGCAAGCAGCAGGCGGGCACGCTGTCGGGCGGCGAGCAGCAGATGCTGGCGGTGTCGCGTGCGCTCATGCTGCGCCCGCGTTTGCTGTTGCTTGACGAGCCTTCGTTTGGCTTGGCACCACTGGTGGTGCAAGAGATGTTCGCGATCTTCAAAACCATCAACCAGACCGACAAGATCAGCATGCTGCTGGTGGAGCAGAACGCCTCGCTCGCGCTCAAGCTGGCCGACCACGCTTACCTGCTCGAGACCGGCCGGGTGGTCATCTCGGGCACGTCGGAATCGATACGCAACGACGAGTCGGTGCGTCGCTCCTACCTCGGCTACTAGAAGAACAAAATCCCATGGACCTTCTGATCCATCAAATCCTCTCTGGCCTGGCCACCGGCGGCATCTACGCCAGCATGGCACTGGCCCTGGTCATGATCTACCAGGCCACGCACCACGTGAACTTCGCGCAGGGTGAGATGGCGATGTTTGCCACCTACCTGGCCTGGACGCTGCTCCAGGCGGGCCTGCCCTACTGGGTGGCCTTTTTCCTCACGGTGGCAGTGTCTTTTCTTGCCGGCGTGGTGATCGAGCGCGTGATCATCCGACCGGTGGAAAACGCCCCCATCCTCGCGGTGGTCACGGTGTTCATCGGCCTGCTGGTTATCTTCAACAGCGTGGCCGGCTGGGTGTTCAGCTACACGATCAAGCCTTTTGTCAGCCCCTTCCCCGAGAAGCCGCTTTTTGGCAACTCGTACATGTCGTCGCATGAGCTGGGCTCGATGGGCATCACCCTGGTGCTTTTGCTGCTGCTGTTCTTCTTCTTCCGCTTTACGCCGCTGGGCCTGGCCATGCGGGCAGCCGCGCAGAACCCGGTGTCCAGCCGCCTGGTCGGCGTGCGCGTGGGCTGGATGCTCGCGCTGGGCTGGGGCTTGGCCGCCGCCATCGGCGGTGTGGCCGGGATGATGATCGCGCCGGTCGTCTTCCTAGAGCCCAACATGATGGGCGGCGTGCTGCTGTACGCCTTTGCGGGCGCTTTGCTGGGCGGCATCGACAGCCCGGGCGGCGCGGTGGCGGGTGGCTTCATGGTGGGCGTGCTGGAAAACGTGGTCGGCATGTACTTGGGCAATGAGCTCAAGTTCACCATTGCCCTGATCCTGATCGTCACCGTGCTCTTGATCCGGCCCTCGGGCCTGTTCGGCAAAGTCAATGTCTCGAGAGTCTGAATGACTACCTCCGCTACACCTACCGTTGCGCCGAACAAGCCGGCACTCAGTCGCCAGCAACTGATTGGCCTTGCACTGCTGCTGGTCGCAGCCTGCATCTTGCCGTTCTTGCTCACCAACTACCGCGTCTTCCAGATCACGCTGGCCCTGGCCTATGCCATCGCCATCCTTGGCTTGAACATGCTGATGGGCTTCAACGGCCAGATCTCGCTCGGCCACGGTGCGTTCTATGCCATCGGTGCCTACACAGCGGCCATCCTGATGGACAGGGTGGGCATGCCTTATTGGTTGACGATTCCCATTGCCGGCGTCATCTGCCTGTGTGCTGGCTTTCTCTTCGGCCTGCCCGCGCTGCGGCTCGAAGGCCTGTATCTGTCGATCGCCACGCTGGCGCTGGGCATTGCGATGCCGCAGATCCTCAAGCACCAGGTCTTCGAGCACTGGACGGGCGGATCGCAGGGCATCGTGATCATCAAACCCGACCCGCCCGAATGGCTCAAGATCTCGCAAGACCAGTGGCTGTATTTCTTCACCCTGGCCTGGACGGTGCTGCTCTTCTTCGTGGCCTGGAACCTGTTGCGCGGCCGCGTGGGCCGGGCCATGGTGGCCATACGCGACCAGCCGGTTGCAGCGCAAGCCATGGGGGTGAACACGGCGATGTACAAGTCGCTCACCTTCGGCGTGTCGGCGTTCTATACCGGCGTGGCGGGCGCACTCGGCGCCATCCTGGTGCAGTTCGTGGCACCCGATTCGTTCGGCATCTTCTTGTCGTTCACTCTCTTCATCGGCGTGGTGATTGGCGGCCTTTCGTCGATCTCGGGGGCGATTTACGGAGCGCTGTTCATCCAGTTCGTTCCCAACGTGGCAGGCGAGATTTCCAAGGCGGCGCCGTGGGCCATTTATGGCGTGTTCCTCATCGTCTTCATGTACGTGATGCCCACAGGTGTGGCGGGGTTCGTGCGGCTCGTAAGGGCTCGGTTTTTACGAAGGCGGGTAAGTCAGTAGGCCCGTCACGTTGCCTGGTGCGTTTCTGATGCGTATGCCAAGCGTTTTTTGTGTTCGACAGTCATTGAAAGGAAGCAACATGACATCGAGAAATTTGAAGCTTGCCCAGTGGGGCGCAGCGTTTGCAGCGCTTGCAGTCACCCTGATTCCTGTCAGCGCCTCTGCGGCTGGCAAATACGGCCCCGGTGCTTCTGATACCGAGATCAAGCTCGGCCAGACCATGCCGTACAGCGGCCCGGCCTCGGCCTACGGCACGATCGGCAAGCTGCACCAAGCCTATTTCAAAATGATCAACGATCAGGGCGGCGTCAACGGCCGCAAGATCAACCTGGTCAGCCTCGACGACGGCTACAGCCCGCCCAAGACGGTGGAGCAGATTCGCAAACTGGTCGAGCAAGACGAAGTGCTGGCCACGTTCAACACCTTGGGAACCGCGCCCAACAGCGCCATCCACAAGTACATGAACGCCAAGAAGGTGCCGCACCTGCTGCTCTCCACCGGCGCCACCAAGTGGGGTGACCCGAAGAACTTCCCCTGGACCATGGGCTTCAACCTGAGCTACCAGTCCGAAGGTGCGATTTACGCCAAGTGGTTGCTCAAGAACAAGCCCAATGCCAAGGTGGCCGTGCTGTACCAGAACGACGACTACGGCAAAGACGTGCTCAAGGGCGTGAAAGACGGCCTGGGCGCCAAGGGCGCGGCGATGATCGTCAAGGAGGCCACCTACGAAGTCTCCGACCCGACCGTTGATTCGCAAATTCTCACGCTGAAGGATTCGGGCGCCGACACCTTCATCAACATCACCACGC
The DNA here is from genome assembly GCF_046595475.1 of Rhizobacter sp. Lineage (GTDB taxonomy): Bacteria > Pseudomonadota > Gammaproteobacteria > Burkholderiales > Burkholderiaceae_C > Rhizobacter. The sequence continues at coordinate 5,822 of NZ_JBKJOQ010000020.1, forward strand.
CCAAGTTCGCGGCGCAGGCGATCCGCAAGGCCTACGACTCTGGCTGGAAGCCCCTGCAAATCGTCAACAACGTGGGTGCCTCCGTGGGCTCGGTGCTCACCCCCGCTGGCCTGGACAAGTCGGTGGGCCTGATGACGCTGCAGTACTACAAGGACCCCAATGATCCGCAGTGGAAAGACGACCCCGCCATGCTCGAATGGCGCGCCTTCATGGGCCGCTACTACCGTGATGGCGACCCCAAAGACGCCAGCAACATGTACGGCTATCTGACGGCCCAGACCATGGTGCAGGTCCTGAAGCAGTGCGGCAACGACCTGACGCGTGAAAACGTGATGAAGCAGGCTGCCAACCTGAAGAGCTTCAAGCTGGCGTTGCTGCTGCCGGGCATGTCGGTCAACACCAGCCCGACCGACTTCTACCCGATCGAGCAAGGCCAGTTGGCCAAGTTCACGGGTACGCTGTGGCAAGGCTTCGGTGACGTGCTCGGCGCGTCCGACTGAGGCTTTTGGTTTCGAGCTGAAGAGGCCGCCTCCGGGCGGCCTTTTTCATGGGCGCGCCAGGTCGTCGCGTTTGACGAAGGCGCTCACGTCGTCGAGCACCGGTGACATCCAGCGCAGCGACCACGCCATCGAGGCGACCAGCGTTACGTGGTTCACGCCGTCGTACAGCCTGAGCGTGACGGGCACGTCGGCCGCTTGCAGTTTGTTGGCCAGCCCCACGGTGTTGCGCTGTGGGTTGACCAGCTTGTCTTTGGCCGCGGCACCCAGAAAGGCGGGCGGCGTGCCTTTGCGGGCGTACGCCAGCGGCTGTGAGCCGGCGGGGTAATTTGGGTGATGGAACACGGGCTGCGCTTCTGGGTTGGTGATCGGCAGGAAGTCGTAGGGCCCGGCCAAGCCCACCCAGCCGGCCAGGGCCGTGGGCGATTGCCCGGCGGCTCTGAGCCAGCGCTCGTCCAGCGCCAGCATGGCCGCGTTGTACGCGCCCGCGCTGTGGCCCATCACGAACACGCGCTTCGGGTTGCCTCCGAGCTTGCTGGCTTCGCGCAGGCCGTAGGCGAGGGCCGCCGCACTGTCGGTCAGGAAGTCGGGGTAGCGCACCTCGGGGTAGAGGCGGTAGTCGGCCACCAGCGTGAGCACGCCGCGCGAGGCCAGGGCTTCGCCTACGAACTGGTATTCGCCGCGGCTGCCCCAATTCCACGAGCCACCGTAGAAGAACACCACCACCGGCCAACCGCCTGCGGGTGCGGGAGATGTGGGGCGGTAGATGTCGAGCTTCTGGCGCGGGTTGCTGCCGTAGCTCACGCCTTCGTTCAGGTCATGGGTGGACGATGGCTTGAGAAAGTTGATGCCCGAGGAACACGCTGCCACGGCAGCTGTGAGCATCAGGGTGGCCGCAAGACGGCCGAGGTGTGTAGGTCGTTTCATCGAGCTTTCTACGCAGCAAACACCCTTGCGGATGCATGGGCTGATGTCAGCCCAGGCGCGAGCGGTGCCGTGCAATCTGTGCCCGCACCTGGGTCGGTGCCGTGCCACCCAGCACATTGCGTGCGTTGAGCGAGCCCTTCAGGCTCAGCACGGTGAACACGTCGTCGGTGATGGCGGCGTTGAAGCCTTGCAGCGTGGCCAGCGGCAGCTCACTCAGGTCTTTGCCCTGCGCGATGGCGGCTTTCACGGCATGGGCCACGGCCTCGTGGGCGTCGCGGAAGGGCAGGCCCTTCTTCACCAGGTAGTCGGCCAGGTCGGTGGCGGTGGCGTAGCCTTTGCTCGCGGCAAGTGCCATGGCCTCGGGCTTGACGATGATGCCGGCCACCATCTCGGCCATGATGCGCAGCGTGTCGCGCACGGTGTCCACCGTATCGAACAGCGGCTCCTTGTCTTCCTGGTTGTCCTTGTTGTAGGTGAGGGGCTGGCCCTTCATCAGCGTGAGCAAGCCCATCAGGTGGCCGATCACGCGGCCGCTCTTGCCGCGTGCCAGCTCGGCGACGTCGGGGTTGCGCTTCTGCGGCATGATCGACGAGCCGGTGCAGTAACGGTCGGCGAGGTCGATGAAGCTGAAGTTCTGGCTCATCCACAGCACGATCTCTTCACTCAGGCGCGACACATGCACCATGGTGATCGAGGCGAAGCTCGCAAACTCGAGCGCAAAGTCGCGGTCGCTCACGGCATCGAGGCTGTTCTGGCATACGCCTTCAAAGCCCAGGGTTTTCGCCACACGCTCGCGGTCCAGCGGGTAGCTGGTGCCGGCCAGCGCGGCGGCGCCGAGTGGCAGCTGGTTCACGCGGCGGCGCACATCGAGCAGGCGCTCGGCATCGCGCGCAAACATCTCCACATAGGCCAGCAGGTGGTGGGCAAAGCTCACCGGCTGCGCCACTTGCATGTGGGTGTAGCCCGGCAAGATGGTTTCGGTGTTGTGCTCGGCCACGCCCACGAGCGCCAGCTGCATGTCTTTGAGCAGCGGCAGCAGGGTGTCGATCTCGTCGCGCAGCCACAGGCGCACGTCGGTGGCCACCTGGTCGTTGCGCGAGCGGCCGGTGTGCAGGCGCTTGCCGGCATCGCCCACCAGTGTGGTGAGGCGGGCTTCGATGTTGAGATGCACGTCTTCGAGGTCTAGCTTCCACTCGAAGGTGTTTGATTCGATCTCTTGCGTGATCTGCGCCATGCCGCGCTGGATGTCGGCCAGGTCTTGTGCCGCGATCACGCCTTGCGCGGCCAGCATGTCAGCGTGAGCGAGGCTGCCTGCAATGTCGGCTTTCCACATGCGCTTGTCGAAAAACACGCTCGAGGTGTAGCGCTTGACCAGCTCGCTCATGGGCTCGGAGAAGAGCGCAGACCAGGCTTGGGATTTCTTGTCGAGTTGGTTGGTGGGCATGGGGCTGCTAGGGGAAAGCGGGGGTGTAACGCTTGGTACAGGCGGTTTGCGGGCGGCGCGACTTGGCGACAATGCGCTGCACGACGCAGTGCCTGCGCGTTTATCGAAGACCGCCCGATTCTATTCGGGCACCCCTATGGCAGAACCCGACCCGAAAGCCGCCCCCGATCAGAGCAGCCGCCCGGCGCGGCCGGGTGCCGAGGCCACGCGCCCCGGTGACTTGCCCCACAGCAGCAGCATCTTCGGCCCCACCGGCTTTGGCCCAATGGAAGCAATGGCTCAGCCGGCCTTGCTGGGCGCGGGCTCGGCTTTCGACGTCTGCCATGTAGGCGTGGTGTTGCGCGCGCTGGTGTTCGTGCATGGCGCGCTGGCGGTGGCGGTCTCGTTTGCTGCCGTCGACACCAAAAGTTGGCTGACGCTCGTGGCGGTGGGTGCCAGCGTTGCCTTGCCTGCTGTGCTGCTGTGGCTGGTGCTGATCTGCCTGCTCAAGCGCGCGCTGGCGCCGCTGCCGCCTGCCGGGCAGTGGGTGGCCGCGGTCGGCTTGGGCGCGGTGAGCGGTGGGTTCGGCTGGGGCTTGCAGAGCGCCGGAGGCCTGAACCTGCTGGGCGGCGGCGTGCCCTGGGTGGCGCCCCTGCTCGCTGGGGCGGCGCTGGCCGCCGCGCTCTTCTACTGGCTCACGCTGCGCGCGCGCGCGCGCTTGCCGGCTGATACCACTGCGCGGCTGGCCGAGCTGCAGTCGCGCATACGCCCGCACTTTCTGTTCAACACGCTCAACACCGCCATCACGCTCGCGCGTCTAGACCCGGCGCGCACCGAGGGCTTGCTCGAAGACCTGGCCGAGCTGTTTCGCGTGGCGCTGACCGACACCGGCGCGTCGGTCAGCCTGTCTGATGAAGTGGCACTGGCCAAGCGCTACCTGGCCATCGAACAGGTGCGCTTCGGTGAGCGCCTGCAGGTGAGCTGGGAGCTCGACGAAGACGCCGGCGCCGCCCGCGTGCCACCGCTCTTGCTGCAGCCGCTGGTCGAAAACGCGGTGCGCCATGGCGTGGAGCCGTCGCCCGATGGCGGCGTGATTCGCATCCGCACGCGGGTGAGGCGCGCGCACGCGGTGGTGAGCATCGTCAACACCTTGCCCAAGCAGCCGTCGCGGCCGGGCAATGGCATGGCGCTGCGCAATGTGCGCGAGCGGCTGCGGCTCATGCACGACGTGGCCGCGCAGTTCGAGACGCGCCTGGAGCGCGATGTATTCCGTGTGCAAATCGTGGTGCCCTTATGAGTCGCCTGGCGGTCAACGGCACGAGGGGTACTCATGAGCGATGAATTGAAGGTGCTGGTCGTCGACGACGAAGAGCTGGCTCGCTTGCGCATGCGCAGCCTGGTGAGCGAATGCGCATCGCCCAAGGCGCGGGTTGTCGGCGAGGCGGCCAATACCGGCCAGGCGCTGGCATGGATCGCCAGCAACGACTGCGATCTTGTGCTGCTCGACATTCACATGCCCGGCCCAGACGGCACCCAGCTCGCGGCGCGTTTGAGGCAACTGCCCAAACCGCCCGCCATCGTCTTCGTGACGGCACATGCCGAGCACGCGCTGCAGGCCTTCGACCTGGAGGCCGTCGACTACCTCACCAAGCCCGTGCGGCGCGAGCGCCTGCAGGCTGCCTTGCAGCGCGTGGCGCAGCGCCTGGGTGCGCGTGCGGCCGAGCCCGCGGCCCAACCCGACGCCGAGCCGGTGATCGTGGTCAACGAGCTGGGCAGGCGGGTGCGTGTGCCGGTGTCCGAGGTGCTGTACCTCAAAGCCGAGCTCAAGTACGTGACCCTGCGCACCGCCACCCACACCCATGTGCTCGACGACGCGCTCACCGACCTGGAGCAGCGCCTGGGCGAGCGCTTCCTGCGCATCCACCGCAATGCGTTGGTGGCGCGCAAGGCCCTGCGTGCCCTCGAGCGGCGCGTGCTGCCGGCCGATGGTGAAGACGAAGCGGCCGAAGGCTGGGTGGTGCGCGTGGCGCCGGTCGACGAATGGCTGCTGGTGTCGCGCCGCCAGGTGGCCGCGGTGAAAGAAGCAATTGCAGAGGGCGGCGTGTGAGTGAACTGAACGACATCGGCGAGCCCCGCTCGCGTGCGCGCTGGCTGGGGGTGGTGCTGATCCTGGTCGCACTTGCCGCGCTGATCTGGCAGGCCTGGCTCGGCGGCGTGGGCGATGAGCTCCCGCCCGAGCTGCGGCCCGTGGCGGCCGAGCAAAAGCTTTCTCTGGCGGAGATGCTGGCCCGTGTCGACAGCGTGAAGCTGGGCATGCAAGCTGCGTCGGCGGCTGCCGACGCCAGGCTGCCGATGGCAAGCGACGAGGTCGAGCTGTGCGGCGTGGGCCGCGTCAAGGCCGACGAGGCGGGCCAACCCAAGAGCATGGAGCCGGTGCAGCTCGCGGCGCAGGGCGCGCGTGCACGGCTGCTGCCCTTGCTGCTCGGCAGCGCTGATGAGCAGTCGCGCGCCGCGGGCTTGCTGCTGAAGAGCATGAGTGCCGCAGGCGAGGGTGATGAGGTCGTGCCGTCGCACACGATTGCCCGCGACACGCTCGCGAGCATGGCGCTTTCCACCCGCTCCCCGCAGGTGTACGCCTGGGCTCTGCGCGCCTGCCAGGCCGAGCGCACCGACGGCATGTGCCAGCTGCTCACCTCGGAGCAATGGGTGCGGCTGGACCCTGGCAACGTGATCGCGTGGCTACAGGTGGCTGTTGACGCGCAGGCGCGCAACGATTCGGCAGCCGTGGCCGAGGCGCTGTACCGCACCTCGCATGCCAGCGTTGCCGACGCGCACTGGGGCGCGCTCGTGGGCCTCACGCTGGCCACGCTGCCGGCCGACACGCCCCTGCTGGCCAAGGGCGCTCTGGCCGAAGAGCTGATGGCAATCGAGTCGGGCTTTGTCTTGCCGCACCTCGCGGCCAGCCAGTACTGCGCCGAAACCCATGTGCGCGATGCCAACCGCCGGCAAACCTGCGCGGCTGTGGCCGAGGTGTTTCACACCAGGGGCACGAGCCTGAGCGACGTGGGCATGGCGGCCACGCTGGGCGAGCGCGTGGGCTGGCCCACCGAGCGTGTGCAGGCCTTGCGCGACGAGCGCGATGCGGTGCTGCAGGTCTACACGCGCCGCACCGCAACACAGCGCGAGCGCTGGAGCTGCGCTGCGCTCGCCCAGACGGCGCGCCACCTGGTTGACGTGAGCCAGCTCGGCGAAATCGCCGTCATGCGGCGCGCGCTGAAAGACTCTCCCGAGAGCACGGCAGCGCTGGCCAAGCGCTACCGCGACGCAGCAGCCAAGCCGCCGACCAACGCCGCCAGCGGCGCGGTGAGCCTCGCGAGACGCTAGGGTTTTGTAGCGTTTGCGTCAGGGCGTGGCCGCAGCAGCGACCAGGCCATCAAGCCCATCAGGCCCAACGCACCAAGTAACACGGCCCACAGCCAGAACTTGCGTGAGGGCACGGGTGCTGGCGCGGCCGCACTGGCCGCGGCCGACGCAGGTGCTGCCACCACGGCGGGCAATGCAGGCATCACCACGCTGGCGGTTTCCGCTGGCAGCGCGTCGTTGACCTGGCGCGTGGGCATCAGCTGCGCGAGCGTGAGCGCCGTGGGGGTGGCCTCCCCTCCCCAAGCGAGGCGATAAGGCGCTGGCTGGCGCGCCAGGAACACCAGCGAGGCGGCTCGTGCGCCCACGCGAAGGGTCGGTGGCTTGGCGCCGAGCTGCACCATGCCGCCGGCCGGCTGCAGTCGCAATTGCGTCACCAGCCCGGCGTCTAGCACCAGCGGTTGCGAGCGCACCTCCCCTTGGGGCAGGCGCAGCCAGTAGGCAGTGGTGCGTGTGAGGGCAGACCAGACCGGTGTCGATGCGGTGCCCGAGGGGTCGGGCGCCGTCTTGTCGCGCAGGCCGTGCAGGTGGCCGCGCAGGTGATGGCGATGCCGGGGTGTTTGCGCGTTGGGTGCCACGCTGTTGTCGTACTGCGCCAGCACGTCGACCGAAGCAAGCGTGTTGGCGTCGGCCAGCTGCCATTCCAGTTGCTCGAGCGGCAGGTGGCGCGGCAGCAGGTAGTCGCAGTATTGCGGGGTGCATTGCTTGGGCGCGATGGCATCGCTCCATTGCAGGGGTGGCGCGGCCTGGTAGTGGCTGACGCTGCGCACCCTCGCACCGGTGAGCGGTGGTGGTTGGCTGCCCGTTGCGGGCCGCAGGCGCAGGTAGCGCGCGCGCAGGCCGCCCAGGTCGAAGCGGGTGTGCTCCAGCCGCAGGCCCTGGTGCTGCAGCGACAGCAGTTGCGCCTGGTGCAGATGGGTGCGCCAGCGCTGCAGGTTGTCGCTGTACTCCAGCACGAAATCGTAAAGGCCGTGCGTTTGAGGCGAGACGCTCAGCGCCAGCTCCAGCAATGCGCCGTTGACGCCACGCACGTCGATCACCCAACCACCTTGTTGCGCCGCCGTGGTGGCCGAGGCGGCGGCCGGGGCCTGGAAGAAAGGCACGCGCTGCTCGCGCTCTTCGGACACTGGCCGCGCCGGCTCGTCTGCCCACGCATACGGCACAGGCTCGCCACGCGCGTTGAGCACGCGTATGTCGCGCAGGTCGGGCGAGCTGGTTTGCGCCAGCACGGCCAGCGGCACGTTCAGCCGGTGGTAGGCCGCGCTGCCTTCCAGCGCCAGCGGCGCTTCGCCGGCCAGGGCTGATGCAGACCACAGGGCGATCAGCCAGCGCGTGCGCTTGTGCAACAGATCAGACAGCATCGCTGGCCTCCTTTCGGCTCGGGGGCACGGGTGCGAAGTAACCCACCAGCAACAACAGCAGGCCCACCACGATGAACGACACGATGCGGTACAGCCCGCCGCGGTCGGCCAGCTCCACGAAGAAGAGCTTGAGCACCACCACACCGAGCAGCGCTGCACCCACCACCCACACGGCGCGCTGCACGCGCTTGTGGCCGAGCATCATCAAGGCCACGCCCACGATGGACCAAGCCACCGACAGCGCCGCCTGGGTGAGCGTCGAGTCGAACAGGGCGTGGGCTTCCCAGGGCACGCCAGCCCAGTGGTGGCAGGTGCGCAGCACCATGCCGGTGTAGAGCGCAAAGGCGGTGGCGCCCAGGCCGGCCAGCAGCACGGGGCGAGGCACTTGCACCGACGAAGGCAAGGCACCACGCCACAGAAACAGCGCCAGCAGCACCAGGCCGTGGCCGATCTCCAGCGGGTTCAGCAAGGGCACGTAAGGCAGGGGCTGGGCGATGCCCGACTGCGTGTTGCTGGCCCACAGCCACAGCAGCAGGTAAAGCGCCACTGGCGCACACGCCACCACCAAATAGGCCTCGCGAAACTCGCTCAGCGGCCAGCGCTGCAGCATGCGCTGGCGCGTCACCAGCGCCAGCACGAGGGCGGGCACCAGCACCCAGCCCAGCACCGACCAGGCCGTGCCGGGGTCGCCCCAGCTCGCTGTCCACCACTGCGCTTCGCGGGCAGCCAGCAGCACGAACAACCAGAAGCCCCCCACGTGCAGCGGGGCCAGCGCCGCCGGCGACCACCAGCGCTTGAGCGCCCTCAGCAACAGCACGTGCCACACCAGGGCCAGTGGCCACACCCCCCAGCCCAGATGCTCGTGCGGCGCATAGCCCACCAGACCGACACCCAGCATGGCCGTCAGCACCCATGCCGGCGCGGTGGCCCAAGCCGTTTGCCCGAGCACGCGCCAGTCGCGCCAGCGGGCCACGAGGGTCACGAACACCGAAGTGGCGACGACCCAGCCGGTGAGCAGCGCGGGCCACAGCAGCACCCAGTTGGTTTGCGTGGACAGGAGGTGGCGGTAGCCGTCAGGCAGCAGCACTTGCGTCCACCAGGCCAAGCTCCACAGCACCACGCCCCATTGCAGCCACGGCGTGCGCAGCCAAGCGCTGGTGACGGGCTTCTTCGCGGCGCGTTGCAGCGCGTCACCCGAGAGCAGGCCGGCCAGCGTGAGGATCAGCGGTGTCCACAGCGTGAGCTGCGCGCTGCGGTCGGCCCACAGCTCGGGGCCGTAGACGCCGAAGGCCAGGGCCGAGCCGAATTGGAGTGCAGCCCAGGCAATGGCCAGCGCCGGATGACCCAGGCGCAACCCCAGCCACAACGCAGCCAGCCCCAGCCAAGGCCAGATGCGTGCAGCGTCGTCGGCGGGCATCACGAAGAGCAAGCTGGACCCGAGCGCGCCCATGCCTGCCAGCAGGCCTATGCTGCTGCCCAGCGACCACTGCGGCACGGCATGGCGCGCCTCGGCCTCGCGCAGCGCCGCGCGCAATGGCAACCAGGCGCTCGCCAGCAGGCTGGCGCCGATGAGCACCGCAGCAGCCAGCCCTTGCCAGCCGTTGCTCAACATGGCCGAGCCGTGCAGCGCATGCAGCGTGGTCGCAAAGCCACCCAAGGCCACGGCGTGCAGCGCGGCGCTAGCCCATTGCAGCGCGGGCAGACGGATGCGCACCTGCACCACGGCGCAGGCCAGGGCGAGCAAGGCCGTTGCCACGCAGGCCCATTGCGGCACCAGCATCAGCCAGGCCATGGCCGCGAGCGCGGCCAGGCCTATCCAAAGCTGGCCCACGCTGCCGGCGGCTTCCCAGTCGGTTTGGGTATCAAGCTGCGCGCGGCGGCCGGTGACAAACATGGCGAGCGCACTCGCGGCGAGCATCAGCACGCTGAGCACCGAGCCTGTCAACAACGGTGTGCCGGGGTTGAAATCGAGCCCCAAGGCACTGGCAAGCCGCACCGTGGCGCCGGCCAGTACCAGCAGCGCAAACGCACGCGCATAGCGGCGCTGCTGTCGCATGCCCAGCCAGTACATGCCGGCCGCTTCGACGGCCCAGGTGGCCCCCGTCCACTCGCCTTCGAGCGCCAGCGGTATGGCCAGCGTGCCGAAGATCACGGCGACGATCACATAGGCTTCGCCGAGCAGCGCGTAGCGCTTGTTGCCGCCGCGTATGAGCACGCCACCCAGCAGCAGGTAGAAGAAGGCAAAGCCCAGCGCGGCCCAAGCGGGGCCGAACTCGCTGCCGCGCACCAGCAGGTATTGCAGGCCGTAGCTGGCGAGCGGCACGCCGAAGGTGAGCGTGCTGTCGACCCGACCCACATGGGCCAGCGCCTGCGCGGCGCGCTGCGACAGCGGCTGGCGCGCATCGGGCTCGTCACCCAGCGCCAGCGCACGGCGCGCAAACAGCACACCCACCAGCGTGAAGAGCACGAAGAAGAACAGTAGAAATGCCTGCGTGCTCGGGTACAGCGCATCGACGTAGTACTTCTGCGCCCACGCGCCGGCCAGTGTGAATGTGCCGACCGCGCCGATGAGGTTGAGCGGCCGCCAGGCGCGAAACCACGCCATCAGGAAGATGCCGATGTCGAGGATGGCGAGGTAGCTGAAGAGCGCGATGTGGTTGCCTGAGCCGGTCGACACGAGCACTGGCGCGGCAAAGCCCTCGGCTGCAGCCACGTAGGCGAGCCAGGGCGCGTTTTGCACCACCGCCAGCACGGCGCTCAGCACCGTCACCGCAAAGAGAAAGGCGAAAGCCAGCTCAGGGGGCAACAGGTGGCTGAGCTTGAGTGCAGCCAGCGCCGTGAGGTAGAACACCCCGATGCCCGCGCCTTGAAGAATCAGCCCATAGCCGTCTTTGCGCTCGCGCAGCCGCCAGCCCAGGCCCAGCAGCACCGCACCCAGCAAGGCCACGCCGGCATAGCGCAGCTCCACCGGCACCGTGACGCGCTCGGCCGCGTAGCGCAGCAAGAAGGCCAGGCCCAGGAAAAGAATCAGCACGCCCACCTTGACGATGGTGTTGCCGCCGAAGATGAGCTTGCGCAGGAAGGGCGGCATGCGCTCTTCCAGGCTCCGCTGCGGCACGGGTGCAGGGCGCGCCACAGGCGGGCGCGGCGGCGGTGCATTGGCCGGCGGTGAAGTCGGTTGGGGTGATGTGGCCGGGGTGGCCGAGGTGGCCGAGGTGGCCGAGGTGGGCAGGTCGGCCAAGGGCATCGGCGCGGTGTCAGGTGCCTCTTCGAGTTCGGTCTCGCGCAGGGCGATGGGTGGCATCACAGGCAACGCAAGCACCGCGGGCGTGGCGGCTGGAATGGGCGCCGGCACCGACGCGAAGAACGATGGCGCCTCAACCGGCGCAAGCGCATCCACCGGCACCGCCTCAGCCTGCGCAGCGCCTGTGGGCAGCGACAAGCGCTTCACCTCGGCCCGCAGTGCGGCCACTTCCAGCTCTAGCCGCGTCACGCGCGTTTCCATGGGCGGTGGGGCAGCCGGCAAGGGCGCAGCCGCCTGTGCAGCGGTGCGCGTGGGCTCAGGCGTTGCTGTCGCATCGGCCTTCTTCAGCAACGTGGCCAGTGCAATGCCGAGCCCGAGGCCTATCACCCCGCCGATGAGTTCGCCCATCAGCAAACCCAAGACCGCGCCGATCACGCCAAAGATGATTTTCATGCTGCCGCCTCTCCCCACTTGTTGTGGCGGCGATTATGCGATTCGCCTTGCGGCCCAAATCGCTGAACCTCCGCTGATGTGTTGAAGCATTGAAAGGTATCGGAAATCGATACTGCGGTGCCCGGCTCAAGCAACTGTTCCCAAAGAGCATGCGATTGGCGACAGCGCCTGGCAACCTTAGTGCCTTCCAACTCCTGAAGGTCTCAAATGCGGTTTGCCACACACCCGATCGTTGCCATCGCCGGCGCCCTGCTGGTCTCTTGCTCGCTGCTGACGTGGGCTGAAGCAGCCACGCCGCCGAGCGTGTCAGTCTCCGCGCTGGCGTCCGACATGAAAGTGGGCGACGTGGTCTTCATCCGTGTGAGCGCCAAGCCCTTTCGCGAGGTCGCAGATGCAACCAACTCGTGGACGAACCACGTCGGGGTGGTCGTCGACACATCCGGTGCAGAGCCGGTGCTGGGAGAGAGCAAGTTCCCGCTCTCGCGCAGGACGCCTTTGTCCGAGTTCGTCGTCAGGTCAGCGGGCGGCAGAGTGTCGGTCGCGCGGCTCAGGGCCGAGCTGACGCCGCAGCAGCGCCTGCAGGTTGCCGCGTCGGCGGATAAGCGGGCCGGAATCTGGTACGACACCGGGTTCAACCTTCACTCGCGACGGCAGTTCTGCTCGCGCTATGTGCGCGAGGTGCTGATCGAAGCGACCGGCACGAGCGTCGGTGAGGTGGAGACGTTTTCGCACCTGCTTGCCGACAATCCCAACGCCCATGTCGGCTTCTGGAGGGTCTGGTATTTCGGCAGCATCCCTTGGGATCGCGAGACGGTGACGCCTGCAAGCCTGCTGCGCAGCCCTGAGTTGCGGGTCGTGTTCGACGGCGTGGCCGTGGCCACCGAGAGCTTGTAGCTGAACCGCACTCCGGGAACCGAAACCATGCTGTCCATCATCTTTTCTGTCTTCGTGTTCTGCTTCGTGCTTGAGCGTGTCATCCCCGGATGGACGCTTCCGCGGGTGCGGACGTGGCCCTTGCGCGTGCTCGCCATCAACGCGGTTCAGCTGGGGGTTGTGCTGCTGGCCGGCGTGACGTGGGAGCGTTGGTTCTCGTCGCGCTCGCTGCTCCAGCTTTCGCACCACGTCTCGCCGGTTGTGGGCGGCTTGGTCGCCTACTTCATCGCGACCTTCATCTTCTATTGGTGGCATCGCTGGCGCCATGAGCACGCGCTGCTCTGGCGCGGCGTTCACCAGATTCACCATAGCCCGCAGCGCCTGGAAGTGATCACCTCTTTCTACAAGCACCCCGGCGAAATGGTGGTCAATTCGATCATCGGCAGCGTGCTGGTCTACGCGCTTCTGGGCCTCTCGCCAGAAGCTGGCGGGGTCTACACCTTGTGCACGGCGTTGGGCGAGTTTTTCTATCACACCAACATCAAGACGCCGCGATGGGTGGGCTTCTTCTTCCAGCGCCCGGAGATGCACCGCATTCACCATCAGCACGGCCGGCACAAGAACAACTACGGTGACGTCACCTGGTGGGACATGATGTTCGGCACCTACGAGAACCCGGCCGAGTGGGTGCATCAGTGCGGCTTTGATGACGAGAAAGAGCAGCAGCTTGGGAAGATGCTGCGCTACAAAGACGTGCACGAATGAAGCCGCAAGGTGCGCTTGTGCGGCCCAAGAAAAAGGCCCGCATGAGCGGGCCTTTCAGGAGGGCGTGACCGTCGATCAGGGCGCTGGCGTCTGCGCGCTCATCTCGGTGAGGTAGCGCTTGCGGTAGCTGGCCGGCGCGGCCCCGACGAAGTTGCTGTCGATGTCGCACTTGATCAGCCCCTTGAGGGCAGTTGACCACCAGCACACGCCGTTCTGGCTGTAGGCGGCATGGCCGGCAGGGCCATTTTCGAGCTGGAAATCGTTGCTGTTGGTGATGTCGGTGTGGAAGCGGATGCGCAGCGCCTCGAAGGTGCCTGCCCCCACGGTGATGGTTTCAAGCGCTTCTACGGTGCTCGTGTGCGCGGCGTCCTCGCCATAGCCCAGCGCGCAGCCATAGTGCCAATTGGCCGACCAGGTCTTACTCACGTAGAGCGGGTAGTTCATGTACTCGCGCTTGGGCGCGAAGGCGCAGTTGTTGCTGGTCGAGACGATGTAGCGACCCATGCGGTTGCCGCCCTTGTCGTTGACCAAGCGCTCGCTCAGCACGCCACTGGCCTCGATGCGGTCTAGCCCGTAGCTGCCGTCGGCGTTTACCGCCGACACCAGCTGCGTGTAGCTGCGGGTTTGCGTCGTGCCGCTCACGGCCGTGTCGAGCTCCGACCAAATGCTGCTTGCGCCCACGCGCTTGAGCGCCGGGAAATATTGTTTGCCCACGAAGCTGGCCTCGAACACATAGCTCTTCAGGTAACCGACGGGCTGCAGGTTGCCGAAGTAGGTGTTCTTGGTGGTGCACTTCAGGATGCGCTTGGCCTGGGTCGACCACCAGCAAGTGCTCTCCACCAGATAGGCTGCCTTGCCGGTGCTGCCGTTTTCCAGGTTGACGTCGTTGCTGTCGGTGATGAGCCCCACATAGCCGATGCGCAGCGCGTCGTAGCTGCCGGTGGCAATGGTGATCGTCTCGCGGCCGGTGACGGCGGCCAACTGGTTGACGGTTTCCTTGTAGCCCAGATCGCAAGCCAGCGACCAGCTCGACAACCAGACCTTGCCCACGTAGAGCGGGAAGCTCACGAAGTTGCGGCCTGGGTTGTAGGCGCAATGATTGCCGTTGACCACGGTGTCGCGGGTGAGGCGGCTGCCATCGGCGTCTGAGGTGTAGCGCTCGTAGGCTGTGCCGCGGGCATCTAGGCGATCGAAGGCAAAGCTGCCGTCTGCGTTGACGGCGGTCACGTGGTCGGTGTAGCTGCGTTGCGCGCCGGTGTTGGCCAGCGTCACTTCGCTTTGTTGCCAGACGATGGTTTCGTCGACTTCGCGCAGGCCGCGGGTGAACTGCTCAGGCGCGGGCCTGCGCTGGGCTTGGGCTTGTTGCCTCAGTGCGGCTTGGGCCGTTTCGGTCTGTGCGGTGATTTCAGGCGCGCTGCTGTCGTTGCTGCTGCCACCGCCGCAAGCGACGAGCAGGCATGACAAAGCCCAGCCGCTGGTGGCTAATTGAATGCGTTTCATGGGGGTCCTCCGGTGTGCTTTTCTTCCGCATGACTGACAGTCGCGCGGCGTTCAAGAATAGCTCAGCGGGCAGGCGCCGCCCGGGCCCACGGTCTGTGGCCACCACCCCCAAAAAGGGGGTGGCCGGTCTTTCCGGGGTCTGATCTCAGGCGTTTGCCGACACCGCCAGGGCAGCCTTCAATTGAGCAGCCTGAGGCCCGAACGCATAGGCATCCATCCCCAGGCAGCCATAGGTCACGCCTTCGTGCAGGCGTACTGGCGCTGTGTCTCGGCCGCCCGCACCAGCCGCCACGTACCACGGCAGCAAATGCTCGTCGGTTGGGTGCATGTCTTGCGCATGTGGGGCCTGGCTGCGGTAGTCGAACAACGCAGCCCAATCGCGTGCTGCGCTGCGCTCGCTCATCCAGGCGCGAAAGCCTGCGCTCTCGGCGATCTCTTGCGTGTCGACCGCGGGCCGGTTGCCGGCAAACACGCGCCGCAGGTTGTGCGTGATGCTGCCTGAGCCCATCACCAGCACGCCTTGCTCGCTCAGCCTGGCCAGCACTTCACCGAGTGCGAACTGCTGCGCTGGTGGCAGGCTGGGTACCCAGGCGAGAGGCAGCACGGGAACGTCGGCCTCGGGGTACATGAAGCGCAGCATGCTCCAGATGCCGTGGTCGAGGCCACCTTCATCAACGCGATGCACTGGCAAGCCAGCCGCGCTCAGCAGGCCTTGCACGCTGCTCGCCAACTCGGGCGCGCCGGGGGCGTTGTATTGCAGCTTGAACAGTGCATCCGGAAAGCCACCGAAGTCGTGCACGGCCTGGTGCTGTGCGGCGGCCAGAAGCACCGGCTCGCGCGCAGTGCTGTGAGCCGAGACCGCGAGGATGGCGCGCGGGCGGCCGAAGGTGGCAACGATGGCCGGGCCTAGGTCTTGAAGGAACGGCCCCGTGGTGCCTGGCTCCAGCGCCAGCATGGGTGAGCCGTGGGACAGGAAGAGGGTAGGCAGGGTGTTCATGCCGTCATTGAATCATCGCGGCTGCGTTGCACCGTTCGTGGGTTTTGCACGCAGCGTTCGTTTGTGCCGGGATGAAGGGTGAGGCCTCTCAGCCGCCACCGGAGCCCTCTGCCTTCGTAAGCCAGTGCTGAATGGTGGCAAACAGCTTGCGCGGGTTGACCGGCTTTTCGATGAAGTCGTTCATGCCGGCGGCGAGGCAGCTTTGGCGGTCTTCGCTGAAGGCGTTGGCGGTCATGGCGACGATGGGCACGCTTTCTCGCCCCGGCAGGGCGCGGATGCGGCGCGTGGCTTCGAGCCCATCCATTTCGGGCATGAACATGTCCATCAGGATGAGGTCGTAGGTGGCGCGGGTGGCCATCTCGACCGCCTGCGTGCCGGTGATCGCCAGCTCGAACTGCAGGCCGGCGCCCGCGAGCAGCTCTTGCGTCACCACTTGGTTCACCGGATCGTCTTCGACCAGCAGCACCTTGCGCCCGCGGCCCAGATGCGAGAGCGTGAACTCGCGCAAGGGGTCAGGTTGCGCAGGCCGTGGCATCGCGGGCGCTGACTCAGCGCTTTCCAGCCACGCGGTGAACCAGAATGTGCTGCCCTGGCCCAGCGCGCTTTGCGCACCGGCCTCGCCGCCCATCAATTTTGCCAAGCGCCCGGTGATGGCCAAGCCCAGGCCAGAGCCGCCGTAGCGACGCGTGGTGGAGCCGTCAGCCTGCTCAAAGGCCGAGAAGAGCCGAACCAATGACTCGGGCGCGATCCCGATGCCTGTGTCGGCCACTTCAAAGCGCGCCAGCACCTTGCTGCCTTGGCGCTCCAGCACACGCGCGCTCAGCGTGATGTCACCCTGCTCGGTGAACTTGACCGCGTTGCTGAGGTAGTTGACGAGCGCCTGGGTCAGCCGGGTGCGGTCACCCACCAGCGCAGCGGGCAGCGCACGCAAGTCGATGTGCAGCTTCAGCCCTTTCGCGCGCGCTCGCTCGGCCATCAGGCTGTCGACGCTGTATTGCAAGTCGCTGAGCATGAAGGCCGCATGCTCCAGCGCGAGCTTGCCCGATTCGGCTTTGGCGATGTCGAGCACATCGTTGACGATGGACAGCAGGTGCGATGAGGCAATCTCGATCTGGTCGAGGCGCTCGGTCTGCTTGGGGTCGACGCTGTCACGCCGCATCAGGTAGCTCATGCCCACGATGGCATTCAAGGGCGTGCGTATTTCGTGGCTCATGTTGGCCACGAACTCGCTCTTGCTGCGGTTGGCGGCTTCCGCGCTGAGCTTGGCTTGCAGCAAGGTGGCCTCGACCTGCTTGTGCTGCGTGATGTCGCGCAGCAAGCCCAGTACGCGCCCGTCGCTGAGCCCCTTCGCGACCACTTCGCCGTTGAAGTGGCTGCCATTCTTGCGCTTGAAGCGTCGCTGCGCAGTCGTCGCCGTCATCGGGCCGCTGGCGAATTTCGCCTTGGCTTCTGCCAGGTGCGGCAGCTCTTCTTCGGCCACGATGTCGCTGATGTTGAGGCCTATCACTTCTTGCGGCGCGTAACCCAGCATCTGGGCCCCGGCGGCATTGATGTCGATGAACTTGCCCGTCACGTCGCTCACCAAGATGCCGTCGGCGGCTTGCTCGACAAGGCTGCGGTAGCGCTCCTCGCTGGCCTGCAGACGGCGCTGGCTGCGCGACACCACCAGGCTGCACAAGCCGACGGTGAGGGCGATGTTGAAGGCCGCGATGTCGGCCACGACCACCGTTTCTATCAGCTGGGAGGCGTGCAGCCAACCCGGGCCCTGCGACGCGAGAGGGCCCAGCGCCGCGCGCAGGCTCAGGCCGAGGCCGGTGAGCAGATGCGCCACGCCGATCATGATCAGCATGCTGCGGTCGGGCGTGCGCTGGCGTGCTGCGGGCGACAGCAGCAAGCCGGCCGAGAGCAGGTGCAATCCGCCCAATGCGAGCGCGCTGATCATCTGCCGTGCCACGTCATCCGGGCCGACGTCACTGAAGTAGATCAGCAGCACCGCGATCAAGAGGCCGATCGAGATGTCCCAGCGGTGGCCCCTGGGCAGGCCCAGGTAGAGGCGGTGGCCGAAGTAAACCCAGGCACGGCCGGCCACGCCGATGACGTTGGCCATGACGACAGCTACCCAATCGGGCGCGGCGCCACGCAGGCCGAAGAGCAAGAAGGCCGCCGCGCCCAGGCCGGCACCCCAAGCCCAGGCGTGCACCGCAGGGTCGCCGCGGCTGTTGAGGTTGATGAAGAGCACCGCGAACGCCAACAGCAGGCTGCTGAAGAGGGCGAGCAACACCAGGGTGCGAACGTCGAACATGGCCAATGGCTGAGCTGGTTGGCGGTGAGGCAGTCTGACACCGCTCGCACCGGTGCGGGTGCAAAAATTTGTCGAATCTCACGCATGGGGTAAGGTGCCGTCGACGATGGAGATGCGCATGCCCGCTCAGTTCAATGTTTCCCTGTGGCAACTTGCCTGGCGCCAGATGGCGCGCGACTTTCGTGCCGGTGAGTTGCGGTTGCTGGTGGTGGCGGTCACGCTGGCGGTGGCCGCATTGAGCGCGGTGGGTTTCTTCGCCGATCGACTCAACCACGGCTTGGCGCGTGATGCACGCCAGCTGCTGGGCGGTGATGCCATCGTGGCGAGTGACCAACCGCTGCCCCCTGCATTCGCCGACAAGGCCCGTGCGCTGGGGCTGAAGGTGGCCAGCACCGCGGCCTTCCCGAGCATGGGCCGCGCGCCCGACGAGAAAGGCGGTGCCTCCAAGCTGGTGGCGGTGAAGAGCGTGGACTACAGCTACCCGCTGCGCGGCGCGCTGCGGCTGGCCGACACGCCGGGCGGCCCAGACCGAGCCGTGTCGCGCGCACCCGAGCGCGGCACGGTGTGGGTTGATGCTCCCCTGCTAGACGCACTGCAGCTGCGCATGGGCGACTCGCTACTGCTAGGCGACGCATCACTCAAGGTCGCGGCCATCATCGTCATCGAGCCTGACCGTGGTGCCGGCTTCATGAGCTTTGCGCCCCGGGTGATGCTCAACGAGGCCGACCTCGCCGCCACCTCGCTGGTGCAGCCGGCAAGTCGCGTGACCTACCGGCTCGCGGTGGCGGCCGCGGGCAGCAACGAAGCGCCGGTGCGCGCATTCGTCAAATGGGCCGACGAGCAAGTGAAGAGCCAGGCGCTGCGCGGCGTGCGCGTCGAGTCGCTGGAAACCGGGCGGCCCGAGATGCGCCAGACGCTAGACCGCGCCGAGAAGTTTCTGAACCTGGTGGCGCTGCTGGCCGCCTTGCTCGCGGCGGTGGCGGTGGGCATTGCCGCACGCGACTTTGCCAACCGCCATCTAGACGACTGCGCCATGCTGCGCGTGCTCGGCCAGCCCCAGCGCACGATTGCGCTGCAGTACCTGATCGAGTTCGCCTTCGTGGGCTTGCTCGCCAGCGCCGCCGGCGTCGCGCTCGGCTTCGCGGTGCACTACGTCTTCGTGTGGCTGCTCGCCGGTCTGGTGAACGCGAGCCTGCCTGTCGCCACCGGCTGGCCAGCGTTGTTCGGCGTGGGCGTGGGCTTCACCTTGCTGATGGGCTTCGGCCTGCCGCCGGTGCTGCAGCTGTCGCAGGTGCCACCGCTGCGCGTGATCCGCCGCGACGTGGGGGCCTTGAAGCCGGCGTCCATTGCCGTGCTGGGTGCGGGTGCGATCGGCTTCACTGCCTTGCTGCTGGCGGTGTCGTCCGACCTGCAGTTGGGCCTCATTGCCGTTGGCGGGTTTGCCGCCGCGATCGCAGTGTTCGCGGTCTTGTCATGGCTGGCCGTGCAGGCCTTGCGCCGCGCGGTGCCCGAGTCGCGGGCGCCGCGCTGGCTGGTGCTGGCCACGCGGCAGATCGCGGCACGCCCGGCATTTGCGGTGCTGCAGGTGTCGGCGCTGAGCGTTGGCTTGCTCGCGCTGTGCTTGCTGGTGCTGCTGCGCACCGACCTCATCTCGGCCTGGCGACAGGCCACGCCGCCCGACGCGCCCAACCGTTTCGTCATCAACGTGCAGCCTGAGCAGGGCGAGGCGTTTCAGGCCAAGCTGCGCGCAGACGGCGTGGCCAAGTTCGATTGGTACCCCATGATCCGCGGCCGCTTGGTGGCCATCAATGGCAAGCCCGTGTCGGCGGACAACTACACCGACGACCGACCCAAGCGCCTGCTGGACCGCGAGTTCAACCTGAGCCACAGCGCGAGCTTGCCGCAGCACAACGTGGTGACCGGCGGTAAATGGGTGGCCGAAGAGAAAGACGGCCTGAGCGTGGAAGAGGGCTTGGCAGAGACCTTGAAGTTGAAGCTTGGTGACGACCTGAGCTTCGACGTGGCCGGCATGTCGGCGAAGGGCCGCATCACCAGCCTGCGCAAGGTCGACTGGGGCTCGATGCGGGCCAATTTCTTCGTCATGTTTCCCGTGTCGCAGATGAAGGATGTGCCGGCGAGCTACATCGCGGCATTTCGCGCACCGACCACGCCGGGCTTTGACAACGGGCTGAGCCGCGAGTTTCCCAACATCACGAACGTGGATGTGTCCGCATCGATCACCCAGATCCAGGGCGTGCTCGACCAGGTGGTGCGTGCGGTGGAGTTCTTGTTCACCTTCACCTTGGCCGCGGGGTTGGTGGTGTTGTTTGCGGCGGTCACGGCCACGCGGGAGGCGAGGGCGCGCGAGTTTGCGGTGATGCGGGCGCTGGGGGCGAGTGGCAAGCTGCTCGCTCAAGTGCAGCGGGCCGAGCTGCTGGGGGTAGGGGCGCTGGCGGGGTTTCTGGCGTCGATCGCGGCGATGGCCGTGGGGTGGGCGTTGGCGAAGTATGTGTTTCAGTTCAGCTGGAATGCGTCACCGTTTGTGCCCTTGATTGGCGCGGTGGCCGGGGCGCTGTTGGCGCTGGGGGCAGGGTGGTGGGGCTTGCGTGAGGTGTTGCGCAGGCCCGTGGTGGAAACTTTGCGTCGCGCGGCGATGGAGTGAGGCGTCTGTCAGGCCCTAGACCAGTTTGCGCGGTCGCTCAAGCACCCGGTGCAGCAACGCGCCGAGCTCCTCCAGTGTGTGCTCCTTGTGCATCATCTCCACCACGCCGAGCTCGGCGGCGGCGAGCCGCAACCCGTCCGAAATGAAACCGGAGCTGATGACCACCGGCATGTCGGCAGCGCTCGCGCGCAGCGCCTGCGCGACCTCCAGGCCCGTCATCGGCGGCATGTTGTAGTCGGTCACCACAATGTCGAATGCGCCCGGCTGTGCCTGCAAGGTCGCGAGGGCGGCAACAGGGTCAGAAAGGCAGGTGCCCCGGTAGCCCAAGCTCTCCAGCAGGTGGCTCACCATCAACAGCATCACTTCGTCGTCGTCGATGTACATCACGCGCTGGCCTTGCCCTTGCGCCGCCTGGTCGAGCGCCGCAGGAAGGGTCACACCGGCGTGATCGGCCTCGGTGACCGGGAAGTGCAGGTCGAATGTGGTGCCACCCCCCAGGCGGCTGCGCACCGCGATGTGGCCGTGGTGGCTGGCCACGATGCCGTGCACGACCGCCAGCCCCAGGCCCGTGCCGAGGCCGGTTGGCTTGGTGCTGAAGAAGGGCTCGAAGATGTGCGCCTGCGTGTTGATGTCGATGCCCTGGCCGTTGTCGGTGACGCTCAGGTGTGCATAGGAGCCGGGAGGCAGGGTGTGCGATGCCGCCGCATCGATGTGGACTGCATCGATCGCCAGCGCAATGCGCCCGGTGCTGCCGTTCAGCGCCTGCCAGGCATTGGTGCACAGGTTGATCACGATCTGCTGCAACTGGGTGGTGTCGCCCAGGATCATCGGCTGCGGTGTGGCCTCGACGGCAAGCTCCAGCCTCACCGTGGCCGGCAGCGTGGCGCGCAGCATGTTGAGCGCTTCGCGCACGATCGGTTCGAGCGGCTGTGCCGTTAGCTTCGTCGGCTGGCGCCGGCTGAAGGCGAGGATCTGCTCAACCAGGCTGCGCGCGCGCCGGCCCGCCAGGCTGACTTGTTCGAGCAGGGCGCTCGCCGCGTGCCCAGGGCCGAGGGCCTCGCGGGCCAGCCCGAGGTTGCCCAGCATCGAACCCAAGATGTTGTTGAAGTCATGCGCGATGCCGCCTGCGAGCGTGCCGATGGCTTCCATCTTCTGGGCTTCGCGCAGCTGCGTCTCCAGCGAGTTCCGCGTCTGCTCTGCCTGCTTGCGCTCGGTGATGTCGCGCTGCACGCCGACAAACTGTGTCGGCTCACCGTTGGCATCGAACACCGGCATGATCGACAGGTCGTTCCAGAACGGCTCGCCATCCTTGCGGTAATTCAGCAGCTCGCCATGAAATGGCTTCAGCGCAGCGAGCGCGTGGCGAATGGCCTGTACCGTTTGGGGATTGGTCTCTGGCCCCTGCAACAGGCTGCATGACTGACCGAGCATCTCGGCCTCGGAATAGCCCGACATCGACTCGAACGCCGCGTTGGCGTAAGTGATCTTGCGCTGAGCGTCGGTGATCATCACTCCTTGCGAGATCGCGCCCAGCGCGCGGTCTCTCAAGCGCAGCGCGGCCAGGCTGTCTCGCAACTGCTGCTGCATGCACTGCTGGTCGTCGATCACCTCCAGCAGATGATGCCGCGAGAGCTTGTCGGCCTCGCTGCGCCGCTGCGCGGTCTGGTCGGTGACGACCATGCACAAGGCCTCGGGCAAGCCATCGACGACGGAAGGGTTGACCGACAGGTGGGTGGGAATGCGCAGGCCCAGATCCGTCAGCAGGTCGATCGCCAGTTTTTGCGTGCCGAGGCTGCCGCCGGCCAACAGGGCGGCCAGGCTCACGCGTGCCTCGGGTGCAAAGCACAGGTCGATGCGCGTGCCGATCAGTCGGTTCAAGGGCCGGCCCAACAGCACTGCGAAGCTCCGGTTGCACCACGCCACCACCCCATCGGGCGTGAGCGTCACCGCGCCATCGGCCATGTCTTCGAGCAGCAGCCGGTAGGCACGATCGGCGCCGTGCAGCGTGATCAGCCGCTGGCCTGCGGCGTCGGAGACGAACAGCGCATCCACCTCGTCGCTGCCGACGAGCCGTGCGGCCTGCCCGCCCACGGGCGGCTGCGTCGGGCGGTCAAGTGGGTCGGTGTGCGTGGGCGTGTTCATGGGGCGCCCGTCAGTCGAGAGGCAGATCCAGTTCTCGAAGCACATCGTGTGTGTTCGACAGGTCACCGATCAACATGCGCTGGGGCCCGGGCAGTTGCTTGACCAGAGTGGGCAGGGCCACGATCTGCGCGTCTTGCGCCAGTTCGGGTTGCTGGTAGAGATCGATCACCTCAAGGTCGTGGCGGCCCGGTAGCCGTTCGAGACAGATCTTGCGGATGTTCGTCAACGCGCGCAGCGAGCGCGGCGACTGGCCCGCCACGTAGAGGCGCAGCACCCACAGGTCGCAAGTTGCATTCATGGTGCATCGGCTCGGCGGCTCTGGGCCATGTCTTGGCGGTCTTGCGTGAGCAGGTCTTCGCTCACCTCGGCCTGGTCGATCACCGCCAGCGCTGCGGCTTCGAGAGAAGCGAACTCGGCGCGGATCGCCGTGACCTGCGCTTCCATCGCGGCGCGTTTGCTGGCCAGCTCTTTCTGCTTGCGCCCGATCTCTTGCGCGCGCGACAGCAGGGCTGAGCGCTCCTGCGCTTCTTGCGCCAGCCGTGCTGAACCTGTCAGCACACCGGCGGGGCCGGTGTAAGGCTGGCGCAGCTCGATGCCCAGCGGCGTGAGCGAAAACTCGCGGATCTGGTTCGAGTGCTGCATGCCGCGCGACTTCAGCACGTAGAGGCCACGGTTGCGCTCGCCGCTGAACTCCATGTCTCGCACCATCAGCCAGGTGTCGACCAGCGACGAGATGGTCGCGTCGGTCTGATCGATCGCCGACACCCCGGTGCTCAGGCTGGTGAAAAAGCCGGTGATCTGGCGCACCTTCAGCGCATCCATCAATCGCAGCAGCATGCCCATCACGTCGTTGTGGGCGCCGAGCGCCGTGAAGCTGCTCAGCGGATCAACCACGACCGACTGCGGCTCAAAGCTTTGGATGGCCCGCAGCATGGTGGCCAGGTGCATCTCCAGGCCCAGGTGGCTCGGCCGGGCCGCGTGGAACCTGAGCAAATCTTGCTCGACGAACGGGGCCAGGTCGAGGCCGATCGTGCGCATGTTGCGCATGATCTGGTTGGCCGACTCTTCGAAGGTGAAGAAGATGGCGCGCTCGCCGCGCCGGCAGGTGGCCGCGGCGAAG
>NZ_JBKJOQ010000092.1:0-14765 GCF_046595475.1 Rhizobacter sp.
TTCGCGGCCTCGATGAACCATTTCATCTCGGCCATCTGCTGATCCTTGTTCAGCGTCGACGGCTGGAACTCGGCATCGATCCATTTCTTCGCGGCGGCTTCGTCTGCCCATGCGCCCTGGCCGATGACCAGAGCGGCAGCGGCAAAGGCCACAGCATTCAAGCGCAATTTCATGTGTGTCTCCTCAAGTGCTTCCCGTTGACGTCATGACAGGCCGGCTGGGAAGGACTGACCGGCTGCCTCTTCAAAAAAACTATCCTTTGCGGATGACCACGGCCAGCAGCAGCATCGAGACGACAAAGCTGATCCAGATCGATGGTTCCGACTCCAGGCCGAACCAGCTGATCATCCTTTCGCTGACCGCGACAAAGCCCAGGTTGACGTACGCTGCGCTCAACAGCCCGATGAAGAGCCGATCGCCGCGCGTCGTGGTGATCGGCAGAAAACCCCTGCGCGCGACGGTCGGTGACTTGAGCTCCCACACCGTCATGACGATCAGCATCAGCGCGATGCAGAAGAAGAACACCGCGACAGGCGTGGTCCAGGCCATCCAGGCAAACATCTTGGCGACTCCCTTTTCAGACGCGACCCATCGCGAAACCCTTCGCGATGTAGTGCCGCACGAACCAGATCACGATGGCACCGGGAACGATCGTCAGCGCGCCGGCCGCGGCGAGCACGCCCCAGTCCATGCCCGAGGCGGAGACGGTGCGTGTCATCACTGCCACGATCGGCTTGGCGTTGACACTCGTCAAGGTGCGCGCCATGAGCAACTCGACCCAGCTGAACATGAAGCAGAAGAACGCCGCGACGCCCACGCCGGCCTTGATCAGCGGGATGAAGATGGTCAGGAAGAAGCGCGGGAACGAGTACCCGTCGATGTAGGCGGTCTCGTCGATCTCGCGCGGGATGCCGCTCATGAAGCCTTCGAGAATCCACACCGCCAGCGGCACGTTGAACAGCAGGTGCGCGAGCGCCACCGCGATGTGCGTGTCCATCAGGCCGAGCGTGGTGTAGAGCTGGAAGAACGGCAGCAGGAACACGGCCGGCGGTGTCATGCGGTTCGTCAGCAACCAGAAGAACACGTGTTTGTCGCCGAGGAACGAATAGCGCGAGAAAGCGTAGGCGGCCGGCAGCGCCACCAGCAGCGAGATCACCGTGTTGATGGCCACGTAGATCATCGAGTTGATGTAGCCCGAGTACCAGCTCTCGTCGGTGAAGATGACCTTGTAGTTGTCCCAGGTGAAGGCATGCGGCCACATGCTGAAGACAGAGAGGATCTCTTCGTTCGTCTTGAACGACATGTTGACCATCCAGTACACCGGCAAGATGGCGAACAGCAGGTAAGCGAGCAGGAAGATCGTGCGCTTCTTGAAGCGGCGCTCATCCATGTTGAGCTCCTTCCGTGCTGGCCGTGCCCACGCGCTGCATCCAGTTGTAGAGGATGAAGCAGAGCAACAAGATGATCAAAAAGTAGATCAGCGAGAAGGCCGCAGCCGGGCCCAAGTCGAATTGGCCAACCGCCTTCTGCGTGAGGTACTGCGACAAGAAAGTGGTGGCATTGCCCGGCCCGCCGCCAGTGAGCACGAAGGGCTCGGTGTAGATCATGAAGCTGTCCATGAAGCGCAGCAGCACGGCGATCATCAGCACGCCGCGAAGCTTGGGCAGCTGGATGTAGCGGAACACCGCGGGCTTGCTGGCGCCGTCAATGCGCGCGGCCTGGTAGTAGGCGTCGGGAATGGCGCGCAGCCCTGCGAAGCACAGCAGCGCGACCAGGGGCGTCCAGTGCCACACGTCCATCACCAGCACGGTGAGCCACGCATCGGTGGCGCTGCCGGTGTAGCTGTAGTCGATGCCCAGCTTGGCGAGCGCCGCGCCCATCAGGCCAATGTCGGTGCGGCCGTAGATCTGCCAGATGGTGCCAACCACGTTCCAGGGGATCAGCAGCGAGATGGCCACCAGTACCAGCACGGCAGACGATTTCCAGCCCTGCGCCGGCATCGAGAGCGCGAGGCAGATGCCGAGCGGTATCTCGACCAGCAACACCGAGAGCGAGAAGCCCATCTGGCGGATCAGTGCTTCGAGCAATTCGTCGTCGCGCATCACCGACTTGAACCACTCGGTGCCCACGAACACGCGGCGCTCGGGCGAGATGATGTCTTGCACGGAGTAGTTCACCACCGTCATCAGCGGCAGGATGGCCGAGAAGGCCACGCAGAGAATGACGGGGAGTATGAGGAACCAGGCTTTCTGGTTGACGGGTTTCATGCGAGCGCCTCCGAAACCGGCATGCCTGAGCTGGTGATGAGCTGCTCGTTTTGGCCGTAGTAGCAGGTGTGAGACCCGGTGACCTTGAGCCACACCTTGTCACCCACCGCCGGCGGTGACGCTTCGGCGCCCAGCCGCACACGCAGCGTCGCGCCGTCGCAGCGCACGGTGAGCAGCCAGTAGGTGCCAACGTCTTGGCGCTGCGCTACCTCGCCTGGCAAGGCACCGGCATCGCTCGCCTCAACCAGCGAAACGTATTCGGGCCGCACGCCGAGCGTGAAGCTGCCCGCCGCCTGCAGCGGTGCCGTGTCGGCCGTCACCTCTAGGGCATGCCCGCCCACTTCCACGTGGCTGCCGTTCCACCGCGCCGGCAAAAAGTTCATGCCCGGCGAGCCGATGAAGTGGCCCACGAAGGTGTGCGCGGGCCGCTCGAAGAGCTGGTCGGCAGAGCCGATCTGCACCGCGCGGCCGCGTGTCATCACGACCACTTCTTCGGCGAAGGTGAGTGCTTCGACCTGGTCGTGCGTCACGTAGATGAGCGTGAGCTTCAGCTCGTGGTGAATCTGCTTGAGCTTGCGGCGCAGCTGCCATTTCAAGTGCGGGTCGATCACGGTGAGCGGCTCATCGAAGAGCACCGCGCTCACGTCTTCGCGCACGAGGCCGCGGCCGAGCGAGATCTTCTGCTTGGCGTCGGCCGCCAGGCCGGCGGCGCGCACATTGAGCTGGCCGCTCATTTCCAGCATCTCGGCGATCTGGCCGACGCGCTGCTTGATCTTGTCGGGCGCGACGCCGCGGTTCTTCAGTGGGAAGGCCAGGTTCTCGGCCACCGTCATGGTGTCGTAGATGACGGGGAACTGGAACACCTGGGCGATGTTGCGCTGCTGCGGTGTCTTGCGCGTCATGTCCACGCCGTCAAACTTCACCGTGCCCTGCGAGGGCGTGACGAGGCCGGAGACGATGTTGAGCAGCGTGGTCTTGCCGCAGCCCGAGGGGCCTAGCAGGGCATAGGCGCCGCCATCGCGGAAGCTCATCTTCAGCGGCAGCAATGCGTAGTCCTCATCCTTCTGCGGATTCGGGCGGTAGGCGTGCGCCAGATCGAGGTCGATGCGGGCCATGTCAGAGCCCCCCTTTCGCAGGCGCCACGAGCAATGCGCCGGCCGAGTCGAACACGTGCACGTGCTCGGGGTTCAGGTAAAGCGTGATGGGTGCGCCCAGGTCGAAGAAGTGCACGCCGGTGAGCTGAGCGACGAGCTCGCCCACGGGGGTGTCCACGTGCACGAAGGTGTCGGAGCCGGAGATCTCGGCCAGCTCGACCTTGCCGGGCAAGGCCACGTCGCCGGGGCGTTGGTTGACATGCAGAGCGCTGGCGCGCACGCCGAGGGTGAAGGCGTCGCCGTGCATCCGTTCGCCCTGGGCTTGTCGCAGGGCTTCGACAAGCTCAGCCCGAACGGAGTTGTGTTCAGCGCGAACGGCGTTGTGGTCAGCCAGAACGTTGTTGTGGTCAGCCCGAACGGTGTCGTGTGCGGTTTGAACGGTGGTGCTCTCGGCGCTGTTGATCAGGTTCATGGGCGGGTCGCTGAAGGCGCGCGCCACGCGGATCGATTTGGGCCGGTGGAACACCTCGGCCGTGGGGCCGTACTGCAGCAGCTCGCCGGCGTCCATCACCGCGGTGTAGCCCCCCAGCAGCAGGGCTTCGGTGGGCTCTGTGGTGGCGTAGACCACGGTCGAGTTGCCGGCGGCAAAGAGCTGGGTCAGCTCGTCGCGCAGCTCTTCGCGCAGCTTGTAGTCGAGGTTTACCAGCGGCTCGTCGAGCAGCATCAGCGGTGCGTTCTTGGCCAGTGCGCGGGCCAAGGCCACACGCTGCTGCTGGCCACCGG
Organism: Rhizobacter sp.; assembly: GCF_046595475.1. Classification (GTDB taxonomy): domain Bacteria; phylum Pseudomonadota; class Gammaproteobacteria; order Burkholderiales; family Burkholderiaceae_C; genus Rhizobacter. The sequence continues at coordinate 4,145 of NZ_JBKJOQ010000092.1, forward strand.
ACAGCTCGGCCGGAAGGCGCTTGAGAAACGGCTCGATGTGCAGCTTGGCGGCCAGCTCGTTCACGCGCTCGGCGATACCCTTGTCGCGTCGCAGCTTGAGCGGCGAAGCGATGTTGTCGAACACCGTCATCGATGGGTAGTTGATGAACTGCTGGTAGACCATGGACACGTTGCGATCGCGCACCGGCATGCCGGTCACGTCTTTGCCGTCGACGCGCACCACGCCCTTGCTGGGCACGTCCAGGCCGGCCATCAGCCGCATCAGCGTGGTCTTGCCCGCTTGCGTGGCGCCCAGCAGCACCGTCACGGCGCCGGGCACCAGGCTCAGGTCCAGCGGGTACAGGTGGGTCTGCGGGCCCACCTGCTTGTCGACCCGCTCCAGGCTCAGCTCCATCTGACTTTCCTTTTCGTCACAGCGCTCACGCTTTCATCTCCACGGGTTCTTGGTTGATCTGCCAGCGGGCCTCGCACCAGCGGGCCACGCGTTCACGATCGGCCACGCTCATGTGCAGGCCGAGCTTGGTGCGGCGCCACAGCACGTCGTCGGCTGTGCGCGCCCATTCGTGGTCGTGCAGGTAGTTGAGCTCGGCTTCGTAGAGGCCGGGGGCCACTTCTTCGCCCAGGCCTTCGGCGCCGACGACCTTGTTGATGCGCGCCCCATAGCAGCGTGCGAGGTGGCGGCGCACGGCAGCAGGCCACTGTGGGTGTTGCCGCGCGAGTGCAGCATCGAAGCGCTCGAAGTCGGCATCGGGCCGCACGGCCGGGCCGATCCAGGCGCTGAGGTCACCGCCGGGCAGAAAGGCACCTGCCGTCCACGCCTTGTGCTTCACGCCCATGTGATGGCACAGGCCATCGGCGGCCTCTTCGGCGAGCTTGCGGAAGGTGGTGATCTTGCCGCCCCACACGGTGAGCAGCGGCGCCTGCTCAGTGTCGAAATCGAGCTGGTAGTCACGCGTGACGGCCGAGGCGTCGCTGGTCTCGTCGCCCAGCAGTGGGCGCACGCCGGCGTAGGTCCACACCACGTCGGCGGGTGTCACGGGCTTGGCGAAATAGCGGCTCGCCTGCTCACACAGGTAGGCGATCTCGCTGTCGTTGATGCGGGCTTGGCCCACCGCGCCGTCGTGCTCCACGTCGGTGGTGCCGATGAGTGTGAACTCGCCTTCGTAAGGGATGGCAAAGATGATGCGGCGGTCGGGGTTCTGGAAGATGTAGGCGTGGTCGTGGTCGAAGAGCTTCTTCACCACGATGTGGCTGCCTTTCACCAGGCGCAGCGTCTTCGACTCGTGCAAGTGGGCGTGCTCTTGCAGGAACTGCGCGGCCCACGGGCCGGCGGCATTAACCAGCGCCCGCGCGCTGACCTTGCGGCGCGCGCCTTGTGCGTCTTGCAACTGCATCTGCCAGCCGGTGGCGTTGCGCTGGGCATCGACACAGCGCCAGCCGGTGAGCACTGTTGCGCCCCGCTCGGCGGCATCGATGGCATTGAGCACCACCAGCCGTGCATCGTCGACCCAACCATCGGAGTAGACAAAACCTTTGGTGAACTGCGGCTTCAACGGCTTACCGGCGGGGTGCTCGCGCATGTCGATGCCCTGCGAGCCCGGCAGCACCTCGCGCTTGGCGAGGTGGTCGTAAAGGAAGAGGCCTATGCGGATCAGCCATGCCGGCCGCAGGAAGCTGGAGCGCGGGTCGTGTGGCATCACGAAGCGCAGCGGCCACATGATGTGGGGTGCGCTCTTGAGCAGCACCTCGCGCTCAGCCAGCGCCTTGCGCACCAACGAGAACTCGTAGTACTCCAGATAGCGCAGCCCGCCGTGAACCAGCTTGGTCGAAGACGACGAGGTGTGCGCTGCCAGGTCGTCTTTCTCACACAACACAACGCGCAGGCCGCGCCCCGCGAGGTCTCGCGCAATGCCGGCGCCATTGATACCGCCGCCCACGATGAGCACATCGCAGGTTTGCTCGGCAGGGGTCTGGCGATCCGTGGGGGCCGTGTCGGCGGTGCCCGGGTGCGGGTGATTCAAGCTGTCTGTCTCCTGGGCCTGGGCGCTCCGTTGCGCTTCAGGCTGCCGATTCCATCACAACCATGTTCGGTTTGTGTTCGTTTGTTTTCCTCTTTTTTCTTTTTAGCCGACAAACGAAAACCACGCAAGCTCGCAATCCAGCATTTCGGGTTCATCCCGATCCGCTACGCTCGCCACCAAAAATCGACTCATTGCGCATGACACCCAACCCCAGACAAGCCTTGTTGCTTCAGGAAGTACGCGCGCGCGGCGCGCTGTCGGTGGAGGCGTTGGCCGACCAGTTCGGCGTGACGCTGCAAACCGTGCGGCGCGACGTGAAGCAACTGGCCGAAGCCGGGCTGCTGGCGCGCTTTCACGGCGGTGTGCGGCTGCCCAGCTCGACCACCGAGAACATCGCCTACCGGCAACGCCAGCAGCTCAACGAGCAGGCCAAGCAGCGCATTGCGCGCCGCGTGGCGCAGATGGTGCCGGAGGGCTGCTCGCTGATCATCAACATCGGCACCACGACCGAGGCGATTGCGCGCGAGCTGCTGCACCACAAGGGCTTGCGGGTCATCACCAACAATTTGAACGTGGCGGCCATCCTGAGCGACAACCCTGCCTGCGAGGTGATCGTGGCGGGTGGCGTGGTGCGCTCGCGTGACCGCGGCATCGTGGGCGAGGTGACGGTCGATTTCATCAGCCAGTTCAAGGTTGACATCGGGCTGATCGGCATCTCGGGCATAGAAGACGACGGCACCTTGCGTGACTTCGACTATCGCGAGGTGAAGGTGGCGCGCGCCATCATCGAGCACTCGCGCGAGGTGTGGCTGGCGGCCGACCATTCGAAGTTCAACCGGCCGGCGATGGTGAAGCTGGCGGGTTTGAATGAGGTGGACATGCTGTTCACGGACACGAGGCCGCCGGAGCCGTTTCCGGCGCTGCTCAACGAGGCAGGGGTTCAATGTGAAGTGGCGGAGTGATCGAGCATGAGCAAACCCACCTACCTCCTCGCCCTGGACCAAGGCACCTCCAGCTCGCGCAGCATCGTCTTCGACGAACACGGCCACATCGTCGCGATGGCGCAGCGCGAGTTCCGCCAGATCTACCCGCAGCCGGGCTGGGTCGAGCACGACCCCAAGGAGATTTGGGAGTCGCAACTCGCCACTGCGAAAGAAGCGCTCGCCAACGCCGGGCTCAGCGCGAAAGACATCGCCTCCATCGGCATCACCAACCAGCGCGAAACCACGCTGGTGTGGAACCGCAAGACCGGTGAGCCCATCTACAACGCCATCGTCTGGCAAGACCGCCGCATGGAGCCCGTGTGCGCCGAGCTGCGGGCCAAGGGGCTGGAGCCCACCTTCCGCGAGAAGACCGGCCTCATCATCGACGCCTACTTCTCCGGCACCAAGCTGAAATGGATACTCGACACCGTGCCCGGTGCGCGCGCCGCGGCAACCCGGGGCGAGCTGGCCTTCGGCACTGTCGATTCGTGGCTGATGTGGCACCTCACCGGTGGGCAAGTGCACGCCACCGACGTGAGCAACGCCTCGCGCACGCTGATGCTCAATGTGCACAAGAACGAGTGGGACGACGAGTTGCTGAAGATACTCAATGTGCCGCGCGAGCTGCTGCCAGCGGTGCATCCCTCCAGCCATGTCTACGGCCACACCACGGCCAACATACTGGGCGCCGCCATCCCCATCGGCGGCATTGCAGGCGACCAGCAGAGTGCGCTCTTCGGCCAGGCCTGTTTCAAGGCCGGCCTTGCGAAAAACACCTACGGCACCGGCTGCTTCATGCTGATGCACACCGGGGCGCAGTTTCAAACGTCGACCAATGGCCTCATCACCACCAGCGCTGCGCAACCCACGACCACACCCGAGTTCGCGCTCGAAGGCAGTGTCTTCATCGGTGGCGCCGTGGTGCAGTGGTTGCGTGACGGCCTGCATGCCATCAAGGCCAGCGGCGAGGTGCAGCAGCTCGCCGAGAGCGTGCCCGACAGCGGCGGCGTGATGTTTGTGCCGGCCTTCACCGGTCTGGGCGCGCCCTACTGGAACGCCGATGCGCGCGGCGCCATCGTGGGCCTCACGCGGGGCACCACCGTGGCCCACATCGCACGCGCGGCGCTCGAGAGCATTGCCTTCCAGAGTGCGGCGCTGTTGCAGGCCATGAGCCGCGATGCGGTGGCAGCGGGCGGCTCACCGGTGGCCGAGCTGCGGGTGGATGGCGGCGCTTGCGTCAACAACCTGCTGATGCAGATACAGGCCGACTTGCTCGGCATTCCGGTGGTGCGCCCCAAGGTCATCGAGACCACCGCGCTTGGCGCGGCCTACTTGGCCGGCTTGTCGAGTGGCGTGTACAGCAACCTCGACCAGCTGGGCGCGCAGTGGCAGGTCGACCGCACCTTTCGCCCGACCATGTCGCGTGCGCGCGCCGGCGAGCTGATGGCACAGTGGGAGCACGCGGTGCGCAAGGCCACCGCGGCCTGATCAGTCGGCCACTCAGTCAGTCTTCCAGCTCGGCCTTGGCCATCTCCACGTCGAGCCGCTCCATTGCATCGAGTGGCTCACAGGCGGCCGCGTCGGCGTAGAGCTTTTCGGCTTCTTTCATCTTCTTGTCGCCATCGAGCATGACCAGCCCGTTGGCGTACTCGACCATGGCGATGGCCGACGTGGGGTTGAGCTTGAGCGCGGTCTTGAACATGGTGAGGCCGGCGTCTTTGCTGGCGCCTTGAGTGCGGCCCAGCAGCGAGCCCACCTTGTCGATCACCTCGGCATGGAAGGCGCCCAGCGTGATGTGCGCATCAGCGTGCTTGGGGCTTAGCTTGATGGCGGTTTCGAGTGCGGTTTTCACCTTGCTGCCCAGGCCTTGCGCGAGCGCCTTGGCCACGCTGATGCCCTGGCTGTAGCGGCCCAGCGAGTAGGCGATCTGGTAATGGGCATTGGCGTTCTTCGGGTCTTCGGCGGCTTGCGCATCGGCGCGGCCGGCCACTTCGAGGAACAGTGCGAACTTGGTCTTCTCGCTCTTCTCCAGGTAGTTGGCGTAGATGGACTGCGCCTTGTTGGCGACCGTGATGCCTGCGCCACCGGCTTTCAGCCCGGCCTCGGTGGCCTTCTGGAATTCGCCGGCATGGAACAGCGCCCAGGCAGCCAGCACGTTGTCGTCTTTCGGCAGCGGCTCGGCATCACCGGCGTGCAGCCGCGCCCACTTCTTCTTCAGGGTGGCGGCGTCGTAGGTGTATTCGGCTGCGTCGTAGGGGAAGGCGGTCCACTTGGCCATGGCGTTGTCTCCTTAGGGCTTCGGGTCTGATTTTTGATAGTGACCGACCAGGCCGAGCAGGTGCTCGCGTTGGCCGGCTTCGAGGTAGGGCATCAGCAGGCTGAGCACATGGAAGGCGCCGCGCAGCAAGGCGGCACCAGCGCTCTCGGGCTCGAGTGCATTGCGCGGGTCACGCACATATTCGTAGCTGAGCCAGTAGGTCAGCACCACCACCATGGCAGTGGCGGTGGGCTCGGCCGCGCCGGGGGTGATCTGGATGGCGTTGCCACGCGACATGCCGCGGAGCACGCTCTGTACGGCGTGAGACTTGTTCTTCAGCACGGCCTGGAACTGCGTCTCCAGCTTGCGGTTCTTGCTCAGCAGATCATTCAGGTCGCGGTAGAGAAAGCGGTACTGCCAGATCAGCTCGAACAGCATGTGGAAGAAGAGCCAGGCATCTTCGACGTTGCGCACGTCGTCTGCTGCGTGCAGCAGCTGGTTGAGTGCCTCTTCGTAGCGGGTGAAGAGCGAGTTGATCAGCTCGTCTTTGGCGGGGTAGTGGTAATAGAGATTGCCCGGGCTGATGTTGAGCTCGGCCGAGATCAGCGTGGTGGAGACGTTGGGCTCGCCGAAGCGGTTGAACAGCGCCAGCGTCACTTCCAGAATGCGCTCGGCGGTGCGGCGCGGCTTCTTCGGGGGAGGGGCCATTTTTGTCTCTTTTGTCTCTGGCGGCGAATCTAGCACCAGACGCCCGTTTCACCGCCAGCGAGAAAAGAGCTGCCTGCCTACAATCGCGCGCTCCATGCCAGCCATTTCCTTCCAGAACGTCAGCAAGACCTACTCAGCCGCCGGCCGCGAAGTGCGCGCCCTCGATGGTGTGAGCTTCGACATCCAGCCCGGTGAATTCTTCGGCCTGCTCGGGCCCAACGGCGCCGGCAAGACCACGCTGATCAGCATCCTCGCGGGCTTGAGCCGTGCCACTGGCGGCCAGGTGGCTGTGCACGGCCACGACGTGGTGGCCGATTACGCCGAAGCCCGCAAGCGCCTGGGCATCGTGCCCCAAGAGCTGGTGTTCGACCCCTTCTTCAGCGTGCGCGAATCGCTGGTCATCCAGAGCGGCTACTTTGGCGTGCGCAACAACGGCGCCTGGATCGACGAGCTGCTGCAGGGCCTGGGGCTTGCCGACAAGGCGAATGCCAACATGCGTCAGCTCTCGGGTGGCATGAAACGCCGCGTGCTGGTCGCCCAGGCGCTGGTGCACCGCCCGCCGGTGATCGTGCTCGACGAGCCGACCGCGGGTGTAGACGTGGAGTTGCGCCAAACGCTGTGGCAGTTTGTCGCCCGCCTCAACAAGGAAGGTCACACCGTGCTGCTGACCACGCACTACCTGGAAGAGGCTGAGGCGTTGTGCGGTCGCATCGCCATGCTCAAGCAGGGCCGCGTGGTGGCGCTAGACCGCACCTCGGCGCTGTTGGCGGGCACGGCCAGCACGATGATGCGGTTCAAGATGGATGCGGCACTGCCCGCTTCGCTGGCGGCGCAATCGCGGGTCACCGGGCGCATCGTGCAGGTGACGGCACATGACGCGGCGGAAGTGGAGCAGGTGTTGGCCACCTTGCGCGCCGCGGGCTGCCGGCCTGAAGACCTGGAGATCGGCCGCGCTGATTTGGAAGACGTCTTCCTGGAGATCATGAAGGTGCCCGCATGATGGTTCGTCTCTCCGGCGCACGCACCCTGTTCTACAAAGAGATGCTGCGCTTCTACAAGGTCAGCTTCCAGACCGTGGCCGCGCCGGTGCTCACAGCCGTGCTGTATTTGCTGATCTTCGGCCACGTGCTCGAGGGCCGGGTCAAGGTGTTTGGCGAGGTGGGCTACACCAGCTTTCTCATCCCTGGCCTGGTGATGATGAGCGTGTTGCAAAACGCATTCGCCAACAGCAGCTCGTCGCTGATCCAGAGCAAGATCACCGGCAACCTTGTCTTCCTGCTGGTCACGCCGCTCAGCCACTGGGCTTGGTTCGTGGCTTATGTAGGCGCTTCGGTCGTGCGCGGCCTGGTGGTGGGTACGGGTGTCTTGCTGGTGACGGTGTGGTTTGCGCCGCCGCCCGTGGCCAACCCGTTGTGGATCATCGTCTTCACGCTGTGCGGTGCCGCCATGATGGGCGCGCTGGGCTTGGTGGCGGGCCTCTGGGCCGAGAAGTTCGAGCAGATCGCGGCCTTCCAGAACTTCATCATCATGCCCATGACCTTTCTGTCGGGCGTGTTCTATTCGATCAAGTCGCTGCCGCCCTTCTGGCAAGGCGTGAGCCACCTGAACCCGTTCTTCTACATGATCGACGGCTTTCGGCATGGCTTCTTCGGGGTGAGCGATGTGTCGCCGTGGATCAGCTTCTCGATCGTGGCCACGAGCCTCGCAATCGTCTGCGTCCTGTGCCTGCACCTGCTGCGCATAGGCTACAAGATTCGAAGCTAAGAGATAATCCTCGTCACCATGGCAGACCCCACCCCCTCCGAAGTCGAGCGCTACATCGCGCAAGGCCTGGCCTGCGAGCACTTGCAGGTTGAGGGTGACGGCCGCCACTTCTTCGCCACCATCGTGTCGGCCGAGTTTGAAGGCAAGAGCCGCGTGGCGCGCCACCAGCGTGTGTACCAGGCGCTGGGCGATAGAATGCGCGAGCAAATCCACGCCCTGTCCATGAAGACGCTGACCCCGGTTGAGTGGGCTGCAAGCCCGGCTCCGGCCACTACCCACCACCACTGAAACCCGCCGCAGTGTTCACTGCGGCTGGCGAGCCTGCGCCAGCGGGTTCGGTTAGCCGGGGCGGGCATGGGGCAAGGAAACACGCTCATGGACAAACTTCTGATTCGCGGTGGTCGCCGGCTTGAAGGCGAAGTCACGATCTCGGGCGCCAAAAACGCTGCGCTGCCCGAGCTGTGCGCCGCGTTGCTCACCACCGATCCGGTGACGCTCACCAACGTGCCGCGCCTGCAAGACGTCAACACCACCATCAAGCTGCTGCGCATGCTGGGCGCGGGCGCTGAGCGCAGCGAGGCACAACCCGACAGCGTGTCGATCAATGCGTCGACCGTGAACTCGCACGAGGCGACTTACGATTTGGTGAAGACCATGCGCGCTTCCATCTTGGTGCTGGGCCCGCTGCTGGCGCGCTTTGGCGAAGCCAAGGTGTCGTTGCCCGGTGGTTGCGCCATCGGCTCGCGGCCGGTTGACCAGCACATCAAGGGCATGCAGGCGATGGGCGCCGAGATCACGGTGGAGCACGGCTACATCCTGGCCCGCGCCAAGCGGCTCAAAGGCGCGCGCATCACCACCGACATGGTGACTGTGACCGGCACCGAAAATCTGATGATGGCCGCCACGCTGGCTGAAGGCGAAACGGTGCTGGAAAACGCCGCGCAAGAGCCCGAGATTCCCGACCTGGCCGAGATGCTGATCGCCATGGGCGCCAAGATCCAGGGCCATGGCACCAGCAAGATTCGCATTCAGGGTGTCGAGCGTCTGCATGGGGCGAACCATCGCATCGTGCCCGACCGCATAGAGGCTGGAACCTTTCTGTGCGCTGTGGCTGCGGCCGGCGGCAACGTGGTGCTGCGCCGCGCGCGTGCCGACCATCTTGATGCGGTGATCGACAAGCTGCGTGAGGCAGGCGCCAGCATCGAGGCCGGCGCCGACTGGATACGCGTGAAGAGCGACACGCGGCCGCGTGCGGTGGGCTTTCGCACCAGCGAGTACCCCGCCTTCCCGACCGACATGCAGGCGCAATTCATGGTGCTCAACTGCATCGCGAGCGGTACCGCCAAAGTCACCGAAACCATTTTCGAGAATCGCTTCATGCACGTGAACGAGCTCGTGCGGCTGGGCGCCAAGATCGAGGTCGACGGGCACACGGCGGTGGTGCAGGGCGTCGAGCGTTTGTCGGGCGCGACCGTGATGGCCACCGACCTGCGTGCCTCGGCCAGTCTGGTGATCGGTGGTTTGGTAGCCGATGGCGAAACGGTGGTCGAGCGCATCTATCACCTGGACCGCGGTTACGACCAGATGGAAACCAAGCTGCGCGGCATTGGCGCAGACATAGAGCGAACAAAATGAACTCCCACACTCTCTATCGTTCGTTGCCCCCCAAGGGGGCGTGCGCCCCCTTTGAGGCGGCTCGGCAGGGGGCGCGATGATTACCCTTGCCTTGTCCAAAGGACGTATTTTTGAAGAGACCTTGCCGCTGCTCAAAGCCGCTGGCATCGAGGTGCTCGAAGACCCCGAGAAGTCGCGCAAGCTGATCATCGGCACCACCCGCCCCGACGTGCGTGTGGTGCTGGTTCGCGCGACCGACGTGCCCACCTACGTGCAGTACGGCGGTGCCGACATCGGTGTGGCCGGCAAAGACATCCTGCTAGAGCACGGTGGCCAAGGCCTGTACCAGCCGCTCGACCTGCGCATCGCCAAGTGCCGCATGAGCGTGGCTGTGCGTGACGACTTCGATTACGCCGCTGCCGTGAAGCAGGGCTCGCGCCTGCGCGTGGCCACCAAGTACACCAGCTGCGCGCGCGATCACTTCGCCGACAAGGGCGTGCATGTGGACGTGATCAAGCTCTACGGTTCGATGGAGCTCGCCCCGCTGACCGGCCTGGCCGATGCCATCGTCGACCTCGTGTCGACCGGTAACACGCTCAAGGCCAACCACCTGGTTGAAGTGGAAGAGATCATGCAGATCTCAGCGCGCCTGGTGGTGAACCAGGCCGCACTCAAGCTCAAGCGCGATCCGATTCGCCAGATCATCGATGCGTTTGCATCGGCCATCCCTGCTCAATAGTCCTGCCCCCTAAAGCCATGACCGTCAACGTCCGTCAGCTCACCACGACCGCCGCCGATTTCGAGCCTCAGTTTCAGCGCGTGTTGCACTGGTCCGCCGAAACCGACCATGCGATCGAAGAGCGGGTGGCAGTCATTCTTGACGACGTCAGGGTGCGTGGCGATGCCGCGGTGCTGGAATACACGCAGCGCTTTGATGGGCTCGCCGCGTCGTCAGTGGCGGCGCTTGAGATCACTCAAGCCGAGTTGCAAGCCGCCCTCGCAGCCATCACGCACAAGCAACGCAGCGCCCTTGAAGCCGCTGCCGAGCGCGTGCGCGACTACCACCAGCGCCAGCTCGAAGCCTGCGGCCGCTCATGGAGCTACCGCGACGCCGATGGCACGTTGCTGGGCCAGAAGGTCACGCCGATTGACCGCTTGGGCATGTACGTGCCGGGCGGCAAGGCGGCTTACCCGTCGAGTGTGCTGATGGGCGCGGTGCCGGCCAAGGTGGCGGGTGTGGGTGAAATCATCATGGTGGTGCCCACGCCCAAGGG
>NZ_JBKJOQ010000096.1:0-12737 GCF_046595475.1 Rhizobacter sp.
GCGCGTAGAGATTGCCCGTTTCACCCTGCGTGCTCTCTTGCGAAAACACGCCGACTCGTCTCTGTTGCTCTGATCCTCACCTCACGGTGGACAGCCGTTAGCTGCTACGCCGCCCTGCGCAGTCCGGACCTTCCTCCAGTGCCGTGTTTCCACGATCGCACCAGCGGCGGTCTGGCTTGCTTCACGGCGCGATTGTCTCATCCGGACATCGTGCTTGCCTCGCGTGCCATTCGACGCAGCCCGTAGGGCTTGCACGTATTCAGATTGGAGCAAGCTTGCGTTCACATTGGCGCCACTTCGCGTGCACCGACGCGTTCTCACGAAAGGCTGCTGATGGATGCTCCTGCCTCTTCCCAATGCGCGTCGAACCGCTCTGCGGCGCAAACTGCGCGACGTCAATCGCCTGATGAGCGCGACAACTCGTACGTGCTGGGCTATGACGGCTTTATCTACGCCGGCTCCAACCTCAAGAGCGGCACCACCGTGCGCCACCCCGCAGTGCTGCTGATCAGTGCCGACTACACGCCTTTTCACCTGACGGTGCGCGAAGGCTCTGTGCAGAGCGCGGTGGCCATGGTGGTGCCCCCGCGCGTGGCCCGCAGCCTCGACGCGCGTGGCGTGCCGCTCCTGAGCATCAACATCATGCCCTCGCATGCTGCCTTCCACGTCTTTCGGGCGATGCAACACGCGGGCGCGATGGCGCTCGACCGGCATGCGTTCAACCAACTCGACGATGGCTTCGAGGCCCTGCACCGGGGCACGGCCACAACCCAAGACGCCGAACGCATCTTCGAGCAGGCGGTGGCCGAAGCCTTGCGCCAACTGCCACCGGCCGCACCGCCCGACCCACGGGCCCTGGCGCTGATACGCCTGCTGGACGCCAACCCCGAGCTCAGCCTGGACGAGCTGGCGCAACAGTGCGGCCACTCGCACCAGGTGATGTCGCGGCTCTTCTCTGCGGCCGTGGGCATGTCGATGCGCGACTACCACAACTGGCTCAAACATCGCCGCGTCTCTGAGGTGCTCTGCAGCCGCAGATCACTGACCCAAGTGGCCTACCAGGCCGGCTTTGCCGACTCATCGCAATTCACACGCACCTTTCAGCGCTGGTACGGGCAAAGCCCTTCGTTCAGCCGCGACCCGAAATCAGTGCGGGTGTTCGTTCATGGCCGCTCCAACCAGACCAACGCACGGCCCGATACGGGCAAGCCTGCTCCGCCTCATGAGGCTGGCTGAGATGCGGCATCGGGCGAAGGCTGCGGGATGATCGCCTGCTGATCGGGCGGCAGCTTGGCGCGCAGCGCGTCCACGCGCTCCTTCTTCTGCTGCGGCGTGAGCGTAGCGTCTTGCTCAACGAAGCTGGCCTCCATGGCAATGCGCGCATAGCCGTCGTAGGGGCCGAACAGCGCCAGCGCCGTGGCTTCGTCGAAGTGGCGGCGCCTCACCGCATCCATCTGGTCGAAGAAGGCGCTCGCCTCCTGCTGATTCGCCGGAATGCCTTTGGGCATCATCTCGTTGCGTACTTCGCCGGTGTAGGCGCGGTAGTCGTTGAAGAGCTTGAGCGCCTTCTCGGCATCTTCCTTCGGCAGGCCTTCGCGCAGCGTGCGCTCCAGCCGCTGCAGGTCTTGCTCCGAGGGCTCTTCGGGCATGGAGTTAAGCACCGCCTCAATCGCCGAGCGGGTGTCGCGGTCGATCACCAGGCCGCCGGCGTAACCCAGCTGGAAGAGGCGCGCGGCATCCAGAGTGAGGCCCATTGCGTCGGTGACCGTGACGGCCCAGGGCGCAGCACCTGGCCGCCCCGGCGCCGGCATGACGCGTGTGCCGGAGGCCGAGGCCACTGCAGCACCGCCGGGGGCCAACACCGCGGGCTCATCAGACGGCCACAGCCAGAAGGCCAGGGCCGCCGCCAGCAGGCCGACAAAAACCGCGAGTGAGACAGGTTTGGTCATGTTGGACACAGGCAAGGTGAAGTGGGCAAGAACGAAGCCGCAAACGAGGCACCAGCATAGCCGCCGACATGGCCTCAAAACCCGACTTGACCTGGGGCATTGAATGCGGCCTCGCTGACACGCCAGCGCTCCCCTCCCCCGCTGCGCGCGTAGCACAAAAATGTGCTGCCGAATTGATCGAATGCGTAGCTCGAAAGCGCCGATGAGAAATCGCTAGTTGCTGCTGAAAAATGGCTCTTCGTTGCTCGGCGAGCCCAGACCCGTCAGCACCGCGCAAAGCCCGTTCACCACATTGCAGGAGACAACATGCGATTCACAAGCTACGCCGCGCATCTCGCGACGGCCTCGATGCTCATTGGCGCCCTGGTCATGTCCGCCGCGGCCAGCGCGCAGACCAACCCCTATGCCCGCGGGCCCAACCCGACCACGGCCTCGCTCGAAGCCAGCCGTGGTCCGTTCGCGTACAGCACGTTCACGGTGACGCGCCCAAGCGGCTTCGGCGCCGGCACGGTGTACTACCCAACGAATGCGGGCGGCACCGTAGGCGCCATCGCCATCGTGCCGGGCTTTTTGGCGCGCCAGTCGAGCATCAACTGGTGGGGCCCGCGCCTGGCCTCGCACGGCTTCGTGGTGATCACCATCGACACCCGGTCGACATTCGATCAACCCGACAGCCGCTCCACTCAGCAGATGGCTGCGCTGCGCCAGGTCGTCGCGCTAAACGGCACGTCCAGCAGCCCGATCTACCGCAAGGTCGACACCACACGCCTGGGCGTGATGGGCTGGTCGATGGGCGGCGGGGGCACGCTGATCTCGGCGCGCAACAACCCGACGCTCAAGGCTGCTGCGCCACAAGCGCCATGGAACAGCTCCACCACCAACTTCTCGGCCGTGACGGTGCCAACCTTGATCTTCGCCTGCGAAAGCGACACCGTGGCACCGGTGAACCGGCACGCCTCGCCGTTCTACAACAGCATGACGCGCAACTCGAAGCAGTACCTGGAGATCAACAACGGCTCGCACTCGTGCGCCAACAGCGGCAACAGCAACCAGGCGCTGATCGGCAAGAAAGGCGTGGCCTGGATGAAGCGCTTCATGGATGAAGACACCCGCTACACACCCTACGCCTGCAGCAACCCGAACAGCACCCGGCTGTCGGACTTCCGCACGGCCAACTGCTCGTGATGCGTGGGTGAAGGTGCCGGGGCCTCAGCGGCCCTGGTACTGCACCTTGTTGGGCTGGCGCTCGGGCGTCAGCGCAAAGAAGTCGGGGTACTTCTTGAAGAGCTTGGTCGAGGGCGCGTTCTTGGCCAGCAGGCCCTCGCCTCGCAGCCGCTCAGCGGCAATGCCCAGCTCCAGCTTGGCGCCGCTGCGCAGCTCGGGCAGCGCTTCGAGGATGCGCAGCACGTCGTCAGGCAATGCCGGCGCCTGAGGCGCCTGGCGCCTGGGCGCCGGCGTTGGTGCCGGGGTTGTTGCAGCAGCTTCCGACCTGCGCGCTGGCGCCCGCTTGCGTGGCGCGCGCGCAGCCACATCGGCCGGCTTCTTCTGGTGCAGCAAATCGACGAAATCGTCGTACACCGGCTTTGAGTCGTCAGCTGTCTTGCCGTGCTGGCCTATGCCTTCGACACGGCAGCCCTTTTCGCGCAGGCGTATGACCAAGGGGGCGAAGTCGGAGTCTGACGAGACGATGACGGCCACGTCGGGCCGCTCGGCCACGGCGAGGTCCATCGCATCGATGGCGAGCGCAATGTCGTTGGCATTCTTGCCGCTGGACAGGTTGACGATAGGGCGTATGGAATGCGCCTTGAAAAGCTTTTGGTGCGTGACCGCAGACTCGGCCGTGCAATAGGCGCGCCGCACGTGTATGGCGCCGTGCTCGGCCATCACCTTGGCCACGGCCTGCTCAATGACGGCGGCCGACACGTTGTCGGCATCGATGAGCAGCATCACCTTCTTGTTTGAGTTCATGCCAGCTTCCAGGCCAGGGTTTCGCCACCGCGCAGTGGCTTGAGCTCGGCGTCGCCGAAGGGCAAGGCCTCGGGCAACACCCAAGCCTCTTTGCGCAAAGTCACCGTACCACTGTTGCGCGGCAAGCCGTAGAAGGCCGGGCCGTGAAAGCTGGCAAAGGCTTCGAGCTTGTCGAGCGCACCGGCGGCCTCAAAGGCTTCCGCGTACAGCTCGAGCGCACTGAGCGCGGTGTAGCAGCCCGCACAGCCGGTGGCGTGCTCTTTCAAATGGGCCGCGTGGGGCGCGCTGTCGGTGCCGAGGAAGAAGCGGTCACTGCCCGAGGCCACGGCCGCCACCAGCGCGCGGCGGTGCTCTTCTCGCTTGAGCACCGGCAGGCAGTAGTAATGCGGGCGCACACCACCGAGAAAAATGGCGTTGCGGTTGTAGAGCAAGTGGTGTGCGGTAACGGTGGCGGCGGTGCGTGGCCCAGCCTCACTCACGTACTGCGCGGCTTCGCGGGTGGTGATGTGCTCGAACACAATCTTCAGCTCGGGGAAGTCTTTGCGCAGCGGGATGAGCTGCGTGTCGATGAACACCTTCTCGCGGTCGAAGAGGTCGATGTCGGGGCTGGTGACCTCGCCGTGCACCAGCAGCAGCAGGCCTTCGCGCTGCATCGCTTCGAGCGTGGCGTAGGTCTTGCGCAAATCTGTCACGCCGGCATCGCTGTTGGTCGTGGCCCCAGCCGGGTAGAGCTTCACGGCCACCACGCCGGCCTGCTTCGCCCGCTTGATTTCGTCAGGCGGCAAGTTGTCGGTGAGGTAGAGCGTCATCAGCGGCTCGAAGCTCAGCCCTTGCGCTTTCAACGACGCAGGCACAGCCGCCAGAATGCGCTCGCGATACGCCACGGCTTGTGCCGCCGTGGTCACCGGCGGCTTGAGGTTGGGCATGATGATCGCGCGGCCAAACTGGCGCGCGGTGTCGGGCACCACGGCAGCAAGGGCAGCGCCGTCGCGCACATGCAAATGCCAGTCGTCAGGGCGGGTCAGGATGAGGTCAGAAGTCATGCGCGGGATTCTCGCATTCACCCTCTGAAACACCCCGGTTCAAGGCGGCTTCAGGGTAGTCGCTAGTGTTGGCTGCACGGGCGTTCAGTAATGATGAACCCATGCGCGACCCCACCCTCGAAGTGACGCAACACGAGCCCGAGGCAGGTGCCGCGCCAGACACCGCCTATGTGCTGAGCCGCGACGGTTTCATCTATGCCAGTGCGCGCATCCACAGCGGCGTGACCGCACGCCCGGGGCCGGTGCTGCTGTTGAGTGCCAATCACGCGCCATTCGAGTTGGGCCTGGCCAACGGCAAGGTCTTGCACGCCAACGCGGCGGTGGTGGCGCCGCGTGTGGCACGCAGCCTGGACGCGCGCGGTGTGCCGCTGCTGAGCTTCAACCTCACGCCGTCGCACCGGTCGTTTCACGTCTTTGCGGCCTTGCGGCGCGCCGGCGTGTTGGCGCTCGACCGCCAAGCCTTCGCCCCCTTAGACGACGCTTTTGTCGTCCTGCACGAAGGCACCGCCTCTGTCACCCTGGCTGAGCAGGTGTTTCGGCAAGCCGTGAGTGAGGCGCTGCGGCAGATGCCACCAGTGGCCGCACCCGATCCGCGAGCCCTGGAGATCTTGCGCATGCTCAAGGCCGAGCCCCAGCTCAGCCCCGACGCGCTGGGGCGGCGCTGCGGGCGCTCGCCGCAGACCGTGTCTCGGCTGTTCTCGTCGGCGATGGGCCTGTCGCTGCGCGACTACCAGAGCTGGCTGCGGCAGCAACCGCTGCTTGAGCTGATGTACAGCCAGCGAACGCTCACCGAGGTGGCGCTCGCCACCGGGTTCAGTGACTCCCCGCAGTTCTCGCGCACCTTTCAACGCTGGTACGGGCAAAGCCCGTCGTTCAATCGCAACCCGAAGTTCGTACGCGTGCGCATGCACCGCGGCGGCAACCCGCCCGCAAACCCTCACGGCCTGGGCTGAGACGCCGCTTCGGCAGGCTCGCCCAGCGGAATCAGTTCTTTGCGGTCTGCGGGCAGCTGGCTCCGCAAGTCGTCTACGGCCTTGCTCTTTTGCTCCGCCGTGAGGTTCGCATCCAACTGCACCAGGCTCGCCTCCATGACCAGCTGGGCATAGCGATCGTCGGCGCCGAACAAGGCGCTTGCAGTCGCGTCGTCGAAGTGGCGGCGCTTCACATCTTCCATCTGGCTGAAGAACGCGCGAGCTTCGTCAGCGGTCTTCGGGATGCCCTGCGGCAGCATGTCGTGCTGCACTTCTTTCGTGTAGGCGCGGTAGTCACCGATCAGCTTGAAGGCCTTCGCTGCATCGGGCGCCGGCAATCCGGCTTGCAGCGTGCGCTCCAGTTTCTCAAGGTCTTGGGCCGTGGGCTCAGGCGGCATGGAGTTGACCAGCGCCTCGATGGACGCGCGCGTAGCGCGGTCAATCACCAACCCACCCGCGAAACCCAGCTCAAACAGGCGCGAGGCATCAAGCGTCAAGCCCATGGCATCGGAAATGGTGACTACATCTTCTTGCGGCGCAGCCGGCGCCACGCTGAAGCCGCGCGTGGTTGAGCCGCCTCCCGCGGTTGATACGGTTGCACGGGCAGGCGCAGTGTCTTCCGCCACCGCCGAGTTGGCGTCGGGGCCCGGCCACCACCAGATGACCGCGACGATCAAGGCTGCCGAGGCTGCACCAAAAAATATTGCACGAGTAGACATTTTTTCGATCATTTGAGGCCTTGCCGACAACCTTGTTCGATCGGGAGCATATCCAAGCCAACCCCGGCATGCGCATTGTTTTGCGCCAGGATTTCAACTTTTCACCTATGAAAACCCTTGCCCGCCGCCATGCACTTCGCGTAACACAAAACGGATGAAATGGCTTGATGCTGGCCGTAGCTCGTAAGCGAGAACATTTAAAAAAGCACGATAGAACAAAAATAGCTGCCTGGTGACAACGGCAGGAACCCTGCAGATTGCCCATCGGCCCGGACGGCTCCGCCGTTTCGGCGACACACAACACAGGAGACATCCCATCATGAAGTTTCAGCAATTCATCAAGGCCACGGTGCTGGCAGGCGCCACCCTGATTTCGGTCAGCGCATTCGCCGTGCAAATCGGCCCGGCCCCAACCAAAGCATCGCTCGAAGCCAGCCGCGGCCCGTTCTCGACCAGCTCGTTCACCGTCAGCCGCCCCAGCGGCTACGGCGGCGGTACGGTGTACTACCCCACGAACGCAGGCGCCACCGTCGGTGCCATCGCCATCGTGCCGGGGTATCTGTCGTACCAGAGCAGCATCAACTGGTGGGGCCCGCGCTTGGCCTCGCACGGCTTCGTGGTCATCACCATCGACACCAACAGCATCTATGACCAGCCCGACAGCCGCTCCAGCCAGCAACTGAAGGCGCTCGACCAAGTGGTATCGCTGTCCAAGACCAGCAGCAGCCCGATCTACAACAAGGTCGACGCGGCACGCACGGGCGTGATGGGCTGGTCGATGGGTGGCGGGGGCTCACTGGTCTCGGCCAAGAACCGTCCGTCGATCAAGGCCGCGGCGCCGCAAGCCCCGTGGAACGGCTCGACCAACTTCTCGGCGCTTACCGTGCCCACGCTGATCTTCGCCTGCCAGAACGACGCTGTGGCGCCGATCGCCCAGCATGCCGTTCCGTTCTACAACAGCATGACGAAGAACCCGAAGCAGTATCTGGAAAAGTCGGGTGGCGATCACTTCTGCTTCAACTCGGCCAACGCAACGGTCGGTTTGAAGGGCGTGGCCTGGATGAAGCGCTTCATCGACGGCGACACCCGCTACACCTCGTTTGCGTGCAGCAACCCCAATGCCTCTGGCTTCTCGGCCTTCCGCACCGAGCGTTGCAACTGAATCGCAGGCTCTGAGTTAGAAAGCCCCGGTTAACCGGGGCTTTCTTTATGGCGTGACTCGTCAGGCCATCAGATTAGCGACGAACCTCATGTTCGCCTTGAGGCGATGCCCCCGCTTCGTTTCGTACTCGTGGTGCATGTGGCGCATGAGGCGTGCCCCATCAACGCAGACAAGCGCACGGGAGCTACTGCAGGAGGCTCAGTGCGCGAGAATCTTCGACAAAAACTCTTTCGCCCGCGGCGAGCGCGCGTCGGGGTTGCCGAAGAAATCGTCGCGGGTGCAGTCTTCGACGATCTTGCCGGCGTCCATGAAGATCACGCGGTGCGCCACCTTCTTGGCGAAGCCCATCTCGTGCGTGACCACCATCATGGTCATGCCTTCTTGGGCCAGCTTGACCATCACGTCGAGCACCTCGCCCACCATCTCGGGGTCTAGTGCCGAAGTGGGCTCGTCGAACAGCATCACGATCGGGTCCATGCTGAGTGCGCGGGCAATCGCCACGCGCTGCTGCTGGCCGCCTGAGAGCTGACCGGGGTACTTGTCTTTGTGCGCCATCAGGCCCACGCGGTCGAGCATCTTGAGGCCGCGCGTCATGGCTTCTTCGGTGTTGCGGCCCAGCACTTTGATCTGCGCCAGCGTGAGGTTTTCGGTCACGCTCAGGTGCGGGAACAGCTCGAAGTGCTGGAACACCATGCCCACGCGGCTGCGCAGCTTGGGCAGATTGGTCTTGGGGTCGGAGATCGAAATGCCGTCAACGACGATGTCGCCCTTCTGTATGGGCTCCAACGCGTTGACGGTCTTGATGAGCGTGGACTTGCCCGAGCCCGAAGGCCCGCACACCACCACCACCTCGCCCTTCTTGATGGTGGTCGTGCAGTCGGTCAGCACCTGGAAAGTGCCGTACCACTTGGAAGCATTCTTGATGTCGATCATGGTGTTTGATCCTGTCAGCGGATGATCTGGATTTTCTTCTGTAGCTGCCGCACAAGCATGGACAGGCTGAAGCACATCACAAAGTACACAACGGCGGCGAGCAGGTAAGACTCGACCGGCCGCCCAAAATTCTTGGCCACGGTGTCAAAGCCGTGGAACAGGTCGTAGGCACCGATGGCGTACACCAATGAGGTGTCTTGGAACAGGATGATGGTCTGCGTGAGCAGCACCGGCAGCATGTTGCGAAAGGCCTGCGGCAGCACGATCAGCTGCATGCACTGTGGGTAGGTCATGCCTACCGCGTAGCCCGCATACACCTGGCCCTTGGGCACCGACTGAATGCCGGCCCGCATGATCTCTGAGTAATAGGCCGCCTCAAACACCGTGAAGGTGATGATGGCCGATACCTCGGCGCCCATGCGGATGCCGGTGAGCAGCGGGATCAGCAGGAAGAACCACAGGATCACCATCACCAGCGGGACGGAGCGCAGCGTGTTGACGTAGAACGCGGCCGGCATCACCAGCCACTTCTTGCCAGACAGGCGCATGAGCGCGAGCACGGTGCCGATCAAGATGCCGCCGATCATGGCGACCAGCGTGAGCTGGATCGAATAGAAGAAGCCCTTGGCGATGAAGCTGGAGACGACGCCCCAGTTGACGAAGCTGAAGTCGAGGTTCATTTGCCCCCCCCGATCATGCCGGGCACTTGCAAGCGGCCCTCGATGAAGGTGGCGATGCGGTTGATGGCGAAGGCCGAGATGAAATACAAGATCGTCACGGCGAGGTACATCTCCACCGGCCGCGAAGTCTCTTCACCCGACTGCATGGCAAACATCGTGAGCTCGGCAATGCTCACCGCAAACGCCACCGAGGAGTTCTTGATGATGTTCATCGACTCCGACGTGATGGGCGGGATGACGATGCGAAACGCCATCGGCAGGATCACGTAGCGGTAGGTCTGCGGCAGCGTGAGGCCCATGGCCAGGCCCGCATAGCGTTGGCCCTTGGGCAAGGCCTCGATGCCGGCCTTGACCTGCTCGGCAATGCGCGCCGAGGTGAAGAAGCCCAGCGCGAACACCACCAGCACGAAACTCGGTATCGCCCGCAGCGACAAAAAGAGCGTGGGGATCACGTGGTACCAGAGAAAGATCTGGACCAAGAGCGGAATGTTGCGGAAGAGCTCGGTCCAGGCATTGCCCAGGAATCGCAGGCCCGCGCTGGGCACGGTGCGCAAGATGCCCATCAGCGAGCCGACGAGCAAGGCCACCACCAGCCCAAGCAAGGCCACCGACAGCGTCCAGCCCCAGGCAGACATCATCCACTGCAGATAGGTTTGGCCGCCCCCTGTGTCTCGCAGAAATATCTGCCAGTCCCATGTACCCAAGGCCCACCTCCGAATGCTTGTCTTGCCAACAACAAAAAGGCGCGGCGCGGTGGAACCGCTGCCGCGCCTGCGCACTGTAAGCAAGCCCCGCGCCAAATCGCGCTAGGGCTTACCTCAGGGGCCGCCTACTTCTTTGCGTAGTCTTCCATCGGCTTGTCGTTGGGGTTGGCCCAAGCATTCTTGGTGGCGTCGCTCAGGGCCAGGCCCACCTTGGTGTTGGTCGGCGGGATAGGCTGCAGGAACCACTTGTCATAGAGCTTGGCCAGGTCGCCGCTCTTGATCATGCCCTTGATGCTGTCGTCGACTGCCTTCTTGAAGGCCGGGTCGTCCTTGCGAATCATGCAGGCGATGGGCTCGACCGACAGCACTTCGCCAACAATCTTGTAATCGGCCGGGGCCTTCGACTTGGAGATGTTGCCGGCGAGGATCTGGCCGTCCATCACGAAGGCATCGGCGCGGCCCGACTCCAGCAGCAGGAAGCTGTCGGCGTGGTCCTTGCCGAAGAGCTCCTTGAAGTCAACGCCCGTGGCGCGCTCATGCTTGCGCAGCGTTTGCACCGAGGTCGTGCCGGTGGTGGTGGCCACCGTCTTGCCCGCGAGCTGGCCGATGTTGGTGATGCCCGAATTGGCCTTCACCGCAATGCGCACTTCTTCCACATAAGTGGTCATGGCAAACGACACGTCTTTCTGGCGCGTGGCGTTGTTGGTGGTGGAGCCGCACTCAAGATCCACCGTGCCGTTTTGCACCAGCGGGATGCGGTTCTGCGAGGTCACGGGCTGGAACTTGACTTCGAGCTTGGCCAGCCCGAGTTGCTTTTGCAGGTCAGCGGCCACGCGCTGGGCCATCTCAGTGTGGAAGCCGACGTATTTGCCATCACCGAGGGTATAGGCCAGCGCACCGGAAGATTCGCGTGCCCCCAGCGTGATGGAGGCACTGTCTTTGATTTTCTTCAGTGTGTCTTCGGCGTGAGCCGCGCCGAGCGCCAACATCGTGGCGAGGGCAAGCATAGTTTTCTTCATATTGAACTCCTTCTGGTTGAGGAATCGAAAAGCGAACTGAAAAGCCGACAGCAACGATTCTAGAGACGGTGGCCTACGGGGAACCACGTAGAAAGCCCAATGCAGGTGTGCGCCAACGAGAGCAGGCTCTGGCGGTCAATTGCAATTTGCGTTCCCCGCCTAGGGGGCAGCGGGGCCACGCAGAAAATCCCACAGCGCCTGCGCTCCAGGCTTGGTATGGCGCGCCATCTCGGGCCGCTCGCGGTAGATGCGCACCTCCATCGACAACTCGCAGCTGCCCGGCGCCGAGGCACGCACCAGGCGGCTGACGCGCGTTTCTTTCTCGACCGAGCTGTTGGGCAGAAAAGCCAGGCCGTGGCCTTCGAGCGCCATGGCCTTCAGGCCTTCGGCCATGTCGGTTTCATAGATCGGGTCGAGCAGCAAAGGCGTGGGCGACAGCTTCACGATCTGTTCGACCAAGCGGCCGAGATAGGCGCCCGAGGCGTAGCTTAGAAAGGGCACACGCTCGCCCGGCTTGGCGGGCAGACGGAACAGGGGCTGGCCGTTGGCATCGGCCTTGGCGTAAGGCGCGAGCGTCTGGTGGCCCACGCTGAGCATCTCGTAGCGGTCGGGGTTGAGCTGCAAGGGCTGCGAGGGGTGGTGATAGGCGATCAACAGGTCGCAGCTGCCTTCGGTGAGCAGCATCACCGCGTCGTGCACGTTCAGCGCCATCAGGCGACTCTTGAGCGCGCCGAAGCGCTGGCGCAAGTCCATCACCCAGTGCGGGAAAAAGGTGACCGCCAACGAGTGCGGCACGGCGAACTCGATCATGTCTTGCCCCGCCACCTGATGGCTGTGCATCATGTTGCGTGTGGTCTGCAGTGCGCCCAGGATTTCAAGCGCCTGCGAACGAAAGGTCTCGCCGGCGGGCGTGAGGCGCGTGGGGTAAGACGAGCGGTCGACCAGGTCGATGCCGGCCCAGGCCTCAAGTGCCTGAATGCGACGCGAGAAGGCCGGTTGGGTAACGTGGCGCAACTGCGCCGAACGCGAAAAGCTGTGCGTCTCGGCCAGGCTCACGAAGTCTTCGAGCCACTTGGTTTCCATCGTCGGGGCGCCGGGTTGTGGGAGACGGTGGCGAGCATAGCGCCCGCACCTGGGCGATCTGCTCAGGGCTTGCCACAACCGACCACGGCGAGCTTGTCAAGGGCAAACCCAAACAGATACGTCTTCCGTGACTCCTTGCAGTTGTGCACAGCCTGTTTCATCGGACTGGCGGACATTCGCAGCACACGCCGCCCGGCTCAACCCATGCACACGATCATGACCCCCTCCATTCGTCCAAGCGCAGCGTGCAAACACGGCGTGCTGGCGGCGCTGTGCGCAGCAGTGTTTGTGGCCGCCTGTGGTGGCAACGACCCAGCCCCCAACGCGCCGGTTGGGCCGCCAGCGTCGCCCCCGCCCTCGCCGTTACCTGCACCTGCACCCGCACCTGCACCTGCACCTGCACCTGCACCTGCACCTGCACCCGCACCTGCACCTGCACCTGCACCTGCACCTGCACCTGCACCTGCACCTGCCTCGGGCTCCCTGATCAAGCTGAGTGCCGCCAC
>NZ_JBKJOQ010000108.1:0-7481 GCF_046595475.1 Rhizobacter sp.
AGCGCCGCAAAGAAGCCAACCCCGAGGCTTACATCCCGATCGTGGCCGACCGCCTGGCCGAAGCCGGCCGCTTCGGCCAGAAGACGGGCGCGGGCTTCTACCGCTACGAAGCAGGCAAGCGCGACGCGATCCCCGATCCGGCGGTCGACAAGATCATCGAAGACTTCCGCAAGGAACGCGGCCTGACGGCCCGCAAGGTGAGCGACGAAGAAGTCATCGAGCGTTGCATCTACGCCATGGTCAACGAAGGCGCGCGCATTCTCGAAGAAGGCATTGCCCAGCGTGCGTCCGACATCGACGTGGTCTACCTCAACGGCTACGGCTTCCCGCAGCACCGCGGTGGCCCGATGCTCTACGCCGACATCGTGGGTTTGCCCAACGTCGTGCGTGCACTGAAGCGCATCGCCGCCGAGCCGGGTGCTGACGCCAAGTTCTGGCAACCCGCGCCGCTGCTGCTGAAGTTGGCCGAAGAAGGCAAAACCTTTAACTGACCCTCAACTCCGTTCGGGCTGAGGTATCGAAGCCAGCGAGGGGCTTCAATACCTCAACCCGAACGGAGGGTCGTGAACAGACACCAAAGGAATCACACCCATGACAACCGAAGCAGTCATCGTCTCCACCGCGCGCACCGGCCTGGCCAAGAGCTGGAAGGGCGCCTTCAACATGACCTACGGCGCCACCCTCGCCGCGCACTCCATCGAGCACGCCGTCAAGCGCTCGGGCCTGGACCCGGCTGAAATCGAAGACGTGTTCCTCGGCGGATCGCTCTCCGAAGGCACCACTGGCGGCAACATCGCCCGCGCAGCCGCGCTGCGCGCCGGCCTGCCGGTCACCACCGCCGGCGTCACCATCAACCGCTTCTGCTCGTCGGGCCTGCAAGCGATTGCCATGGCAGCTCACACCATCATCGTCGACGGTGTGCAAGTCGCCATCGGTGGCGGCGTGGAGTCGATCTCGTGCGTGCAAAACGAGACCAACCGCCACATGCGCGCCGACCCTGCCCTGCTCGAGTCCAAGCCCGAGATCTACTGGAGCATGCTGCAGACGGCCGAGATGGTGTCCAAGCGCTACAACATCAGCAAGGAGTCACAAGACGAATACGGCGTGCGCAGCCAGTTGCGCGCGGCCGCTGCCCAAGCCGCCGGCAAGTTCAAGGACGAAATCGCCCCCATGACCACCATCATGGGCGTGGCCGACAAGGTCACCGGCCGCCTGACCACCAAAGAAGTGACCATCTCGGCTGACGAAGGCATACGCCCCGACACCACGCTGGAAGCCGTGGCCAAGATACGCGCAGCCCTGCCGGGCGGCGTGGTCACCGCCGGCAACGCCAGCCAGTTCTCCGACGGATCTTCTGCCTGTGTGCTGATGAACAGCAAGCTGGCTGAGAAGCGCGGCATCAAGCCCATGGGCATCTTCCGCGGCTTCGCGGTAGCAGGCTGCGAGCCCGATGAGATGGGCATAGGCCCGGTGTTCGCCATCCCCAAGCTGCTGAAGCAGGCGGGCCTCAAGGTCAGCGACATCGGCCTGTGGGAGCTGAACGAAGCCTTCGCCTGCCAAGTGATCTACAGCCGCGACAAGCTGGGCATTCCTGACGAGCTGCTCAACGTCAACGGTGGGGCCATCGCAGTGGGCCACCCCTACGGCGTAACCGGCTCGCGCCTGACCGGCCATGCGCTGATCGAAGGCAAGCGCCGAGGCGCGAAGTACGTGGTCGTGACCATGTGCATCGGTGGCGGTCAAGGCGCAGCCGGCCTCTTCGAAGTGGTCTGATGATCTCGTTGCCGCGCCGCACATCCGTTCGCCCTGAGCCCGTCGAAGGGTCTGTGCACATTGCTCGGCTTCGACAAGCTCAGCCTGAACGGCTGACGGTGCGGGCCGCATGAGCGTCAAAGACCTCTTCAAGCTCGACGGCAAGATCGCGCTCATCACCGGCGGCTCGCGCGGCCTCGGCCTGCAAATGGCCGAGGCGCTCGGTGAGATGGGCTGCAAGCTCGTGCTCGTCGCGCGCAAGGCCGACGAGCTGGCCGAAGCGCAGGCGCACCTGAAAGGCATGGGCATCGAGGCGATCACCGTCTCGAACGACCTGGCCAAGTTCGACCTGATCCCCGGCCTCGTGGATCAGGTGCTCAAAGCCTACGGCCAGATCGACATCCTGGTCAACAACGCCGGCGCAACCTGGAACGCCCCTGCCGAGGACTACCCCGACGAGGCGTGGAACAAGCTGATGGACCTGAACGTCAACGCGCCGTTCTTCCTGTCGCGTGAAGTGGCCAAGCGCAGCATGATCCCGCGCAAGAGCGGCAAGATCATCACCCTCGCCTCAGTCGCCGGCTTGAAGGGCAACGGCCCTGGCGTGACCATGGTGGCGTACAACACCTCCAAGGCCGCGGCCATCAACATGACGCGTGCGCTGGCCTCCGAATGGGGTGCGTACAACATCAACGTGAACGCCATCTGCCCTGGCTTCTTCCCGACCAAAATGACCTACGGCCTGCTCGACAAAATTGGTGATAGCGTCGTGGCCCGCGCGCCGCTGCACCGCCTCGGCGGTGATGAAGACCTCAAGGGAGCAGTTGTTTTCCTGGCCAGCGAAGCCTCACGCCACATCACCGGGCATGCCTTGCCCATCGATGGCGGCAGCAGCATCACCTGAGACAAATTCAGCATGAGCAAAGACACGTCAGCCACGCAGTTTTCCGGCACCAAGCCTGTTGCACCCCAGAACGCGTTTGATGTGCAAAAGCTCGACGCCTACATGCGCCAGCATGTGGAAGGCTTCAGCGGCGAGCTGCACGTGGAGCAATTCAAGGGCGGGCAGTCCAACCCCACCTTCAAGCTGAGCGCGGGCGGCAAGAACTACGTGCTGCGCCGCAAGCCGCCCGGCGTGCTGCTGCCCTCGGCGCATGCGGTCGACCGCGAGTTCAAGGTCATCAGCGCGCTGGCCAAGACCGAGGTGCCGGTCGCCAAGGCCTATGCCCTGTGCGAAGACCCGGCCGTGCTGGGCACGGCCTTTTACATCATGGACTGCGTAGACGGCCGCATCTTGTGGGACCCGCTGCTGCCCGACTACAACAACGCCCAACGCAGCGAGCTCTACAGCGAGCTGAATCGCGTGATGGCTGCGCTGCACCGCGTCGACCCCAACGCCATCGGCCTGGCCGACTACGGCAAGCCCGGCAACTACATCGAGCGCCAAGTGGCCCGCTGGACCAAGCAATACAAGGCGGCCGAAACCGAGAAAATCGATGCGGCCGACCAGCTGATCGAGTGGCTGCCCCAGTACATCCCGCCAGGCGATGAAGTGGCCATCGTGCACGGCGACTACCGCTTCGACAACGTGATCTTCCACCCCACTGAGCCGCGCATCCTCGCCGTGCTCGACTGGGAGCTGTCGACCCTCGGCCACCCCTTGGTCGATTTCGCCTACCACTGCATGACCTGGCGCATGGGCGCTGGCAGCGGCCGTGGCCTGGTGAGCGCCAACCTGCCCTCGCTGGGCATCCCCACCGAGGCCGACTACGTGGCGCTGTACATGGAGCGCACCGGCCGCAAGACCGCGGTGTCAAAGGCCGAGTGGAACTACTACATGGTGTTCAACATGTTTCGCCTGGTCGGCATCCTGCAAGGCATTGCCCACCGCGCGCAGCAAGGCAATGCATCGAGCGAGCATGCCGTGGCCTCGGGCAAACGCGCCCGACCGCTGGCCGAGCAGGCCTGGGCTCTGGCGCAAGAGATCGACGCGTCGCGCTGAACCTTTTCAAATGAGAACCCTGCGATGTCCGATCGCCACCTTGCCCACTGGCCACCCGGTCTGCCCCGGCACCTGACGCTGGCGCAGACCAACCTCTTCTACAACGCCGAGGTCTCGGCGCAGCGCTACCCCGACAAGCCTTTCATCGTCTTCTACGACACGCCGCTCAGCTTCGCCGAATTCAAGGATGAAGCCGAGCGCATTGCGGGCTACCTGCAGCAGGTGTGCGGCGTGAAGGCGGGTGACCGCGTGCTGCTGTACATGCAAAACAGCCCGCAATGGGTGCTGGCCTTCTACGGCATCTTGCGCGCCAACGCCGTCGTGGTTCCGGTCAACCCGATGAACATGACCGACGAGCTGCGGCACTATGTGGCCGATACCGGCGCCACCACCGCCTTCGTACCGCAAGACCTGCATGCGCAGATGGCGCCACTGGTGGGCCAGACCAGCCTCCAGCACCTGATCGTCGCCACCTACAGCGACTACCTCAAGCGCCCCACCGATTTCGCACTGCCCCAGTTCGTGGCCGAGCCGCGCAAGGTGCTTTCCGACGCCAACAGCACGCCCTGGGTCGACATGCTGGCAAAGAACCTGCGCCCTGGCCCACTCACCGCTGGCCCCGACGACCTGTGCGTGATGCCCTACACCTCAGGCACCACCGGCCAGCCCAAAGGCTGCATGCACACGCACCGCAGCGTGATGAGCACCTTGGTTGGCGGCGTGCACTGGTTCAACCGCACGCAAGACGCGGTGTACCTGTCGGTGCTGCCCTACTTCCACGTGACCGGCATGGCCGGCAGCATGAATGGGCCGCTGTACCTCGGCGCCACCATCGTCATCTTGCCGCGCTGGGATCGCGACGCTGCCGCCGAATGCATGCAGCGCTACCGCGTAACGGTGTGGCAGGTCATCTCCACGATGATGATCGACTTCCTCTCCAACCCGCGGCTCGACGACTACGACCTCACGAGCCTGCAAGGCATACGCGGCGGTGGGGCGGCCATGCCGCAGGCCATCGCCGCCAAGCTCAAGGAAAAGATCGGGCTCGACTATGTGGAGGGCTACGGCATGTCGGAAACCATGGCCGCCACACACCTCAACCCGCCGCAGGCACCGAAGCAGCAATGCCTGGGCATACCGGTGTTCGACGTCGACTCGCGCGTGGTCGACCCGGTCACCATGCAAGAACTGGGCGTGGGCGAAACCGGTGAAGTCATCGTGCACGGCCCGCAGGTGATGCTCGGCTACTGGAACAACGAGCAGGCCACCCGAGACAGCTTCCTGGAGATCGACGGCAAGCGCTTTCTGCGCACCGGTGACCTGGCACAGGTCGACGCCGACGGCTACTTCTTCATGGTCGACCGCCTGAAGCGAATGATCAACGCGTCGGGCTTCAAGGTGTGGCCAGCCGAAGTGGAAACGCTGATGTACCGCCACCCCGCGATTCTGGAAGCCTGCGTGATCGGGGCGCGCGACCCGAAGCGCGGCGAAACCGTCAAGGCCCTGGTGGTGCTCAAGCCTGAATTCCAGGGTCGGGTCAGCGAGCAAGATATCGTGACCTGGGCGCACGACCACATGGCCGCCTACAAGAGCCCGCGCATGGTGGAGTTCGTGGCCT
Source organism: Rhizobacter sp. (assembly GCF_046595475.1). Taxonomy (GTDB): domain Bacteria; phylum Pseudomonadota; class Gammaproteobacteria; order Burkholderiales; family Burkholderiaceae_C; genus Rhizobacter. Next base: position 5,373 of record NZ_JBKJOQ010000108.1, read on the forward strand.
CGCTCCCTAAATCTGGCTCGGGCAAGGTGCAGTGGCGCGAGCTGCAAGAAAGAGAAGCTGCCCGCACTGCAAGCTCATGACCCGGTTGTCCTCTATTCCTACTCACCCACCCATTGGAGATTTTTCTGTGAACGCATCTGCCCCCCGTCTGGTACAGCGCGTCCGCCGCGGCCTGATGCTCGCTGCTGCCGGCGCTGCGCTGGCCGCACCCTTCGGCGTTGCCCATGCCGAGGCCTACCCCAGCAGGCCCGTCACCCTGATCGTGCCCTGGCCTGCCGGCGGCTCCACCGACCGCCACCACCGCGCGCTGGCCGAGATCGCCAGCAAGCACCTGGGCCAGCAAATCATCATCGAGAACAAGCCCGGTGGCGGCGGCACCATCGGCCCGGGCACCATGGCGCTCACGGCCAAGCCCGACGGCTACACCATCTCGCAGTTTCCGATGGGCATGCTGCGCCTGCCGCACATGCAGAAGACGCAGTGGAACCCGATCAACGACTTCACTTTCATCATGGGGGTGTCGGGCTACACCTTCGGCTTCGTGGTGAAGAATGATTCGCCGTACAAGACCTTCAAGGAATATGTGGAGGCCGCACGCAAGCAACCGGGCAAGATCGACTACGGCTCCACCGGCATCGGCACCAGCCCACACCTCTTGCTCGAAGAGTTGGCCGACAACACCAAGGTCGAGTTCAACCACGTGCCCTTCAAAGGCAACGCCGACCTGATGCAAGCCCTGCTGGGCGGCCACGTGATGGCCGCCAGTGACGCGTCAGGCTGGGACAAATTCGTCGATGGCGGCCAGATGCGCCTGCTCGCCACCTTCGGCGAGCAACGCACCAAGCGCTGGCCGCAGATCCCCACCGCCAAGGAGCTGGGCTACAACATCGTCGGCAACTCGCCCTACGGCCTGGTCGGCCCCAAGGGCATGGACCCGGCGGTCGTGAAGGCGATTCACGATGCTTTCAAGAAGGCCATGGACGATCCCAAGCACTTGGAAGTGCTGGCCCAGCTCAACCAAGACATGTGGTATCGCACGGGTGACGAATACAAAGCCTGGGCCGTGGCCACCTTCGCCAAGGACAAGGCGCTCATCCAGCGCCTGGGCCTGGCCGCCAAGTAGATGAAACCGGCCACACTGCTTGAGGGCCTCGCATTCGCCGAAGCCCCGCGCTGGCACCAGGGCGAGCTGTGGTTCTCCGACTTCTATACCCTGGAAGTCGCGCGAGTCGACGCCCATGGCACCAAGCACGTGGTGGTCACCGTGCCAGGGCGGCCCTCAGGCCTGGGCTGGCTGCCAGACGGCCGGCTGCTGGTCGTGTCCATGCTGGACCGGCAGCTGCTGCGCCTAGACCCGCAAGGGCTGGTGGTGCACGCCGACCTGAGCGCGCTGGCCGCCCACGACTGCAACGACATGGTGGTCGATGCGCGCGGCAACGCTTACGTCGGCAATTTCGGTTTCGACTTCTCCGCGCGTGCGCCGCTGCAGCCGACCGTGCTCATCCATGTGCCGCCGCAAGGCGGCCAGGCGCGCGCAGTGGCCGATGACCTTTACTTCCCCAATGGCAGCGTGATCACCCCCGACGGCCGCACCCTGGTCGTGGCCGAAACCATGGGTGAGAGGCTCACCGCTTTCGACATGGCTGCTGACGGCTCGCTAGGCCAACGGCGCGTGTGGGCGCCGCTGCCCGGCCTGGTACCCGACGGCATCTGCCAAGACGCCGACGGCGCCATCTGGGCTGCAATGCCACGCACCCGCGAATTCGTGCGCGTGCGTGAAGGCGGCGAGATCACCGACCGCATTGCCTGTGATGACCAGGCCATCGCCTGCGTGCTGGGCGGCGCAACCGGCCACACCCTTTATCTCTTGTCGGGCCACGTGGGCTCGCAAGAGCGGGCCTTGAGCGCGCGCTCGGCCCGCATCGCGACGACCACCGTGGCCGTGCCCGGTTGGCGTTGAAGTTTTTGTTTTAACCAAGAAAGAGAAGTCCCATGAAAGTGCTGGTAGCCGTCAAGCGAGTGGTTGACTACAACGTGAAGGTGCGGGTGAAGAGCGATGGCAGTGGCGTGGACATCGCCAACGTCAAGATGAGCATGAACCCGTTCGAC
>NZ_JBKJOQ010000012.1:0-24322 GCF_046595475.1 Rhizobacter sp.
CGTGCTGATGAAAGAGATCGCCGACCTGCACGCCGCCGTGAAGCCGGTTGAAACGCTGTTCGTCGTCGACGCCATGCAAGGGCAAGACGCGATCAACACTGCCAAGGCCTTCAAGGAGGCCCTGCCGCTGACCGGCATCGTGCTGACCAAGACCGATGGCGACTCGCGCGGCGGCGCCGCCCTCTCGGTGCGCCAGATCACCGGTGCGCCGATCAAGTTCGCCGGCACCAGCGAGAAGATCGACGGCCTGGAAGTCTTCGACGCCCAGCGCCACGCCGGCAGGGTGCTGGGCATGGGCGACATCGTCGCGCTGGTCGAAGAGGTGCAGAAGGGCGTTGACGTTGTTGCAGCGCAAAAACTCGCCGACAAGCTGAAATCGGGCGACGGCTTCGACCTCAACGACTTCCTGTCGCAGATCAGCCAGATGAAGAAGATGGGCGGGCTGGCCGGCCTGATGGACAAGCTGCCCACGCAGATGACGGGCAAAGCCGGCAACCTCGGCCAGGCCGACATGGACCGCGCCGAGCGCGACGTGCGTCGCATGGAAGGCATCATCAACTCGATGACTCCGCTGGAGCGCCGCAAGCCCGAGCTACTCAAGGCCACCCGCAAGCGCCGCATCGCTGCCGGCGCCGGCGTGCAGGTGCAAGAAGTCAACCGCCTGCTCAACCAATTTGAGCAGATGCAGGGAATGATGAAGAAGATGAAGGGCGGCGGCATGATGAAAATGATGAAGCGCATGGGCGGCATGAAGGGCCTGGGCGGCCCCGGCGGCATGCGCTGAGCAGGCGGCCCCTCGGGGCTTACCGGTTGACCGCGCCACCCGACGCAGCTATGGTCAGCTTTCGCAGAACACAGGTAATAAATAGACATGCAACTTCTGCTGATCGTTGGTGGGGTCGTGCTTCTGGCCGCCCTGGTGTGGGCATGGCGGCGGCAGCGGGCGCCGACCCAGGCTGTGCCGCAACGCGGCAAGGTGCGCGCGGGCGAAGGGCTAGACACGCTGATGTCGTGGCACCCGCAGGCCACGCGCATCATGACAACCCCGGAACGCAAGGCCTACGCGGCTTTGCGCGGTGGCCTGCCCGATCACATCATCCTGGCCCAGGTACCGCTGGCGCGCTTTCTGAAAGTGCCCACCCGCCACTCTTATTCAGAGTGGCTGCGCCGCGTGGGCGTGATGTGCGCCGACCTGGTCGTGTGTGACGGCGTGTCGCAGGTGATCGCGGTGGTCGACATTCGCGCCCCCGAGTCGCAAGAGAACGAAAAGGCGCGGCAGCGCCACGCGCGCATGGACCGCGTGCTCAAGGCAGCCGAAATCCCGCTGCATGTGTGGCGCGAAGACGCTCTGCCCAACGCCGTGGGCGCGCGCAATGCCATTCTCAAGATGCCGGTCGACATGCCCGCGGGCGCCACGCCAGCCTCCGCGGCCCAGCCCGGTCGCCCGGTCGTCACACCCGTTCCAGCACGAGAAGCGGCCACCGCGGTTATCGATGACGACGGCTCCGAGCAACACGACCCGCCGTCCTCCACTTGGTTTGACGACTTGGATTCGTCCTCGGTGCCGCTGGCACCGCCGCCGCCGCGCGGATCGGGGCCGTCGATACGCTGAAGCTGAGGCGCCCGCCTCAGCTCAGCAGGGCCTGCGCGAATTCGCGCGCATTGAAGGTCTGAAGGTCTTCGAGCTTCTCGCCGACACCGATGAAGTACACCGGGATGGGCCGTTCACGGGCGATCGCGGCGAGCACGCCGCCCTTGGCTGTGCCGTCAAGCTTGGTCACGATCAGGCCGGTGAGTTGCAAGGCATCGTCGAAGGCCTTGACCTGAGACAGCGCGTTTTGCCCGGTGTTGCCATCCACCACCAGCAGCACCTCGTGTGGCGCACCCACTTGCGCCTTGGCGATCACGCGCTTGATCTTCTTTAACTCTTCCATCAGGTGCACTTGCGTGGTCAGGCGCCCCGCCGTGTCGGCAATCACCACGTCGCAGCCACGTGACTGGCCCGCCACGACTGCATCGAAGCTGACCGCTGCCGGGTCGCCGCTTTCCTGGCTGACGATCTCGACCGCCTGGCGCGCAGCACCCGGCAAATCGGCGCGTTCGGCCCACACGGCGAGCTGCTCGCGCGCGGCGGCGCGAAAGGTGTCGGCTGCGGCCAGCAAGACCTTCTGTCCGTCATCGGCCAGATGCCGCGTGAGCTTGCCTATGCTGGTGGTCTTGCCGGCGCCGTTCACGCCCACCACCATCATCACGGTCGGTTTGTGCTTGCCCACCTGCAGCGGTTTTTCCAGCGGCCTGAGCAGCTCCGCCACGGCGTCGGCGAGCAGGCCTTTGACGGCCGCAGGTTCAGTGGCACGTGAATCTTTCACGCGCCGCTTCAGGTCATCGAGCAGAAACTCGGTCGCCTTGATGCCAGCATCGGCCATCAACAGCGCTGCTTCAAGGTCTTCGTACAGTGCATCGTCGATCTCAGTGCCAGTGAAGACGCGAGCGATGCTTGAACTCGTCTTGCGCAAGCCACCGCGCAGCTTGTCTAGCCAGGTACTCCGCTCGGGCTCGACCGCAGCGGGAGGCGAAGGCAGTGCAACCGGCGGCACCGCGGTGTCGAGCAACGCGGCTTTTTTCTTGAAGAAACTGAACATGCGGGCGGGAGTGGAGTGGCGAAGCGAACGCCTGAAAGTGATGGCTATAATGCGCGGCTCAGGCGCTTTAGCTCAGCCGGTTAGAGCGACGGAATCATAATCCGCAGGTCCGGGGTTCGAATCCCTGAAGCGCCACCAGAATCTGTTCTACCTGCGGCTCCCGGTCTATTGACTCGGAGCCGTTGTTATTTGCGATTCGCCCTCTCCTTCAACAGCCACTGGATCTACACCATGTACCGCTGTCTCATCGCTGCCATTGCCACTGTCGCATTCGCCCTGCCCGCCGCGGCCCAGGTGCAACGCAACTTCCCTCAGAACGCCTTGCGCGGCGCCGTCACCTTCGGCACGCCGCCGCAGATCTTGCTCAACGGCATGCCTGCACTGCTCGCGCCCGGCTCGCGCATCCGCGGTGAAAACAACCTGCTGGTCATGTCGGGGGCCCTCGTCGGCGCCAAGGGCTATATCAACTACACCGTCGACGCTGCTGGCGCGGTGAAAGACGTTTGGCTGCTGCGCAAGGAAGAGCTCGCGATGAAGCCTTGGCCCGAAACGCTGGAGCAATCTCTGACCTGGCAATTCGACCCCACTGCGCAGACCTGGACCAAGCCCTGAAGAGGCCGCGTCATGTCGACCCCTGTTTCTTCCAAGAAGGTCTACATCAAGACCTTCGGCTGCCAGATGAACGAGTACGACTCGGGCAAGATGGCCGATGTGCTCGCCGCCGCCGAAGGCTATGAGCCGACCACCGATGTCGAGCAAGCCGACCTGATTCTGTTCAACACCTGCTCGGTGCGCGAAAAGGCCCAAGAGAAGGTCTTCAGCGACCTGGGTCGCGTGAAGCACCTCAAGGCCAAGGGCGTGATGATCGGTGTGGGCGGCTGCGTCGCCAGCCAAGAAGGCGCGGCCATCATCGAGCGCGCACCTTATGTCGACGTGGTGTTTGGCCCGCAAACGCTGCACCGCTTGCCGCAGATGCTGGCCCAGCGCAAACATGAGCGCCGCCCGCAGGTCGACATCAGTTTTCCCGAAATCGAAAAGTTCGACCACCTGCCGCCGGCGCGAGTCGACGGCGCCACCGCCTTTGTCTCCATCATGGAGGGCTGCTCCAAGTACTGCAGCTACTGCGTGGTGCCCTACACCCGCGGCGAAGAGGTCTCGCGCCCTTTCGACGATGTGTTGGCCGAAGTGGCTGGCCTGGCTGCACAGGGCGTGAAAGAAGTGACGCTGCTCGGGCAAAACGTGAACGCATACCGCGGCACGATGGGCGACACGAGCGAGATCGCCGACTTCGCCCTGCTGATCGAATACGTGGCCCAGATCGCCGGCATCGAGCGCATCCGCTACACCACCAGCCACCCCAACGAATTCACCCAGCGTCTGGTCGACGTTTACGCTCGCGTGCCTCAGCTGGTGAACCACCTGCACCTGCCGGTGCAGCACGGCAGCGACCGCATCTTGATGGCCATGAAGCGTGGCTACACCGCGATGGAATACAAGAGCACCGTGCGCAAGCTGCGCGCCGTGCGGCCTGGCATCAGCCTCTCCAGCGACTTCATCGTCGGCTTCCCGGGCGAGACTGAAGACGACTTCAGCAAGATGATGAAGCTGATCGACGACGTGGGCTTCGACAGCAGCTTCAGCTTCGTCTTCAGCCCGCGCCCAGGCACACCGGCCGCGGCGCTGCACGACGACACGCCGCAAGAGCGCAAACTGGCACGCCTGCAGCATCTGCAAGCCACCATAGAAGCCAACCAGCGACGCATCGGCCAGTCTCGCGTGGGTACGGTGCAGAAGATCCTGGTCGAAGGCCATGCGCGCAAAGACGCTACTGAGCTGATGGGCCGCACCGAGTGCAACCGCATCGTCAACTTCAAGGGCGAAGCGCGTCTCGTGGGCCAGATGATCGACGTGCGGGTCACCGAGGCCTACCCGCACTCGCTGCGCGCCGAGGTCGTCATCAGCGGCAGCGAGCTGCTCGCGGTCTGAGACCGCTCAGCCCACGTCAAAACGGTTGAAGCCGCTCTGGCCCGAGCCGGCGTTCCGGCGCACGCCAAACAGCAAGGCACGCAATATCAGCGTGACATTGGTGGACGAAGCCCATGTAGCAGCCCCGTATCGGGGCTTTCGACGGCGAGCAATGCAACTTGAGCGCGCAGGCTCAACCGCGCTTGGCGCCCCAGCCCGCCCACCACAGGGCCAGCGCGCACATCAGCACCATCGCGCCATAGGTGACCATCTTGCCGTCACGGCCCGTCCAGAGCAGGCCGGCGACCAGGGCCAGCGACGAGGCCAGCACCGCGCAGCTCGCCATGCGCCACGGCGACACGCTTTTCAGGTCGCGCCACCACAACAACTTGGCTAACAGCGCCGCCACCAAGCCCACCACGAATGCCGGGGCCAGGAAGTTCAGCAGGTGCCACAGTGCATCCAACACGCCCATTGCGTCACGCTCCAAAGGGGTTCCGACGGGCGGTGGCCCGAGGAACAGCACGAAATTTTATAATCTGCGAATGAGCGTCTTCGCCCTCGGCCTGAACCACACCACGGCCCCGCTGGATTTGCGGGGCCGGTTTGCGTTCACGCTGGAGCAGCTCGGCCCCACTTTGCAGGAGTTTCGCAGCCGCGTGAACCGCACGGCAGGCGAGCCCGAAGTGGCGCTGCTGTCCACCTGCAACCGCACCGAACTGTATTGCGCCGCCGAGCCCGGGCTGGTCACCCCCGCCGTTGATTGGCTGGCCCAGCGCGGTGGCGTGGACAGCCACCAGCTGATGCACCACGCCTATGTGCTCGAAGGTGGCGCCGCGGCGCGGCATGCGTTCCGCGTGGCCAGCGGGCTCGACTCAATGGTGCTGGGCGAGCCGCAGATCCTCGGGCAAATGAAACAGGCGGTGCGCGAAGCCAGCAGCGCCGGCACACTGGGCACCACGCTGCACCAGATGTTTCAGCGTTCGTTTGCGGTGGCGAAAGACGTGCGCACCTCCACCGAAATCGGCTCTCATTCGATCAGCATGGCTGCAGCTGCCGTGCGCCTGGCTTCGCAGTTGTTCGAAGACCTGCATGACACCAAAGTGCTGTTTGTCGGCGCGGGCGAAATGATCGAGCTCGTGGCCACGCACTTTGCCGCGCGCCAGCCGCGTGCGATGGCCGTGGCCAACCGCACGCTGGAGCGTGGCGAGCGGCTCGCCAGCCGCTTCGGCGCAGAAGCCCTGCGCCTGGCCGACCTGCCCGCGCGGCTGGGCGAGTTCGACGCCGTGATCTCGTGTACCGCCAGTTCGGTGCCCATCATCGGCTTGGGCGCCGTGGAGCGGGCGCTCAAGGCGCGCAAGCACCGCCCGATGTTCATGGTCGACCTGGCCGTGCCACGCGATGTAGAGCCCGAAGTCGCCCGACTGTCTGACGTGTATCTCTACACCGTCGACGACCTGTCGGCCCTGGTGCAAAGTGCCGGCGAAAAACGCCAGGCGGCGGTGCAGCAGGCCGAGGCCATCATCGAGACGGGAGTGCAGAGCTTCGTGCATTGGCTGGGCCAGCGCGGCACGGTGCCGCTGATCCAGGCGCTCAATGCACAGGCAGATGACTGGCGAGCCGCCGAAATCGCCCGCGCCCGCAAGCTGATCGCCAAGGGTGAAAACATCGACGCGGTGCTGGACGCACTCTCGCGCGGCCTTACGCAGAAAATGTTGCACGGCACGCTGGCCGAGCTGCACGCAGCCGACGGCGAGCAGCGCGTGCAGCTGGCGCAGACCGTGTCACGCCTGTTCCTGCGCGGCAACGCCCGCGACCCGGCCGACGGCAAGTCCCGCGACAAATACTAGCGACGCTGCTACGCCCGCCATCTTGGCGGAGCGTCGCGTGCCTTGCTTAGGCAGACAGCGCACCGGCTCCGCCCCCCATTTTTCGGAGCCCGCATGAAAGATTCCCTACGCCAACAGTTCGAGCGCCTCGCCATGCGCCTGGCCGAACTCGACGCGACCCTGGCCGACCCCGGCGTGGCCAATGACATGAACCGCTTTCGCAGCCTCACCCGCGAGCATGCCGAGGTCGTTTCGCTGGTGCAGCGCTTTCGCCAGTACGAGCAACGCGAGCGTGACTTGGTGGCTGCCCGCGACATGCTCACAGAGCCCGAAATGGCCGAAATGGCGCAAGAAGAAGTCGTCAGCGCCGAGGCCGACATCGCCCGCCTGCACGGCGAGCTGCAAGCGGCCCTGCTGCCACGCGACCCCGACGACAGCCGAAACGCCTTCCTCGAAATTCGCGCAGGCACTGGCGGTGATGAATCAGCTCTCTTCGCCGCCGACCTGCTGCGCATGTACCTGCGCTACGCCGAGCGCCTGGGCTGGCGCACCGAGGTGATGTCGGAGAGCATGTCCGATCTCGGCGGCTACAAGGAAGTCGTGCTGCGCATCGCTGGCGACGACGTTTACGCCCGCCTCAAGTTTGAGTCGGGGGGCCATCGCGTGCAGCGCGTGCCTGCCACGGAAACGCAGGGCCGCATCCACACCAGCGCCTGCACCGTGGCCGTGATGCCCGAGCCTGACGAGGCCGAAGAGATCCAGCTCAACCCCGCCGACCTGCGCATCGACACCTTTCGCGCCAGCGGCGCCGGTGGCCAGCACGTGAACAAGACCGACAGCGCAATACGCATCACGCACTTGCCCACCGGCATCGTGGCAGAGTGCCAAGATGACCGCTCACAGCACCGCAACAAGGCGAAGGCCTTGGCCGTGCTGGCTGCGCGGCTGAATGAAAAAGACCGCAGCGAACGCGCCGCCAAGGAAGCCGCCACGCGCAAGGGCCTGATCGGCAGCGGCGATCGCAGCGACCGCATCCGAACCTACAACTTCCCCCAAGGCCGCCTCACCGACCACCGCATCAACCTCACGCTCTACAAGCTGCAGGCGATCATGGAAGGTGACCTGCAAGATGTGCTGGCAGCACTGCAGGCCGCGCGTGCGGCGGAACAACTGGCCGAGTTGGAAGGCCGCGGCGCATGAACACCGTGGCCGATGTAATGGCCCAGGCCCGCGCCCGTGGCGTCGATCGCTTGGACGCACAGCTGCTACTGGCCCACGTGCTACAGCAGTCGCGCAGCTGGCTGCTGGCCCACGCCGATGCGGCCTTGATCGACGATCAGCGCGAGCTACTGCAGCGCTTTCTGGGGCGCCGTGCCACCGGCGAGCCGTTGGCTTATCTGCTCGGCGAAAAGGAGTTCCACGGATTGGTGCTGCGCGTGTCTCCCGCCGTGCTCGTGCCCCGCCCCGACACCGAGACCTTGGTCGACTGGGCTCTGGAGGTCTTGCATGACGCGGCATCTCCCCGCGTGTTGGACATGGGCACTGGCAGTGGCGCCATCGCGTTGGCCCTGAAGCATGCCTGCCCCGCAGCGCAACTGACCGCGCTCGACAGCAGCCCGCAGGCCCTGGCCGTGGCATGCGACAACGCCCAACGCCTCAAGCTCGACATCCTGTTTTTGCAAAGTGACTGGTGGCACGGCCTCACCGGGCAGCGCTTCGACATGATCATCAGCAACCCGCCCTACATCGCAGGGGATGACGAGCACCTTGCGGCGTTGCAGCACGAGCCCCAGATGGCACTCACGCCCGGAGGTGACGGGCTGGGCGCGCTGCGCCACATCGTGGCTGGCGCGCCACAGCATCTGCAACCCGGCGGTTGGCTGCTGCTGGAGCATGGCCATGACCAGGCATCAGCCGTGGCGAGCCTGCTCCGCGCGCAAGGCTTCGAAGCCGTCACAACACGTCACGATCTAGCAGGCCATGGTCGCTGCTCGGGTGGCCGATGCAGCTGAAAAAAGACAGTGTTGCGGCAATGCTGCACACCCCCTGGATAAGCCATCCTCCATTTGGATGAAGCGCCTACACAGCCCCTGGCAAGCGGCGTAGCATGACTTCCATTCCCCTCACCAAGCGACAGCGCTGGCAGGTGCGGGCCCTGGAGACCACCATGTGGAAATCTGTCTGTTTGTGGGTTGGCGTGTTGGCTTTCGCTGCCGCGGCCGCCGCACAAGCGGCGCCCAGTGATGACTTGCAGGTTTCCCCGGCAGACAAGCAGGCCTACAAGCAAGCCTGGGAGGGCCTGAAAGCCCGCTTGGCGCTTGGCACCGTGGCACCTCTGCGTTCAGAGTTCGGCAGTGCCGACAGCGATGCACTGAAGATCAACAGCCTGAGCCTCATGGGCGATTACTACCTCAGCCGGCCCTGGATGGGCACCGAAGGAGGCCTGCGCGCGACCAGTGGACTGCTGCTCGGCCCGCGGGGTTCACTTTGGAGCAGCCCCGCGGCGATGGATCGACGCGTGGCGCTCACCGGCGGTGGCTTTGATGGCAACGCCGACAACAGCACGCTGCCCTATCTCGGCGTGGGCTATACGGGCTTGTCCAGCAAGAGTGGCTGGGGCCTCTCGGCCGATCTCGGTCTGATGGTCGCGCCCCGCTCGCCCGTGCATCTGGGCAAATTCTTCAGTAGCGCGCAGAGCTTCGACGACACCATGCGCGACTTGCGCTTTTCACCGGTGTTGCAGCTGGGTGTTTCGTACTCGTTCTGACACCGCGCAGGGACTTGCGACGGGCGCAGGCCTTAGAGGCACGGTTTGCCGTATAACCACGGCTATCCCATTGACACTACCGGTTCACCCGGCCCGCGACCATGAGCGACGTACAGCAACGCATCGACGACCTCGTCAAACAAAACCGAGTAGTGCTCTTCATGAAAGGCACCGCGCAATTCCCGATGTGCGGTTTCTCGGGGCGCGCGATGCAGATCCTCAAATCCTGCGGCGTTGACGACTTGAAGACTTTCAACGTGCTCGAAGACGAAGGTGTGCGCCAAGGCATCAAGGACTACGCCAACTGGCCGACCATTCCACAGCTGTATGTGAATGGCGAATTCGTCGGCGGCTCCGACATCATGATGGAGATGTTCCAGGCCGGCGAACTGCAGCAGGTGCTGGGCGCGCAGGCCTGATCTTGGCCAGACCCACAAGCGCGCGACCCACCCGCGTCGTCGTCGGCATCACCGGGGCTACCGGCGCCCTCTACGGCATGCGCCTGCTTCAACGCCTGAAGGTCGTAGGCTGCGAAACTCACTTGGTGGTCAGCCCTGCCGGCGTGCTCAGCGCTCACCACGAACTGGGCCTGAATCGCACCGCGCTCGAAGCGTTAGCCCACACCGCATATAGCCCCGCCGACGTGGGCGCCGCCATCGCCAGCGGCTCCTTCGCCACAGACGCGATGGTCGTGGCGCCTTGCTCGATGAAGACCCTGGCCTCCGTGGCCCACGGCCTGTCGGACAACCTGCTGAGCCGCGCGGCCGACGTCACCCTGAAAGAACGCCGCCGGCTCGTGCTGATGGTGCGTGAGACACCGTTCAACCTGGTGCATTTGCGCAACATGACCTCCGTGACGGAAATGGGGGGTGTGATCTTTCCACCGCTGCCGGCTTTCTATCACCGGCCCACGACGATCGACGAGCTTGTCGATGACACAGTGGAGCGTGTGCTTGCGCTGCTGGGCATCGAGGCGGCTCAGCCGAAGTCTTGGGCCGGCCTTTAGTCCGGCTCAAGCCGGTTTGAAAGCCCAGCTCTTGCGCGCACCAAACACCAGGTTGGGATACTCCGGCCGACCGCGACTGCCGTTGTAGCGCCCCAGTGCCAGGAACAAGTCACCGCGTTCCAGATTCAGGTAATGACGCAGGATCACGCAGCCGAATCGAAGGTTGGTCTGCATGTGAAAGAGGCGTGTGGAATCGCCGTCGCCGATCAGGCGTGCCCAGAACGGCATCACCTGCATGTAACCGCGCGCACCCGCGCTGCTGATGGCGTACTTGCGAAAGCCGCTCTCCACCTGCACCACGCCCAGCACCAAGGAAGGTTCAAGCCCGGCGCGTGAGCTCTCGTACCAGAGCGTTTCCAGGAACTCGAGGCGCGCAATGTGCTCGCCCTTGCGCTTCTGGAGGCGAGCACTCATCTCGCCCAACCAGCGCAGATAGGCCAAGCGGCTTTCGGTACTGGCGAACACAGGCTTGGGAGGAGCGCTGTTGGCAATGGCGGCATAGAGCGCCGAACGAACGGCATCGGCCAGCGGCTCTTCGACTTGCGCGCCCGCCCACGCCCGCGAGGCTCCCAGCAAGAGCGGGGGCCACAACACTGCAGCAGCCAAGAGCTGCCGCCGCTGGCACCCCGCGCCCACGCTCATGAGCTGAGCTTGGCTTTCACGAAAGCCGCAATCTCTGTTGCAGGCACGGCGGTGGCTACTGCATCGCGTCGCCCTTGGTATTCAACCTTGCCTTCTTTCAGGCCACGATCGGACAGCACCACGCGATGCGGCGCACCGATCAACTCCCAGTCGGCGAACATGGCACCCGGGCGCTCACCGCGGTCGTCGAGCATCACGTCTATGCCTTGCGACAGGAGCTGCTCATGCAACTGGTCAGCAGCCGCTTTCACTTCGATCGAGCGGTCGTAGCCGATAGGGCACAACACCACAGTGAACGGCGCCATGGACGTCGGCCAGATGATGCCGCGCTCGTCGTGGTTCTGCTCGATGGCCGCACCCAACAAGCGCGTGACACCGATGCCGTAGCACCCCATTTCAAGCAATTGTGGTTTGCCGGTCTCATCGAGGTAACTCGCGTTCATGGCCTTGGAGTACTTCGTGCCGAGGTAGAACACATGGCCGACTTCAATGCCGCGCTGCATGGCGAGCTTGCCCTTGCCATCGGGTGAGGGGTCGCCCTCGACCACGTTGCGGATGTCGGCCACGAGGTCGGGCTCGGCCAGGTCTCGAGCCCAGTTGGTGCCGGTGTAATGGAAGTTGGCCTCGTTGGCCCCGCAGACGAAATCGTTCATCGCCGCCACGGTGCGATCCACCACCAGCCTCACCGGTTTCTTCAGCCCGATGGGGCCGAGGTAGCCAGGCTTGCAACCGAAGTGGTCTTCGATTTCAGACCCGGTGGCAAAACGATAGCCGCTCTTCAAGCCCGGCACTTTGCTGGCCTTCACTTCGTTGAGGCTGTGGTCACCGCGCACAAGAAGCAGCCACACGATTGTCTTGACGACATCGCCACCTTCGTTCTTGTCGTCAGTGGCGAGCACCAGTGACTTCACCGTTTGCGACAGTGACAAGCCGAGCAGCTTGGCCACGTCTTCGCAGGTGCTCTTGCCCGGTGTGGCTGTTTTGGTCAGCGCCTGCGTGGGTGAAGCGCGGTTCGCGATCAGGGGCAGCGCTTCGGCCAATTCGACGTTGGCAGCGTAGTCGGATTCGGGGCAATAGGCGATCGCGTCTTCACCCGTGTCGGCAATCACCTGAAACTCATGCGAGCGGTCGCCGCCGATGGCACCGGTGTCCGCCGCCACAGCACGAAAGGTGAGTCCCATGCGCTCGAAGATGCGCACATAGGCGGCATACATCGCGTCATAGCTCTTGCTCGCAGCGGCCACATCACGGTCGAACGAGTAAGCATCTTTCATCGTGAACTCGCGCCCGCGCATCAAGCCAAAGCGCGGCCGGCGTTCATCCCGAAACTTGGTCTGTATGTGATAGAAATTTCGCGGCAATTGACGGTAGCTGCGCAGCTCTTGGCGAGCGATGTCGGTGATGACTTCTTCTGACGTGGGTTGAATGATGAAGTCGCGGTCATGCCGGTCTTTGACACGCAGCAGCTCTGGCCCCATGGCCTGGAAACGCCCCGTCTCTTGCCACAGTTCGGCCGGCTGCACCACCGGCATCAAGAGTTCGACTGCACCCGCGCGGTTCATCTCTTCGCGAATGATGGCCTCGACCTTGCGAATCACGCGCAGCCCCATCGGCATGTAGCTGTAGATGCCGGCACCGAGGCGCTTGATGAAGCCCGCGCGCATCATCAGCTTGTGGCTTGCCACCTCGGCGTCCGCCGGTGCTTCCTTGAGCGTGGAGATGAAAAACTGGGAAGCTTTCATGAGCAAAACGAGGCGGGTGGGGAGGAGAAACGCGGCCAGAGCTTGGGGAAACCCGCGGGGTTGATTCCCGCAATGCCGGTGCAATAATGAATTCAACTAAAGAATTTGAGGTTGATTATGCTCGACCGCGAAGGGTTCAGACCCAACGTCGGCATCATCCTGCTCAATACGAAGAACCAGGTTTTCTGGGGCAAGCGCATCCGCACCCATTCCTGGCAGTTCCCGCAAGGGGGCATCAAATACGGCGAAACGCCTGAGCAGGCGATGTTCCGCGAGCTCCACGAAGAGGTGGGGCTGTTGTCCGACCACGTCCGCATCGTTGCACGCACGCGCGACTGGCTGCGCTATGAAGTACCCGACCATTTCATCCGTCGCGATGCGCGCGGGCACTACCGCGGGCAAAAGCAGATCTGGTTTTTGCTTCAGCTCATCGGGCGCGACACCGACATGAATCTGCGCGCCACCGACCACCCCGAATTCGACGCCTGGCGCTGGAACGAGTATTGGGTGCCGCTCGAGCTGGTGATCGAGTTCAAGCGCGATGTCTATCAAATGGCGTTGACCGAGTTGGCGCGCTTCCTGCCGCGCAACAACCATCACAACCGCTATCTGCGCTCAGGCATGCGGCCCCATCATCGTGATGCCCTGGGCGACACCGATTCAGCGCCGTTCGACGCGCCGCCTCCCGACGACTCTGTTGCGTGAGCGCTTGTGCTCGCTTAGGCGAGTACCAGATTGTCGCGGTGAATCATTTCGGGCTCGCCGGTGAAGCCCAGCAAGCGCTCGAATTCGCTCGAAGGCTTGCGCGCGATCAGCCGCGCCTCTGAGCTGGCGTAGTTGGCCAGACCACGTGCGATTTCAGCACCGGTCTTGTCGCGAACTGCAATTACGTCGCCGCGGGCAAACTCTCCCTGCACCTCGACCATGCCGATAGGCAGCAAGCTCTTGCCTTCATCGCGCACCTTGGCTGCAGCGCCATCGTCAATCACCACTGCACCTCGAAACTGCAGGTGATTGGCCATCCATTGCTTGCGCGCCGCGAGCTTGGCGGTCGACGCGGTCAATGCCGTTCCGATGGCCTCGCCCGCTGCCAACCGGATCAACACGTCCGGCTCACGGCCCCAAGCAATGACAGTCGTGGCGCCGCTGCTGGCTGCTCGTTTGGCCGCCAATATCTTGGTGATCATGCCGCCACGGCCAATGCTCGACCCCGCACCACCGGCCATTCGCTCCAGCTCGGGCGTACCTGCTTGCGCTTCGTGGATGAACTGGGCCGTTGCGTCCTTGCGCGGGTCGGCTGAGTAAAGCCCTTTTTGATCGGTAAGGATCACCAGGGCATCCGCCTCGATGAGGTTGGCCACGAGCGCGCCCAAGGTGTCGTTGTCTCCAAACTTGATCTCATCGTTGACCACGGTGTCATTCTCATTGATGACGGGCAGCACTTTAAGCCGCAACAGCGTGAGCAGGGTGGAGCGCGCATTGAGATAGCGCTCACGATCGGCCAGGTCGGCGTGCGTCAGCAGCACCTGCGCGCTGCCCATGCCGTGCTTGCGCAGCTGCGTCTCGTACATCTGCGCCAGACCCATCTGCCCCACCGCGGCGGCGGCTTGTAGCTCGTGTATCTCTTTTGGGCGCGCCGTCCAGCCCAGCCGTTTCATGCCTTCTGCCACGGCTCCGCTGGACACCATCACGACCTCACGCCCCTGCACCGCAAGAGCGGCCATCTGGCGGCACCAGGTGTCGATGGCATGCTCGTCCAACCCTCGACCTTCATTGGTGACGAGGCTGGAGCCGACCTTGACGACAATCCGCTTCGCGTTCTTGAGCGCGTCTGTCATGGCGAAGGTGCAGCCTCATCCGGCATATCGGCAAAACGCGGATCGGGATCGTCCGGCACCACGTTCTTAAGGGCAGCAACATGCTTGTAGATGGCTTGCACCAGTTGCTCGCAACCCTCGCGCGTGAGCGCGGAGATCTGAAACACGGGGCCTTTCCACTTAAAGCGCTTCACGAAGTCCTTGACGCGCTGCTCTCGCTCTTCCATCGGCACCATGTCGAGCTTGTTCAGTACCAACCAGCGTGGTTTGTCGTGCAAGGCTTGGTCGTACTTCTTCAGCTCTGCCACGATGGCCTTGGCCTGCGCCACCGGATCGACTGCATCATCGAACGGAGCGACGTCGACAAGGTGCAAGAGCAAATGCGTGCGCTGCAGGTGGCGCAAGAAAAGGTGCCCCAATCCGGCGCCCTCTGATGCACCCTCGATCAGCCCCGGAATGTCAGCCACCACGAAGCTCTGCTCAGCCGCCACGCGCACCACGCCCAGGTTGGGGTGCAAGGTGGTGAAGGGGTAGTCGGCGATCTTCGGGCGAGCGTTGGAGATCGCCGTGATCAGCGTCGACTTGCCGGCGTTGGGCATGCCCAGCAGACCGACATCGGCCAAGACGCGTAACTCCAACTTGAGCTTTCGCTGATCGCCAGGCCAGCCGGAAGTCTTTTGCCGAGGGGCGCGATTGGTACTGGTCTTGAAATGCAGGTTGCCGAAACCGCCATCGCCACCTTTGACCAAGAGCACCTTTTCGTCAGGCACCAGCAACTCGGCAATGACGTTGCCGGTGTCCACGTCCTTGATGATGGTGCCCATAGGCATGCGCAACACGATGTCTTGCGCTGCGGCGCCGTATTGGTCGGAACCACGGCCATTTTCTCCGCTTCGCGCCTCGTGCCGCCGCGCATAGCGGAAGTCGATCAGGGTATTCAGGTTGCGATCGCCAACAGCAAAGACACTGCCCCCCTTGCCGCCGTCACCGCCGTTCGGTCCGCCGAAGGGAATGAACTTCTCACGGCGAAAGCTCATGCAGCCGTTGCCGCCATTTCCGGCAGCCACGTCGATGGTGGCTTCGTCAACGAATTTCATGACTGTGTCTTCACTCTGTGCCGCAGGTCGCTACGGTAGCCCAGGCTCGCGCCCGACGCAAAAAAAGGAAAGCCCCGGCGAACCGGGGCTTGGCAGCCGTTGCTTGTCGCAAACGACTCAGGCTTGCGCTTTCACGCTGACCGTCTGGCGGTTCCTCGGGCCTTTGATGGCGAAGCTCACTTCACCGTCAATCAGGGCGAACAAGGTGTGATCCTTGCCGATGCCAACATTGGTTCCAGCATGAAACTTGGTGCCGCGCTGGCGTACGATGATCGAGCCGGCTGGAATCAACTGGCCGCCAAACGCTTTAACGCCGAGCATCTTGGGTTGGGAATCGCGGCCGTTCCGGGTGGAACCGCCGCCTTTTTTCTGTGCCATGGTTTAGCTCCTTCTTTCAGCCATTCACTGCGCTGATTTCCAGCTCAGTAAAGTTCTGACGATGACCTTGCCGCTTTTGATAGTGCTTGCGACGACGCATCTTGAAGATGCGCACTTTGTCATGCCTACCTTGAGCCACAACCGTGGCCGTAACGCTCGCACCGGATACCAAGGGAGTCCCGACCTTCAAATCGGCGCCGCTTCCGACAGCCAAAACCTGGTCGATCGTGATCTCTTGGCCAACGTCCGCAGCTATCTGTTCTATCTTGATCTTTTCGCCTGCAGCAACCTTGTATTGTTTGCCGCCGGTTTTTATGACCGCGTACATATCAGCCCTTTCAGTGAATCTGCCCGGCAAATGAACACCCACCCAGCAGCCCCGCGGAAAATCGCGCAGAGCCTTAGAGTCTACCATGAAGTTTTCGGGGCAGCCAGTGCGCCCGCGTGTCCCTCGCCGAAGAGCTCCGAATCATCCTGGAACGACCGCGGCAGCGCCAACGCCTTCCTATAATTTGGGTCAGCCGACCGAATCCCAGCAGTGCAAACTTCCTCTCCCCCTATCGCCACCGGCATCGACCCAATTCAGCTGATGGCCCCCGAGATGCGAGAGGTCGATGCGGTCATCCAGCATCGACTGGCGTCTGATGTGGCACTTATCAATCAGATCTCGCACTACATCATCAGCGCGGGGGGCAAGCGCATCCGCCCCATGCTCGTGTTGCTCTTTGCCAACGCACTCGGTTTTCAAGGCAAAGAACGATTCGAACTGGCGGCCACGGTCGAGTTCATTCACACGGCCACCCTTCTGCATGACGACGTGGTGGATGAATCAGCGCTTCGACGCGGGAGGGAAACCGCAAACGCCTTGTTCGGCAACGCCGCAAGCGTTCTGGTGGGCGATTTCCTCTACTCACGCGCTTTTCAGATGATGGTCTCAGTGAACCGCTTGAAAGTGTTAGATGTGCTGGCAGACGCGACCAATGTGATTGCAGAGGGGGAGGTGCTGCAATTGATGAACATGCATGACCCCGATCTGGCGGTCGATGAATACCTGAAAGTCATTCGCTTCAAGACAGCCAAGCTGTTTGAAGCAAGTGCTCGGTTGGGCGCGGTGCTGGCCGGCGCTAGCGATCCCGTGGAAGCGGCCTGCGCCGACTACGGCCGCTCGCTCGGCACCGCTTTCCAGCTCGTTGACGACCTGCTGGACTACGAGGGCTCGACTCTGCAACTCGGCAAGAACGTGGGTGACGACCTTCGCGAAGGCAAGCCAACGCTCCCTTTACTTATCGCCATGGAACGCGCGGAAGCATCGGAACGGCAGCTGATTCGGCACGCCATCGAGCAAGGGGAGGTTACGCGCCTCGCCGACATTGTGAGCATCGTTCGACGTACGGGCGCTTTGGAAGCAACAAGAGACGCGGCACGCGCTGAGGCCAACAAGGCGCGGGCCAGCCTATCGGTTCTCCCAGCCTCGAAATACCAAGAAGCTCTGCTAGAATTTTGCGTTCGGTCGGTTGAGCGCTCGTCTTAATTCGACCCAGAAAAGTGGCCTCTTCCAGGCCCTTTTTTATCGGGGTGTAGCTTAGCCTGGTAGAGCGCTACGTTCGGGACGTAGAGGCCGGAGGTTCGAATCCTCTCACCCCGACCAGCCATCGCTTTGAAGCAAATTGTTGCAGCGTCACGGGTCCACTACCCGTGATTTGTTGCCGCTACAGCATAGGCTTCAGGTTTACAGCGCCTGATGAATCAGCGATCATCAATTGATATGCCCATCGTGACGTAACGCACACCAGCCCGTGGATACTCTTGCTGAAGTTCCCCAATCTGCACTGTCCGGCGTAGCGCGGGTTCTGGTGAACGCTGGAAAGCTGAATGCAAAAACAGCTGAGGATCTGGTCAAGTCCTCAAAAGACAAGAAATCAAGCTTCCTGTCTTCTGTCATTGCTGCTGGTGCGGTTTCGTCGGCTGATCTGGCTCACACCCTCGCCAGTGCGCTTGCGCTGCCCTTGCTGGACCTGAATGCGATTGACCCGCAGCGTTTGCCGCGCAACGTCATCGATCTCAAACTTGCCGCCCAGTATCAGATCGTGGTGCTTGGCAAGCGTGGCAACCGCCTCTTCATTGGCGGCGCAGACCCCACTGATCAAGAAGCCGCCGAACGCATCAAGTTTGCAACTCAGCTCTCGCCTGAGTGGGTGATTGTTGAGCACGACAAGCTGACAAAGGTGCTGGAAGGATCCGGCGCGAGCGCGGCCGAGTCGCTTGAGAACATTGTTGGTGGAGACTTCGAGTTCGACGTCACCGACGAGGACTCAACAGCAGCCGCCGAAACCCAGGAGGTCACCACCGACGTCGAGGACGCTCCTGTCGTTCGCTTCCTGCAAAAGATGTTGATCGACGCCATCAACGCACGGGCGTCCGACCTCCATTTCGAGCCCTACGAGTACCACTATCGCGTCCGGTTTCGGGTAGACGGTGAACTTCGCGAAATCACCCAGCCTCCCATTGCCATCAAAGAGAAACTGGCATCTCGCATCAAGGTCATCTCACGCCTTGACATCGCCGAAAAGCGCGTACCGCAAGACGGACGTATGAAGCTCAAGTTCGGCAACAAGGCGATCGACTTCCGCGTCAGCACCCTGCCCACCTTGTTTGGCGAAAAAATCGTCATCCGGATTCTTGACCCGTCGAGCGCCAAATTGGGCATTGAGGCTCTAGGCTACGAAAAGATCGAAAAAGATCGCCTGCTCAAATGCATCGTGCGCCCCTACGGCATGATTCTGGTGACGGGCCCTACGGGTAGCGGCAAAACGGTATCGCTGTATACCTGCTTGAACATCCTGAACCAGCCTGGCGTGAACATTTCGACCGTGGAAGACCCGGCGGAAATCAACCTGCCAGGCATCAACCAGGTGAATGTGAACGACAAGGCTGGCTTGACGTTCTCTGCAGCCCTCAAGTCCTTCTTGCGCCAGGATCCTGACGTGATCATGGTCGGCGAAATCCGCGATCTGGAAACCGCAGACATCGCCATCAAGGCAGCGCAGACTGGCCACATGGTGATGTCCACCCTGCACACCAACGACGCACCAACGACACTAACGCGCTTGTTGAACATGGGCGTGGCGCCGTTCAATATCGCCTCCAGCATTCTGCTGATCACGGCGCAGCGCCTGGCCCGTCGACTTTGCGAGGCTTGCAAGACACAAGCTGACTACCCACGTGAAGCCATGTTGAAGGCGGGCTACACCGAGAAAGATCTCGACGGAACCTGGAAGCCCTACCGTGCGGTAGGCTGCTCTGCCTGTAGCAATGGCTACCGAGGCCGGGTCGGCATATACCAAGTGATGCCGATAAGTGAAGAAATTCAACGCATCATCCTGTCTGAGGGCACGGCCATAGACATTGCGGACCAAGCAGCCCTTGATGGTGTCCGCAACTTGCGCACATCGGGTCTCGTGAAAGTCCGCGCCGGTTTTACGACGCTTGAGGAAGTCATTGCGGTGACGAACGAATAGCACGCAATACTGTTCTTCCGACATCACATAACTATCAACGGGACGAGGACAGAAGTTTCCTCGGAGACACCATGGCAACTGCAGCGGCACGCACAACAAAGAACGTCAAGGAGTTTGTCTTCGAGTGGGAAGGCAAAGACAAGAACGGCAAGGTAGTGCGAGGAGAAGTTCGTGCTGGCGGCGAAGCCGTGGTCAGCGCGAGCCTAAGGCGCCAGGGAATATTGATCACCAAGGTCAAGAAGCGCAGAACGACTGGTGGCAAGGCAATCAAGCAGAAAGACATTGCGGTCTTCACGCGCCAGTTGTCCACGATGATGCGTGCCGGAGTGCCCTTACTTCAGGCCTTCGACATCGTTGCGCGCGGCAGCACCAATGCCAGGATGACCAAACTCATCACTGACATCCGCAACGACGTAGAGACCGGCACCAGCCTGTCTTCTGCATTCCGCAAGCATCCTCTTTACTTCGATTCCTTGTATTGCAATCTGGTCGAAGCCGGTGAAGCGGGCGGCATTCTGGATACGCTTTTGGATCGCTTGGCTATCTACCAAGAAAAGACCATGGCGATCAGAAACAAGATCAAGTCTGCGTTGATCTATCCCGTGGCAGTGATGGTGGTGGCGTTTGTGGTTCTGGCCGTGATCATGCTTTTCGTGATCCCGGTGTTTAAGGAGGTGTTCACCTCATTCGGGGCAGATCTGCCCGCACCCACGCTGTTCGTGATCGGCATGTCCGAGATCTTTGTCAAATATTGGTGGGCAATATTCGGATTCTTGGGTGGCGGCATCTATTTCTTCTTCGAATCTTGGAAGCGCTCCGAGAAGATGCAGCGGACGATGGATCGTCTGCTTCTGAAAGTTCCCGTGTTCGGCGCCCTCGTCTACAAATCCGCCGTTGCACGCTGGACTCGCACACTTGCGACGATGTTCGCGGCTGGGGTGCCGCTTGTCGAGGCTCTCGACTCCGTGGGCGGTGCAGCTGGCAACGCGGTCTTCAAGGACGCTACGGAGCAAATCCAGAAGGATGTTTCCACAGGCGCCAGCCTGACAGCATCGATGCAAACGACTGGCATCTTCCCAAATATGGTGCTGCAGATGTGCGCCATCGGCGAAGAGTCCGGCTCGCTCGATGCCATGCTTGGCAAGTCCGCGGAGTTCTACGAAGACGAGGTTGACGAAGCCGTCAAAGGCCTGTCGTCACTGATGGAGCCTTTCATCATCGTCATCCTGGGCACATTGATCGGCGGCATCGTCGTCTCGATGTACCTGCCCATCTTCAAACTCGGCGCGGTGGTCTGACCAATCTCGATGAGCCTGATTGACATTGAAGTTTTCCTGTCACCCTGGCTCTTGGCCTTTCTGGGCCTGTGCATCGGCAGCTTCCTGAATGTCGTGATCTACCGCCTGCCGCTGATGCTAGATCGCGGCTGGTGGGGCGATGTCGCACAGCAGTTGAGTGACACCGATGCGCACCAGCGCGCCTTCGGTGTGGCACCCTCAGCGGCGGTGCAAGAAGCTGGGAAATCGCTGACGGCTGCGCTGGGTGCCCAGGGCCCGCTGAACCTGAACCGCCCCCGCTCCAGGTGCCCTGCCTGCGGGCACATGATTTCCTGGCACCAGAACATCCCCTTGCTGAGCTACGTGATGCTTCGCGGCCGCTGTGCTGCGTGCAAGACACGTATCTCGCCACGCTATCCGTTCGTTGAACTCCTCACCGCAGCCTTGTTCGCCGCGATGGGCTGGCGCTTTGGCGCGCAACCCACGGCATTGCTTTGGTGTTTCGTAGTCGCCATGCTGATCGCCTTGTCAGGGATCGACTGGGACACCACCTTGCTGCCAGACAACCTCACCTACCCCCTGCTGTGGGCTGGTTTGCTGGCAAGCGTGCTGGGCTGGACCATCCCGGTGCCGCAAGCCATCTGGGGTGCCATCGTCGGCTACCTGTCGCTGTGGTCGGTGTACTGGCTGTTCAAGCTCACCACGGGCAAAGAGGGCATGGGCTACGGTGACTTCAAGCTGCTCGCCGCGCTGGGCGCATGGCTGGGGTGGCAGATGGTGCTGCCCGTTGTGCTGGGGGCCTCGGTTATCGGCGCCATGGTCGGCATCGCGATGAAGATGTCAAGCACTCTGCGTGAAGGCCGCTACGTTCCCTTTGGCCCATTCCTCGCCGGTGGCGGCATCGCAGTAATGCTGGCAGGCCCAGCCCGAGTGCTCGGCTGGCTCGGCTGGGTCTGAGCGCCGAAAGCGCGGCTCATCATGGCTGCCCATCCCAGCGTGCACATCGGCCTCACTGGTGGCATCGGCAGCGGCAAGAGCACGGTCGCGCGCATGCTCAGTGACCTGGGCGCTGCGCTAGTCGACACCGATGCCATTGCCCGCTCGCTGGCATTGCCCGGTGGCGCCGCGATCGGATCGATTCGCGATGCCTTCGGCCCCACCGCCATTGACACCAGTGGCGGTCTCGATCGGGCTCAGATGCGCAACTGGGTCTTTGCCGACAAGTTGGCCAAAGCACGACTGGAGGCCATCCTCCACCCTCTCATCGGAGTCGAATGCAACCGACAGGCTGAAGCCGCCATGGGGCGTACTGTGGTTTTCGATGTGCCGCTGCTGGTGGAATCGCGCCATTGGCGCGCCCGCGTCGACCGTGTGCTGGTGGTCGACTGCAGCGAGGCCACGCAAGTCGAGCGGGTGGTCCAGCGCTCCGGGTGGTCACCCGAAGCCGTTCAATCGGTCATCACCCAGCAGGCGAGCCGGGAAGCCAGACGCGCCGCGGCTGACGCCGTCATCCGCAATGAAGGCATCAGCCTGGAACAGCTCACGCAGGAAGTGGGCATGCTCTGGCAGCGATGGGTGCATATGGAACAATCGCGCCGGTCGAGCGGAGCGCCCCCACATTGATCCTGTACGAGTACCCCTTCAACGAGAGCATCCGCACCATGTTGCGGCTCGAGCATCTGTTCGATCGCCTCGGGCGGCTGATGCCCCGCGACGAAGTTGTGGACCACCACTACGCGCTGGCCACCCTGTTCGAGATCATGGATGTGGCCTCACGTGCTGACCTGAAATCTGATCTGCTGAAAGATCTCGAGCGCCAGCGCGCGCAGCTCAACGGCTATCGTGGCAACCCGTCCATCTCGGACGATGCGCTCAATCAGGTGATCGCCAAAGTCGACCACGCCTTCAGCGGCCTCAACCTGCTGCAGGGCAAAGCCGGTCAGGCCCTCACCAGCAACGAGTGGCTGATGAGTATTCGCAGCCGCATCAGCATTCCCGGCGGTACCTGCGAGTTCGATCTGCCCGCCTACTACGCTTGGCAGCAGCAAGAGCCTGCCCGTCGCCGCACCGACCTGAACCACTGGGTCGGCACCCTGATGCCCCTGGCCGAGGCGCTCAAACTGCTGCTGGGCTTGCTCCGAGATTCAGGCTCGCCGCACAAAGTCGTCACCCAGGGCGGGCAGTTCCAACAAAGCCTGCCTGCCGGCCGCGTCTTCCACTTGCTGCGCTTGCGCATCGACCCCTCGGCGCAGCTCATACCGGAAATCAGCGGCCACCGCCTGATGGTGTTGGTGCGCCTGATGCGCCAAGACGCCGAAGGCCGCCTCAAGCCTGCAGGCGTGGACACGAGCTTCGAGCTGACCCTCTGCTCATGACATTGGAAGCGCTCACACCCCGGCCACGCATTGTGGCCTGCCCTGCCTGCCGTGGAGACAGCATCTACTCGCCCGAGAACACCTTCCGCCCGTTTTGCAGCGAGCGATGCAAGAGCGTCGACTTTGGCACCTGGGCGACGGAGAGATATCGCCTCGAAGCGAGCCCGTCGACGTCGGCCGGCGTCGACCTCGAAGAAGGCAGCGATTCGATCCAGCGCGATCAATCAGCCTCTTGAAACCGGGGCTTCCAGCCCTATAATTCCGATTGCTAGCACTCAACTCGCTTGAGTGCTAACGACTGCAAAGCCCTCAGCGGCTCGGCTGTCCAGCAAAAGTCAGTGAGCGAAAACTTTCGCTCATTCCACCCAGAAGATTGCTTTTGAGCCCCCAAGGAGATGCTATGAAATTTCGTCCGTTGCACGACCGCGTGATCGTTGAACGCGTAGAAGCAGAAACCAAAACCGCTTCCGGCATCGTCATTCCTGATGCTGCCACCGAGAAACCCGAGCAAGGCATCGTCCTGGCCATCGGCCCAGGCAAGCGCAACGAGAAGGGTGATTTCGTCGCCCTGAACGTCAAGGTCGGTGACCGCGTGCTGTTCGGCAAGTACAGCGGCCAGGTCGTCAAAGACAACGCCAAGGAATTGCTGGTGATGCGCGAAGAAGACCTCTTTGCCGTGGTCGAGAAGTAATTCTCCCAACACCCGCGCTAAACCCCCAACACTGAATTCGGAGAAAAACTCATGGCAGCAAAAGACGTCATCTTTGGCGGCGAGGCACGTGCCCGCATGGTCGAAGGCGTGAACATCCTGGCTAACGCAGTCAAGGTGACCCTGGGCCCCAAGGGCCGCAACGTAGTGCTCGAGCGCTCGTTCGGCGCCCCCACCGTGACCAAGGACGGTGTGTCCGTGGCCAAGGAAATCGAGCTCAAAGACAAGCTCCAGAACATGGGCGCACAGATGGTCAAGGAAGTCGCTTCCAAGACCTCTGACATCGCTGGCGACGGCACCACCACCGCCACCGTTCTCGCACAAGCCATCGTGCGCGAAGGCATGAAGTACGTGGCCGCCGGCATGAACCCGATGGACCTGAAGCGCGGCATCGACAAGGCCGTGACGGCCCTGGTCGCCGAGTTGAAGAAGGCCTCCAAGGCCACCACCACCTCCAAGGAAATCGCACAGGTCGGCTCCATTTCGGCCAACTCTCACGAAACCATTGGCAAGATCATTGCCGATGCCATGGACAAGGTCGGCAAGGAAGGCGTGATC
>NZ_JBKJOQ010000025.1:0-9841 GCF_046595475.1 Rhizobacter sp.
TTCGGCCACAGCGACTATCAAACCATCGTCGCTGACGTGAAGAAGTTCTCCGCCGGTGGCAAGACCGCTGTCATCTCCACCATCAACGGCGACTCGAACGTGCCTTTCTACAAGGAATTGGGCAACCAGGGCCTGAAGGCAACCGACGTGCCGGTGGTGGCCTTCTCGGTGGGTGAAGAAGAGCTGCGCGGTGTCGACACCAAGCCGCTGGTGGGCCACTTGGCCGCCTGGAACTACTTCATGTCCGTCAAGAACCCGACGAATGAAGCGTTCAAGAAGAAGTGGGCCGACTACGCCACGGCCAAGAAGCTGCCGGGCGCCGACAAGCCGCTGACCAACGACCCGATGGAAGCCACCTACATTGGCATCCACATGTGGGCGCAGGCGGTGACCAAGGCCAAGAGCACCGACACCGACAAGGTGATTGCTGCGATGTCCGGCCAGACCTTCCCCGCACCGGGCGGCTTCGTGTCGACCATGGACGCGAAGAACCACCACCTGCACAAGCCAGTGTTCATCGGTGAAATCAAGGCCGACGGCCAGTTCAACGTGGTGTGGAAGACCCCCGCCCCGGTGAAGGCCAAGCCCTGGAGCCCGTACATCGAAGGCAACGACAAGAAGAAGGACGAGCCTGAAAAGAAATAAGGCCCCTCAGTCGCTGGCGCTCCTGCTCCCAGGGGGCCAGCGGACCGGAAAAGCCGGATCCTCGGGCGTTGCTTGATGTGTGGTTCGCTCCGCTTCCGCTGACGGTTGCGAGAGCGAGCCTTTCTTGATGATGGGTAGCAGATGTCTGTACGAGGGCTGAAAACTGTTTGGCTGAGCCTGTGGCTCGCTTGTCTTCTCTGTACATCGCCTGTCACCCACGCCCTGACCCGCGAGCAGGCGCTGGCCCTGGTGAAGGGCGAAAACGAAGAACGCATCACGGCTTTGGCCGGCTCCTTGTCGCGTGGCGACGATGGCCTGGCGAAGTTTCTGCAGGCTGTGCTCGATGACGGGGTGAAGTTCAGCGCCAACGCCGCCTTCCTGGTGCGCGACGGCAAGAGCTTTGATGCCGCCACCGGCGCCGAGACGGCGCTGCCCGATGGCGTCGAAGACGTGATCAACAGCAACCAGATGCGCCGCGAGATCGAAGGCGCGTTGGCCGCATTCAAATTGTTTTCTACCGATCTGGCTGAGCGCCGTGCGGCCATCAAGGCCCTGAAGGAAGAGGCCGACGAAACGCGCTTGCCCTTGATCGAAAAAGCGCTGGCTGTCGAGACCGATGCGTCGTTGAAGACGCAGCTGTCGCAGGTGCGCGCGGCCGTGTTGGTGTCGTCGACCGATACCGCCAAGCGCATGGAAGCCGCCAAGGCGTTGGCCGCAAGCCTGACGCCTGCCACCAAGACCTTGCTGCTGGAGCGCCTGAAGCCGGCTGCCGAAGGGGGCGAATCAGATGTCAACGTGCGCAGCCAGCTTGGCGTGGCGCTCAGCGCGGTGGAGTCTCGCCTGGCCTGGGGTGAACGCCTGGGCGTGATGTTCACCGGCGCCAGCCTGGGCAGCATCTTGCTGCTGGTGGCCCTCGGCCTGGCCATCACCTACGGGCTGATGGGCGTGATCAACATGGCCCATGGCGAGCTGATGATGATCGGCGCCTATGCCACCTACGTGGTGCAGAACCTGTTCAAGGCCTACCTGCCGGGTGCCTTCGACTACTACATCTTGCTGGCAATACCGGCCTCGTTCTTCGTGGCGGCGTTGGTGGGCGCGGCACTGGAGCGCAGCGTGATCCGCTGGTTGTATGGCCGGCCGCTGGAAACGCTGCTCGCCACTTGGGGCATCAGCCTGGTGCTGATGCAGGGCGTGCGCTCGCTCTTTGGCGCGCAAAACGTGCAGGTGGAAAACCCAGCCTGGCTGTCGGGCGGGGTCAGCGTGATGAGCAACCTCACGCTGCCCTACAACCGCATCGCCATCGTGATCTTCGCCGGGCTGGTGCTGGCGGGTGTGTCGTTGCTGATTGCGCGCACGCGGCTCGGCTTGTTCGTGCGCGGGGTGACGCAGAACCGCAAAATGGCCGCCTGCGTGGGAGTGAACACCGCGCGCATCGACACCTATGCGTTTGCACTGGGCTCGGGCATTGCGGGTCTCGCCGGCTGTGCCTTGTCGCAGGTCGGCAATGTGGGGCCCGACCTTGGGCAAGGCTACATCGTCGACTCGTTCATGGTGGTGGTGCTCGGTGGCGTGGGCCAGCTGGCCGGCACGGTGTATGCAGCGCTGGGCCTGGGTGTGCTGAACAAGCTGCTCGAAGGCTGGCAAGGCGCCGTGCTCGCCAAGATCATGGTGCTGGTGTTCATCGTGGTGTTCATCCAGAAGAGGCCGCAGGGCATCTTTGCGATGAAGGGCCGGAGCGCCGAAGCATGAAGAACGAAGCGATTGCCCTGCCGACGCCGGCACTGGCGCCTGTCACGCGCCTGCTCTCGCCCACGGCCTGGGTCGGTGTGCTGGCCGCACTGGCGGCCGTGCTGATCCTGGCACCGCTGCTCAATCTGGTGGTGCCGCTTGGCAATGTGTTCCACCTCAGCGACTACGCCATCAGCCTCATCGGCAAGATCATGTGCTACGCCATCTGCGCGCTGGCCATGGACCTGATCTGGGGCTACACCGGCATCCTCTCGCTGGGCCACGGTGTCTTCTTCGCGCTTGGCGGCTATGCCATGGGCATGTACCTCATGCGCCAGATCGGGCGTGACGGCAACTACCAGTCTGACCTGCCCGACTTCATGGTTTTCCTCGACTGGAAGTCGCTGCCCTGGCACTGGGCCGCGAGCGACAGCTTCATCGCCACGCTCGCCCTCATCGTGCTGGTGCCCGGCCTGCTGGCCTTTGTGTTCGGCTTCTTTGCCTTCCGCTCGCGCATCAAGGGCGTGTATTTTTCCATCATCACGCAGGCGCTCACCTACGCGGCCATGCTGCTCTTCTTCCGCAACGAGACGGGCTTCGGCGGCAACAACGGCTTCACCGACTTCAAGCGCATTCTCGGCACGCCCATCGCCACGCCGTCTATGCGCATGACGCTCTTCGTGCTGACGGGGCTCACGCTCGTTGGCTGCTTTTTGCTGGCGCGCTGGCTGGTCAACAGCAAGTACGGGCGCGTGCTGCAGGCCATACGCGACGCCGAGACCCGCGTCATGTTCACCGGCTACGACCCGCTCAAATACAAGCTCAGCATTTGGGTGATCTCGGCCGTGATGTGCGGCATTGCAGGTGCGCTCTACGTGCCGCAGGTGGGCATCATCAACCCAGGTGAGATGTCGCCTGGCGCCAGCATAGAGATCGCCATTTGGGCGGCCGTGGGCGGGCGTGGCACCTTGATCGGGCCCATTGTTGGCGCCTTCTTCGTCAACGGGGCCAAGAGCTGGTTCACACAAGCTTTCCCTGAATTTTGGTTGTACTTTTTGGGTGCCTTGTTCATCGCGGTCACGCTCTTCTTGCCGCAGGGAATCATCGGTTTGGTGCGCCAGGTGAAGGAGCGCCTATGACCCCGCAACTGATGCAGGCCGGCTCCCGCGCGCGGGAGGCCCGCTACAGCCGGGTGGTGCAAGCGGGCGAGCTGAACGTCGCGCACGGCGCCATCCTTTACCTTGACGACATCACAGTCAGCTTCGATGGCTTCAAGGCGCTGAACGCGCTGTCGCTCAACATCAGCGCGGGCGAGCTGCGCTGCATCATCGGCCCCAATGGCGCGGGCAAGACGACGATGATGGATGTGATCACCGGCAAGACCCGGCCCGATGGGGGCAAGGCCTTCTTCGGCTCCACGATCGATCTCTTGCGCATGCGCGAAAACGAGATCGCCTCGATCGGCATCGGCCGCAAGTTTCAAAAACCCACGGTGTTCGAGCATCTCACCGTCTTTGAGAATCTGGAGCTGGCGCTGAAGGCCGACCGCGGCGTGCGCTCGTCGATGTTTTTCCGCCTGGGCGGCGAGCAGCTCGACCGTATCGGCGCGATGCTCACGCTCATCCACCTGAAGGACAGCGCCCAAAGGGTGGCGGGTTTGCTCTCGCACGGCCAGAAACAGTGGTTAGAGATTGGCATGCTGCTGATGCAAGACCCCAAGCTGCTGCTGCTCGACGAGCCGGTGGCCGGCATGACCGATGAAGAAACCGAGCGCACCGCCGAACTCTTTCTGTCGCTGGAAGGCAACCACTCGCTGGTGGTGGTAGAGCACGACATGAAGTTCATTCACGAGCTGACGCATGGCAACCCGGCCAAGAAGGTGACGGTGCTGCATGAGGGCAGTGTGTTGGCTGAAGGGTCGCTTGCCGATGTGCAGGCGAACGAGAAGGTCGTCGAAGTCTATTTGGGGCGCTGACAGCATGCTGAAGGTCGAAGGCATCAACCAGTACTACGGCGGCTCGCACATCCTGCGCAACTTGTCGTTCGAAGCTCGGCTTGGCGAGGTGACGGTCGTGCTCGGCCGCAACGGCGTAGGCAAGACCACGCTGCTCAAGAGCCTGATGGGCGTAGTGCCGGTGAAGACCGGCAGCATCCACCTCGACGGCGTGCCCATCACCACCGACACCCCCTACGAGCGTGTGCGCAAAGGCGTGGGCTATGTGCCGCAAGGCCGCGAGATCTTCGGCCGCCTCACGGTGGAAGAAAACCTGCGCATGGGCCTGGCTTACAAGAGCGGCAGCACGCCAATTCCGCCTGAGCTGTTTGACTTGTTTCCGGTGCTCAAGCAGATGATCAACCGCCGCGGTGGCGATCTGTCGGGTGGGCAGCAACAGCAACTCGCCATCGCGCGCGCTTTGGCCGCAGGCCCGAAGCTGTTGATTCTTGATGAACCGACTGAAGGCATACAGCCCAGCATCATCAAAGACATAGGACGCGTGATTCGCATGCTGGCCGACCGCGGCATGAACGGCCAAAAGATGGCCGTTGTGCTGGTGGAGCAGTTTTACGACTTTGCCGCCGAGCTGGCCGACCAGTACCTCGTGATGGAACGCGGCGAGATCGTGCAGCGCGGCCATGGCGACAACATGGAAGCCGAGGGCGTGCGCGTCCGCATGTCGATTTGAAAAAGGCCCGCCGAAGTGGGCCTTTGTCTACCAAGCCTGTCGATCAGGGCTGGTTCGCGATCTCGGTGCTAGGTTGACCCGAATCGGACGTCACCGCCAGCACTTTCACGTCGTTGAGCGTGAGGCTGTTGGGCAGCGTGAGCAACAGCAGGTCGGCATTGTTCCCGACCACGAAAGGCGCAGTGAAGATGACGTTCTTGGTGCCCGTGTTGGTCACCCGCAAGACGTAAGAACCTGCGGTGAAGTCGTTCGAGTTTGCGCTCGATGCCGGCACGGCGCTGCGGAACGCGGCACCTGCAAAGTTGGGCCCAGCGGTGGTGATGTCAACATTGGCAGGCGTGAGGTACACGTCGATGCTGCCGGTGTTGAACGACGCATTGACCACGCGCACGCGGCCGTTGTTGGCCGTCAGCTGCTTGTCGTACGGGTCATTGATCAGCAGCAGGTCTGCGGAGGTGGCGTTACCCGGCAGCGCGACGATGG
Organism: Rhizobacter sp.; assembly: GCF_046595475.1. GTDB lineage: Bacteria > Pseudomonadota > Gammaproteobacteria > Burkholderiales > Burkholderiaceae_C > Rhizobacter. The sequence goes on from NZ_JBKJOQ010000025.1 coordinate 5,544, forward strand.
TGAACTTGTTGCCGCGAGTCGGGTTGAAGTTGAGCGTGCCGACCTGCACGCTGCCAGTGGTGGTGCGCACGGCGTAGTCGGCCGGCGCGGTGTCGACCACGAAGTAGTTGGATGCATAGCGGTACGGGGCATTCGCTACACCACCCACCACGGTGCCGTTGCGCGTCAAGTCGACGTTCGGGCCGGCCGGTATCGCGTGCACGAAGCGAACCTTGGGGTCGGCGATGTCGAGCCGGTCGTCAATGCTGTCATCGCCACCGCCGCAGGCAGTGACCAGAAGCACAGGCGCGGCGGCCAGCAAGAGCTTGTAGAGAAGTTTCATGGTGGAGTGACCTTTGCGGAGCTGTGTTGTTGAATGCAAGTGGCTTGCAGCGTGTGCTGGCAAGTGCAAGCAATTTAGGTTTGCGCTGTGCAAAAGCGTGTCAGACAGGCCGGGCTTGCCATGTGGGCGACGCCTGAGTTGCGTGTCGGACAAGGCCGGGAGTTCGCGCTGCATCGCAGACACGGCGGAACTTTGGCGAGATGGGCTGGTCGCGCCACAATGGTGACCTCTCAGCCAGAGGCCGCCCAATGATCACCGTCCATCACCTGAACGACTCGCGCTCACAACGTGTGCTGTGGCTGCTAGAAGAGCTGGGCTTGCCCTACGAGATCAAGCACTACCAGCGTGACCGCTCCACCATGCTGGCGCCGCCCGAGCTGCTGAAGGTGCACCCGCTGGGCAAGTCGCCCGTGATCACAGATGGTGATGTGACGGTGGCCGAGTCGGGCGCCATCATCGAGTATTTGGTGGAGCGCTTTGGCAATGGCCGCCTGGTGCCTGCGCCTGGCACGCTCGAGCGGCTGCGCTGGCGCTATTGGATGCACTTCGCCGAAGGCTCGGCCATGCCGCCGTTGCTGTTGAAGCTGGTGTTCATGCGAATCTCAAGCACCAAGATGCCGTTCTTCATCAAGCCCATTGCACGCGGCATCTCGGCAAAGGTGCTGGCCACCTTGGTCGACCCCAACCTGAAACGCCAACTCGACTTCATGGAAGCCGAGTTGGGCAAGAGCGAATGGTTTGCCGGCAATGACTTCAGCGCGGCCGACATTCAGATGAGCTTCCCACTGGAGGCTTCTGCACAGCGGGCGGGCCTGAACAGCAACTGGCCCAAGCTCATGGCCTACCTGAAGCGCATACACGCGCGGCCGGCGTATGCGCGAGCGCTGGAGCGCGGTGGCCCGTACAGCTTCGCTCACGACTGAAGCCAACTCGCGCGTCCACGAGTACCCCTCTGAAGAGGGGCGTAAGAATATGTACGACACCTGTGCGCCATAGGCGAACGCGGGTCAAATTGTGTCCCTCGCCGTACCGCACAGAGTGCACGTGTTTACACGCGGCCCGACAAAGGGAACAACATGAACGACCGCCTGAGCGCCGCCCTCAGCAGCGTGCAGTCAAAGCCAGCCGGTCTGCTGGCGAGCTGGACGCGAAGCCAGCGACTTTTCAACGTGAGCGGCGAAGGCCCGGTGAACGACCTGATGGTCGAGCAGTTCACCCTGATCGACCGCATCAGCGAGCCCTTTGTGCTGCAGCTCACCGTGCTCACGCTCGATGCCCAGCTGCCGCTGCAAGCCCTGCAACACCAGCGCATCACCCTCACCGCCCGCCTGTCCGACGGCAGCGTAAAGAAGCACAGCGGCCTCATCTCTAGCGTGGCCCAGCTCGGCGCCGACGGCGGCTTCCAGCGCCTGCAACTCACCGTCAAACCCTGGATCGCCTTCCTCAGCCACGGCTCACACAGCCGCGCCTGGCAGCAAAAGACCGTGCCCCAGATCCTCGACCACGTGTTCTCCGCCTACAGCAGCCACGCCGCCTGGCGCTACGGCGAAGTGGCCGAAGACGGCAGCACCGAAGACCTCAACGCCTTCCTCTCACGGGGCCCCAACGCCGGCGTGCTCGACTACTGCTGCCAGTACCGCGAAACCGACCTCGCCTTCGTGCAACGCCTGCTCGCAAGCTTCGGCCTGGGCTGGAGAATCGAAGAATCCGAAGACGCCCCCAGCGGCCACACCCTGGTGGTGTTTGCCGACTCCAGCCGCTGGCCCGAGAACACCACCTCCGCCAGCGCCACCGGTGGGCAGGGCATCAAATTCCACCGCAGCGCCGCGACAGAAGCGCAAGACACCATCCAGGCCTTAGGCGGCCAACGCAGCCTGAACCCCGCCGCCACCGCCGTGCTGCAGTGGGACTACCTGCAAAAGAGCGCAGTCGCCGTGCTCGTGCCCACCCACCACCCGTTCGGCGCCCAGCCCGTGCAAGACATGGCCGCCTGGCTGGAGAACTACCAAAGCTCAGGCACAAACGCCGACGGCGGCCACTGCACCCCCGCCCAACTCCAGCACCTGGCCACCCTGGGCCAGCAAGCCCACGAGTTCCGCAACAAGACCTGGCTCGCCAGAAGCTCAGTGCGCAGCCTGCGCGCCGGCCAGTGGTTCAAGCTCAAGAACAGCACCCTCGACGCCTTGAGCGACCTCGGCGACCTGGGCAAAACCGACGCCGACCTCGAATTCACCGTCCACAGCGTGCACAGCCTGGGCATCAACAACCTGCCCAAAGAGCTGAGCGACAAAATCGCCCACAGCATCGCCAACGCACCGGCGAGCTTCGACTGGCTGGCCGATCTCTCTGACCACAACAGCAAGCCCGACCCCATGGCCGAGCTGCTGGCCTCACTGGCCGAAGACCCCGAGCTGGCCGCCAAGGCTGCCGAGACCGGCTACGCCAACCGATTCGAAGCCTGCCGCCGCGCCATCCCCTGGCGGCCGGCCTACATCCAAAAGCCCACCGCGCTGGGCCTGCAAAGCGCCATCGTCGTCGGCCCCAGCGGCAACACCCGCGCAGCAGGCGCCGATGAGCTCTACATGGACGCCCTGGGCCGCATCAAAGTGCAATTCCACTGGCAAAGCAGCCCGCACGCTGACCCACGCGCAGACAACCGCAGCAGCTGCTGGGTGCGCGTGGCACAGCGCTGGGCCGGGGCCGGCATGGGCCACCAATTCATTCCGCGCATCGGGCAAGAAGTGCTGCTGCAGTTCTTGAACAACGACATCGACCGGCCCGTGTGCTTCGGCTCGGTCTACAACGGGCGCGGCGAAGGCGGGCGGGCCCGCACGCCGGGCGGGCAGCCCGGCCAGGGTGACGCCGGCGACACCACCGTCTTCAGCCAGAGCAGCGACCATCGCGCGAGCGGCCAGGGCAACCTGGTCGGCTCGGGCGCAGGCGGCAACAGCCCGGCCTGGCACGGCGGCGCGCCAGGGCCGGCCACGCCGGGGGCGAATGCGCAGAACAATGCGGCCGCCATGAGCGGTGTGAAGAGCAAAGAATTTGGGGGCGAGGGGTTCAATCAGCTGGTGTTCGATGACACGCCTGGGCAGCTCAGAGTGCAGTTGGCCACGACCCAACATGCGACCCAATTGAGCCTCGGCTACCTCGTGCACCAAGCCGACAACACGCGAGGCTCGTACAGAGGAACCGGCTTCGAGCTGCGCAGCGATGCCTATGGCGCCATTCGCGCCACGCAAGGGCTGCTGATCACCAGCTACGGCGCCAACCCAGCCGACCCGGCCGGCGATAACGCACCGGGCATGGCCTTGCTCAAGCAAGCGCTGACCCTGGCCGAGACCTTCAGCAAGGCCGCAGGCACCCACCAGACCACGCAGCTGGCGACCGCGCTGGGCACCCTCAAAACAAGCCAGAGCCACCTGAGCGACAAGCTTGCGCCGATGAAGGCGCTGCACCAGGCGGCAAGCGGCATGGTCAGCCAAGCAGGCATTGATGCCGCACTCACCGACGCGGGCAAGCGGAACACGCAAGCCAGCGACGGCAAGCTGCCGCACACCACCGACCCCATCGTGGCGATCACCGCCAAGGCTGGGCTGGCGGTGGTGGCGGGCCAAGACATTCAATACGCCAGCGGCGAGGCCATCAGCTGGCAGGCGGGGCAAGACATTCACGTCGCGGGGGGCAACCAGCTCAGAGTGAACACCGGGCAGAGCATCGGCATCTTGGCCGGAGCGGTGCAAGCGGGCGCGGGGGCCAAGGGCACGGGGCTGACGATGATCGCGGGGCAAGGGCCGGTGCAGATGCAGGCGCAGGCCGGACAAGCTCAGGTGGCAGCCAAGGGCTTGATCAACGTTCAGTCGGCCGTGGGTGCGGTGGAGTGGGCCTCGGCCAAGAAGATCACGCTGCAAACTTCGGGTGGGGCACAGATCGTGATTCAAGGCTCGGGCATCACGGTGCAGTGCCCGGGGAAGAT
>NZ_JBKJOQ010000019.1:0-39070 GCF_046595475.1 Rhizobacter sp.
CGAGAACATCCACAACCGCTGGCACCCGGACATTCCGATGGCCTGCTGGGTCAAGCCGGGTGACGAGTTCATTCTGGAAACCTTCGACTGGACCGGTGGCTTCATCAAGAACAACGACAGTGCCGACGACGTCCGCGACATCGACCTGAGCACGGTGCATTACTTGAGCGGCCCGGTGGGCGTGAAGGGCGCCGAGCCGGGTGACCTGCTGGTGGTCGATCTGCTCGACATCGGCGCCAAGGACGACAGCCAGTGGGGCTTCAACGGCTTCTTCAGCAAGAAGAACGGCGGTGGCTTCCTCACCGAGCACTTCCCGGAAGCGCAGAAATCGATCTGGGACTTCAAGGGCATGTTCACCAGCTCGCGCCACATTCCGGGCGTGAACTTCGCAGGCCTCATCCACCCCGGCTTGATCGGCTGCCTGCCCGACAAGAAGATGCTCGACATCTGGAATGAACGCGAGCAGAAGCTGATCGACACCGACCCGACCGCGGGCCTCGCCAACCCACCGTCTTCCGGCACCGCCCACATGGGCAAGCTGACAGGTGACGCGAAAGCCAAGGCGGCCGCCGAAGGCGCGCGCACCGTGCCGCCGCGCGAGCACGGCGGCAACTGCGACATCAAAGACCTGTCGCGCGGCTCGAAAGTCTTCTTCCCCGTCTACGTCGACGGCGCGGGCCTCTCGGTGGGCGACCTGCACTTCAGCCAAGGCGACGGTGAGATCACCTTCTGCGGCGCGATCGAGATGGCGGGTTGGGTGCACATGAAGGTCACGCTGATCAAGGGCGGCATGGCCAAGTACGGCATCAAGAACCCGATCTTCAAGCCCAGCCCGATCACACCGCAGTACAACGACTACCTGATCTTCGAGGGCATCTCGGTCGACGAGAGCGGCAAGCAGTACTACCTCGACGTGAACGTGGCCTACCGCCAGGCCTGCCTCAACGCCATCGAGTACCTGAAGAAGTTCGGCTACTCCGGCGCACAGGCCTACAGCATCCTCGGCACGGCGCCGGTGCAGGGCCACATCAGCGGAGTGGTCGACGTGCCCAATGCCTGCGCCACGCTGTGGCTGCCCACTGGCATCTTCGACTTCGACATCAACCCGAATGCCGCCGGGCCGGTGATCCACATCGACGGCAAGGTCGACCTGCCCTTGTCGCACGACCTGGTCTGAATCCTGCTGAAGCCACGGGACGACCATCGCCGGAGAAGACACCATGCCGACCTACGACTACGACTGCCAGGCTTGCGGCGGCTTCGACGCCTTTCGCACGCTGGCCCAGCGCAACGAGCCAGCCGTGTGCCCCGCTTGCGGCGGTGCGTCGCCGCGTGTGTTCGCCACCGCCCCGCGCTTGGCGTTGATGGCGGGCAGCACCCGCAGCGCGATGGAAACCAATGAACGTTCACGCCACGAGCCACGCAAGTCGGGAGACTACGCGCGGCTCAGGCACCCTTCAGGCTGCGGCTGCTGTTCCACTGCCAAACGTGGCGCGACAGTGACTGGCGCCAACGGCAACAAGGCCTTCCCGAGCAAGCGGCCCTGGATGATCAGCCATTGAGCCGAACGTAAAGCCGGCGCGCGGCCGCGTGAGCGGGTCAACGGCGCGCGCGCCTGGGCCGTTGTGCTCGGGCCATGTGTCACAAGATGGCAGTCCTCCACTCCCCATCGGAAAGGCCCGCGCCATGCCTCTTGCGACTCAAGCCCTCACCCGCCGCACACTCTTGATCGCCTTGCCTGCGGCTCTGGCCGCTTGCGTGGTGGCGCCACCGCGGCACGTTTCGGTGGTGGCCGCCGTGCCACCGCCGAACGTGGTGGTGGTCGAGGCACCTCGCCCGCCGCCGCCCCCTCGTCGTGAAGAGATGCCCCCACCCCCCGGGCAGGCCTACTTCTGGGTTGCCGGCCACTGGCGCTGGGAGCATGGCGACCACGTGTGGGTGGGTGGGCACTGGGAGGCCCACCGCGAACGGGCGCGCTGGGTGCCCGCGCACTGGGTGCAAGGCGGCGCGGGTTGGCGCTTCGTCGAAGGGCACTGGCAGCGCGATTGACCTGCCCGCACCTCAGGGCAGCTCGTAGTGAAACACCTTGGCGATGATCTGCCAGCGCCCATCCACCTTCACCAGCGTCAACAGGTCGGTGAACCGCTTGGGCAATATGGCGCATTCCACCCGCGCCAGCGCCGTCACCGGCCCGGCAAACTCGATCGCCAGGATGCGGTCGGTACGCGCCTCGCCCCGGCTGGCGGGCGACGGCCGCTTGTCCACGATGGGCATGTATTCGCCCATGCCGAGCGCAAGCAGCGTGCCGTCGGTGGCGCAGGCGTACAGCGCCTGAGGGTGGAAGACGCGGCGCAGCAGCTGCGTGTCGCTGCGGTACAGGCCCTCGAAGTAGTGGTGCAAGACCGCCACCACGGCGTCGAACTCGGCGCTGTCCATGGTCACGTCGCTCAAGCCGATCAGGCCAACAGGCCTTCGGCCTTCATGGCTTCGCGCACGGCCGGTCGCGCCGCCACGTGCGTCAGAAAGCGCTGCAGGTTGGGCAGGTCAGACAGCTCCAGCCCGACGAACTTGGCCCAGCCCGTGACCACGAAAAGGTAGGCATCGGCTGCCGTGAAGGCCGCCCCGGTCAGGTGCTCCACGCCTTCCAGCTGGCTGTCGACCCACTCATATTTCTTGCGCAGCATGGCGCTGAGCGTGGTCTTTGCTGCGGCATCGAGGTCGCTGCTGAAGAGCGGCGTGTACGACTTGTGCAGCTCCGAGGTGATGTAGTTCTGCCACTCCATCACGCGGTAGCGCGCGATGCTGCCGGCGGCCGGCATCAGCGTGGTGGCACCGGCCTTGTCGGCGATGTACTGCACGATGATCGGGCCCTCGCTGAGCAGGCTGCCGTCGTCGAGCTGCAGCAGCGGCACCTGGCCCCTGGGGTTGACGGTGTAGTAGTCGGCACCGGCCTGTGTGCGGTGGGTGGCGGTGTCAACCTTCTCCAAGGTGAAAGGCGTACCGGTTTCGCGCAGCACGATGTGCGGGGCGAGCGAGCAGGCGGCGGGGGAGTAGTACAGCTTCATGTGAATCCTGGCAGTGGGTTGAAAGAGGGTGCGTCGAAGCCGTGACCTTATTGAAGATGTGAAGATTGATAAAGGTGCCATCATTCACTTCACTGATTACATGAAGGGCCGTAATGCCAAGGCAGTTCACCGGGCTGATGCTGGGCAGCGTCGAGTTGTTTTGCCTCACGGCCGAGCTGCAGGGCTTCACCGCCGCCGCAGCGTCGGCCGGCCTCACGCCTGCTGCAGTGAGCCGCTCGATTGCCCGGCTGGAGGCACGGCTCGGCGTACAGCTCTTCGTGCGCACCACGCGGCAGGTGCGGCTCACCGAGAGCGGGCGCAGCTACTACGCGCAATGCCGCCAGGCGCTGAGCCAGCTGGTTGAGGCCGAGCGCGAACTCACGGGCGAGCAGCGCGTGGCCAGCGGCACGGTGCGCATCAGCATGCCCACCTCTTATGGGCACTATCGGGTGCTGCCGCTGCTGCCGGCATTTCGCCAGCAGCACCCCGGCGTCGAGCTTGAAGTGCAGCTGAGCAACCGCAACATCGACTTCACGGCCGAAGGCTACGACCTGGCGGTGCGCGGGCGCGCGCCGCCCGACTCGGGCCTGATCGCACGCCGGCTGCAAGACGCTCCGTTGGTGATCGTGGCCACGCCGCAGTACCTGCGCCGACGTGGCACGCCGCGCACGCCCGACGCCCTGCAGCAGCACGAGTGCATTCAGTTCTGCCTTCCCAGCACCGGCCTGCCGGTGCCCTGGCTGTTGCGCGACGAGCACGGTCACGAGTTCGAAGTCACACCGCCCGCCGCCATGCGCTGCACCGATGATGTGCTGGGCCTGGCCACGCTGGCGCGGCATGGCGGCGGCCTCACGCAGACCTTTCGCGCCGTGGTCGAAGACGACTTGAAGCAAGGCACGCTCAAAGAGGTGCTGAAGAATTTCGGCGGCACGGCGCGGCCGTTTTCGCTGCTGTACCCGGCCCACCGCCACATGCCGCTGCGCGTGCGCGTGCTGGTCGACTACCTGGTGGGCAAGCTCGGCACGCGCTGAGCTCGTGCCGCCCTGGCTCGCTGCATTTCGACATGGTGCTGCCGCCTTGCAGTTCAGCACCGGGTGGTGTGCAATCGCGGCCACCGCCATACGCCCTGATCAGGCTCCCCCATGACCGACCAGCCTCTCGCACCTGATGCGCACCTGCCCCGCCTCAAGCTGGCCGGCATCGCCTTCGTGTTCCTGTGGTTCTTCATCGGCGGCATCGCGCATTTCGCGGCCACCGAGACCGAGATGCGCATCGTGCCGCCCTACATTCCCTGGCCACGCGAGGCGGTGCTGGTGAGCGGGGTGTTCGAGCTGCTCGGTGCCATCGGCCTGCTGTGGCGGCCTACGCGCCGTGCCGCCGGCGTCGGGCTCATCTTGCTGACGATTGCCGTCACGCCCGCCCACATCTACATGCTGCAGCGGCCCGAGCTGTTCCCCGTGCCCATCTGGGCGCTGTGGTTGCGCTTGCCCGTTCAGGTGGCGCTGCTGGCGCTCATTGCCTGGTGCACGGCAGCGCAGCCAACCTTAGGGCGCGCCAGCGCTCAACAAACGCCTCGCAGCTCGTGATCATGAAGTCCTGAATTCGGCGCAGTCGTTCGCCGCTTCGAACAGGCGGCCCGCCAACCCAAGAGCCTCAAACGACCCGGCTGGCCAGCGCCCGATCGACGTCGGGGCTGCGGTACATGGCTTCAGGAATGCTCGCGAGCGATGACTCGTGCACCTGCTGCTCGCCGAGGCCATAGAACTTCTGGAAGCTCATGATCAGCGGGCGCCATCGGTCGGGGTCCACGCGGTCGCGCTGGCCCGGCACCAGGATGCGTTCGTCCAGGTGCACCCGCTGGATGCGCAGCTCAAAGGTGCTGATCCTGCCGCGCAGCTGCGCATCACCCTCGGCCAGGCCATGGGTGGCTTCCAGCACCGCCTCCATCTGCACCGGGCACTCGCGCACGCGCGCCGCGGCCACGGTCTCGGACGCGTCGACGCTGAAGCCCCCGAGGCCGAACTTGTCTCGCACGTGTCGGTAGCCGCGCGACTGCTTGACCGCAGGCACCGGGTGGCGACCCGTCGTCAAGGCAAGGCGGTTGACCGCGCCCGCCTCGTTCACCGACGGGAGGTTGAGCACGCACTCGCCGGTGCGCAGCAGGTTGTGCGCCGTCTGCGAGCCGCTGCCGAGCCCGATGACGCATCGCCAACCAAGCCAGAACGCTGACGACATGGGCGCGAGGTTGTGCGACCCGTCTTCGTTGACGCTTGCGATCAGCACGACGGGCGTGCCGAAATAGAGAATGGCGGGGCTGCTCGAATGGTGCATGCGGACTCCTTGTCGCCAGGCGATGGCCCGGCCTTTGATGCCAGTGTGCAAAGCGAGCGCCAGCCGTGCTCGCCGCAATCGGACACGGTGTTCCGGGGCGACTGGCGGCCACCGCGAGCGGCTCGGGCCTGCGCTCGCGGACAATCGGGCGCCGCACTTCCTGCGGCTCCGCCCCAATCGCCCCATGCCCATCCCAGACGACGCCTTCAACGACCGCGAAGTGGGCTCGCGCGACAGCACACTCGACACCACCCGCATCGACGACACGCGCATAGGCGCAGTGCGCCCGCTCATCACGCCGGCCCTGCTGCAAGAGCGCGTACCGGTGCGCGACAACACGCTCGCGCTGGTGGAGAGCAGCCGCGCCGCCATCGCCCGCGTGCTGCACGGGCAGGACGACCGCTTGATCGTGGTCGCAGGCCCTTGCTCCATCCACGACCACGACCAGGCGATCGAGTACGGCCATCTGCTCAAGCCGGTGGCCGACGAGTTGCAAGGCGAGCTGCTGATCGTGATGCGCGCCTACTTCGAGAAGCCGCGCACGACCGTCGGCTGGAAGGGCTACATCAACGACCCGCACCTAGACGGCAGCTTTGCCATCAACGAAGGGCTGGAGCGCGCGCGCCGCCTGCTGCTGGAGCTGACCACGCTGGGCTTGCCCACCGGCACCGAGTTTCTCGACCTGCTGAGCCCGCAGTACATCGCCGACCTGATCGCCTGGGGCGCCATTGGCGCGCGCACCACCGAGAGCCAGAGCCACCGCCAGCTCGCCTCTGGGCTCAGTTGCCCAGTGGGCTTCAAGAACGGCACCGACGGCAGCATCAAAGTGGCGGCCGACGCCGTGCTCGCCGCCCGCGCGCCGCATGCCTTCATGGGCATGACCAAGATGGGCGTGGCCGCCATCTTCGAGACGCGCGGCAACGACGACTGTCATGTGATCCTGCGCGGCGGCAAGGAGCCCAACTACAGCGCGGCCCACGTGGCCGCGAGCTGCGACGCGCTGCGCGCCGCCGGCTTGCGCGAGCAGGTGATGGTCGACGTGTCTCATGGCAACAGCAGCAAGCAGCACCAGCGACAGATCGCCGTGGCGCAAGACGTGGCGGCGCAAATCGCCAGCGGCGAACGGCGCATCACCGGCCTGATGATCGAAAGCCACCTTGAGGAAGGCCGGCAAGACCTCACGCCTGGCGTGGCGCTGAAGCGCGGCGTGTCCGTCACCGATGCCTGCATCAGCTTTGCGCAGACGGTGCCGGTACTGCAAACGCTGGCGGCTGCCGTGCGTGCGCGGCGCGGGCTCGCGGCGCGCTGAAGGGTCGCGCTCCCCATGCGCAAGACCAGCGGCGGCCTCGTCTATTCCACCGACAGCGGCCGCATGTGCCCGGCATGCCGGCAGCCGGTGGCCACGTGTGCCTGCAAACAGCCGACAGCCCCGACGCCCGCGGCGGGTGGCAAGGTGCGCGTCAGCTGCGAAACCAAAGGCCGTGGCGGCAAGGCCGTGACCCTCGTGCGCGGCCTCAGCCTTGACCCCGCCGCACTGGCCGAGCTGGGCAAGCAACTGCGCACGCTGTGCGGCACCGGCGGCACGGTGAAAGAGGGCGTGATCGAGCTGCAAGGTGACCACGTCGAGCGCGTGATGGAGCGCCTGAAATCAACCGGCTGGGGGGTGGTGCGCACCGGCGGTTGAGGCCGGGGCCCACAGCGGGTCATTGCCTGAACAGGCGGCGCTCAGGCAGTGCGTCTCACGGCGTGGCCGATACGCCGAACAGCTCGGCCACGGCCTGCCGGTACTGCGCCTGCGCCACCGCGTTGGTGTTGTGGTGCGAGCCGCCTTCGACCAGCATGAAGCGCTTGGGCGCGCGCGCATGGTCGAACAAGCCCAGCCCCAGCGCGGGCCGGATCAGCGTGTCTTCGCTGCCATGCACCACCAGCACCGGAGAGCCCACCTCGGCGATGCGCGATGCCGCATCGAAGCGCTGCGTGATGAGGCCCGACACCGGCAGCCAGCCCCAGCGGAAGGTGGCCACCACGTCGGAGATGGACGTGAAGCTGCTTTCGACGATCAGCCCCGACTCGTCGGCCACTTCGGCCGCCAGCTGCACCGCGATGGCGCCGCCCAGCGAGTGGCCGAAGATGAAGCGGCGTGCTTGCGGGCGCTGCGCCGCCAGCCAGGCCCAGGCGGCGCGTGAGTCTTCGGCGGCCAGGGTTTCCGATGGCAAGCCGGGCGTGCTGCGGCCGAAGCCGCGGTAGTCGACGCCCAGCACCGAGAAGCCCAGGTCGTGCAAGCGACGCATGCGCGGCGCGCTGCCGCGCACGTCGAAGCGGGCACCGTGCAGGTAGAGCATCACCGGCGCGTTGGCGTTGGCCTGTGGCACCCACAGCCCATGCAGCTTCACCGCCTGGCCCTGATGGCCGGCCGCGTGCGACTCGAACGCAATCCACACGTCGTTCATGCCCTCGGCAGCGGCCAGCCCGCCCGACCAGGTGCGGTCGCTGGGCTGGAATATCCATAGGCGCTGCTTCTCGTCTAGCGTGGTGCAACCGAGCTGGAAAACCACCAGCACGAGCAGCAGCGCGAGCGCGCAGGCACCGACGCGGTGGGCCGTGAAACAAGACCTAGGAAGCTTCGACGCTGGCATGGGCAGATGGTGTCACGGCACCAAAGCCCTGCGCCCGCCGGCGGGCAAGCCCGGCTCAGAGCTCACCCGCTTCCATCGCGGCCAGCAGCGCGCGTGTCGCCTGGCTCAAAAACCCCCCGCGCCTGGCCACGCTCACGATAGGCACGCGCACGTCGAGGTCACCAACGCGGATCAGCGCCAGCGCCCCCGCCGCCACCTCTTCAGCCACGCCGCGCTCCTGCAGCAAGGCCAGCCCGAAGCCCGCTTCGACCAGCCGCTTCTGCGCGGTCAGGCTGTCGATGGCGGTCCAGTCGATGCGGTCGACCCCGCGGCTCAGGAACTGCGAAAAGATCGTCTGCGCGAAGGGCTCGCTGCGCTGCGGCGGGTGGGGGAACGCCAGCCACCGCTCGCCCGACAAACGGGTGAGCGATTTCACCCGTCGGCCTGCCAGCGGGTGGCTCGGTGCGCACGCCACGACGAGCCGCTCGTGGTGGATGAGCTTGCACACCAGGTCAGGCGAGCGATCTTCGAAGTAACGCAAGCCCACCGCCACTTCGCCGGTGCGCACCTTCTCGCTCACCCCATCGCTGGTGGCGGTCTGCAGGCGAATGTCGATGCCCGGGAAGGCCTCCCTGAGCTGACGCAGCAGGGCCGTGAGACCCGAGCTGGCCAGCGTGCCCACGGCTGCGATGTGCACCGTGCCCACCGCACCCGATTTGGCCGCTTCCACTGCGGCCACCGCATCTCCCACCGCCGCGGCCACCCGCTCTGCGTGCGGCAGCAAAGCCAAGCCGGCCTGGCTCAAGGTGAGCCCGCGACCGATGCGCTCGAACAGCGGCGCGCCCAGCTCTTCTTCAAGCACGGCCAGGCGCCGGCTGATGGCCGACTGGGTGCGCGACAGCGCCGCGGCGGCCGCCGACACGCCGCCTTGCCGGTGAACCATCAAGAAGGTGGCGAGTGCTTCGGAATCCATGGGGTGATCTCCTGTGCTGACCCGCGACAGGCCTCAGCCGAGCTCCAAATGGAACGGCAGGGCTTCGTCGCGAATCATGCTTTCTCATTCGTCTATCTATGCAGTGAATCGAACGGTTGCAGAAAGATTATGCGTTTGACGCGTAGAGGCTGCACCATCAGCATCACGGCTTTCAGGCACAAACGGAGGCCAGATGAGCCCAGACATTTGCATGGCGCGCGGCCGCGCTTTCCTCGAACTGCACCACATGAGCCGCGGCTTCGTGATGCCCAACGCCTGGGACCCGGGCAGCGCGGTGGTGTTGGCCTCTGAAGGCTTCCAGGCCATAGGCACGACGAGCGCCGGCATTGCGTTCTCGCTAGGCAAGCCCGACTACAACGTGCGCGATTCCCGCCTGGCAGTCAGCCGCGAAGAGATGCTCGCGGTGGTCGGCAAGATCGTCGAGGCGGTGAGCATCCCGGTGAATGCCGACCTCGAAGCCGGCTACGGAGACGCCCCCGAAGATGTGGCCGAGACCATACGCCTGGCCATGGCTGTGGGTGCGGCCGGCGGCAACATCGAAGACACCGACGCCGCCCACGACCGGCTGTTCGACGAAGCCCTGGCGGTCGAGCGCATCGCTGCGGCGCGCGCCGCCATCGACGCGGCAGGCGGCGGCTTTGTGTTGAACGCGCGCACCGATGCGTTGCAGTTTCCCGGCGACGATGCGTTGAAGGTGGCCGTCCAACGCGCCAACCGTTTCCTGGCCGCCGGTGCCGACTGCGTGTTCGTGCCCGGCGTGACCGACGTGGCCCGCGTGCAGACGCTGGCCCGCGAGATCACGGGCCCGCTCAACATCGTGGTGGGTTTGAACGAGGCCGCCGCCAGCGCCTTGCAGCTGATCGACGCTGGCGCAAAGCGCATCAGCGTGGGCGGCTCAATCGCGCGCTCGGTGATGGGCCTGGTGCGGCGCAGCGCGCGCGAGCTGCGCGAGCACGGCACGGTGTCGTACGCCAGCAGCCAGATCCCGCAGCGCGAGTTGAACGCCTTGTTCGAAGGCGCCCGGCTCGCGAAGAACCGCTGACGTGGCTACGTTGCCGCCACAGCGGGCCTGTAGCGGCTCGGGTTGGCACCTGCCACCTTCTTCATCAGGCGGCGCAGAGCCGTCGAATCTTGGTAGCCCACGGCTTCGGCCACCTGCTCCACCGTCATGCGGCTGCCTTCGAGCAACGCCCGCGCCCGCCGCAGCTTCACGCTTTGCACCAGGGCCAGCGTGCTCTTGCCGGTGGCTTTGTGGATGTGGCGCGAGAGCGTGCGCTCGGACATGCCGAACTCGTGTGCCAAGTCGGCTACCGCCGGCGGGCGCGGCAGCGCCGCCTCGACCTTCGCAGCCAGCCTTGCCACCAGGTCGTTGCCGTTGGCCAGTGCCTCGGGCACGATGAACGGCGCCTGCGCCTGACGCCCGTCGATCAGCAGCATGCGCGACACGGCCTCGGCCAACGCGCTGCCGCATTGCGAGCGCAGCAGGTGCAGCATCAGGTCGGTCTGCGCAAACGCGGCACCCGCCGTGACCACCGGCCCGTCGGCACAGACCATGCGGTCGGCATCAACCGCGCAGGTGGGCTCCATGCGCTTGAGCAACGGCGCAAACCACCAGGTCGTGGTGGCGCGGCGCCCACCGAGCAGGCCGGCCGCCTGCAGCACGAACACCGCCGAGCACGAGGCCGCCACTGGCCCGCCGGACTTCGCATGCAGCCTTATGGCGGCAATCGCCTTCACCGCGTCGGCACTGACCAGCCGCTGGTGCAGGGCCGCGGCGGAGGCCGGCCCCAAGCCGGGCAACACCCAGGTGGAGCGGTCGTCGCGCGGCCTCGCGGGCAGCTTGGTGGTGGCGACCGTCATGCCGCCTTGCAAAAGCACAGCCCCGCCTTCGACCGAGCACAGCCGCCACCGAGGCGCGGCGACGCCAGCCCGGGCGGACAAGGCCGCCGCAGCAGACAGCATGTCGAGCGTGATGGCCACGCTGCTGGCATAGGCGCCTTCGAGAACCAAAACGGTGAAATCGTGCATGCGGGGTGCCTGTCAGTGCCAGTGGGTGATTGTCTGATTAAGCTTTAAAACAGTCGAAACAGACACTTTCATTCTGGCGCCTCAACCTGCCCAATTCAAGCTCCAACCCAGCAGGAGCGTTTGTGCCCCCCATCCATGAGCCCGGCCCCGACATGAACCAAGACGACCTGCTGGAAGACTTCGACTCCCGGCAGATCACACTCGACGGCGTGACGAAGGCGGTGTACGTGGCCGGCTCAGGCCCGGCGGTGATCGTGATGACCGAGATGCCGGGCATCAGCCCGCACGTGGCGCGCTTCAGCCGCTGGGTGCGTGATGCGGGCCTCACGGTCTACATGCCCTCGCTGTTCGGCCGCGATGGCGCAGTGCCGGGCGCTGAAGAGGGCGTGGCCGTCTTCAAACGGGCCTGCGTCAGCGCCGAGTTTCGAGCCTTCGCGGCCAACGAGACCAGCCCCGTGACCCAGTGGCTGCGCGCGCTGGCACGGCTTGCGCATGCCGAGTGCGGCGGGCCTGGCGTGGGCGCCATCGGCATGTGTTTCACCGGCAACTTCGCGCTGTCGATGATGCTGGAGCCGTCGCTGCTTGCGCCGGTGATGTCGCAGCCCTCGCTGCCGATGAACGAACCTGCCGGCATGGGCATGGCGCCGCAAGAGCTGGCGGCCGTTCGAGAGCGAATGGAAGCGGAAGACCTGACCGTGCTGGCCTACCGATTCGAGGGCGACCGGCACTGCAAGGCCGAGCGCTTCGCCGCTTTCCAGCAGGCGCTGGGCCCGCGCTTTGTCGCACGCGTGTTGCCCGACAGCGCGGCCAACACCAAGACACCGCCCTTCTTCGACCAGGTGGTGGCCAGCCCGCACAGCGTGGTCACGGCCCACTTGATCGACGAAGCGGGCCAGCCGACGCTCGCGGCGCGCGACGAGATCCTCGCGTTTTTTGCGCAGCGCCTGGGGCACTGACACACGCCTCAAGCACCGCCTCCCGCACCGCCTCAACCGAGCAGCAACTTCAAGGAACGCGGCAGCGAGGGCAGGGTCGGCAGCGCTGTACTCAGCGGGTTTGTTCGGGATCGCCGTCGGTCCAGTATTGCCACAGCCGCTCGGCCACCTGGCCAGCCCAGACCGCACGCGCTGCCGCCTGTTCTGCCGTCAGGCCGATGTGCTCGACGCACCCCGCAGCCATTGCGGCAAGCTCGACGCGCGCTGCGTCTTCCAGGAAGACCGCCAAGGCCAATGCCTGTGCGGCGTCGGCGCCGCCCACGACTGCGCCGTTGACCGAGACGACGATCGCCGCGGCCTTGCCCATCGTTTTGGCGACGCCTTCGGCGGCAGCATCGTTGCGGATCAGGGCGGGGTCTTTCCACATCGGCACCTCGGGCGCGAAGTAGCAACCGAAGCCGTGGCGAGGGCGCGGCGTGCGGCCGAGCGCCGCAAGCGCCGTGACGTGGGGAGAGATGAAGCGCACGATGGCCTCGATGTCGGGCCGCAGTCGATAGATCTCACGATGCATGCGCACCTCGCCCATCACACCTTCGGGCAGGGCGCCTTCGAGTGGCACCACCGTGCCGGGCTCGTGCGGCGCAATCAAACCCATCGGGCGCGAGGCACACACCAGGAATGAATGCGTGTCCAGGCGGCGGCTGCAATGGCCGAACGCGGTGCTCAGGCCAGCACGATCACAAGCGCGCGCCAGCAGACGGACTTCCGCTTGCAAGAATTCAAGCGACTTCATGTCGGTTCAGGGCCGCACCGCGACCGCGCAGCGCGAGCGTTCAGCCGCGCTTGCGGCGTGGCGCGGGCGCAGCCGCTTGCGACAGCGCGCGCTTCTTCACCCGGCGGGCGATCGTGAGCTTTCGGTTGACTGCGGTCGGCGCGTCGCAGACGGCCACCAGGTTCTGGCACACGACACGCAGCGTGTGCAGCGTGGTCTTGAGGTCGACAGCAGACACCTGGGCCAGTCCCGAGCGCTCTATCGCCAGCGCTTTGGGCGCCAGCTCTCGCACCAGGGTCTTGCCGCCTTCGGTCAGGGACAGCCGGGTCGTGCGCTTGTCGGTCGGTGACGGATCGCGTTGCAGCAGCCCGCGTTTCTCCAGCACCGCGATCGACCGCGACATGTAGGACAACTCGGCCCCGGTATGGTCTGCCAGTTCGCTGAGCGACTGGGGTTCCGACTGACTCAACGCGGCCAGAATGCGCCACGCCTGAAGGTTGACGACGTGTGGCTTGAGGTCGTCGTTGAATCGGGCTGCAATCAAGTGGGCGGCGCGGTTGAGAAGATAGCCGATGGACTTCTCGAGGTCGTACCGACCCGCCTTTCCTGGCGAGTGTGCGGGCATGTTTGCTGACGGTGAAGCGAATGCGCACGAGTCTAGGGCAGCGCTCTGTTCGGGTCGCCGCTCGCATGCGCGACCGGGAACGGATAGGCCCTCGGCAGCCGCACGACAGCGAGGGCGGCGATCGCCAGCACGACAGGAAAAGTCATCAGGATCGGCCGGTAGGACCCGCTCAGATCGAACATGGCGCCCATGACGAAGGGGCCGACCGCGGCGCCGATCGTGAAGATGGCGAACAGGTAGCCGTACACCTGGCCGAAGGCACGCAGGCCGAAATAGCGGCTTTGCAGGTAGCCGATCAGGTCGACTTCGGCGCCCAGCCCCAGCCCGACCAGCACGGCACCCACGGTGGTGACGCCCGCATCGGCGCTCGCCAGCAGGGTGACGACGCCCAGCGCCGGCGTGATGATCATCGCGACCGCCACGTAGGGCGCGTGGAAACGGTCCAGCAGATAGCCGCAGAGCAGGCGGCCGGCGATCAGCGAAGGACCGATGGCGCCGAAGACGGCAACCGCACGCGGGGCCGGGATGCCGCGATCGGTGAGCAGCGCAACCAGGTGGAAGATGACGCCGTTGGCAACGATGGGAATGCAGACGAAGACGAAGCCCATGACCCAGAAATCTCGGCTGCGCACCACCTCGCGTGCCTCCAGGCCGGGCAGGGCGGCCGAGCCTGCAGCCAGGGTTGGCCCGCGGCTGCCCGGCTCTTTGAGGAACAGCGCCACTGCCGGAAACGCAATCACGAAGATCGTCGCGCCGAGTGCCACGAAGGCGCCTCGCCAACCGAAGTGTTCCAGGTAGGTCTGCGCGAGCTTCGGCATCAACGCGGCGCCCAGCCCGACACCAGTCATCGCGATGCCCAGAGCGATGCCCCGCCGATGGTCGAAGCTTGCGGCGATCGACTTGGCGTAGGGCAACGGCGCCTGGCCTGCACTGAACAGCCCCACCACGGCGAACATCGCGAGAAAAACGAATGCGCTTGCCGGTGCGATCGACATCGCGGCAGTCGCCAGCGCGAACAGGGTGATCGCACTCAGCGTCACGACCTTGATGCCTCGGCGATCGATCAGCTTGCCGATGAAAGGTGTTGCGAAGGCCGCGAACAAGGTGCCCAGCCCGACGGCCGCTGAAGGCACGGTGCGGGCCCAGCCGAACTCCGCCATGATGGGCTTCATCAGGACGGAGGTGGAAAACTGCAGGATCGTGACGTTGCCCACGGCCAGGCCCAGGACTGACCCGAACACGATCCACCAGGGGCTTCTTAGAAGTTGCAATGTTGTCTCCGGTTGCACACGTGAGTCGTTGGGGCTCAGCTGTTGCCGCGGTCCATGAAGCGGCCGGCATGGAACAGCAGCGGCGGCCGATCCGAATACGTGAACTGCTCGACACGGCCGATGAAGATCAGGTGGTCGCCACCGTCGACGACCGAGGCCTTGCGGCATTCGAAGCGGGCGAGTGCGCTCTTCAATACCGGGACATTGCCGAGACCGGGCTCGAAGCCGTCGCTCACGTCTGCGAACTTGTCTTGCGCCGGCTTCGCGAAATGCATGGCGAGCGCGTGCTGATCGGCAGCCATCACGTGCACGGCGAAATGCTCGGCGCGCGAGAACACGTCCAAGCTGGGCGCCTTGCGCCCCAGGCACCAGGCGACGAGCGGCGGCTCGAGCGACACCGAGCTGAACGAGTTCACCGTCAGACCGGCGCACTGGCCGTCATCGGTTCGTGTCGTGACCACACACACGCCGGTGGCGAACCGCCCCAGGGCATTGCGCAACTGGCGCGGATCAATCGGCAGATCGCCCGGTGCCGGCGTGGATGCGGCGGCCACCGCCGCGTTAAAGGACTCGTTCGACGAAGTCCACCAATTCAGCTCGGCATCGACAACCTGCTGCAGCATCGGCAAGGCAGTGGTCACGACGGCTTTCCGAGCAGCTCCAGCGAGGCATTGGCGCCAGCGCCGGTGAAGCAACGGGGGTCGCGCTCTGACCCCCAGTAGTCCAGCCATTCCGGCGCCAGCGGCAGCCGGCGGGCTTCGCGCGCGCAGGTCTCGGTGAACGCCTCCATGCCGAAGCTGTACTCCAGCGTCAAGCCGTCCGGGTCGAGGAAGTACAGGAAGATGCTGTCCGATGCCGGGTGCCGCCCCGGACCGAAGACGACCGGGGCGCCGGCCTTGCGCAGCCGCGCGAGCGCGCGGCCGATGTCGTCGATCTCGGTGACCATGAAGTTCACGTGGTGCAGGCTGTGCAGCTCGGCCTGCGCGATGCCGATTCCGTGATGCCACGGGTTCGGCCAGCAGCGCATGAAGGTGATGGCTTCACCGACCGAGTCGGAGACCTTGAAGTTCAGCACGTCGCGCCAGAACGCCACCGCACGCGCCGCGTGCGGCGTGTTGAACACCACATGGCCCAGGCGCTGGATACGTGCCACGGTGGGCTGGAAAGGTCGGGCCGCATCCGGCTGCGCCACGTAGAACTCGATGACTGCGCCCACCAGCGGCTCGTAGACCCTCACGGCGCGCTGCTGGTGCCGTTGCTCGCAGTCAGCACCGGGCACCTCCTGCGCGCTCAGGCCGGCCTGGCTCAGACGCTGCAGCAGCGGATCGAATTGCTGCAGGTCTTCGAGCATGAAGCCCGCCACCCGCAGGCCCGCGGTCGACGATGCCTGCAACGTGATGCTGTGGTGTTCGTGGTCGCAACGCAGCAGCACCTCGCCTACGGCAGCGCCGGGCACGTGCTGCAGGCCGACGATGTTTTCGTAGAAGCTGCGAGCGCGCTGCAGGTTGGTGACGCCCAGCTCCACGCGACCGAGCTTTCGATAGCGGACCATGGCTGCTCCGTTGTCTATCAATACTGGCCGCGCGGAGGCAGGCCGAGCCGCATCTGCCCGTACATGGTCGACACGGCATTCCAGTTCACGCTGATGTGATGGGCCACCGCATTGATGTCGCGCCACGCCCGCTGTATGCCGCTGTCGAGGTGTATGCCGGTGCCGCCGACGACGTCGTAGAGGCCGTTGATGGCATTCACGCACAGCCGCACCGCGTAGGCGTGGCCGCGGCGGAATTCGATGCGCTGCTGCATGCTCAGCTTGCCGCCGTCGGCGGCGAGTTGCGTCGCAGCGCGCAGGTCGCGTTGCAGGAGCAGCTGTGCCGCGTCCACCGCCGCCTCTGCCTCCGCCACCGCCGACTGCACGTGGCCGAACTGCGCGAGGGTCGAGCCACCGGCGACGAACGCGCCTCGCGTGGCGCGCGTTCCGACGCTCTCGACGAACTCGTCGATGGCGCCGCGCAACGCTGCCACGGCCGGGTTCGCCAGCATCGGCGGGAAGCCACTCAGGAACGGAATGCGGTACAACGCGCCGTCGTTGACCTGGCAACCGGGAGCCTGCTGTTCCAGCACGTCGGCGAAGCTCACGACGCGGTGCTCCGGCACGAAGGTGTCGGACTCGATGGCGATGTCTTTGCTGCCCGTTCCGGCGAGGCCGACGGTGTGCCAGTTGTCGATGACCTGGTACTGCCCGGCTGGCACGAGCAGGAACATCGGGCGCGGCGGCTTGCCGTCGCCGGCGTCGACCATCGCGCCCAGCGACATCCATTCAGAGTTGTCGCAGTTGCTGGCGAAGCCCCACCGCCCGCGCAACTGGTACCCGCCCGGCACCGGCGTGGCCTTGCCGGTGGGCGCGATGCAAGCGGCCACCAGCGTGTCGGGTGCACTGTCCCAGACATCGGCTTGCGCCTCGCCTGGAAACATGCCGACGATCCAGGAGTTCGCGGCGCCGAGGCCGAAGCACCACCCGGTGGACGCGCATCCCTGCCCGACTTCGAAAGCCAATTGGCGCAACTCGTCGAGGTCCAGCTCGTAGCCGCCGAATCGTCGCGGCTGCACCGCACGGTACAGCCCGGCCTGCTTCAGGGCGTCGGTCACCTCTGTGCTGACCCGGCGCTCTTGCTCCGTCTGCTGGGCGCGTTTGCGCACCAGCGGCCGCAGCTCGGCCGCGCGTCTTAAGAGCTCGTCAAACGACGGCTGGCTGCTTCGGGCAGCGTCGCTCTGCGGCGGCCGCTCCATGAGTGTGGGGTGTGCGGGCATGGGGTGCTTTCAATGGCTGCCATCGATGGGTTCGAAAAATTTGGGGCAGAGCCGGCCCCGACGGCCGCCTCGTCAGGGCGAGGCGGGTCAAGCACGCGCGACTGCGGCTTGGCGCGGTCTCAGTGCGGATTGCCGGTGAAGTTCTGCGTGATCTGCTTGTACTCAAGGAAGTCTTCGAGCGAGGCCACGCCGCCGAGCCGGCCCGAGCCGCTGGACTTGAAGCCGCCCTCTTCGAATTCGACCGCGAGGTTGGCCCAGCTGTTGATCGAGACCAGGCCAGCCTGCAAGCGCCGTGCGACGCGGATTGGGCGGTCGATGTCGCGGCTCCAGACGCAGGCGCTCAGGCCGTAGTCGCTGTCGTTGGCCAGCGCGATGGCCTCTGCCTCGGTGTCGAACACCTGCAGCGTCTGCACGGGGCCGAAGGTCTCTTCGCGGACGATCGGCAGCTTGGAGTTCGGCACTTCGAGCAGCGTCGGCTGATAGAAGGCACCGCCGGCGAGCTTCGGGTCCTTCGACGGGCCACCGCGCACGATCACCTTGGCGCCGGCCGCGATCGCGGCTTGCACCAAGGCATCCACACGGGCAACGGCCGCCTTGTCGATCATGGGGCCCATGTGGCTGTCTGCACTGGTGGCCGGGCCCGGGCGCACGGCCTCGAGGCGCGCGGCCAGGCCCTGGCGCACCGCATCGGCGATGTTGCGCTGCACGAGGATGCGGCTGCCGGTCATGCAGAACTGGCCCGCAAACACGGTGCTCGATTTCTCGAGTGTCGGCAGCAACTCGTTGAGATCGGCGTCTTCAAAAATCACGTGTGGCGTCTTGCCGCCCAGCTCCAGGCCGACACGCTTCAGAAGCGGCGCGGCGGCCTTGGCGATGGCGCGGCCGGTGGCGGTGCTGCCGGTGAAGCTGATCGCCGGCACGCTCGGCGACTCGACCAGCAACTTCGCGCCGTCGGCCCCCGACTCGATGAACATGTTGATCACGCCCTTCGGAATGTCGGCCACGGAGCCCATGATGTGGCAGATCACGGCGGCGGTCTGCGCCGCCTGGTGCGGCATCTTGATCACTGCGGTACAACCGGCCGCCAGTGCCGGCGCGAGCGCGCGGATACACAGATAGGCGGGGGAGTTCCAGGGAATGATCAGGCCCGCCACGCCGACCGGTTCACGGATCGACATCGCCTGCTGCCCGGGTCGCGCTTCCATCACGCGGCCAAAATTGTGCGTGGCCAGGCCAGCCGCGAAACGCAAAGCGCGCGGGATCAGCGAGGCCTCGAACGTGGCTTCGTAGCGCAGCTTTCCGTTCTCGGTGCACAGCGTGTCGATCACCTCGCCGAGCCGAGCCTCGTAGGCGTCGGCCAGATGGCTCAAGGCGGTGGCACGGCGGAACGCGTCGTCACGCCAAGCGTCGTTGTTGAACGCGGCCGAGGCCGCGTCGATGGCGGCCTGGGCCACCTGTGCCGTGCCATCAAAGAAATGCCCGATGACGTCGCCGTTGGCCGGGTTGATGCTCTCGCGTCGTGTGCCCATGCCGGCCCATTCGCCAGCGATCCAGTGCCTTGCCTCTTTGAGGTCTGTCATGTCGTCGATCTCCTGCTTGAGTGTTGGCGGTTTGCCAGGGCTGAACAACGCGGCCGATCACCATTCAACGCGATCGGCCCGGTGGGTCTGCGAGGGCGCAAAAGCACCCATCTCAAGAGCGCATTGGAACTGTCAAAGGTTGCTTTGACAACTGATCTCGTGTGCTTTCTGACCCGGTACAAACGCGGGGGAGGTCTGCCAGAAGCGAGCCGCCAGCAGCGGTCCAAATCTTGGATGCGGCACCCGGCTCCTGTTGATGCAAGGCCGGGTTGCTGACGCCGAAAATTGACCGACGGTCAGAGCGAAGCCTAGGGTTTGCCCGTGGCATTTGCCCTTGTAACGCCCTCGTCTCCGTGACGCATGCCCCGTAAAATACAGCCTGTTACAAGAGCCGCAACTCGCAACACGTCGAAAGGAAATCAGCATGGGTGAAGCACTGCAAGTACGCGAGTACCAAGAGTCACGCATCGAAGACGAACCTATCCTCGGCGCGGTGCTGGCCATGCCAGACGGGCGCATCCAGCCGCTCACGTTCATCGAGCGCCTGATGGTGAGCCTGCACCTCACCAACGCCAAGGTGCTCGAAGCCCGCTACTTCAAGCCGGCCAACAGCTGAAGCAGGCGCCCGGCGCGGCCGGGCGCATCAGCGCTTCTCGGTGCCGGGGTTCACGCCAAGTGCCGGCACGCGCTGCGGCCGGCTCATGTGGCCCTGCATGCGGTTGACGCTGTCGCAGCTCAAGTCGTAACCCTGCAGCGGCTCTGCGTCCGCACGTTGACCGTGCGACGCTGCCCACACCGCTTCGGCACTCCAGCTCGCGCTCAAAGCCAGCGTGCGCTGCAAGGGCGCCGCCTGCGAACCCAGCGCCTTTTCAACCAACCGGGGCAGCCAGCCCACGTGCAAGTCGCTGTGCGGCGCACGCGCTGCAATCTGCAGCGCCACGTCTTCGGCCTGCCACTCGTCGTGCGCGCGAGCTTCGGCCGCCAGGGCCTGCCAGGGCACGGCGTTGTCAGGGTCGACACGCACCCACTGCGCACGGCTCAGCAGCTGGCACGAACCCACGTCACCGGCCCCAAGGCCTTGGCAGGCTTCCAGCGCCATCGCATACACATAGGGATCTTGCGAGGCCACGGCCAGGCGGGCCATCTGCTCGATGCGGTCACGCACCTGGCGCCCGCGGATGCGCGCCCCCATCCACAGCGCGGCGGCGCGCACTTGCGCGTCGTCGCTGGCCAGCATCAGCGCGTCGGCCGAGTCGAGTGCCGACTGGCGCAGGCTCAACGGGATGCGCTGCACCGGGTCGGGGTCGTCGGGCGGGACCTGCACCGTGCCGAAGCCGCACACCTCGGCCACGCCGATGTCGGCCGCTGCCACCGCGCGGCGCAGCACCGGCCTGGTGTCGGCGGGGGAAGGCGGCGCGGGTGCGCGTGCCTGCGGCGGCACCGCGCCCACGTACACCTTGATCGGCACCCAGTGGGCGTCGGCATGGCGCCCCGTCACCCAACCGACCAAGGCCGCCACCCCCACGATTGCAGCCATGCCTGCGGCCAGGGTCGCGCGGGCCCACCGTGTCGGTGCTGGTGCTTGTCTCGGTGCATCCATGGCTGTTACCCCGCAGTGCGAGAGCCTTGTGGCGCGCAGCGTGGCACAGCGCGCAATACCGCGAGCGTGTGAGGGAGAAGCGCGCCTGCCGCCGCTTCGGCAAGCCTCGGCAAAGCCCGGCAGAATCGCCCGAACTCCACCCCTTCACCGTCAGGAAAGTCATGGTCACCCCTGAACAATTCAACCAGCGCAGCGCTCATAACCTGCCCGGTCACTTGGGCATCGTCATCAAGCAAGTGGATGGCAAAGAGGTGCACGCAGAGATGCCGGTCACGCCCTGCGTCATGGCACCCAACGGCTTTCTGCACGCGGGCAGCGTGGTCACGCTCGCCGACACCTCAGCCGGCTTCGGCTGCCTGGCCAGCCTGCCCGAAGGTGCCGTCGGCTTCACCACCATCGAGCTCAAGTCCAACCACCTCGGCACCGCGCGCGAAGGCACGGTGCAGTGCATCGCCAAGCCGGTGCACCTGGGCAAGACCACGCAGGTCTGGGACTCGGTGGTCACACACCGCGAATCGGGCAAGACGATTGCGCTGTTTCGCTGCACGCAGATGGTGTTGTATGGCAAGCAAGGGGCTTAACAGGAGGCCCACATGATTGTTGCTTTTACTGCGTTCACTTTGCCCAAACCCATCACTCGCGAAGAAGCTCGCCGCATCTTCCTGAGTACTGCGCCAAAGTACCAGGGCGTCCCTGGCTTGTTTCGCAAGCACTACGTGCTCTCTGAAGATGGAGGGACGGCCGGCGGTGTCTACCTCTGGAACTCGAGGCCAGAGGCAGAGGCGATGTACACCGACTCGTGGCGCGCGTTCGTCCGAGAGAAGTACGGCACCGACCCCACCGTTACCTACTTCGAAAGCCCCGTGCTGGTCGACAACGTGACTCAGCAAATCCTTTCCGACGAGTAGGAGGCGCTGTTGACTGCGGCAGAGGCTGCTCGCTTGTGCCGCATTCAATGAGCCGCATTCACCACGCGGTGAATTTTTTTCGCTTGAAGCGGGCCGGCCAGGCTGACAGCATGATCGGGCCGTCTGCTGGAGCCCCACGCCCATGACCTCATCGCTCACGTCCATCTACAACCACCGCGCCGTCGACCACACGCTCGGCACTTCGGGCCAGCCTACCGCGGCGCAGCTGGGGGCGATTGCCGAGGCCGGCTTCGACACTGTCGTCAACCTTGCGCTGCACGACGACCCGCGCTACTCGCTGCCCGACGAGCCCGGCACCGTGCAGTCGCTCGGCATGGCCTACGTGCACATTCCCGTGCAATTCGCCAGGCCCACGCGCGCCGACCTGCTGGCGTTTTTCGACGCGATGGACGCGCAGCGTGGCAAGCGTGTGTGGGTGCACTGCGCGGCCAACCTGCGCGTGTCGGCCTTCATCGGCCTGTACCACGTGCTGCGGCAAGGCGCGCAACCTGAAGACGCGTTCGACCTCATGCGCGGCCTGTGGCAGCCCAACGAAGTGTGGTCGGCCTTCATTGCCGACGCATTGCGAGACCGCCCTTGAAGCCTTTCGACAACGCCGCTGTGGCGCAGGCTTTCGAGGCTTACCCGTCCGTTGCGAGGCGCAAGCTGCTCGCCTTGCGCGCCCTCATGTTCAAGACCGCAGCGTCAACCCCCGGCGTCGGCCCACTGGAAGAAACACTCAAATGGGGCGAGCCGGCCTACCTCACCTCGCAGAGCAAGAGCGGCAGCACCGTGCGTATCGGCTGGAACAAGAAGCGGCCCACCCAGGTGGCGATGTACTTCAACTGCCAGACCACGCTCGTCGACCGCTTTCGCACGATGTTCCCGCGCGACTTCGCGTTCGAGGGCAACCGTGCCATCGTGTTCGACGTGGCCGGTAAAGTGCCCACAGACGCGCTGGCGGTCTGCATCGCGGCCGCGCTCACCTATCACCTCAACAAGTAGCGGCGCCCTCAGCGCCTTTTGAACGGGCCGCCCATGCTTCGTCTCAGTGTCACGTTAGTCTGCATCGCGGTGGCGGCCTATGCCGCTGCCTGCGCTGCGCTCTACCTGTTCCAACGCTCCTTCATCTACTTTCCACAGGCCGCCTCGGTCAAGACACCGGTCGTGCGCGTCAAGGTGGCCAGCGATGACGACGCTCACGTGCTGGCGGCGGTGCGCGCGGCACCGGAGCTTGGCCCCCGGGCCGTCGTCTACTTCGGCGGCAATGGCGAAGACGTGTCGCAAAATCTGCAGCCGCTGGGCGATGCGTTCCCCACCCACGCCATTTACCTGCTGCATTACCGCGGCTACGGCGGCAGCAGCGGCCGCGCGACCGAAGACGCGATCCAGCGCGACGCGCTAGCCCTCTTCGACAGCGTGCACCTGCTGCACCCCGAGGTGACGGTGATAGGCCGCAGCCTGGGCACCGGCGTGGCCCTGCGGCTCGCGAGCCAGCGGCCCGTCGCGCGGCTGGTGCTCGTCACGCCTTACGACAGCCTGCAAGAGCTGGCGGTGCGCCAGTTTCCCTACTTCCCGGTGCGCTGGCTGCTGAAGGACAAGTTCGAGTCGTGGCGCTATGTGGCGCAGGTGCGGGCCCCCACCACCATCCTCACGGCCGAGCATGACGAGGTGATCCCGCGTGCCAGCACCGAACAGCTCTTCGTGCGGTTTGAGCAAGGCAGGGCGACGCAGCACGTCCTCCCTGGCGTGACGCACAACGGCATTTCAGAGCACCCGCTGTACCTTGGCCTGCTGAGCGCTGCGCCATGATCAAGGCGGTGCTGTTCGACTTCGACGGCGTGCTCACGCGCGACAAGACCGGCTCGCTCACGACTCTTCGCTACTTGAGCCTGCAGACCGGCATTGGCTTCGACCCGCTGCGCGAGGCCTTCAAGCCATACAACCAGGCGCTGAACCTGGGCCAGACCACGCATGCCGACATCTGGCCCAGCCTGTGCAACACCCTCGGCCAGCAGATCGACATTGCTCTGCTGCGTGCAGCCTTCGAGAGCACACCGATGAACGAAGGCATGTTCACGCTGGCGCGCGCGCTGAAGAACCGCTACGCCGTCGGCATCGTCACCGACAACAAACAAGATCGCATGGCCCACCTGAAGCAGCACTTGAATCTGGCGCTTTGCTTCGACCCGATCGTGGTCTCGGCCGAAGTAGGTTCCAGTAAAGAGTCGGCAGCCATCTTCGAGCACGCCCTGAGCGAATTCGGCATCGCCGCCCATGAAAGCCTCTTCATCGACAACAGCCCAGGCAATCTCATCGCGCCGGCGGCACTGGGCATGAAGACCCTGTTGCATGACGACGAGAGCAACGACATCGACGCCCTGGTGGACGCGATGCAGGCCACCTGCGAGGTCTCAACAAGCGCCTGCCGCATTGACCGCCCTCGGTAGACATTCCAACCCGCGCAGTCACCCCACGCAGTCGGCCCAGATGTTTTGCGCCCAGGCCATCGCATAGACCCCCTCCGCCTCGCTGCGCTGCACCGAAATGCCGCCCGAGCCGGCCACGGTCTTGAAGGTCTTCTCAGCCGCCACGTACTCGTGCACGCTGGCCACGTGTATGGCTTCGCGCTCGTCGACGAAGCTGTAGCAGGTGTTGGTGAGCATGGGGTGCGGGTCGACCTCCTGGCCCGACAGCTGCGCCACGATGGCCGCGGCCGCCACATGGCCGTGCGCATTGGCCATGTGGCCGCTCTTGGGCATGCCGGGCGCGAGCTGGATCGCGTCACCCAGGATGTGGATGTCTTGGGCGGCAGTCGATTCGAAGGCCAGGTAATTCACCCCGCACCAGCGCTGACCCACATTGGCCAGGCCCATCTGCACGGCCAGCGAGCCAGCGCGCATGGGCGGCAGCACGTTGAGCACGTCGGCGCGCACATCGTCTTGAATCTCGATGCGCAGCGTGCCCGCCGCCGCATTCACGCCGGCCACCTTGTGCAGCGGGCGGTACTCCACCATGCCGGGGTAGAGCTCGGCCCAGGCCTTTTTGAACAGCGCAGGCTTGGAGACCACATCGGCATTGGCGTCGAGTATCAGCACCTTCGACTTCGGCTTTGCGCGCTTGAAGTAAGCCGCGATGACGCTCGCGCGCTCGTACGGCCCGGGCGGGCAACGATAGGGCGACTCGGGAATGGTGATGGCGTACACGCCCCCATCACGCATGCCTTCGAGCTGGCGCCGCAGGGCCAGCGTCTCAGGCCCGGCCTTCCAGGCTTGCAGCACCTGGCCCGATGCCTGTGCGGCGCGCAAGCCCTGCACCTCGTCGAACATCAGCTCCACCCCCGGCGACAGCACCAGCTTGTCGTAGCGGATGCTCGCACCCGAGGCCAGCGTGACCGTCTTCTTCACCGGGTCGATGGCCGAGGCGGTGTCGCGCACCCACTGCACACCGTGGCGTGAGGTGAGCGCGTCGTAGGGTGTCGTGATGTCGGCCAGCGTGCGCGTGCCGCCCAGCACCAGATTCGACCCTGGGCACGACACGAAGCTCGCCTGCGGCTCGATCAGCACCACGCCGATCTGGTAGCCGGACAGCAGGCGCACATAGCGCGCGGCAGTGGCGCCGCCGAAGCCACCGCCAATCACAACGACCTTGGCGCTGGTGGGCACAGCGGGCGGTGAGGCGCAGGCGCCGAGGCCCAGCAAGCTGCCACCAAGGACGAGTTCACGACGCTTCATGGGGTGCTCCTCATTTCAATGCCGAGAAGTACGCGGCCAGTTGCTCGATCTGCGCAGGGGTGTAGCCCTTGGTGATCTGCTGCATCACTGTTGCAGGGCGCGCGCCGGTGCGAAACGCGGTGAGCTGTGCCACGAGGTAGGCCTTGTCGCGGCCTTTGAGGCCAATCAACCCGGCGCCGGCGACGGCCTGGCCATCGGTGCCGTGGCAGGCGGCGCAGGTGGCGGCGAGTGAGCGCAGCTGCAGCGCCGCGGGGGGCAGCGCCTGTGCGCCGGCGACCGCGGAAAAACAGAGCGCAAGAGGCGCAACGGCCCAGCGGTGGCGTGGCATGGTGTCTCCTGTTCTTGGAATCGCGGCATCTTGCGCTTGCTTCAATCATCCCCCCACTGCACCAGGGTTTTGCCCTTGCCGCATGCTCCCGCCTCCTGGACCGGAGAGGCACATGCCCACGCTCAACATCAATGGCACACCACGTCACTTCGGATGAGAGAGGCTGTCGCATGCTTGTGGGCCGGCGTGGTGATGCTCAGCGCGGCCTGCGCGGTGCAGCCGCAAGCCCTGGCGTTGAAAGTGGTGGGTGACGCCATCCCCGAGGCGCTCACCACCACCGCTGGTGACGCCACGCGCGGCCGCGCGGTCGTGGTCAGCCGGCAAAGCGGCCTGTGCCTGCTGTGCCACACCGGGCCTTTTCCGGAAGACAAATTTCAGGGCAACCTGGCGCCCGATCTCGCAGGGGTGGGCTCGCGCTGGTCGGCAGGGCAATTGCGCTTGCGCATTGCCGATGCGCGGCGGCTCAACCCGCAAACGGTGATGCCGGCCTACCACCGGAGCACCGGCTTCAACCGCGTGGCCCCGGCCTGGCAGGGCAAGACGCTGCTGAGCGCGCAACAGGTGGAAGATGTGGTCGCCTACCTGCTCACCTTGAAATGACCCGCCATGCAACGCCGTGACCTGCTCCAGCTGACGCTCGCCCTCGGGGCCGGTGTGTGGGTGCGGCCCGCACTGGCCACGTCGTCGGAGATGCAGGCTGCCATACGCGGCTACGCCGACGGGGCGCCGGTGAACGTGGGCAGGGTGTTGCTCGACGTGTCGCCGCTGGTGGAAAACGGCAACGCCGTGCCCATCACCGTGAGCGTGCAAAGCCCGATGACGGCGGCCGAGCACGTGAGCGGCATTGCCGTCTTCAACGACCGCAACCCGCAGCGCGATGTGGTGCGCTTCACCCTGGGCCCGCGATCGGGGCGAGCCGTGGTCTCGACGCGCATACGCCTGGCCACCTCACAACAGCTGGTGGCGGTGGCGCGCATGAGCGACGGCACGTACTGGTCGCATGCCGTGGACGTGCTGGTGACGCTGGCGGCGTGTCTGGAATAGCCATGGCCCGCACCCTCATCACCGCACCCACCACCGCCAAGCGCGGCGACGTGATCGAGCTGCGCACGCTGATCGCCCACGTGATGGAAACGGGCTTTCGGCCCGACTCTAGCGGCCAGCCCAAGCCGCGCGACCTGATCAACCGCTTCACCTGCCGCTACAACAACGAGGTGGTCTTCAGTGCCGAGCTTTACCCCGCCGTGGCCGCCAACCCCTACTTCGCCTTCACCACTGTCGCCACCGAAAGCGGCACGCTCACGTTC
Source organism: Rhizobacter sp. (assembly GCF_046595475.1). Taxonomy (GTDB): domain Bacteria; phylum Pseudomonadota; class Gammaproteobacteria; order Burkholderiales; family Burkholderiaceae_C; genus Rhizobacter. The sequence continues at coordinate 26,905 of NZ_JBKJOQ010000019.1, forward strand.
AGCTGGGAAGGCGACAACGGCTTTGCGCAAACCGAAAGCGTGAGCATCAGCGTCACATGAAGCGCGCCGCAATCGCCGCCGTGCTGCTGGCCGCAAGCGCCATCGCAGCAGCGCAAGCCGACAGGCGCCGCTCGGGCTTCGACGACATGAGCCCGCAGACCCAGGCCATGCAGCGCGACGACTCGCAGAACCCCGCCTTCCTGTGGGTGCAAGACGGCGCCGCACTGTGGGATCTCGCGCCCACCCCAACAGCCCAGCCTTGCGCTGGCTGCCACGGCGCGGCCGCCACCTCAATGCGCGGGGTGGCCGCGCGCTACCCGGCCTTCGACGCCGCACTCAAGCGCCCGGTGAACCTGGCCCAGCGCATCAACCTCTGCCGCGAGCGGCATCAGCGCACAGCGCCGCTGGCGATCGAAAGCCAGCCACTGCTGGCACTGGAGAGCCACCTGGCCCGCCAGTCACGCGGGCTGCCGGTGGCGCCGCCCGCCGACGCGCGGCTGCAGCCCTTTCGCGAGCGCGGTGCCGCGCTTTACCAGCAGCGCCTGGGTCCACTCGATCTCTCGTGCGCGCAGTGCCATGACGAGCGCGCAGGCGGCCGCCTGGGGGGCAGCACCCTTCCGCAAGGTCATGGCAACGGCTACCCGCTTTACCGACTGGAATGGCAGAGCATGGGCTCGCTGCAAAGGCGGCTGCGCAACTGCATGACAGGCGTGCGCGCCGAGCCCTACGCCTACGGCGCGCCAGAGCTGGTGGAGCTGGAGCTGTACCTCGCCTCGCGCGACCGTGGCATGGTGGTCGAGGCGCCCGCAGTCCGGCCCTGACGAGCGCACGCTTCACTGCCTGTTTGGCACTCAAGCGCAGCGAGCCATGCATGAGCGCGCTAGCATGCGCCCAGCACGTCTTCATCTTGTGCGAGTCGACGCACGACCCTCATGCCGCAACCGCCCGACACACCACCACACCAGCCCGTCGCCTTGCGCTGGTGGCAGAAGATCCTTCCGCACGGTTTGCTCGAGCGGCGCCTGCTGTTGGTCGCCTTTGCCGGCCTGCTGCCGCTGGCGCTGTTGTCGTCGTTCACGCTGCTGCAAAGCACGCGAGCCCAGAAGCAGCAGCTGATCCACTCGGCGCAAGACACCATGCGCGCGGTGATGACCGCGGTCGACACCGAGCTGCGCCTGTCGGTGGCAGCGCTGGAGGCCCTGGCCACCAGCCCCCGCCTGGGCCGGCGCGACCTGGAGGCCTTTCACACCGAAGCGCGCGAGCTGCTGGCCACGCGCCCGAACTGGGCCAACATTGCCCTGTCCGATCACAACACGCAGCTGATGAACGCACAGATGCCGGCCGGCATGGCGCTGCCCGAGCTGGTCGATGCCGCGTCGGTGGCCGAGGTGTTTCGCACCGGCATGCCGGTGATCGGCAATGTGGTCACCGGCCCGCTGGTGAAATCGCCGGCCTTCGGTGTATTCATCCCGGTGCGGCGAGGGGCTGAGGTGGTGCTGGTGCTGTCGGCCGTCGTGCGCCCTGATTCGATCCACGCGGTGCTGGCCCAGCAGAACGTGCCGGTCGACGGCGTGGTCGTCATCCTCGATCGGCGCTTCAACATCGCTGCGCGCTCCATGCGCCATGGCGAGTTGGTGGGCACGCCAGCGGCACCGCTGCTGATCCAGGCCATGAGCCAAGGCAAGCGCGAAGGCTGGGCGACCACCGTCACCCGCGAAGGCCTGCCGGTCTACGCGGCCTTCTACCGTTCGGCTGCCAGCGGGTGGTCGGCGGCCATCGGCATCCCGATGGCCGCGCTAGACCAGCCAGTGCAGTGGTCATTCGCCGTGCTGTTGGGTGCCATCGTGGTGTCGGTGGTGGCGGGCCTGGTCGCTGCGTCGGCCATGGGCCGGCGCATCGTGCAGCCCATGCGCGAGCTGGAGCTGGCGGCCATCGCGGTAGGCAAGGGCGAGGCGCCCACCATGCCACACACCGACTTGCCCGAAATCCAGCGCGCCGCGGCCGCCATGGAAGCCGCCCGGCGCGCGCAAGAGGCGTTGCTCGAAAGCGAGCGCGGCGCCAAAGAAGTCGAGCGCCAGGCCCGGGTGATGGCCGAAGACGCCAACCAGTCCAAGGACCAGCTGCTGGCGATGCTGGGCCACGAGCTGCGCAACCCGCTCGCGGCCATCACCGCGGCGTCTGAGCTGATGGAGCGGCTGGGCCGCGCCGAAACGCCCGACGCCGCGTACAAGCAGAAGACCGATCGGGCGCGCGACATCATCAGCCGCCAGGCGCGCCACCTCGGCCGCATCATCGATGACCTGCTGAACGCGGGCGGCATCGTGACAGGCAAGGTGCAGCTTGATCGCCGGCCGGTCGACCTGGCGCAGGTGGTGCGCAGTGTGGTCACCTCGATTCCGGCCGCACGCATCGAGGGCCGCGAGGTGACGCTGGCCCTCGACAGTGTGTGGGTCGCCGCCGATGCATCGCGCATCGACCAGGTGGTGACCAACCTGGTGAACAACGCACTCAAGTACACGCCGGCCCCGGGCAGCATCGCCATCAGCGTGGGCCGCGAAGGCGACGAGGCGGTGCTGTGCGTGCGCGACTCGGGGCTGGGCATGGAGCCTGATCTCTTGCCGCGGGTGTTCGACCTCTTCGTGCAAGGCAGCCGATCGCTAGACCGCGCCGAAGGCGGCATGGGCATAGGGCTGTCGGTGGTGCGCCGCCTGAGCGAGCTGCATGGCGGGCGGGTGCAGGCAAACAGCGCCGGTGTGGGCCAGGGCAGTGAGTTCAAGGTGTGGCTGCCGCGCATTGCCGCCCCCGCGCTGCAAGACCTGCCCCGAAGCGGCAAGGCCACGCCGGTGCACCGCAAGATCGTGATCGTGGAAGACATCGAAGAAGTGCGCAGCACGCTCAAGGAATGGCTGGAGATCGAAGGCCACGAAGTGGTGGAAGCCGCCGACGGCCCCGCTGGCATCGACGCCGTGCTGCGAGAGCGCCCCGACGTCGCTCTGGTCGACATCGGCTTGCCCGGCGCCGACGGCTACGCCGTCGCACGCGCCATCCGTGCGGGCGGCGGCGCAAGCGTGCGGCTGGTGGCCTTGTCGGGCTACGGGCAGCCGGAAGACAAGGCCCGCGGCTTGCAGGCCGGCTTCGATGCCTATCTCGTCAAGCCCATAGACCCAGACGTGCTGGCCGTCTTGCTGGCAGAGAAACCGCGGAGCCCGGCCTGAGCAAGGCCCCACTCGGGCAAGCGACCTCAAGCCCGTAGGAGATCGACTACCCCGCGAGACGCGGTTACCCGGCATCGCCCGCGGCGGCTACGCCGAGAATGGCGTTGTCGACAACTTCAGGACGGCTGCCATGAGCAAGCACGCACGCATCCAGGGCGAGGTCGTCTACCGTGAAGGTGACGGCCCCAACATCACCATTCCACAAGGCGCTTGCGAAGTTGACGTCACGCCACTCGACGTGACCATCAGCTGGGTCGACGGCGACACCCATGGCTCCACCGCCATCCCGGTGGCCGATTTCAAGCGCTATGTCGCCAGCAAGGCGATCGAGGTGAGCGACGTCGTCGCGTGATCACCTGCCAGCGCCACAGCCAAAGAATCGGCCCTGGCTGCTTCATTGCGACGACGCACAAAGATGCCCTTCTCGCCTAGAGTGCCGGCACAGCTCGGGCTTAGGGAGATGAAGGATGAAACGTTGGGTGGTGCGCCCGCGGACCATAAATCGGCCCCTGAGAGCGCCCGCCGCGCGCGGGGCCTAGCGCGCGACTCGGCCGATGCGCATTCTCTTTTGCGCCACGCCAGGCATCGGGCATGTCGAGCCCCTGCTGCCGCTGATGGCCGCGCTGCACCGCCGCGGCCACGCGCTGGCCTGGGCGGGCGCGGCCGAGACGCACGAGCGCGTGCAGGCCTGCGCGCGGCTGCGCTGCTTCGAGGCCGGCCCCGGGCGCCATACGGCGCGCGCCGAGCTCCTGACGCGCTGGCCTGAGCTGGCCTCGGCCTACGGCCCACCCGCCGCGTCGCGCGTGTACTCGCACCTCTTTGGCAACGTGATTGGGCCGGCCATGTTGCCAGGCCTGTTGCGGGCCGCGCAGGCTTTTGCCCCGCAACTGGTGGTGAGCGAGACCGCAGCCCTGGCGGCCCCGCTGGCGGCGCAGCTGGTGGGCTGCAAGCAGGTGACGCACGGCCTGGGCATGCCGCTGTCGACCCGGCAACTGCAAGAAGCCGCCCTTGTGTTCGCCCCCGCCTGGCAGGCGGCCACCGGCGAGCCGGCGCCGCCGGATGCCAAGCTGTACCACCACCTCTACCTCGACGTTTACCCGGCCAGCCTGCAAGCCACGCCGCTGTCAGCGCCATGGCAGCCCTTGCAAGCCTGCAATGTGCAGGGGCCGCGCCCAGCGTTGTGGCCGGCGCTGCAAGCCGGGCTCGACCATCAACCCGAGGGGCCGCTCGCCTACCTGAGCTTCGGCACGGAGATGTACAGGCCCGAGCTGCTGCTGCAGAGCGCGCAAGCGCTCATGGCGCTGCGCTTGCGGGTCGTCGTGACGGTCGGGCTCGACGCCGACACCAGTGTCTTGCAGCCCCTGCTACACCAAGTGCACGTGGCCCGCTACATCCCACAACGCAGCCTGCTGCCCCACTGCGCGTTGGTGGTGTCGCTCGGCGGCTCGGGCATCGTGCTCGGGGGCTGGGCGCAGGGGCTGCCACAACTGGTGCTGCCGCAGCGGGCTGACCAGTTCATCAATGCAGCGGCCCTGCAGCGATCAGGAGCCGGGCTCGCCTTGAGTGGCCCCGACCAACACGCCGACGCCATAGGCCACAGCCTGGAGCGCCTGCTCGAGGAGCCTGAGTACCGCAGCAACGCCGCGCGGCTGGCGCGCGAGATCGCGGCCATGCCCAGCGCCGACGCCGTGGCCGAAGTGCTCGAACAGTTGTGAGGTGCGAGGTGTGAGCAGCCGCTGGCTCAGCGGCTCAACGGATGGTTTCAGCAGCGCCAAGAAAAAGGCGGCCCAAGGGCCGCCTCGCAGAGAACACGGAAAATCGCTCAGCTCAGTGCAGCGTCCACAAAGCCGTGAGGTTTGAGACTCGCAGCTGCTGCTGGGTGCGCGCGAGCAACTGCAGCGAGGTGAGATAAGCGTCGGCGGCGTAGCTGTCGGCGATGCTGGCATCGCAGTGCTTGTCGCCGGCCGACTGCACGCTGCACTTGACGGTGGCCTGGCGGGCGGTACTGGCCACACTCAGGTAATCGTTGAAGAAAGTGCGTGCACCACCGCTGACAGGCACTGGGCCGTTGCCATAGGCCGCAATCTGGTACGGCGCCACGCCACCTTCGGGCACCGCCCAGAAATCTCCACCAAGGGGTGCCGAGAAGTTCACCCAGTTCGGCGCATCCGCGCTGGGTGCCGTGCTGAAGAAGATGACGCCCCAACCCGACGCGCCTGCGCTCACGAGCGCCGCCTTGGCCGCGTCGGTCACCGTCGCGATGGGCTGAACCATCGCCTCGTCCAAGGTCAGCGCGCGGGTCAAGGTGCGAACGTATTGCGTCAGGTTGGGCGTGGTGCCGTCGGCGTGGAAGTACTCGATCTTCCACACGCCATGGTCGGGCAAAGACTTGAGCTGCAGGTCGGTGAACTGGACGCCCGCGTACAAGGGGTCGGTGTCTTTGTCAGCGGGGTTGCCCGGCGTGCTCGAATCCGTGAAGCGCGCTGCCAGCTTGATCTGCGCGGTGACCGTGAGGGTGCCGTTTTCGCGCACCAGCGCCAGATAGCTCAGCCCTGCGCGCGGCCTCAAGGTGAACAAATGGCCGTCAGGCGCGGTGGCCTCCACCTTGGTGAAGATAGGCTGGCCCTGCGAATTCACCCGGTTGCCCACCGTGATGCCGTAGCCAGTGCTGCGGTAGTTGAAAGCGGGCGAGTTGACGAAGTCACGGCGCTCGACCATGGGCACGACCACGGCGGAATACACCGCCTGGTTGCCAATGAGCTTGAGCATCGAACCCACACGCCTCGCCTGCAAGGCCACAAAGTCGGCGTTGCCCGTGACCACCGATTTGTAGCGATAGGTGAAGACGACATCGCCGTCGCTGGTGAGGTGCTCGAAGTTGGCGCGGTCGATCAGCAAGCCGGTCGCATTGGCGCCGAACATGCCGCCAAAGGCGCCGGTCGGGCCGACACGCGCGCCGTCGTGCAGGTAGCCGGTGGGGTCGTCGCCGATGAAGATCGTTCTGCAGGCGGCCGCGGCGAGCGTGCTGCCGCTGACGCGCTGATCCAGCGGCACGGCGTAGCAGGCTTGAATGCGGGAGGCCAGGTCGGCCACGCTGCTGGCGATGCCGGTGGCCACCAGATCGCCGCTGCTCACCGGGGCGGTGATCGTCGGCACCGTCGTGTCGGCGGTGTTGAAACTGAGCGACACCGGCGGCGTTTCGGGCGCAGCTGGCTGCACCTTGAGCGTGATCTCCACGTTTGCCGAAGCACCGGCCGGGCGGATGCTGATCTGCAGCGAGTCGAGCACGCGATCGTGCCCCGAGCCATCGGCGCTGAAGCTGCCGGTCAGCGGGTTCACCTGGTCACCGGCGGCGGTAAGCAAGGGCTGCACCGCGGCGATGAATTCAGCGACCTTGGTGTCGAGCTTGGCGCTGGTGACGGCGCTGGCATTGGCCACCACGTCTTGCCGCAGTTGGGCGGGGTCGCCATTGCTGGCCAGGCGCGCTGCGATCAGGTTGGTGATGGGCGTCACGTTGAGCGTCGTCGTCTCGGCCTTGGCGTAGGCACTCACCAGAGAGATGTTGTCCAGCACGGCTGTCAGCACGAAAGGCTCCACGGCGCTGCTGGGCAATGTGCAGCTGTAATGGCCATCGCTGGTGGTGGTCACGTTGCAGACACTGGAACCCGAGTGGTCGTAGACATCGACGCGGGCGCCCGCCATGGGTGCGCCCGTGGCAGCCACGCCCGAGAAGACCACCGCCGGCGGTGTCTGAGGCGCTTGCTGAACCGGTGCAGTCGAGCTGCTGGGGGAACCTCCGCAAGAGGCGAGAGCCGCGGCGGCCAGCACAGCCGTCGACATGAGTGAAATTCGGCGCATCGGAGAACCCCTCGTTGGTTGATGTTGTGCGGATGCAGGGCAAGAGCCCGCCATCGCATATCGACCAGGGGTTCTGATGACTTGAGCGGCTTTCTGGGTGCAGCGCCTGCGCCGGCGAACTCTGCCAAGGATTCCCGCTTTCGCTGAGAACCCCGGGGCAGGCGCCATCACTTTTCTCTCACACCGAAATGTTGAGCGCGGCAGCATCGCCCCTGCCGCTGGCCACTGCGGCGACGGTGGCATCGCGTGCGCCCGAGAAGCTCACGCGTTTCAGGTCGACATCGAGGTTGATCTTGGCGGCCAGCAAGAAGCTGCGTGGCATGCCGCCAGGCCGCACATGCGCCTGCACGAAGGTGAAGCGACCAAACCAGGCGAGGTCAACCTTGCGCTTGACCCCCGTCTCAACCGCCGCGGCGTAGTCGTCCTGGCGGAGGGTCTATGGAAGTAAAGCAATGCGGCGCGCCAGTGTGGCGACACCCTCGGGTGACAGGTCATCGGCCGGCACGCGCTGCGCCTGGCTTATGCGTTCGAGGTGGCGGCCCTGCGAGCGCGCGTACAGCGGGTCGTAGTGCTGCGCCATCAGCGCAGCAAAGAGGGGCGGCAGCTCGCGCGCCAGCGCCCAGGCCTGCCACTGCGCCAGCACCTCGTTGGGCAGCAGGCCTTTCAAGGTGCCGAGCTTGTCGGCAAAGCCCTGGGGGTCGTCGCCTAACCACGCGTAATCGCGCAGCAGATAGGCCAGCCGCGCCTCGGGGGTGGCCGCAATCTCGACCACCGCGCCCTCGCGCAAGCGTTTCAGCACCACGTCGGGCAGGCTGATGCGGCCGATGCGCCGGCTCTCGGCCTCGACCCACACGCGCCGCTTCGGGTCGAGCGCCACCAGCGCCATCATCAGCTGCGTCTCGAACGCCTTTTGCGAAGGCTGCTCGCGCCCGGGAATGGCACCCAGCACCGAGCCGCGGTGCGCGGCCAGGGCTTCGAGGTCTAGCACCTGCTCGCCCTCTTGCACCAAGGCCTGCAGCACGCGGGTCTTGGCACTGCCGGTCGGGCCACACAACACGCGCAGATCAAGCGTGGGGGTGATGGCGGCCACCTGCGTCACCACGTGTGCACGAAACGACTTGTAGCCGCCCTTCAGCTGCTGCGCATCCCAGCCCACCAGGCGCAGCCAGGTGACGAAGCTGCCGCTGCGCATGCCGCCGCGCCAGCAGTAGATGAGCGGGCGCCAGTCTTTGGGTTTGCCGGAAAAGCTTTCATCGAGATGACGGGCGATGTTGCGCGCCACCATGGCGCCGCCGATCTTGCGCGCCTCGAAGGACGAGACTTGCACGTAGGTGGTGCCGGTGATGCGGCGCTCTTCGTCGTCGAGCACGGGGCAGTTGATGGCGCCCGGGATGTGGTCGAGCGCGTATTCGGCTGGCGAGCGGGCGTCGATGATGACGCTGAACTCCCCCATGTCTTCCACGGTCGTGGGCTTGTGGCTCATGGCCTCTTCTGCGTTTTGATCGACACTTGCGCCATCCTCGAACCCATACGACTCACATCCTTTTCTCACGGTGGTGGTGGGGGCTGCAAGATCGCCCCGGGCGTGCTGGCCGACATGTTGTCGTGCGCACCGCAAGGCTTGATCCCACCCGAGCTGATGGTGGGCACCGAGACGGCAGACGCCGCCGCCGTGTACCGCCTCAACGACCCGCCGCCGCTGGTGGCCACCCCCGATTTCTTCACGCCGATTGTCGACCACCCGCGCGACTTCGGCCGCATCGCCGCCGCCAACGCCATTTCAGACATCTACGCCATGGGCGGCACACCCGTCATGGCAGTGGCGCTGGGGCGGCCGGTGACCGGCGAGCCGCAGCTGCGCGTCGCCTGACGCGCAGCCCACACCCACACCCCACGCGGGCTACTGCTTCACCAGCTCCACGCGCCGGTTCTTCGCGCGGCCTTCTTCGCCGCGGTTGTCGGCGATGGGGCGCTCGGCGCCCAAGCCCACCGCGCTGAGCCGGTTGGCCGCAATACCCGCGGCCACCACCGCGTTCATCACGCTTTTCGCCCGCTTGTCTGACAACACCTTGTTGGCCGCAGCCGCCCCCACGTTGTCGGTGTGGCCCTCCACGGCCAGCTTGAGCGCGGGCGCTGCCTTGAGCATGGCCGCGATCTCGCGCACCGTGGCCTGGCCATCGGGCTTCAGCTCGGCGCGGCCGGTGTCGAAGTTGATGTACAGCGCAATGAAGCCGTTCTTGTTGATCTCGTCGAGCATCTTGTTGGCGCTGACCACCTGCTGCATGGCCGCCACCTCGACGATGGCAAGCCTGTAGCTCTGCGTCGGCGCGCTGAAGATGCCAGGCTCCACCAGCACCCACACCTCTTTACCGCCGGTGGCCACGTGCAAGGTGGTTTCGCCACCATCGCCATCACGCGGCAAGCGCTCGTAGACCACCTCGCCGCCTATGGCCTTGATGGCGTTTTGGTAGTTGCGTAGGAGCTGCAGGGCGCTCGGCTGCTTGTCGATGCTGTTGTGAAAGTAAACGATGTTGGTCGTGTCGCCTTCCACCGCCTTGCGGCTAGGGTTGCCATCGGCCCCGCGCGCCGTGGCGAACTCCACCGAGTTGAAATTTTTCGCGTACTCAACGATGTGTGAATTGGGGTAGCGCGTGAGCAAGGGGTGGTCTTTGCTGCGCGCCACGTCGGGCTCAGCCTGCGCGAGGCCGACCAGGGTCACGCACAGAAGAAACAAAGCACCGGCTCGGGCAACGATGGAACGCATGGGCGGTCTCCTGAAGTAAGGCGTCGAAATTCTAGGCGTCGCCGCAGCAAGCCCCGCAAGCTCACCATGCCAGCAAGGCCATGGCCATATCATTCAACCAACTGACCAAACCGCCATGGACACCACCGAACTCACCCGCATCGCAGCGCTGGAAATGCACACCGCAGGCCTGCTCCCCACCTTTTCCCCTGAGGTGCTGCAAGAGGCACAAGCGGCCACGGCATCTCACGACCAGGTGGGCGACATACGCGACGAACGCAGCCGCCTGTGGTTCTCGATCGACAACGACGACACGCTAGACCTCGACCAGCTGAGCTGGGCCGAGGCCTTGCCGAACGGCAGCGTGCGCCTGGCCGTGGCGGTGGCCGATGTCGATGCGCTGGTGCCGCAAGGCGGCGCCATCGACATGCATGCGGCTGCCAACACGACCTCGGTCTACACCGCGGCCGGTGTGTTCCCGATGCTGCCCACGCTGCTGTCAAACGGCCGCACTTCGCTGCACCAGAGTGAAGACCATCTGGCGGTGGTGGTCGACATGCGGATCAGCGCCGACGGCGATGTGGCCGATACGCAGCTGTACCGCGCGTGGGTGCGCAACCAGGCCAAGCTCGCCTACGACAGCGTGGCCGTGTGGCTCGACGATCCGCAAGCCGCAGCACCCACCGCCGTGGCCGCCAGCCCGGCGCTGCAAGCGCAGCTGCGGTTGCACGACCAGGTGGCGAGCTCGCTGCGGCAGTGGCGGCACCGGCGCGGGGCCTTGACCGTGACGACGGCGCAGGCCCGCCCCGTGTTCGCAAATGGCCAGCTGGTCGATCTGCGCGCCGACCACAAGAACCGCGCCAAAGACCTGATCGCCGACCTGATGATTGCGACCAACGGCGCCACCGCGCGTTTTCTGTCGCAGCAGGGCCAGCCCTCGCTGCGCCGCGTGCTGCAAGAGCCACGCCGCTGGGACCGGCTGGTGAAGCTGGCCGAGCTGCATGGCGCCACGCTGCCCGCCGCACCCGATGCCTTGGCACTCGACCGCTTTCTCAGCGCGCGGCGCGAGGCTGAGCCCGAGCGCTTCGAAGACCTGTCGCTGTCGGTGGTGAAGCTGCTCGGCTCTGGCGCGTATGCCGCGGTGGCGGCCGATGCGCCGCCTGCGGGCCACTTCGGGTTGGCCGTCAACGACTACGCCCACTCCACTGCGCCCAACCGCCGCTTTGTCGACCTGGTGACGCAGCGCCTGCTGAAGGCCGCACTCGCCCGCCAGCCCACGCCCTACACGCTGGAGCAGCTGGCCGCCATCGCCCAGCACTGCACGGAGCAGGAAGACAAGGCCTCGACCGTCGAGCGCCGCGTGCTCAAGGCGGCTGCCGCCTTCTTGCTGCAAGACCGCATCGGCGAGCGCTTCAACGCCATCGTGACCGGCGTGGCGACCAAGGGCACTTTTGTGCGCATCAGCTCACCGCTGGTCGAAGGTCGCGTGGTGAGCGGCTTCGAGGGGTTGGACGTGGGCGATGCGGTGCAGGTCACGCTGCGCTCGGTCGACATCGAACAGCGCTTCATCGACTTTGCTGTGGTCGGCTAACGCGAGACCGGCTGCCGCACCATGCGCTGCAGCAGCCGCTCAAGCGCAATGCCCAGATCGTCGCAACGGCCGCTGTGCACGGGCGAGGTCTGGATGCTGGTGCTGCGCGGCGCCACCAGCCAGTCAAAACGTTCTCGTGCCGACAGGTGCCGCAGCGGGCCCGCAGCCGGCCCGCCTTCGCAGAGGGCTGGCAGCGTGGCCAGCGTCGCGCGCATGGCCTGCACGTCCACAGCAGGGGACAGTGCGAGCAGGCGGGCTTCGTCGAGCTCGATGCCGGTCTTGAGATAGCCCGCGGCCTTGCACGACAGGATCACGCCGGCATTGATGAACTCGCCCCGCTCCACCCGCGGGACGACGCGCACGATGGCGTAGTCATACGTGTGCAGCGTGGGCACGGCGGGCCTCCTCCACAAACGCGCGCGGGGCCTGCAGGCGGCGCATGAAGTAATCGGCATAGGCGCGCCGCTGTGCGGCGGGGCCCGAGAACATCGGGTCGTCGGTGAGCCAGGCATCGGGGATCAGGGTCACCACCGCCTGGATCGCCTCGGGCGTGAGGCAGGCGGTCAGGGCGTCGTCCACCTCGATCAGCTGGCTCGCAAAGGGCAGCAGCACATGGTCCTTCACCAACGCGAACGGGCTTTGCGCGCGCCCGATGAAGCCATCCCATTGGTGGTGAAAGTAGAGCGCCGCGCCATGGTCGATGAGCCACAACTTGCGGTGCCACATCAGCATGTTGGCGTTGCGCGGCGTGCGGTCGAG
>NZ_JBKJOQ010000131.1:0-5670 GCF_046595475.1 Rhizobacter sp.
GCCTGGGTGATGGTGTTGCCTTCGATCAGCAGCCCATCCCACTGGCCGTGCACGGTCACGTTGCCACCGCGGCACACCCCAGCGACCACCGAGTTGTTGGTGAAGGTGTTGTTGCGCAGCACGCCATTGCGGCCATGACCGCTCAGGTAGATCGCATGGTTGAACGTGCTGCCCGAGAAGTTGTTGTAGGCGAAGGTGTTGCCCTCAAGCACCATGTCGACCGCATCGCCCAGCATGCCCATGCCTGAGTTGTGATGGATGTTGCTGTTGCGAACCACCAGGGCGACGTTTTCCTGGCCAGTGGTCTGCTGTAAGTGGATGCCCAGCTCGAAGCCGGTGATCTCCACATTTTCGATGGTCACGTTGCGCACGGCGTTGTGCAGGAAGAAGCCCCAAGAGCCGGCGATGTTCTGGCCATCAAGCTTGAGGTTGCGGATGGTGTAGCCACCATCGGAGATGGTGTCGTTGTAGGCGCCGAAGTGGATAGCGGTGCCGTTCGCCTTGAGCCACGGTGCTGCGCCGCTGCCGTAGGCGTCCATGACGATGGGCTGCGTCGGCGTGGCATTCAGGTTGCGGAAGGACACCGCGAAATTCGTCCACGCGCCACCTCGGGCAAACAGAAGTCTGCTGCCGACGGGCAAGGTGTCGACGTTGACGCCGCTGAGGTTTTGCTTCGGGGCCGCTGTGCTGGTGCCGGCATTGCCATTGCTGCCCTGGACACATCCAGCGCTAGCACCCACTTGGCAATCGGAGAAGTAGTACGTCACGGCGCCAGTGGGAGCTGGCGCAGGGGCGGGAGCCGGCGCAGGCGCAGGCGCTGGCGCAGGCGCTGGTGTGGGGGCAGGGGCAGGGGCAGGGGCGGGCGCGGGAGCAGGAGCAGGAGCAGTTTTAGGCGCTGGCGCAGGAGCGGGGGCCGGTGCAGGTGCAGGTGCAGGAGATGACGCCTCGGACTCCGAATAAACGTTGGCTCCACCACAGCCCGCCAGAGCGGCAATCGCCAGAACTGAAAAATACAGGCTTGCTTTTCTGATTTTCACTGTGCGCCCCGTCATCGCGATTCCTTCTTACAGCGGCAATGCTGTCCACCATTTCGCCGCAGCTTGCGTACCAGGGTGCAGGGCATCTCAATCGTGCGAAATTGCCACCAACCTGACCACATTGGTCGGTACCAGTTACGACCCGACACACGCTTTCCCAATGGGGTCGGATTTTGGGTCCAAAAAAGCCAATGCTGGCCAGGGAAACTGTCGCTGGTTGTAAGCGGAACGCACACACAAGTGCTTCAAAATTCAGCAGGCGGCTGGCATCGGAAAGCAAAAATCAGGTCTGTTTCGATGCCAATGGAGAGAGTGGAGAGAGTGCGAAAAACTCGGCCACCAGTTTGGCCGCCTCGGTGTCGGCATCGTGACGCTCAAGCACGCGTCGTCGAGCCGCGGCTCCCATCTTGGCAAGATCTTCTGGCGGTGTGGCAAGGCAGGTTTCGATCGCGGCAGCGATCGCATTCACGTCACCCGCAGGGAACAACCAACCGTTTTCGCCGGGCAGCACCAGTTCCGGGATGCCCGCGACATAGGTCGTAAGAACCGGTCGCGACAGGGCCATGGCTTCCATCACCACCACAGGCAAGCCTTCGGCAAAACTCGGCAGCAGAAGAGCCTTCGCCGCCACGATTTCGTCGCGTACCTGGGTCCCGCTCAACCATCCGGTGACACGTACGTGAGCCTGCATGCCCAATGCCGCGATGAGGTCGTCAACTTCTTTTCGAATCGGGCCGTCACCCGCGAGCACCACTTCCAGCGCAATGCCCTTCTTCACCACCAAGGCCGCCGCTTCCACCAGTAACAACTGGCCCTTTTCGTGGCAGATGCGCCCGACACACACCAGGCGCGCAGCGACCGGCGGTGCAACGACCGGCATAGCCTGGAATGCTGGTTCGACTGCGCAGCGCACCACTTTCAGCTTTGGCCAGTGAGCATGTCGCACCCAGCGGTAGAGCTGACTCCGGCAAAACGAGCTGATCGCCACGACGAAAGCCGCGTGCTCGGCCTTCTCGCGCAATTTGTGATAGGCGGGTTGATCGAATTCCGTTGGGCCGTGCACCGTAAAGCTGAAGCTAGGCCCCCCCAATGCTCGAACCAACATAGCCAATTCCGCGGGATTGGACCCAAAGTGGGCATGCACGTGCATGGCATCGGCAGCGCGCAACCACGAAAGGATGCGACAGGCCTCAGCCAGAAAGACAAGGTGATAGGGCATCGGCCGGAAAGCTCGCCAGCCCATTCGCATGGCAAGCCTCAGGGCCGCGAAAAACTTAAGCGGCGAATTCAGCAGAGTGGAGATCACCGGCCAGATCAGACCGAGCACACCCTGTTGAAGCACGTACTGCGTGCGTGACCGCTCGAGGTGGTCCTGCTCGTCAGCGAGGGCACCGTCCCAGCCCCGCAACGCAATGCGCTGCACGGCAACACCCTGCCGTTCCAGCGCCAAGATCTCGCGTCGGATAAACGTGTGGCTGACGGCCGGATAAAGGTTGACCAGGTAGGCAACGCGCAGGCCCGCGCCTGCACCCGTCATCGCGGCTTCTCGGCCAAGCGCACGTTCAGGCGACCCGCTTGTCGTGGACAAGCTCATGCGCCGCTCGCTGCTTGCCGACAAGGAGTGCGCGCCATTGATACCTGCGCAAGAACTCCCTGAACTCTTGATTGTCATAGCGTGGCTTCCCTCTAAGCGCACTGGTGATCCACCCCAAAAGCACTGCAAGCTGGCCCAGGACAAAAGGCTTCTGATTCATCTTGCCCAAGGCGCTGGCTGTCAGATAGAGCAAGCTGGTGCCCATGTAGTACTGGCCGTACCCCTGTCGGTAACGGCCCGTCAGGATGCCGCGATGGCTGGCTCCCATCGTTCTCAGATGCACGAAGCGCAGTGCGGGCTCGTCCCAGCTGCAAGCGCCCCAACCTTTCATGCGGCACTGATGGCCGTCGATACCGTCCCAACCGACCTCTCGCACGAAGCCGCCTATGTCCTTGAAGCAGGCCACACGGTAAAACTTAGTCATGCCCAGCGAGTTTTCATCGCCGTGGCGCTCGTTGACCAAGGCACCGTTTGCCTCGAGGTAAGCCTTGCCGCTGCAGGTACCCAGGCGCTGATCCAGGCTCATGCGCTCCATCAGGATTTCGAAATAGCGCGGCGGCAGTCGCAAGTCCAGGTCAAGTTTGCAAAGGTAGTTGTACTCGTCAGGGTTGATGGCGGCATGACCCGAATAGAACGCGTCAATTACCCCTGGCCCCACGGCCCTGTGACCACGGTCGGCACGGGTGACGATTTGAATCCAGTCATGCTCGGCGGCGTACTTCGCCAAGATGGCCGGCGTGTCGTCGCTGGACCCGTCGTCGACGATCACCCACTTGGCCGGCCGCACGGACTGCGCCACCACGGTGTCGAGCGTCTGCCGCATGAAGTCTGCTTCATTGCGGCATGGAGAGATAAGCAGATATCGCTGGTTGAATGTCATCAAAGTTTCCGAGTCCTCGGTGGGGTGGTCATCGCTCGGTACATCACGGGCAACTCAACCCACCAGCGCACCCTATATGCAGATCGCGCCAAAACCATCACTCGCCATCACGCGGCGGCGAGGTCAGCATAGGTGCCAGAAGTCTACAGCCCGACTGTTGGACGCGAACCCACCTGAACGCGGCAAAGACAAGCGTTCCGCACAAAAATAGAAGCTTTATGAACACGCCTCGCTGACTGAAAGCTGAACAAGTGCGTCTTCGGAAAACAACCGGCAGTTTGAAGCGTCGATACCCGGCACGATGCGCGTGACGAGCTTGGCGCCAAGCTCGAAGCTGTCGACGCAAAGCCCAACGCCCCGGTGAAAGCGTTCGATCTCCGCGGGGTCGTCCGGAAGGCGGAACGGGACCTGCGTGGCTTCGCCGCGGCCGAACTCGTCGGCAACGCCCTTGCGCTTGAAGTCATACGCCAAGCGGCTGCCTGCGGGCAAATGAGAACCCAGCAGTTTGAGGAACGCGACAAAACTCTTCTCGTCAATGTAGGGGCTTACGCCTTCCATCATCACGAGCACCTTCGAGCCCTTTTTGCTGTCAAGCCACTGCTCGATCGCTTTCCAGCCCGCAACATTGAGATCGATCGCCATGTACTGGACATGCTCTGCGTTCAGCTTCTTTCGCGCCATTTTTTCTTTGCTGGAAATGGCCAATTTTTGATCGCATTCAACGCATGAGATCCGCGCGTCTCGCAATTGCTCGGCGTATCGGTAGGCACGGGTGTCGCTGCCACTGCCAATGTTGAGGATGTGCTGGAAACCGCCTGCAATCGCCGACACATACACGGCGTCGTAATGCTTCGTGCGCGCCAGAACGTAGTAATAGAAAGGGTTCTGGCGCAATCTGTTGAGTGCCAACAGACCCCGCAGGCGACAACCCCAGAGCTGGGTGTGTGACAGCAGATGACGAATCAAGCCATCGGGGTTCCGGTGCTCAGGCGCTTCATATGCCGACTGAATGTGGCGAAGCTTGCCCACATACACCATGTTGCTCAGATTGGGGAGTCTCAACGGCTGCTCCAGGGCAAGGACAGATCGCGGGATCACGGGCTCGCCTGTGAGCCGCCCGCTGAATGTGGCATGAACGAAATTAACTCCGCACCATAGCGACGCAGGCGATTCTGAGTAACCCCTTATCTGCTGGTCAGAAGGTTGCGCGAGGGGCAGACGGCCTCGCTCCAGGCCTCTGATTGACGTGTCGGTACGTAAGCGCTGTGAACGTTTGCGCGGAATGTGTGGTGAGCGCCGTCTGTCAAATCGCCCTGATCCCCCACGAATAAGGGGGTGGGTCATCACTTGAGTGGCTCGAACCCTCAATCCCCTGCGTGTTACAGGCTACAGGATTGCACACGCGGCCCCTGGTCAGCGCCCATAGAGTCGCGGCACTGAAATGCAGTGCGAGAGCGATTTTCCTTCCGGAGTCACACCGACGTTGTCGGTACTCACACCGACCTTGTCGGTCCCCCTCCCTGGTGACGCGAACACGCCGTGTGAAGACCGAGCGCCAGCCTGAGGCTGCGCATCTATCAACCTTGAGTAGTGAGTTCTCATTGATGAATTACGTTAATTTCGCCCCGAAGCTGTCGCTGATCGCTTCTCTTTGCCTGTCTCTTGCCGCGTGCGGTGGTGCAGACACCGTTGAAACCACGACCGATCCCAATGCCGCCCGACCCGAGCAAGCCGAGAGCTTCGCCAGCTCTGGCGCACCGGAAGTGGCCATCATGCTGCCCAGCGCTGGCGGCTCGTATGCCACCACGGCAAGCACCGTCAATGTGTCGGGCATCGCAGTTGACGACAAGAGCGTCGTTCGCGTGACCTGGGCGGTGAATCTCACCTCCGGCAACGGCATCGCCACCCAGACTGGCACCGACCATGTGACGTGGTCCGTTTCCTCGATCCCGGTGGCCATAGGCAAGAACCTGATCACCGTTCGCGCCTATGACGCTTCCGGCCAAGTGGCCACGCGATACCTGACGGTGACGCGTTCTGCACCGGCTCCCGCTCCTGCACCGGCTCCCGCACCTGCACCGGCTCCCGCACCTGCACCAGCCCCCGCACCTGCACCGGCCCCCGCTCCTGCACCAGCCCCCGCTCCTGCACCAGCCCCC
>NZ_JBKJOQ010000101.1:0-20973 GCF_046595475.1 Rhizobacter sp.
GTCCTGCGGCGTTGCAAATGCTCGCGATACCTGCGGGTATCGCTGCGCTTTGCGCCTTGCAGTCCATCCCAAACCGAGGCGCGCCGCCTCGCGGGGACTTATTCAGCGTCGCCCTAACGCGTCGCGCGGCGGCGCACGCAATCGATGTACTTGTGGCCGTCAGGAGGCTGGCCGCTGCGCTGCGACTCCCACATCATTTCGCCCAGGCATTCCATCACCTCGTGGTGCGCCTCGTGCGCCGAGCCGCGCTTGGCGGCCAGCAGTGCATAGGCCTGCTTGATGCCGCGCGGTTGGTCGATGCTCACCTGCTCACTGATCGACAGGTGCATAGACAGGTGCAGGAAGGGGTTGGTGCGGCCGGCCTCCACGTCGTAGACGGCGGCCACGGCGGCCTCCATGTCATCAAGCTCGGCGTGGTACTCGGGGTGCTCGGCGATCCAGTCGGCGGCCACGGTTTCCATGGGCGTGAGCGGCAGGTTGTCGCGGCGTTTGCGGTGGGCGTCGCAGAAGAAGCGGCGCACGTCGTGCTGGGAGGGGGCGAACATGATTGAATTCTCGCCCCTCGCCCCTATCAGGCGGTGCCGAGATTTTGTACGGGCGTGCACTATGGGTGAAAATGCGCGTTTTCGCCTGCCATTTCCAGAACCCCACGCTCTCGCCAGACCCAAGGAATCAACATGCCCACATGCAGCTTTCAGATGACCGCCGAAAACATCATGGGGGCGGGGTGCCTGCCCGATGCCATGACGGTGGTGCAGTCGCGCGGTTACAAGCACGCGCTCATCGTGACCGACGGCCCCCTCACCGCCTTGGGCGTCACCGAAAAGGTTGCGGCTCTGCTGCGTGAGCGCGATGTGCAGGTGTCGGTGTTCGATGGCGTGCAGCCCAACCCGACCGTGTCTAACGTTGAAGCCGGCCTGGCCGCACTGCAGAAGGCCGGCGCCGACTGCATCATCTCGCTCGGCGGCGGCTCACCGCACGACTGCGCCAAGCTCATCGCGGTGCTGGCCACCAACGGTGGCGCGGTAATGGACTACCGCGGCGCCAACAAGGTGAAGAAGACGCCGCTCGCACTGGTGGCCATCAACACCACCGCCGGCACCGCCAGCGAGATCACGCGCTTTGCGGTGATCACCGAAGAGTCCAAGCACCTCAAGATGAACATCGTCGACCGCCAGCTTGCGCCGCTGCTGTCGGTGAACGACCCCGAGCTGATGCGTGGCATGCCCGCTTCACTGACGGCCGCCACCGGCATGGACGCGCTGACCCATGCGGTCGAAGCCTATGTGTCGATCATGGCCACGCCGGTGACCGACGCCTGCGCGCTGCACGCCATCAAGCTGGTCGGCCAGTACCTGCCGCGCGCCGTGTCCAATGGCCGTGAAGACATCGAAGCGCGCGAAAACATGACCTATGCGCAATTGCTGGCCGGTATGGCTTTCAACAATGCCTTCCTCGGCTACGTGCACGCCATGGCCCACCAGCTCGGCGGCCAGTACAACTTGCCGCACGGGGTGTGCAACGCGATGCTGCTGTCGCACGTGGAGGCGGTGAACGCCTCGGCTTGCGCACCGCGTCTGGCTGATGTGGCGCGTGCCCTGGGCGTTGACACTTCGGGCCTCAGCACCGAAGCGGCTGCGCAAGCTGCGGTGAACGCCATGCACGACCTGGCACGCGCGGTAGGCATTCCGGCCAAGCTGTCGGAGCTGGGTGTGAAGCGCGAAGACTTCCCGATGATGGCGGTCAATGCGATGAAAGACGGCTCGGGTGCGACCAATCCGCGCAAGCTGACACAGGCTGAAATCGAAGCGATCTACGAAGCGGCGTATTGAAGACAGGGCCTGGCGCGCCTGCGCCGAGGCTGGTTACATGACCGGCTTAGCGCGGCGCTGCGGGAGGTTGTCCGAAGTTCGGGGCGCGCGGCCCTGGCAGCACGCCGTTGTAGCGCGACGCGTTCAGCAGCCTGTAGTCGGCCACATTGGCGTACTTGTACGACTCATCGGTGGCCGTGCTGACGATTTGCTTCACCAAGGCGGCGATGAGCAGCCCCGCCAGCCCTCCTTGGCTTTGCTGCTGTTGCTCGGCTGACGATGCGCTGGCCGAGCCCTTCCACAAGGTTTCACCCGTGCGCAGGTCAACGATGTGACCTTCAACGGTCACCCGCGTCTCGCTGGAAACTACGACGTAGCTGGTGCCGTACTGCTTGACCCTGAGGTAAACCGCTGCATCTGCGGCGAAGTATTCGCGGAGTTTTTGCAAGGGAATGTCTTGCACCTCGTTAGCGCTGGTGACGCCGTTTTGCCGAAAGGTTTCATCGACCAGGGTAATGGGCAAGACGTAGTAGCCGGCCTCGGCCAGCGGGCGTGTCGCATGCGCCCAGACACCAGGCGTTGCCGTCACTTCAGGCGAGTCGTTGACGGGTGGCAGCACCAGCAAGGTCGCTGGCTTGGCCTTTATGAACGCTGTGTAGTCGTAGGCTGGGGCTTGGGTTGCGCAGCCGCTGAGCATGGCCAGGGCCAGGGTCGCCGCATGGACCAAAAGTCGTGCGAGCTTCATGCTGGCTTGTCCTTCTTCGCAGGGTTCAAAGGGGCGTCGAGTCGCTTGAGCAGGTGATCCATGTACGGCGCCGACTCCGGGAAGGCGGCCTTCTCGGCCAGCCAGAGTTGGCGTGCCTCGGTGGCATCGCCCGTGCTCAGCTTGAGCATGCCTAGGTGGGCGCGAAAACCGGGCGGCAAGGAAGCCCCGGCAGCGCGTGCCTTTTCGACATGGGCTTCAAGTTCGGCGATTTGATCGGGCGCAGGTTCACCATGGCGCAGCAGGGTGTCGTATTGCTGTCGTGGAAAGGACTCCCACAGGTACAGCGACTTCTGGCGAGGTTGGGCGCACCCAGCCAACAGGGCGGTTGCGGTGACCAGCGCAAGCAGACGTGTCAGCTGAGCGGCGCTCATCGGCGCGGCTCCTGGCCCCACTGACCTGCATCTTTGCCTGTCACCAAGTTGTTTACGGCTTCACGCATGGCCAGATCCAAGACTTTGCCATTCAGCGTTGAGTCGTAGCTCGCGGTGCCACCGAAGCCCAGCACTTCGCGGTTCGAAAGCTCGTATTCACCGGCGCCGCGTGCAGAGAACACCACTTCCGAGGTCAAGCTGTTCACGACGTTCAGTGTGATCTTGGCGTAGGCCACTTGCGTCTTGCCGCGGCCGAGTACGCCGAAGAGCTGCTTGTCGCCGACTTCTTTGCGGCCAAATTCGCTGATGTCGCCCGTGACGACGTATGAGGCGCCCTTGAGCGCTTGCGCTGTTCCGAGGATCTTGGCCTCCTGCCCGGTTTCAGACAGGTTGTCGCGGTCGAGCACAGAGAAACGCTGCGACTGTTGCAGATGCGCAGTCAGGGTCGTTTTCGCTTGGCTGCCGAGGCGGTCTACGCCGTCAGAAAAAACACCACGCTGGAAGTTGGATCGATTGTCAAACTTGCCAATCGAGACAGCGGCCTTGGGGCCGGAATAGGGTGCGGCGGCGGCCTGCACCTTCTCGACTTGAACGGCACGCGAACTCTCAGTGGCGCAGGCTGTCAATGTGGATGCGAGCGCGAATGCGAGCGCGTAGACGGCCGCTGTGGCGGCCGGGTGACGATGAATCATGGAAGCTCTCCCTGGGTGGACAAAACGCAGGCCGCTCAAGCGGCCTGATACGCCGTGGCAGTCTAAACGTGGCTATGTGTCAGGCCCGTAGCGCTCTTGCGCTCTTGAGCGCGAAGTAGAACCACTCGTTGCCCGGGAGGGCTGCGGGGTTGGGGAACACGATGAAACCATCGGCCGGTGCCCGCAGCTCGGCGCCATCGGCCCTCGTGCCGATCAACTCGCTGGCCCGCAAGGGGTCGTAGCTGGCCCACTCGCGGGCAAAGCGGTCCCCGCTGTGGTGGCGGTCGGTCACCTCGGCCAGGCGCAGCAGCTCAATGTCGGTGCGTGCCGCGGGCGCGGCATCGTCCACCAGCTTCAGGTGGGCGAGCGTGTTGCGAATGGCGCGGTAGGCGACCTCGGGCGCGCGCGGGTCGGCGTGTTGGCCGCATTCGAGCGTGATGGCATAGGCGCCCTGGCTGCGCGCGTATTCGGTGGTGCCGACGCCGTAGCTCGGGTCGGTGCTGAGGATGTTGGCGCGGTCGCTGGGGGCAATGCGTTGCAGGCGGTTCTTCACGCCGGCGGCGTAGGTGTCGAGCCAGCCCTCGACGATGCGTCGCGGCCCCAGGCGCAGCGCAAGCGCTTCTTCTTCGGCGGCGTGCGCAAAGGGCTCCAGCGTGCCGGTGTTGTCGCCAGGCCCGATCATGGCGAAAGGCTCGCCGGCGGTGTGGAAAGAGTGCAGGTCGAGCAGCACCTCGTGCTCGGCCAGCAGCGGGCACAGCACGTTGGAAATGCGGTCTTCGTAGTCTTGCGGCTCGACGTTGGGCCGCAGGTTGCGGTTGAGGTTGCGGTCACCGGCTCGCTGGCCGCGTTGGTAGGCCAGTGCATTGGTCACCGGCACGAAGGTGACGCTGCCCCGCGCGATCTGCAAGCCACCGCTGTCGAGCTCGCCCAGCACGCGCTCGATGCCGCGCGTGCCGCAGGTCTCGTTGCCGTGCACCGCGCCGAGCACGATCAGTCGCTTGCCTGGCGCCAATGCCTTGAAGCTGTGGGTGCGCAAAGAAGAAGTCATGGCCGATTTTCGCTCGCCTGGGCGTCTTCGCCGTTGCTGCTCCAGCCGGCCCGCTGCTTGCGTGCCTGTGAGTCTTCACGCTCTTTGGCCCACAGCTGCTCCAGCTGCTGCCGGCCTTGTTTGGCCACGGCGATCAGTTGGGCTTCGTCTTTCTGGTGCAAGGCCATTTCTTCCAGCAGGTCGATGCTGTGGCGGCGAAAGCGCAGTGCGAGGTTGCGGGCTTGGTGGCGCTCCCAGCCCAGGCTTTCGAGCACGCTGCGTGCGCTCATCAGCGCCGAGTCGAGCGTCTCGCGCTCGATCAGCGTGACACCGCGCTCGCGCAGCCCGTAGTAGTGCGTCACGTTGCGTGCACGGGCGACGATGGTGAGGTGCGGGAAGTGCTCGTTCACCACGTCCACCACCTTCAGGCTTTGCTCTACGTCGTCGATGGCCACGACGATTACCCGCGCCTGCGCGGCGCCCGCGGTGCGCAGCAGGTCTAGCCGTGTGGCGTCGCCGTAGAAGGCTGGCCAGCCGAAACGGCGCACGCCTTCCACCTGCTCGGCGTCGTGGTCGAGCACCGTGGCGTCGATGCCGTTGGCGAACATCAAGCGGCCCACGATCTGCCCGTAGCGGCCAAAGCCCGCAATGATCACCGGCGCGCTTTGCTGCTCGTTGATCTCGTCGATGTTGATCTGCTTGTGCTTGGCCAACAGCGGTATCCACCACTTGTCGGCCGCCACCAGCAAGAGCGGCGTGAGCAGCATGGAGATGGCCACGGCGGCCACCAGCAGCGACGAGGTGGGCGCGTCGATCACGCCGGCTTGCGCGGCGGTCTGAAACACCACGAAGCCGAACTCACCGCCCTGCGCCAGCAGGATGATGAAGACTGGCCGCTCCGGCTTGGGCAGTGGCATGGCCCGCCCCATGGCCCAGAGCACGGCGGCCTTGAGCAGCAGGAAGGCCGCCACGATGGCGGCCACGAGCAGCGGCTGCTGGATCACCACGGCAAAGTCGATGCTCATGCCGACCGCGATGAAGAAGAGGCCCAGCAACAGGCCCTTGAAGGGCTCGATGTCGGTCTCGAGCTCGCGACGGTATTCGCTCTCTGCCAGCAGCACGCCGGCGAGAAAGGCGCCGAGTGCCATCGACAAGCCGACGGCTTGCATCAAGGCCGCGGTGGCCACCACCAGCAGCAGAGAGGCGGCGGTAAAGATCTCGGGTGTGTCGCTGCGGGCGATCCAGCGCAGGGCGGGGCGGAGCAGCAGGCGGCCCCCGAGCACGATGGCGGCGATCACCCCGACCGCCTTGCCTGCGGCGAGCCAGGCACTGCCTTCGGCATGCGCCGCGCCGGCCGTGGCCAGCAGCGGTACCAGCGCGAGGATGGGGATGGCTGCAATGTCTTGCAGCAGTGCCACGCTGAGCAGACTTTGCCCGCTGGTGGTGGCCATCAAGTTGCGCTCGGCCAGCACGCCGAGGCCGATGGCAGTGGACGACATGGCCAGGCCGAGAGCGGCGACGAGCGCGAGCTGCCACGGCACGCCAGCCAACATCGCCAGGCCCATGAGCAGCGCCGCCGAGCCGAAGAGCTGCGCGCTGCCCCAGCCGAAGATGGGCTTGCGCAGCGACCACAGGCGGCGCGGCTCCAGCTCCAGGCCGACCAGGAACAGCATCAACACGACGCCGAACTCGGCGAAGTGCAGCATGTCTTGCGGGTCGGTCACCAGGCGCAGGCCCCAGGGCCCGATGGCAATTCCGGCACCGAGGTAACCAATGATCGAGCCCAGCCCCAGCTTCTTGGCCAGGGGCACGGCCAGCACCGCCGCGGCGAGATAGACGAGGCTGCCCGTCAGCCAGCTGCCGTGTTCCATCAGACGGTCTCGGTAGCCGGGCTGGGCACGATCGCGTCTTGCGGCCTAGCCGAGAGAGGCACTTCGCAGGCCACGCACTGCTCCAGCTCATCGAGCTCGGGCCACGCCGGGTAACTGCCCAGGCGCTCGGCGAGCGTGCGAGCGTGCTCGTCCAGCTCTTGATGGCCGACCCGGTGAGCGCCGTGCAGCGTCATCGGTGGCAGAAAGCGCATGCCGCACAGGGTGGCGGTCTGTTCGTAGGGCGGCAAAAAGGCCTCGAAGTGGTAGCGGTTGTAGCTGGACGGCTGGTAGGAGTCGTCGGGCCCGCCTGTGCTGGCCACGAGCCACAGGTCTTTGCCCTGCAAGGCTGTGCCCTCGGGCCCGTAGGCCCAGCCGAAGGCCAGCACCTCGTCGACCCAGAGCTTCATCAACGGGGGCATGTGGTACCAGTGGATGGGGTGCTGCCACACCACCAGCTGGGCCTTTTGCAGGGCCGCCTGCTCGGCGGCCACGTCGATCAGGTAGTCGGGGTAGAGGGCGTAGAGGTCGCGCACCTCGACTCGGGGCACGGCCGAAGCCGCGCTCATGAGCGCGCGGTTGATGCGAGACAGCTCCATCTGCGGGTGTGCGGTGATCACCAGTATGTCTGTCGCTTGGGTCATGAAATCGCTGGTAAGTCTTGATGGGCGGCTGCGGAAAGTGCCCGTTAACATAACCGCAAACAGGGCAAAACGCGCGCCAAAGCCTGCTTCTGGCGCCCATCAAGGAGAAACGCATGCCGGTGATCGTGGTGGCCAATCCGAAGGGCGGGGTAGGTAAAAGCACTCTGTCGACCAACGTGGCGGGTTACCTGGCCCACGCCGGGCATGCGGTGATGCTGGGCGATGTGGACCGGCAGCAGTCGGCGCGCACCTGGCTCTCGCTGCGCCCCGAAGGGGTGCCCGCCATTGCCGGCTGGGACCTGGCCCACGACGAGATCGTGCGCCCGCCCAAAGGCACCACTCATGTGGTGCTCGACACCCCTGCCGGCCTGCATGGCAAGCGACTGGATGAAGTGATGAAGATCGCCGACAAGGTGATCGTGCCGCTGCAGCCCAGCATCTTCGACATCCACGCCACCCATGCGTTCATCCGCGAGCTGCTGGCGCACCGCCGCAGCGACAAGATCGCTGTCGGCGTGGTGGGCATGCGCATACGCGAAGGCACCATCTCGGCCGACCAGCTGCGCAGCTTTCTTGGCACCTTGGAGACGCCGGTCGTCGCCTTCCTGCGCGACACTCAAAATTACGTACACCTCGCCGCACGCGGCCTCACTCTCTGGGACGTGGCACCCAGCCGTGTCGAGCGTGACATGGAGCAGTGGCAACCCCTTATCAGCTGGATCAACGCATGAGAACTTTCGAGAAGATTTCCGACCTGCAAGCCCTCGTTGGCCAAGAGCTGGGCGTGAGCGATTGGATGACCATCACGCAGGAGCAGATCAACAAGTTTGCCGAAGCCACCGGCGACCACCAGTGGATCCACATCGACCCAGAGCGTGCGAAAGCCGGCCCCTTCGGTACCACCATCGCCCACGGTTTTCTCACCCTGAGCCTGCTGCCCGAGATGACGGCCAAGGCCTTTCGCGTCAACGAGACACGCATGGGCGTGAACTACGGCCTCAACAAAGTACGCTTCCCTTCGCCGGTGCCGGCCGGGAGCAAGCTGCGCGGGCGTTTCAAACTCACCGAATACATTCCGCTCGAAGGCGGTGCGCAAATGACCGTCGAGTGCACCATGGAGCGCGAAGGCTCGGAAAAACCCGTGTGCGTGGCCGAGTCGCTGGCCCGCCGCTACGCCTAGCCTGGGTCGTCCTTAACCCCGGGGCCCCCCCTTCGGAGGGAATCAGTGCCTGTTATCGCTCGCATACGATCCCCACTCGACCACATTTAGGGGGGATAAGAATGAAAGTGCTGCTGGTTGATGACCACCCGCTGATCCTGTCGGCGTTGCAAACCGTCATCAAAGGCCTGGGCGACCACGTCAACGTGGTCGGTGCGGGCAGTGCCCGTGCCGCACGCGAAGCGCTCAAGAATGACAACGACTTCGACCTCGTGCTGCTTGACCTGCAGCTGGGTGATGCCGATGGCTTCGACCTGCTGGTCGAGTTCCGCGCGGGCTACCCGGCGCTGCCAGTGGTGGTGGTGTCGGCCTCTGACCGCGCGAGCGACGTGATCCGCTCCATCGACCTGGGTGCGATGGGTTTCGTGCCCAAGCGCGCCACGAATGAAACTCTGTTCGAGGCGCTGCACATGGTGATGTCCGGAGGCATCTATGTGCCGCCGATGAGCATTGGCGTCGAGCCGGCCAAGGGCCGCCGCAGCACAGACGGCGCGCTCAACGTGGTCGGCAAGGAGGCCACCGACAGCGGCTTCCAGACCCAGCCCAGCCTGGCGTCGATCGGCCTCACGCCGCGCCAGACCGATGTGCTGGCGCTGCTGCTGAAAGGCAACCCCAACAAGCTGATCGCGCGCGAGCTAGGCCTGTCGGTCGAGACCGTGAAAGACCACGTGGCGGCGGTGCTGCGTGCGCTGGGTGTGAGCTCGCGCACGCAGGCCGTGCTCGCGGTCGGCCAGATGAGCCAGCAGCACGGCGGCTTCTCCGCCTGGCGCGGCAGCCAGGTGCGGTGACCGCCTCTTCGGACGTGCCGGCTGTTGCCGCGGACGGCGTGTCGGTCGACGCCGGGATGCCGGGGCTTGACGTGCAGACTGCCCTCGAGCGCGTCACCAACCTTTACTCTTACCAGCCCATCACGCTGGCTGGCAACGCCGCCGGCGCGTTGCTGGTGTGCCTGCTGTTCTGGTCCGAGGCGCCGCATTCGGTGCTGTTGCTCTGGATGTTGGCGTTCTGGGTGCTGTGGCTGGCCCGTGCTGTGGCGACGCAGCGCTTTGCCGCGCTGAAGCCTCAGGATCCCAACACGTTGATGCGCTGGAACAGCGGCTGGGTAGTGGCCACGCTGGTGTCGGGTGCACTTTGGGGATCCGCGGCCTGGGTGTTCTACGACTACGGTGGCGTCACCGAGCGGGTGGGGTTGCTGCTGACCGTCTACAGCTTCTGCGTGGCGGCGGTACCGATCTTTGCCCAGCAAGGCACGGTGTTCAACCTGTTCGCCGCGCTGTGCTTCTTGCCGATGGTGGCGCGCGTGGGCCTGACTGGAACCTTCGACAGTTTGGTCCTCTCGGGGGTGCTGCTCACCATTTTCGGTCTTACCGTGGGCCTGGCGCGCAGCTACCGCACGGCGTTCGATAACGTGCTGCTGCTCAAAGTTCGGGCCGATCGCCTGACTGCGCAGCTGCGCGCCGAGAAGGCGGCGGCCGATGAGGCGCGGCAAGAGGCCGAGGTGGCCAACCGCGCCAAGACGCAGTTCTTCGCCGCCGCCAGCCACGACCTGCGCCAGCCGCTGCATGCCATGGGTTTGTTCGCCGAAGCGCTGCGCCAGCGCAGCCACGACGAAGAGGTGACCCACCTGGTGACGAGCATCAACGGCTCGGTCGACGCGCTGGAGGGGCTGTTCTCCGAGCTGCTCGACATCACCAAGATCGACACCGGTGGCGTCGACGTGACGCCCGAGCATTTCAACGTGGGCGACATCTTCCGCAAGCTGCGCCTGCACTTCGAGCCGGTGGCCTTCGAAAAGGGCTTGGCACTGCGCTTTCGCGGCGAGAGCCACAATATCTATGCCGACCCATTGCTGGTGGAGCGCATCTTGCGCAACCTGGTATCCAACGCCATTCGCTACACCAACGACGGCAGCGTGCTGGTGAGCTGCCGCCGGCGCGACGGCCGCCTGCTGCTGCAGGTGTGGGACACCGGCGTGGGCATACGCGAGCGCGAGATAGAGCAGATCTATGAAGAGTTCTATCAGGTGCCCTACAGCGAAGCGCTGTCGCCGCAGCAGCGCAAGGGCCTGGGTCTGGGTCTGGCCATCGTGAAGCGCCTGGCCGGCCTCATCAATTCGCCGTTGAGCCTGCGCTCCGAGCCAGGCCGCGGCTCGGTGTTTTCATTGCAGTTGCCGCTCGGCAAGGCGCCGCGCCCCCGCGGCCCGAGCGACATGTCCCGCAAGGCGCCGCTCGGGCTCACGCTCGACCACAAGTTCATCGTGGTGGTGGAAGACGAGCCGGCGGTGCGCGGGGGCCTTGAAGTGCTGCTCAAGGGCTGGGGGGCACGAGTTGCCTCGTTCGAAACCGTTGAGGCCAGCCGCGCCTGGGCGCTGACGGCCGATTCGGCCGCCGATCGCCCCGACCTGCTGATCGTCGATTACCGGCTGGAGCAGGGTCACACTGGGGTCGAGGCGATCCAGGTTTTGAGAGACCGCTTCGGCGCTGACGTGCCGGCCATCATGGTCACCGGCAGCACCATGACCGGCCACGAAGCCGAGGCGCAGGCTCACAACTTCCATCTGCTCGTGAAGCCGGTGGTGCCCAACAAGCTGCGGGCCATGATTGGCTTCAAGCTGGGTGTTCGGGCACCGGGGTAGCCCGGATTTCTCGCCCCCGCCCCGCACCACCGGGTTAACGGCCGTACAGCCTGGCCAGCAGTTGCTTCAGGCTCGCGCGGCGTTCGGGCTCCGTCGGGTTGAGGATGCGGTTGCGCTGCAGGATGTCGATCAGCTTGACCGGTGACACGCGTTCGTCTCCCACGATCTCGACATGGCCCGCTTTCACCTCGACGATGCGGGCCAGAGGGTCATGGTCCACGATGCTGTTGCGCTGCTCGTCCAAGCTGAAGATGTCGTCCGATTCGGCGCAGGCTCCGGCGGCCGAGCGGCGGCAGCTTCCGTGCTCGTCGGTCACGATCTTCACGTAGTCCTGCACCTGGGGGATCAACTCGCCAGGCTGGCGGATGAAGGCCGAGCTGTAGGTGATCTCTGACCACTTGTCACCCGTGGCGATGTGGCACATCGGTGCGATGAGCCCGAGGGTGAACACCCGCGTGAAGGGGTTGCCGCATTGGTTGGCCGACGCGATGCCGGCAAAGGGCCCCGACACCGTGACCAGCCGCAGCTGCAGGCCTTCGCTGCGCAGCGGGTCGGGCCGGCCGGACACCAGCGACTTGCGTGCGATCAAGGCCCCTTGGCTGTGGCCGATGAGGGTCACTTGCTTGTTGGTCATCTTCTGCGTCAGCTGCTCGAGCGCCGTGACGAGCTGTGCCGAGCTCAGCATCATGCTGTCGCGGTCGTTGTAGGTGAAACAGGCCGTCTGCTGGCCGTGAAATGCCAGCACCTGCGCCAAGCCTCGAAAGCGCCCCGACGAGCCGAAGCAGCCGTGTACCAGCACGTTCACCGGCTGCCCGGAGTTGAGCCCGAACGAGCGATCCGGGTTGTCGGTGCAGGGCCCGAGGCCGGGGATGTTGAGTGTGAGGTCGGTCGCCGGCAGGCGGCTCGCGTCGATGGTCTGCAACTCGGGGTCACTGATGGGGCTCACGCCGGCACAGCCTGCAAGCAAGGCTGCCGTTGTGACCAGGGCCCAGAGTGTCATGCGGGTTCTTCCGATCACGTGTGCGATTCGTTGCTGATCATGCTGCACAGCAGGGTCAGAACTCCAGGTTGTCAATCAGGCGGGTGGCGCCCAGCCGGGCGGCGCCCAACACCACCAGCGGGCCTCGTGCGCTGTCTGCAGCCGGGGGCAGCAGGTCGTCGCGGCGGCGCACCGTCAGGTAATCGGGCTGCCAGCCACGTGCGCCGAGTTCGTGCCGCGCTTGGGCTTCCAGCTCTTCGAGCGAGCCGGGCCTGGAGCGGTAAGCCTCGGCCAGTTGTTTCAGCGACCGCGACAGTGCCAGCGCCTCCGCCAGTTCCGCCGCGCTCAGGTAGCCGTTGCGCGACGACAAGGCCAGGCCTTCAGCCGAGCGGCGCGTCTCGCCGCCTTCGATGATCACGGGCAGGGCAAACTGCTCGACCATGCGGCGTATCACCATCAGCTGCTGGTAGTCCTTCTTGCCGAACACCGCCACCTTCGGCTGAACGATGGTGAAGAGCTTCATCACGACCGTGCTCACGCCGGTGAAGAAGCCGGGGCGGAAGTGGCCTTCGAGGATGTCGGCCAGCGCGGCGTCGGGTACGACCTTGAAGGCCTGAGGCTGCGGGTACATCTCGCGCTCGTCGGGGGCAAACACCACATCGCAGCCGGCCCCGGCCAACAGCTCGGCATCACGCGGCAGTGTGCGCGGGTAACGGTCGAAGTCTTCGTGTGGCGCAAATTGCAGCCGGTTGACGAAGATGCTGGCCACCACCGGCATGCCGTGCTGCTTGGCCTGGCGCACCAGGGTCAGGTGGCCTTCGTGCAGGTTGCCCATGGTGGGCACGAAGGCGCACGACTGCGGGCCTGGCAGGGCCGCGCGCAGCTCGGCAATGGTGTGTATGACTTTCATGCGTTCAGTAGCCGTGTCGGGTGTCGTCTGGGAAAGTGCGGGCCTTCACGGCGGCCACGTAGCTTTCGATGGCAGCCAGGATGCTGGGCGAGCCTTCCATGAAGTTGTGCACGAAGCGCGGCAGTTTGCCTTGCGTCAGGCCCAGCATGTCGTGCAGCACCAGCACCTGGCCCGAGCAGGCCTTGCCGGCCCCGATGCCGATGACGATGGATGACACATCGGCGGTGATCTCGGCCGCCACGGTCGAAGGCACGAGCTCCAGCACCATCATGGCCGCGCCCGCGTCGGAAAGCTCGCGCGCGTGCTCCTTCAGCGTGGCGGCGCTGGTGCTGGTGCGGCCCTGGATGCGGTAGCCGCCCAGCGCATGCACCGACTGCGGCGTGAGCCCGAGGTGCGCGCACACCGGCACGCCGCGCTCGACGAGGAAGCGCACCATCTCCGGTGTCCAGCCGCCGCCTTCGAGCTTGACCATGTGCGCGCCGGCCTGCATCAGCGCGGTGGCGCTGCGCATGGCTTGTGACGATGACTCGTGATAGCTGCCGAAAGGCAAGTCGCCCACGACCCAGGCCGTGCTGTTGCCCTGCACAACGCAGCGCACGTGGTACGCCATTTCTTCCAGCGTGACCGGCAGCGTGCTGCTGCGGCCTTGCAGCGCCATGCCCAGAGAGTCGCCGATGAGCAGGCAGTCGACCCCCGCGTTGTCTAGCACCTGCGCGAAGGTGGCGTCGTAGCAGGTCAACATCGCCACCGGGTCGCCGGCTGCGTGCATTTCGCGCAGGCGATGCAGCGTCATCGGCTTGCGGTCTTTCGACGCTTTCGTGCCGGCGCCGCCGTAGAGGTTGGGCTCGGAAGTGACGGTGCCTTGGGCGTTGGTCATGATGTCTTCATCCCCAGCTTGTCGAGCAATTCGCGATCGGCTTGCACATCGGGGTTGCCGGTGGTCAAGAGCTTGTCGCCGTAGAAGATCGAATTGGCGCCTGCTGCAAAGCACAGCGCTTGTACCGTTTCACCCAGCTGCTGGCGGCCCGCCGACAAGCGCACGCGCGCAGTCGGCATGGTGATGCGCGCCACGGCGATGGTGCGCACGAATTCCAGTGGGTCTAGCTTGTCTTGCCCGTGCAGGGGCGTGCCTTCCACCTGCACCAGGTTGTTGATGGGCACGCTCTCGGGGTAGGGGTCGAGGTTGGCCAGGGCGGCGATGAGCCCGGCGCGTTGCGCACGCGTTTCACCCATGCCGACGATGCCGCCGCAGCACACCTTCACACCGGCGCCGCGCACGCGCTGCAGCGTGTCGAGGCGGTCTTCGTATTGGCGGGTGCTGATGATGTCGCCGTACTTGTCGGGCGCGGTGTCGAGGTTGTGGTTGTAGTAGTCGAGGCCGGCCTCTTGCAGTGTCTCGGCATGGCCGTCTTCCAGCATGCCCAGCGTGGCGCAGGTTTCCAGGCCCAGCGACTTCACCGCGCTGATCAGCTCGGCCACTTTCTCCACGTCACGGTCTTTCGGGCCGCGCCAGGCGGCACCCATGCAAAACCGCGTGGCACCGGCGGCTTGCGCGCGGCGCGCGGCGTCTAGCACGGCATCGGGCTCCATCAGCTTGCTGGCCTCGACACCGGTGTCGTAGCGCGCCGCCTGCGGGCAGTAAGAGCAGTCTTCGGGGCAGCCCCCGGTCTTGATCGACAGCAGGGTGGAGAGCTGTACTTCAGTCGGGTCGAAGTGCTCGCGGTGCGTGGTCTGCGCGCGAAACAGCAGCTCGGTGAAGGGCAGCGCGAACAAGGCTTCGATCTCGGCCACCGGCCAGCGCTCGGCCAACGGCAGGGGCGTGAGCTTGCGGGAATGGACACGAACGGCGGTTTCTTGCATGGAAGCGTCTCTCCGGTGGCTACGGCGCGCAGTCTAACCAGATGTTTGCTGCACCGCGTCAAGCGGGTTGGTAGGCCAGGCGCACGTAGATGGGGGCAAAGGCCTCGGCCTGCGTCACTTCTAGCAAGTGTTCACGCGAGAGCTCGAGCATGGCGATGAAGGTCACCACCAGCACCTGCGGGCCACGGCTCGTGTCGAACAGGTCTTCGAACATCGCGAAGCGCCGGCCCTGCAGGCGGCGCAGCACGATGCTCATGTGCTCGCGCACGCTCAGCTGCTCGCGCGTGATGGTGTGGTGCTGGTTGAGCTTGGCGCGCTTCAAGATGTCGAGCCAGGCGTCGCGCAGCTCACCGGCGTCGACATCGGGAAAGCGCGGCTTCAAAGACTGCTCGATGGTCACCTGCGCGCGTAAGAAGTCGCGACCGATCACCGGCAGCGCATCGAGCCGCGCAGAGGCCAGCTTGATCTGTTCGTACTCCAACAGGCGGCGCACCAGCTCGGCCCGCGGGTCTTCCGGTTCTTGCCCTTCGGCCACCTTCTTGGGTGGCAGCAGCATGCGCGACTTGATCTCGATCAACATTGCCGCCATCAGCAGGTACTCGCTGGCCAGCTCTAGGTTGGTCTTGCGGATTTGCTCCACGTAGGCCAGGTACTGGCGGGTCACGCTGGCGAGAGGGATGTCGAGGATGTTGAAGTTTTGCTTGCGGATCAGGTAGAGCAGCAAGTCGAGCGGGCCTTCGAAGGCCTCAAGAAACACTTCCAGCGCATCGGGTGGGATGTACAGGTCGTGCGGCATGGTGAACAGCGGTTCGCCATACAGGCGTGCCACGGCCACGTGGTCAACCACTTCGGGCACGCTGGCCGCATCGGGCGCGCTTGGCGCCAGCACCTGGTTTCTCACAATGCGATCAGGACGGGCCTAGTGGTTGGTCTGGTAGACGTAGGGCTGCTGCGCGACGCTGGCATCGCGGTAGTCGGCCTGCACGGCGCGGTCGATGGGCTTGTCCCACAACAGGGCGCGGCCCTGGCGCTGCTCGTCTTCCAGCGTCGGCTTCTTGGCTTTGAGCTCCTCGATGAACGAGGTGACGTCTGATTTGTAGGCTTTCCAGAAGAGCGGCATGGTGATCGGTGCGCCCAGGGGCTGGCGGCAGAGTGAAGGCGTGATTTTAGCTGGCCTCACCCGTGGGGCCTTTCGGCGCCTGGCGAGCGGCTAAGGTTCCGCCCGGCGCAGGTTCTCCGCCTGCTTCAAGAACTCGTTCGGCTCGCCCACCAGCCAGCGGGCCAGCTGATCGAGCAGCTCGGAGCCCACCTTGTGTGCCGGGAAGTCGGCATTGACCGTCTCCAGGCCATCGAAGTTGCTCAGCTGAAAACGCAGCTTGCCTTCGTCGTGGTCGGGGAACACCTTGGCCACCAAGGTGATGTCGGCAACGAATGCGAAGCGCACCTCTTCCAGCCGACCGCTGGCCTTGTCGCGAACCCAGTTGGTCTCGGGTGAAACACCGGCTTGGCGCAGGCGCGCTTCCAGACGCTCGATCTCGGGCGGGAAATCTTTGCTCATGGTCAGCGTGCGGCCAGATTTCTGCAGTGCGTGCAGCACCACGTGGTCGTGCACTTCTTGTCCGCGGTGCTGCTTGCGCCGCGAGTCGACACGGAAATCGCAGCGCTTCAGGCCATCGAGCGCGGTGCTCTTGTCGAGCAGGTAACGCATCGGCGCCGTGGGCTGCAGCACGTTGAGTTGTTGCACCAGCTCCAGCCAGTACAGCCAGAGGGTCTTGCAGGCGGCCTCCACCAGCGCAGCATTGCGTGCCAGCGTGGCGGTGTCTACGGTTTGCTGTGTCTTCAGCGCGTCGGCCTGGCGCTTGAGATCGTCTAGAAATCCCACGTCAATATCTCCCCGGTCTGGGAGAAAAGCATAGCTCAGTAGGTGTCTGTCGCCCGGGCCATTGCTGCCCCCAGATGGGTGGTGACATTGGCCTCACCCAGCTCGGCATCAAAGCCTGCGCGGTGGAGCATCGCGCGAGGTTGCTCGTTGAGATCGCAAAGCACCAGCCTCACCCCTTGACGCGCCAGAGCGCGGTGCAGCTGCATCAGCACGTCGAGCCCCGAGTTGTCCATCGACACCAGCTGATGCATCTCAAGCACGACGGCGCGCGTGCCAGCCGGCAAGGCTTGTGCCACTGCTTCCACCTTGCTCACCGCGCCGAAGAACAGCGCGCCGTACAGCCTGTACACGCGCACGCCTGGCGGGCTGTCAGGCGCCAATTCCACGCGAAACAGCTTGCTCATGCGGTAGATGAAGAAGCCGCACGCGAGCGCCAGGCCCACCTGCACGGCCACCGTGAGGTCGAACACCACCGTCAGGAAGAAGGTGCCCAGCAGCACCGTGCGGTAGGGCCCGCTGAAGTGGCGCAGCCGCGCGAACTCGTGCCACTCGCCCATGTTCCAGGCAGCAAACAGCACGATGCCTGCCAACACCGCCAGAGGCACGTTCATCGCGAGCGGCGCCGCCACCAGTACCACGATGAGCAGCGTGAGCGAGTGCACGATGCCCGCCACCGGGCTGTAGGCACCGGCGCGGATGCTGGTCACGGTGCGGGCAATGGTGCCCGTGGCGGGTATGCCGCCGAAGAAGGGCACGACCATGTTGGCCACGCCTTGCGCCATCAGCTCCTGGTTGGGGTCGTGCCGCGGCCTGTCGATCAGGTT
The DNA here is from genome assembly GCF_046595475.1 of Rhizobacter sp. Taxonomy (GTDB): domain Bacteria; phylum Pseudomonadota; class Gammaproteobacteria; order Burkholderiales; family Burkholderiaceae_C; genus Rhizobacter. The sequence continues at coordinate 17,489 of NZ_JBKJOQ010000101.1, forward strand.
GTCGGCAATGCGCGCGCACAGCAGTGACTCGATGGCGCCCAGTATGGCGATCGTGAGTGTCGGGAACACCAGCTCCTTGGCACTTTGCCAGCTGAACGGCGGCAGCTCGAGCGCGGGCAGGCTTTGCGGTATGCCGCCGAAGCGTGTGCCTATGGTTTCGACCGGCAGCTCCAGCCAAAAGGCCAGCAAAGACAACAGCACCAGCGCCACGATGGGCCCGGGCACGCGCGCGGCGGTGCGCAGCGTGCGGCCTTCCAGCAGGGCGGGCGGCAGCATCGAGCCGGTGCCAAACAGACGCGGCCAGCCGAAGAGCATCAGCACGCACAGCGCGCCGAGTGCCAGTGCGTAGAAGTTGACGCTGCTCAGGTGCGTGGCCAGCGCATACAGCTGGGCGAAGAAGTCGCTGGGCAGCTTGCCAAGCTCAAGGCCCAGCAAGTCCTTGAGCTGCGAAAAGGCGATCAGCACCGCAATGCCGTTGGTGAAGCCGATCACGATGGTGATGGGGATGTAGCGCACCAGCGCGCCCAGCTTGAACAGCCCCATCAAGAACAGCAGCATGCCGGCCAGCGCGGTGGCGATCAGCAGGTTGGTCAGGCCGTAGCGCTGCACGATGCCGTAGACGATCACGATGAACGCGCCCGCCGGCCCGCCGACCTGCACGCTGGAGCCGCCCAGCGCCGAGATGATGAAGCCCGCGATGATGGCGGTGAAGATCCCCTGCTCGGGCTTCACCCCTGAGGCGATGGCAAAGGCCATGGCCAGCGGCAGGGCCACGATGCCCACCGTGATGCCGGCCCCCAGGTCGGCGACGAAACGCTGGCGGTTGTATCCCTTCAGTGCATCCAGCAGACGGGGCCGAAAGGGATGCAGCGGCATGGATCAGCGCACGCGCAATCCGGGTGTGGCGCCAGGCCAAGGCTCCAGTACATAGAGGCCGGGGTTGTTTTTCTCGTCGGCGTGCGAGGCGGCGAGCACCATGCCTTCGCTGATGCCGAACTTCATCTTGCGCGGCGCGAGGTTGGCCACCATCACGGTGAATTTGCCGACCAGGTCTTCGGGCTTGTAGGCGCTCTTGATGCCGCTGAAGACATTGCGCGTTTTGCCTTCGCCCACGTCGAGCGTGAGGCGCAGCAGCTTGTCGGAGCCTTCTACAGGCTCGCAGTTGACGATCTTGGCGATGCGCAGGTCGACCTTGCTGAAATCGTCAATCTTGATTTCGGTGGCGAGCGGCTCTCCACCCGGTGGAGGAGCCTCGACGACCGCAGGTTCGAGCAGCGCGTCGAGCAGCTTTGGGTCCACGCGTTGCATCACGTGCTTGTACTCGCCGATGGTGTGTGCCCCGAGCGCACCGGCCGCGTCGGCAAAGTTCATCGGCTCTACCCGCAGGAACGCTTCGACCTGCGCCGCAAGCTGCGGCAGCACTGGCTTCAAGTAGATGGTGAGCAGGCGGAACGCCTCGATGCACACCGTGCACACATCATGCAGGCGCGCGTCCATGCCCTGCTGCTTGGCCAGCTCCCAGGGCTTGTTGGCATCAACGTACTCGTTGACCTTGTCGGCCAGGGCCATCACCTGGCGCAGCGCCTTGCCGTAGTCGCGCGCCTCATACAGCTCGGCGATGTGGTCGCGGTCTGCGCGCAGCAGGCCCAGCAGTGTTTCGCCATCGGTGGCGATTTCGCCCAGCTCGCCGTTGAAGCGCTTGGTCAGGAAACCCGCCGCGCGGCTCGCGATGTTGATGTACTTGCCCACCAGGTCGCTGTTGACCCGCGCCACGAAATCATCGGGGTTGAAGTCGATGTCCTCCACGCGGCCGTTGAGCTTGGCGGCGATGTAGTAGCGCAGCCACTCAGCGTTCATGCCCAGCTGCAAATATTTCAAAGGCGAGATGCCCGTGCCGCGGCTCTTGCTCATCTTCTCGCCGCTCAGCGCCAGAAAGCCGTGCACGTAGATGTGGTTGGGCACCTTGCGGCCGCTGAAGTGCAGCATGGCCGGCCAGAAGAGGGTATGGAAGGTGATGATGTCTTTGCCGATGAAGTGGATCTGCTCCACGCTCGGGTCGGCCATGAAGGCGCTGAAGTCGCGTCCCGTCTTGTCGAAGTAGTTCTTCAGCGAGGCCAGGTAGCCCACCGGCGCATCGAGCCACACATAGAAGTACTTGCCTGGCGCATCGGGTATCTCGATGCCGAAGTAGGGCGCATCGCGGCTGATGTCCCAGTCGTTCAGGCCCACGTGGCCTTGCTCGTCGACGGCAAACCATTCCTTGATCTTGTTCAGCACCTCGGGCTGCAGGCGGCCGGCAGAGGTCGTCCACTGCTGCAAGAACTCTATGCAGCGGTCAGACGAGAGCTGGAAGAAATAGTGCGAGCTGCTCTTGAGCACCGGCTTGGCGCCGCTCAGCGCCGAGTACGGATTCTTCAGCTCTGTGGGCGCGTAGACCGCGCCGCAGTTCTCGCAGTTGTCGCCGTACTGGTCTTTCGTGCCGCACTTAGGGCACTCGCCCTTGATGTAGCGGTCGGGCAGAAACATGCTCTTCACTGGATCGAAGAACTGCTCGATCACACGCTCGGCGATCAGCCCCTCTTTGCGCAGCGCACGGTAGATGTCTTGCGCCAGCGCATGGTTTTCTGGGCCGTCAGTCGAGTGCCAGTTGTCGAAGCCGATGTAGAAACCGTCGAGATACTGCTGGCGACCCGCAGCGATCTCGGCCACGAACTGCTGCGGCGTCTTGCCCGCCTTTTCGGCCGCGATCATGATGGGTGCGCCATGGGCGTCGTCGGCGCACACGAAGTGCACCTCGTTGCCCACCATGCGCTGGAAGCGCACCCAGATGTCGGCCTGGATGTACTCCATCATGTGCCCGATGTGGAAGCCGGCGTTGGCGTAGGGCAGGGCGGTGGTGACAAAGAGCTTGCGGGTCATCGGGCGGGGCTCGTGGGCGGGGAAGGGGCAATTCTAGGCGCGCGGGCGTGATGGAAAGGCCTGTCCTGAGCCTGTCGAAGAGGCCTGGCGCTAGACTTCACCAGCCCCTTCTTCCTCTGAAAAGCACCCATGGCCCTCACCGAATCCAGCGTGCTCGACGCGCTCAAGACCGTCATCGACCCCAACACCGGGAAAGACTTCGTCAGCACCAAGCAGTTGAAGAACCTGCGCATCGAAGGCAGCGTCGTCTCGTTCGACGTGGAGCTGGGCTACCCGGCCAAAAGCCAGATTGCGCCGCTGACCCATGCGCTGACCGCGGCGGCGAAAGGTGTGGCCGGGGTCGACGAGGTGAAGGCCAGTCTTGCCACCAAGATCGTGCCCCACGCCGTGCAGCGCGGCGTGCAGCTGCTGCCCAACGTGAAAAACATCGTCGCCGTGGCCTCGGGCAAAGGCGGCGTGGGCAAGAGCACCACGGCGGTCAACCTGGCCCTGGCGCTCTTGCCCACGCCGCCTTTGCCCGAGGCCACGGCGACGATGTTTTTCACGTTGGGCAGCAGCTGCACGCC
>NZ_JBKJOQ010000015.1:0-42294 GCF_046595475.1 Rhizobacter sp.
CATGCCCACCGGCGGCGGCAAGAGCCTGTGCTACCAGGTGCCGGCGATCGCGCGGCACCGCGGCGGGCAGGGTGTGGCGGTGGTGGTCAGCCCGCTCATCGCACTGATGCACGACCAGGCGTGCACACCGGCTTCTTCGAGCGCGCCCACCTGGTCGTGCATCAGTGCGATGAGCGGGCTGACCACCACCGCCACACCTTGGCCGCCGCGGTGCCGCGCAATCGCCGGCACCTGGTAGCACAGGCTCTTGCCGCCGCCGGTGGGCATGAGCACCAGCGCGTCGCCGTTGCCCGCCACGTGGTCAATGATGGCTTGCTGCGCGCCGCGGAAGGCGGGGTAGCCGAACACCTCTTGCAGGATGTGCAGCGGGTCGGTCGTCGTGAGGGAGGGGGAGGCGTGAGGCGGCATGGCGTTGAGCCCGGCATGGTACGCGAGCACCTCCTGCGGTAGGCTCGTCTCCCCCACAAGGAGGCCCCATGACCGACCGCGCCAGCACCCTGCGCCAGCAGCTCATACGCAACTTCAACGACGTGCCGCTCAAGCACGACACCCGCGAGCCGCTGTACGACTCGGTGGGTGCCCGGCTTGCCGAAGGCACGGTGGCACTCAAGATGGGGGCGAGCATCGACACCGTTGCGCCCGGCAAGCGCTCCTGCCCCTACCACTTTCATTACGCCCAAGAAGAGATGTTCATCGTGCTCGAGGGCGAGGGCACGCTGCGGGTGGCCGGCGAGATGCTGCCCATACGCGCCGGCGACGTGATGTTCATCCCGCCCGGCCCGGCCTATCCGCACCAGATCTTGAACACCTCGGCCGCGCCGCTCAAGTACCTGTCAATCAGCACCAAAGACAAGCCCGAGATCGTGGAGTACCCCGATTCCGGCAAGTACCTGGCTTCGGCGGCGAGCGGCGGCGAGCCGTTTGGTTTTGCCCGCATGCACCGCGAGAAAGACGACCTCGACTACTGGGATGGCGAGCCCTGAAGCCACGGCCGTGCTAACTTCCCGCACCGGCGCGCAGCCACCCTCGCGCGCCCGGCCTCTACTCAGGAACTTCTTACCATGAAGCATTCGTTTTCTCCACGCTGGGCCGGTGCGGCCCTGGCCTTGTGCGCGGCAGCGGCCCCCGCCCTCGCACAGACCTCCTTGCCCACCGCCACCGTGCGCAACGTCACCGACACTTACTTCGGCACCAAGGTCGACGACCCCTACCGCTACTTCGAGAACAAGGCCGACCCCGAGGTTGCCAAGTGGATGAAGGCGCACAGTGACAACGCCTACGCCACGCTCGCGCGCATTCCGGGGCGCAACGCGCTGCTGCAAAAGATCATCCAGTACGACTCGGCCGCCTCCGACCGCGTGGCCCAGGTGGCGCGCGTGCCCGGTGACCTGGTGTTCATCGAGCGCCGCTCGGCCACAGAGAACCAGTTCAAGCTCTACATGCGCCGGGGTTTCAAGGGCGCCGACAAGCTGCTGGTCGACCCCGAAGCGCTGGAGAAGAAGACGGGCAAGCCGCACGCCATCAACTGGTACTCGCCCTCGCCCGACGGCTCGGTGGTGGCCTATGGCCTGTCGTCGCAAGGCTCAGAAGCGGCCGTGCTGCATTTGCTCAACACGCGCACCGGCAAGCCGATAGGCCAGCCCATCATGCGTGCCGATTTCGGCGGCATTGACTGGTCCGCCGACAGCAAGACCGTCTTCTTCAACCGCTTGCAAGCCCTGCGCAAGGGTGCGCGCGCCACCGACAAGTACCAGCACAGCCAGGCCATGATGCTGCAGGTGGGCCAGCCCGTGAGCCGCGCGCGTGTGGTGTTTGGCACCGCGGTGAAGGGCGTGAAAATCGGCGCCGCCGAGATCCCCCTCACCACCCTCTCGCACGATGGCCGCTGGGCCTTCGGCTATGTGATCAACGGCACGCAGCGCGAGCAGGGCCTGTTCGTGGCGCCACAGGCCAGCTTGCTGGCGGGCAAGCCGGCCTGGAAGCGCCTGCTCAACACCTCTGACGACGTGACTGGCATTGCGTACTTCGACGACGTGCTTTACCTCGTCTCGCACAAGGGCGCACCGCGCTCGCAGGTGCTGGCGCTCAAGCTCAAGTCCATGGACCTGAGCAGCGCCGAGGTCGTGATGCCGGTCTCGGACCGCGTGGTGGTCAACGTGGTCACGGCCGCTGATGCGCTGTATGTGGAAACGCGCGACGGCAACGTCAAGCGCCTCTTCAAGCGCCCGCATGGCACGAGCGCTGCGCCGGTGGAAGTGAAGCTGCCGCTCGAAGGCTCCTTCGAGCTCGCCAACAGCGAAGGTGGCGTGACCGCTGCCAACCCGCAGTTGCCCGGCGTGATCGTCGACCTGCAAAGCTGGAACAGCGCGCGCCAGGTTTACCTGGTGGGCGCCGACGGCACAGTCACCAATACCGGCCTGCAACCCACCGGCCCCTACGACTCGCCCACCGGCATCGTGACCACCGAGGTCAAGGTCAAGAGCCACGACGGCGCGATGGTGCCGCTCTCGATCATTCACCGCGCCGAGACCAAGCTCGACGGCAACAACCCGACCATCCTTTACGGCTACGCCAGCTACGGCGTGACCGAGGAGCCCTTCTACAGCGTGAGCCGCCTCGCCTGGCTAGACGCGGGCGGCGTGTATGCCGTGGCCAACCCGCGCGGCAGCAGCGTGTATGGCGAAGAGTGGTACCGCGGCGGCTACCAGGCCACCAAGCCCAACACCTGGAAAGACTTCATCGCCTGCGCCGAATACCTGGTGGCGCAGAAGTACACGCAAGCCTCCAAGCTCGGCATCCTGGGCGGCAGCGCAGGCGGCATTCTGGTGGGCCGCGCCATGACCGAGCGGCCCGACCTCTTCGCCGCCGTGATCCCGGCCGTAGGCGCACTCGACATGCTGCGCATGGAAACCACCCCCAATGGCGTGCCCAACATCCCCGAGTTCGGCAGCACCAAGACCGAAGCCGGCTTCAAGGCGCTGCTAGCCATGAGCACTTACGCCAACATCCAGCCCAACACGCCCTACCCTGCCGTGCTGCTGACGCACGGCGTGAACGACCCGCGCGTAGAGGTGTGGGAGAGCACCAAGGCCGCCGCCCGCCTGATGGCCAGCAGCACCAGCGGCAAGCCGGTGCTGCTGCGCCTGGCCTATGACGCCGGCCACGGCATCGGCAACACCAAGAAGCAGCAGCTGGAAGAGCGCGCCGACATGTTTGCCTTCTTCCTCTGGCAGATGGGCGTGGCGGGGTATCAGCCGGCCAACCCCTGAGTGCGGCCGGCCCCAAACGAACAGCGTTGCCGCTAGCCGCCGCGCTCGCGTGCCTCGTTGCTGTGTCGCTGCGCCACGCATTGCGGGTGCTGTACAAAGCGAGTGCTCGCGCATTCGCGGCTGACGCAGATCGCTTTGCTGAAGAAGTTGCGGCCGCTGCAGGCCTCGTCTGGCGATCTCGGCGACTTCGTTGACTGGTGGGCTACCACGGTGGCTCGCCTGCGGGTCGTGGCCGGCGGCGCATCGGCAGCAGCGGGGGCGTCGGGTGTGCGCGGGGCGGCGACGACGGGCACAGCCTCCAGTGCATGCGCCGTGGGTGCAGGGGGCAACGGTGGCGCCGCCGTCTGGGCGCGGTAGCCCCAGCTCGCAACTGTCCCCATCACCAGCACAGCGGCAAACCCGGCGCTCCACTGCCAGCCGCGTGGCCGGTTTGCCGCCACTGCGTCGGCGCGAGAGGGCAGTGTGCCGGGGCGTTTCAGCCGGCCGCTCAGCGCCTCGCGCATCTGGCTCACATCTTGGGGGCGGTCTTCGGGGGCCACGGCGAGCGCCCAGTCGAGCGCCTGCAAAAAAACGGGCGAGAGCTTGCCGGGCGAAGCCGCCAGTGGGCGCTGGCTGTCGCGCACCGCACGCGCCACCGCCGGCACGGGCGGCTGGCCTTGGATCATGTAGTACGCCACCGCGGCCAGCGCGTAGAGGTCGGTCCACGGCCCCTGGCGCATGCCCGCCACGTCGGCGTACTGCTCCACCGGCGCAAAGCTGGGCTTGAGGATGGTGGTGATCGTCTGCGTGCAGTCACCGATCACCTTGCGCGCGGCGCCGAAATCCAGCAGCACCGGCGGGCCTTCGAGCTGCACCAAGATGTTGTCGGGCGACACGTCGCGGTGGTACACCCCCTCGCGGTGCAGCACGTCCAGGGCTTCGAGCATCGGCTCCATCAGCGCGCGCAGCCACGCTTCGCTGAGGGGCTCCTGCAGCGCGCCGCGCTCTTGCTTCAGGGTGCGGCCCGGGTAGTACTGCATCACCATGTAGGCCGTGCCGTTGTCTTCCCAGAAGCGGTGCACCTTCACCAGCGAGGGGTGGTCGAAGTTCGCCAGCAGCTGCGCTTCGTTGACGAAAGACCTGAGGCCGGCCGCAAAGGTGTCGGCGTACTGCGGCCCGCGCAGGGCCACCCAGGCACCCATGGCGCGCGCCGCCAGCGCGCTGGGCATGTACTCCTTGATTGCCACCTGGCGCATCAGCGCGTGGTCCAGGGCCAGGTAGACGATGCCGAAGCCGCCAGCGCCCAGCACGCAGAGCACCTCGAACTCGTCCAGCCGCGTTCCCGCGGGCAGGGCGTCGCGTACGTCGCAGGCGTCCGACCCGATCGGGTCGCGTCGGCTGAAATTGGCGGTGGTCGCCAGGGGGTCGTTGACAGGTGGCATGGCGGGAAATTGGTGAAGCAGACTGCTTTCCCTCGGACGGGGGATTACCCCGTCTCCCCCATCATTACCGGTGCCGCCCGGCATGACGGTACGGTAAGCTGGCGACAGCACGCGTTCGCGTGAAATTCAACCGTTTCGCATTGATCCTTCGGGACAATCCCCTCTTTCAAAGCAGGAGCCGGCCATGGCCTCGATCAACAAAGTCATCCTCATCGGCAACTTGGGCCGCGACCCCGAAGTGCGCTACACCCCCAACGGCGCTGCCATCTGCAACGTCACCATTGCCACCTCGCGCAACTGGAAAGACAAGACCACCGGCGAGAAGCAAGAAGAAACCGAGTGGCACCGCGTGGTCTTCTTCGACCGCCTGGCCGAGATCGCCGGCGAGTACCTGAAAAAGGGCCGCCCCGTCTACGTGGAAGGCCGCTTGAAGACCCGCAAGTGGACCGACAAAGACGGCGTGGAAAAGTACACCACCGAGGTCATGGCCGACAACATGCAGTTGCTGGGCGGCCGCGAGGGCGGTGGCGGTGATGAAGGCGGCGGTGGTGGCGGTGGCTACAGCCGCGGTGCGCAAGGTGGTGGTGGTGGTGCGCAAGGCGGCGGCGGTGGCGAGCGCCCCGAGCGCAGCGCCCCGGCGGCACGGCCTGCGGCCACCAAGCCTGCGGCAAAGTCGTCGACCGGCTTTGACGACATGGACGATGACATTCCGTTTTGATTGAGCCCGCTGAAGCAGCTTGCTGCTGCATCACAAGAGCCCGCCGCTGAAGAGTTGCGGGTTTTTGTTTGTGGTGTCAGCGGTGTTGATTTCTATATCTGGTCATACGCCAGCAAATGCCAACTGTCGAAGAACTGCTCGCGCTTGATCTTCTTACGCTCACCGAGCACACGGAGCGGGCTGGTGATCGCATTGACCCGCAGCTACACGCCGTGAGCATCAAAGAGTCGCTTGCTTGCTCACGAACTTGCGAGGTCCGCCGAGACGGAGAGCTTGTGGCTTACGCAATGCTCAATCGGCGGTCCGGTTCTTCCTGGTTTGTTCGCGGTTTCAACACTCACCCTGGCCATCGCACTGCGCCGGTCATTCGAGATCTGTTGCGGCAGGTAGGTCAGGTTGCACAGCAAGAAGGAATCGCCGACCTGCGAAGCAACGTCTACAAGACGAACAAGCTGTCCATGCAGTTTCATCGGCGCCTTGGCTTTCGCGTAACCAAGGAAAATTCAAAAGGCGTCGAGTTCTATGCCACGGTAGAAGAGCTGGCGTCTAACCCTGCCGTCGAGTGGGCGTCACCCGGCGAACCGGGCGCCACCTCTCATCTCAAACGTTAGACCGCATCCGGAGCACTCATCCATGAACACATCGGTTCCTACCCTTTTCGAGTGGCTCGGCGGCATCGAAGCTCTGAATCGCCTGACTACCCGCTTCTATGAGCGAGTTCGCGACAACACTGTTCTTGCTCCGGTCTTCGAGCACATGGGCAGTGACCACCCGCAACACGTCGCGGCATTCCTGGCAGAAGTTCTTGGTGGGCCATCAAACTACTCGGCCAGCCACGGCGGTCATCCGCACATGATTCAGCAGCATCTGAATCGCCACTTGAACCAAGCCCAAAGGCGAGAGTGGGTCGCGCTGCTGCTCGACACGGCAGACGAATTGCGAATGCCAGATGACCCAGAATTCCGATCAGCCTTGGTCGGCTATCTCGAATGGGGTTCGAGGCTGGCCGTCATCAATTCTCAAGCAGGCGCCACAGTGGATGAGCACGCGCCAATGCCCAAGTGGGGCTGGGGCGAAGTCAAAGGCCCTTACTTGCCGTGAAACCGACCGCGCTAAGCGCCACGCGAGCAAACCATTTAATCGAAAGGGCATGCCCCGGCAAACCGGGTCGCGCCTCTTATGTCCAACGCTAAAGCGCCTGAAATGAACCCCAAACCCGGGTACACAGAAATGAAGGCGTTCTTGCGCTTCTTCTCTCTGCGCTTTTTGGATCAGCGGTGTCAATCCGCTCATGATCGACCGATGGCCATGCTCGAGCGACACGAGCAAGAGTCTTCAAGTCGGGCGGAGTCCGCACTGCGCATGGCGGTAAACAACTGCCTGGAGATATCGTCTCCTTGGCCGTTGTCGCAGGTCGTCGCACTCGACGCGGAGATGCGTGCAAAGGGCGTTCTCAGCCTGTCGCATGTGCGGTCCCGGGTTTGGGGCCGATACGCCGCCATGCTCAAGCGCGGCGCCATTCGAAACCACGATGAGTCTGCCGTTGCCCAAGGGGTTCTGGCTGACTTGTCGCTTGCGCAGAGCCTGCCCGAAGTCGAGCGCCAGAGCCTTCACGCAATGGTCAGTGCGTACGGGCGAGTGCGCTCCACCCCTTCTACCGAAAGGGCTCGCCCAGGCAAACCGGGGTGAGCCTCTCACGTTAAACCCGTCAAACGGTGAGCGCGGCTTCAGTAGAGTTTTGCGGCTCGGCGGCAGGCCCCGCTATTTCTTCGCCAACACCGTGTGGCCGCGCTCCAGGCCGCGAAAGACCGATGCATCGATTGCATTCATCAGCCGGTCGACGGTCAGCCCCTCGACGTCGGGCACCCACTTCGCCAGCCAGATCAGCATGCCCAGCAGCAGCTGCACCACCAGCTCGGGCTCGCATTGCACGACAGAGCCGTCGGCCATGCCTTCCTTCAAGAACTTCACCAGCATGTTCTTCAGCCGCTCGGCCCAGGCGGAGACGGTCTTGCGCTGAGCCGCTTCGAGGTAGGAGTAGTCGCCGAAGTAGAGCTGCGCGCCGTGCTGCGCCGCATCGACGAGCATGCCGCGCATGAAGTGCCGCAGCTTCTCTTCGCCGGTGCCGCCGGCTTGGTCGGTCGCCAGCAGCAGGTGCTCGAAGCGCTCCAGCGAGTAGCGGTGGCAGGCATAGGCCAACGCCTGCTTGTTGGGGAAGTAGTAGTACAGCGCCGCATCGCGCATGTCGAGCTTGGCGGCGATCTCGGTCAGCGTGGCCAGCGCATAGCTCTTGGCATTGATGATCTCGATTGCGGCGTGAACGATCGCTTCGCGCATGCCAGCCGATTTGCGGCTGCGCGAGACAGGCTTGGTGGCTTTCGCCTTCGGTTTGGTGGTGGCCATCGGGGTGCAGAGGTAGGGGCGGTCGTGGTCACGCAGTGTCCCCCGACTACACACCGGCCAGCGTGCAAATTGCCGATTAGGGCCTGCCTTGCACCGCATCTCTCGCGAGCGCAGCCGCCTGGAGAGTCGACACTTTGGGCCACACGTACTGCCCTGTTCTGGTCACCGGCCGCCACCATGAAACTCATCGGAATTCCGCTGCGAAAACCTCGGTTCAATGAGGTGACGTCTGCCGTCATCATGGGCGCGGGCCTTTGGATACTCGCGGTGGGCCTGATGCATATCCTGCACGCTGACATCGGCAAGGCCGACGCAGGCGCCTTGCTGCTGGTGCTGCTGTGGGGCAGCGTCTCGGCGCGCCTGGGCATCCGCGTGGGCATGGGCACGCGCCACCTGGTGGCCAATGTGCTGGTAACGGCGCTGCTGCTGGGCGTCTACCAGGGCGCCTGGGCGCTCGCGGCCTGACGCGCCAGCCGCGCGTAGGCCGCAGCCTACGCCGTGTCGCGCTTTTCTCCTCTGCTGCTGAGGGCCTGTGCCGGGTAACTTTCCGGCACCCCTTTTCATCAACGGAGAAACGCCATGAACTTCATTATTTGGTTGATCGTCGGAGGCCTGATCGGCTGGGTTGCCAGCATGATCATGAAAACCAATGCCCAGCAGGGGATGATTCTCAACGTCATCGTTGGCATCGTCGGCGCACTGCTTGGTGGTTTTTTGCTGGCGCCAATGCTCGGCACCGGCACGATCAACAGCAACGACTTCAGCGTGGCGGGCCTTGGCGTCTCGCTGCTGGGCGCGGTGATCTTGCTGGCCATCGTGAACCTGGTGCGGCGAGGCAGCGCGCGCTGACCTGGCTGTGAGTCAGGCACTGCCTGCAAGCGCAAGCTGCGAGGCAGGCGGTGTCCGGCGCAAGCCGCCCCCACGCGGGGTGCGGCTTTGCAGTGACAGCGTTTCGGGGTGGCAGCGCGCGACGCAGAATCGCGGCTCGCTCACCTCGCCCGACGCACTCCATGACTGACCTTTCACGCTTTGCCATCACCCAAAAATGGCCGGCCCAGTACCCTGACCGGCTGCAGCTCTACTCGCTGCCCACGCCCAACGGCGTGAAGGTCTCGATCTTTCTCGAAGAAGCCGGCTTGGCCTACGAGCCGCACCTGGTGAGCTTCGACACCAACGATCAGCTGTCGCCGGCGTTTCTGTCGCTCAACCCGAACAACAAGATCCCCGCCATCCTCGACCCCGACGGGCCTGACGGAAAGCCGCTGGCGCTGTTCGAGTCGGGCGCCATCCTCGTCTACCTGGCCGAGAAGACCGGCAAGCTGATGCCGCGAGACGCGGCAGGCCGCTACGAGACGCTGCAGTGGGTGATGTTTCAGATGGGCGGCATCGGGCCGATGTTTGGACAGCTCGGCTTCTTCCACAAGTTTGCCGGCAAAGACTACGAAGACAAGCGCCCGCGCGACCGCTATGTGGCCGAGGCCAAGCGCCTGCTCGCGGTGCTCGATCAGCGCCTGAAGGGCCGCGCCTGGATCATGGGCGACGAGTTCACCATTGCCGACATCGCCACCTTTCCGTGGGTGCGCAACCTGATCGGCTTTTACGAAGCGGGCGAACTGGTGGGCATGCAAGACTTTCCCGAAGTCACGCGCGTGCTGCAGGCTTTCGTGGCGCGACCGGCCGTGGTGCGCGGGCTCAACATTCCCAAGCGGGCGTAGCCGCGGCTCGTTTTCGGGTGCGGGCCCGTCGCCAACAGGCCGCGGCTGCACAGGGTGTGGGCGGCTGTGAAGTGGCCGCCACTCCACCCTCTACCGGCCCAGTGTTCTCGTGAAACTTGATGATGCCGGGGCTGCTCGCGAAACCAACAATTCGCGACACCCGCTGGCGATCTGCGTGCCGTGCCCGCTGCGGATGCCCATGGTGGGCCTCAGGCCGCACGTGGGAGACGCGAGATGAGCAAGCTGTGCAGGCACTGGGTTGTGGGTGGGCTGATGGGTGCTTCGCTGATGGGCGCTGGGGTGGCGAGGGCTGCAGAGGCGGCCAAGGACGACACCTCCAAGCCGGCCACGTCCGAAACTACCACCGAGGTCAAGAGTTCCAGCGCGGCAGGTGACTACATCGGCGATTGCTTCGGGTTGAAAGGAAATCCCGATGTGAACGACGAGGGTGCGCGCACCTACCTGGTCACCGAGCAAAAAGAGCTGGACAACGATGACCGGCGGCTCACCGTGGTTCCCGGGAAGATCAAGTACTTTCCGCTTCGCTGCGTGGCCACCAGCCGCGAGAGAGAGGCCAAGCTGGCCAGCGAGCTCATTGCCCAGGGCGCCACACGGTCTGGCTATGCCTATGGCGTGCTGACCATGCCCTACAAGTACTTCCCGGGTGAGAAGAGCTTCACCGTCAATGCACCCGTGGGAGGCTACATGGGCTGGCGCCATGGGCGAGCCGGCAGCGGCACCACCTATGCAGTGGCCTTCACGCTCAGCTCGGTGAAGGCGAACACCGTCGACCCCAGCACACTGGTTGACAACAAGCCCGCTGTCACCGGCACCGCCCAGGTGGCCGCGATCTCGTTTGCCGCCGGGGTCATGTTTGACGTGCTGAAGTCCACGCGTGGCAAGCCCTTCAAGACAGGCTTGTTCATCGGGCGGGACCGGGTCAGCCAGGATCCCACGGTGGACTATCGCTTCAACGGCAAGACCTGGGTGGCCCTGCAAATCGGATTCGACTTCACCGACAACTGACCAAAGAACTGGCGGGCGCTCAAGGGTTCAAGACTCCTACCCCCAGGCGCACGTGCGGCGGCTGGCGCGTCAGTGCGTGCTCAGTTCAGCCCAGGCGTCGCGTGGCATGCCCAGCACATAGCCCTGGGCGCAATCGGCGCCGGCGTTGCGCAGCAGCTGAAATGCGGCGGCGTCTTCGATCTGTGGGGCAATCACGACCATGTTCATGGCGTGGGCCAGGTCGGTCATGGCGCGCACCATCATCACGCCCACTTCGTCTTGGGCCAGTGCCTGCACCAGGCTTGCGTCGAGCTTGACGGCGCTGAGCGGCAGGCTGCGCAAGTGGCCCAGGCCGCTGAAGCCGCGGCCGTACTCGTCAAGCATCAGCTTGGCGCCGAGCTGCGACAGCTCGGTGAGGATGGGCAGCAGCGGCGTGAAGTGGCCGGCGATCTCGCTTTCTTTGATCTCCAGGCACAACTGGCCGGGCGCAAAGGCACCGGCGCTCAGCAGGGCGCTCAGGCGTGACAGATAGCCCGCGTCGAGCAGCGAGACGGCGGCGACGTTGATGTGCAGGCGCGTGTCCAGGCGTGGGCTGTTCTCGGCGAGCGACCATGCCAAGTGGTTGAGCACCCAGGTGTCGAGCGCGGGCATCAGCTCGAAGCGCTCGGCCTGCGACAAAAAGGCGCGTGGCGCGAGCAAGGTGCCCACGTCGTCCAGCCGCAAGAAGACTTCGTGGCCGTACAGCGCAGACGGCACCGCCTGGCCCGCAGTCAGCTCACGCAGGTCGAAGATGGGCTGGTACTGCAGCGCAAAGTTGCCCGCCGCCAGTGCGCTCTTGAGCCGCTCGGACCACGACTGCTGCAGCGCGGCCAGAGCGCCGGCGTCGTCGCCCAGGTCGAACATGTGGATGCGGTTGCGGCCCTGGCGCTTGGCAATGTGGCAGGCCGCGTCGGCGCAGTTCATGGCATAGGCCGGTGAGAGCGTGTGTCGGTTGAGGCGGCTGATGCCCACGCTGCCCGACACCTCGAACTCGCGCCCGCCGTGGCTGAACCCGGTTTCATCGAGGATGGCGCGAAACTTCTCGGCCAAGGTGAGCATGCTGCCATCGTCGACGTTGCGCAGCAGCACGGCAAACTCGTCGCCGCCCAGGCGCGCCACCAGGTCGCTCTGGCGCGAGCGCGCCTTCAGCTTGCGCCCGATGCCCGCCAGCAGGGCGTCACCGGCCGCATGGCCCGCGGTGTCGTTCACGTGCTTGAAACGGTCAAGGTCGATGAACAGCAGTGCGCTCTGCTCGGTGCTGCGGCGCAGGCGAAAGATCTCCTGCTCCAGCATGTACTCGAAGTGCCGGCGGTTGTGCAGCTTGGTGAGGTGGTCGTGGTGCAGCTGCCATTGCGTCTCGGCTTCAAAGCGCTTGCGCTCGGCGATGTCGCGAAAGGCCACCACCACGCCCACGCACTCGCCGCCCTGGTGCTGCGGGCGCACGGTGCATTCCACGTTCACCAGCTCGCCGTCGGCGCGCCAGAACACTGTTTCCCAGTTGCTGAGCGAGTCGCCCAGCTCGTAGGCCTGCTGCAGAAAGCAGGTTTCGGGCGGCACGGCGCGGCCGCGCTCGTCGGCGTGGTGAATGCGCTCGTGCGCCGACAGGCCCACCAGCTCGTCTTCATGCGTGCACTGCAGCAGGCGCAGCGCGGTGGGGTTGACGAAGGTGATGCGCCCATTGCGGTCAACGCCGTACACGCCGTCGCCCACCGAGGCGAGGATGAGCTCAAGCCGCTGGCTCTCGGCCTGCAGGCGCTGCTCGCGCTCGCGCAGGCGGGCCATGCTGTCCACGCGTGCGATGAAGAGCTCGTCGGATTCGTTCTTGAACATGCACTCCATCGCGCCGGCTTCGAGGCAGTCGCTGATCAGGCCGTCTTCGTATGAGCCGGTCAGCACCGCGAGCGTGAGGTCGCGCGTGGTGGGCAGGTCGCGCAAGGCGCGGCACAGCGCGGCGCCGTTCAGGCCGGGCATGAAGTAGTCGATCACGGCGATGTCGAAGCGCTCGGTCTGCACCCTGGCCAGCGCTGCTTCGGCATGCTCGCAAGCCACCACCGCATAGCCGTGGGTGCGCAGCAGACGTTGGTACTTGGTGCGGCTGGTGCGCGAGTCGTCGACCAGCAGCACCTTCAGCGCGGCAGGTGACTCGGCGCTGGGCCGCGTCTCGCGTGCCACCTGGGCCAGCAGGCCGCGCAGCAGACGCGGCACTTCCGAAGGGCGCTGCAGTCGCTTGACCAGGGTGTAGGCGCGCTCTCCGGCGAGGCTGGCCTTTGCGCGCAACGGGTCGGCTGCCAGCACCAGCAGCGCCACGTGCTGGCAATCGGGCTTGCGTAGGCGCTGCACCAAGGCATCACGAATGGCTGAGGGGGCCGTCGACCAGCCCACGACCACCGTGCCCATGCCGCGCGACACCTCTTGCTCCAGTGCGCCCAATGCGGCGTCGTCGGCCGACACGGCCAGCACGCTGAAGCCGTGGCGCAGCAGCAGCTTTTCCATGCCGCGGCGCAGGGTGGGAGAAGACTCGACGAGCAGCAGCCGGTGCATGATCGAATTGTTAGGGCTTGCCCATGTTTTCGGTGGGGGTGTTTCGTGACGGAGTGGTGCAAAGCGGGTGCGGGCCTGGACCACTGGGTGACGGCACCTCAAACGCGTCATGTACCCTGCGGCAAACCCCAAGCTTCACATTGCAGAACGTCTACGTGAAACACCTCCTCACCCTGGCCGCCCTCGCACTGCTGCAAGCCTGCGTGGTGGTGCCGCGCACCGACAGCGTCTACGACGAAGAGTGCAAGTACCAGCGCCGCCAAATGGTGCTTGAGGTGCAGCAGATCGGCGCCTTCGGCGGTTGCGCCAACGATGGCTGCGTGGCCCTGCTGGTCGGTGCCGGCGTGGTGGCCGCAGCGAGCGCGGTGGTGTCTAGCAGCATCGCCGTGGTGGGCAACGTGGTGTATTGGTTCGAGCGCCAGGGGCGCTGCGCGCGGCCCTAGCCGTAGGCCTGGCCCTGGCCCTGGCCTTTGGTCCCCAGGTGCTGCTGCAGGTGCGCCATGAAGGCCCGCACCTTCAGCGGCACGTAGGCACGAGAGGGGTAGACGAACCAGGCGCCGGTGTTGAAGTCGGTGGCGCTTACCTGGTGGCGCGTGAAGAGGTCGATCAGGCGACCGGCCGCGAGGTCGTCGGCCACCAACCATTCGGGCAGCAAGGCCACACCCATGCCGGCCACGGCGCAGTGCTGCAGGGCCAGCGCATTCGAGGCGTGCAGGCTGCCGCTGACCGGCACTTCTACTTGCACGCCTTGGCGGTCGCGAAAGACCCATCGCGAGCGAAACCCGGTCAGCGGGAACAGCAAGCAGGCATGGCGCGTGAGGTCGACCGGCCTCTTCGGCTTGCCCGCCTGTGCCGTGTAGGCGGGGCTGGCGCACACGCGGTAGGTGGTGCGCATCAGCGGGTGTGCCACCAGGCTCGAATCGGCCAGCGTGCCCAGGCGCACCGCGAGGTCGATGCGCTCGGCCACCAGGTCGACCACGGCGTCGGTCATCAGCAGCTCCACCTGCAGCTGTGGGTAGCGCTGGGCCAGCGACGGCAATGCCGGCACCACGCACTTCAGGCCGAAGGAATTGGAAGCCGTCACGCGCAGGCGGCCCTTGGGGCTGGCCGAGACATCGGCGGCAACCAGGTGCGCCTGCTGCAGCTCTTCGAGCAGCGGCTGCATGCGCTCGAAGTAGAGGCCGCCGGCCTCGGTGAGCGCGAGCTGGCGCGTGCTGCGCTGAAACAGGCGTAAACCCAGCTCGTGTTCGAGGGCCGCGATGCTGCGCGACACCGAGGACGGGTCGATTTCTTGCTCGCGCGCGGCGGCGGCAAAGCTGCCGAGCTTCACGACGCTTGCAAGCATCTCCAGAGCTGCGAGATTCATGGTGGAGGCCCTTGGGTGATTCATGCAGTTTATGCACGAGCTTCATGTTGATTTCTGTCTTTATTGTGGGTGGCGCACTCCCTAGAGTTCGCTCACCCCACACTGTCTTGAAGGACATGCCATGAAGATCCACCAGTCGACTGCCCTCGTTACTGGCGCCAACCGCGGCCTAGGCCGCGCTTTCGTTGCGGCCCTGCTGCAGGCCGGTGTGCGGCGGGTTTACGCCACGGCGCGCGACGAGGCCGGCCTCGCCGAAGTGCTCGCGCTCGACAAGGCGCGTGTGCTGCCGCTGCAGCTTGACGTGCTGGACGCCGCGCAAATCGCGGCCGCGGCGCGGTCGGCGCCCGACGTCAACCTGCTCATCAACAACGCCGGCGTGCTCGAGTTCGGCAGCATTCTCGAGGTGGAGCGCAGCAAGGTCGCGCACCAGTTCGACGCCAACTTCTATGGCCCGCTCGACATGGCGCGCGCCTTTGCCCCGGTGATCGAACGCCAGGGCGGCGGCGCGGTGGTCAACGTGCTCACGCTGGTGGCGCTGGCCAGCATGCCGGGCCTGGCGACCTACAACGCCAGCAAGGCCGCGGCATGGTCGATGACGCAGTCGCTGCGAGCCGAGTTGGCGCGGCGCGGCATCGCGGTGCATGGTGTGTTCCCGGGGGCGGTCGACACCGACATGCTGGCGGGTGTCGAGATGCCCAAGAGTGCGCCTGCCGAGGTGGCGGCGGCGGTGATCGCCGGCATCGAAGCCGACTGCGAAGACATATTCCCGGACCCCATGTCGACCCAGCTCTACGCCGCCTGGAAGCAGGACCACAAGGCGGTGGAGAAGCAGTTTGCCGCGATGTGACGGGGCTCAGGCCGGCTCTCGGCGCGCGGCGGCCATGTGCCGCAAAGTGACCGCCTGGGCCAGCAGCGACGCGGCCGCGGCCAGGGTGAATGCGAGCGCCACGCCCATGGCGGGCAGCGTGGCCGACAGCACGAAGCAGAAGGCCACGAACGAGTAGAGGCCGATGGCCATGGCGCGCAGCAGGGCCGCCGCAAAGGCCGCCCCCTGGCTGCAGTGCGAGAACACCGCGAGCACGATTCCCAGGATCGGAAACACTGCGAGCAACCCGCTCCACGCCGCGCCGACCTGGTTCGCCGAGGCCGTCACGGCCAGAGTGAGCACCGCACCGGCGAGCATGCGCCAGCCCAGCTCGTGGCGCGTGACCGGGCGCGCGCTGACGGGCGCGTTCACCGCAGGGAACAGAAGCGGCGCCAGCAGCAGGGTGAACAGCGACACGACCAACGAGAGCGTGGCGTGCAGCGGCAGCGTTGACAGGCCCAGGGCGGCGGTGCCCCATGCGCTCAGCCCCAGCCCGAGCGAGGCTGGCCACCGCAGGCGCTGCGCCGCGTGGGTATAGGCCAGGCTGAACGCCACCGAGGCCAGCACCGCCGACAACGACAGCACGGCCGCATGGGAAGCGAAGGCAGTGCCGTGCTCCATCGCCAGGAAGAAAAGGATGGGCCCGGCCACCACCGGTAGGCCGGCCAGCCAACCCGCCACCGTGGCGCCCCAGCGTTTGCCGGCCAGCGACACCAGCAGCAGGAAGGCGGGGACCAGCAAGAGCTTGAGTGCGAGCAAGGTCAGCTCTCGGGGGCTGCACCCGAACCTTCGCGCAGCTCAGTCTTGGTTGACACGGTAGCCAGTCTAGCCCGACGCACAATCGCCGCGATGAGCTTGCAGGAGACATCCTCCCTTTCGCACTTTCGCCCTCGCCTCACGCTGCAGACCCTGAGCCGCGGTGACGGCTTGCTGGGTCTGAAACCGGCAGGCCCCTTCGGCCCACGCGGGCCGAACGTGACCGTCGCGCAGATCGACTGGGTTTACGACCATGGCGACGGCACACACAGCGCGGTTGCGGCGCCCATCTCGGTGCTCAACAGCCGCGCGCCGGTGCTGCATCGGGTGGAAGACAGCCAAGGCCGCGAGCGTTCGCTGCGGCGCGACCGACGCGCCGAGGCCGATGCACTCGACGCGGTGTGGGCCGCCGGCCTGCACCCGGTGCCCGACGACGCCTTGCAGTGGCGCGCGCACGCGGCGCTGCCTGGCCCGCTCTGGACGCTGGAGCAAGAAGGGTTCTTCGGCGACTTCTGGGCCGAGCGCGTGCCCGAGTGGCAGGCCCAGGGTTGGGCTGTCGTGGTGCGCCCCGGCTTTGCACACGAGACGCTGTTGGTGGACGCCTGGCGACTGGTCATCGACCCGGTCAACGGCGAGGTGCTGGGCAAGGAAGTGGCCGCGCCGATGCGGCGTGCCCCCGAGGTGTCTGCGCTGCGTCTGCCTGAGCGAGAAGGCTCGTGGATGCTGTCGCTCGGCATTGAGGTGGCCGGCGAAACCTGGGACCTGGTGCCGCTGCTGGCCGACCTGCTCAAGCGCGACAGCCGCTGGCTAGACGCGCGCGGGGTCGCCGCCATCGACGACCTCGCGCTGATCCGCCTGCATGCGCCGGGCGGGCGGCGCATCGACGCGCTGGCGGCGCCGATCAAGGCCATCGTCGGCGCGATGATCGATCTGCTCACCGACCCGCGCCGCAAGGCCGGCGCTATCGCGCTCTCGCCATGGGAAGCGCAGCGGCTCGATGCCCTGCGTATCGGCTTGCTCAACACGCAAGCGCAGCGCGCCGGGCTGCACGGCGCGTGGCAACTCGAAGGCGAAGCGGGCCTGCGTTCGCTGGCGCAGCGTCTGCGCGGCGCCGGCACACCACCGTCGGTGGTTGCACCCGAAGGCCTGGGGGTGCGCTTGCGCCCGTATCAGCTGCAAGGCGTGGCCTGGTTGCAATACCTGCGCGAGCAGCGCCTCGCGGGCATCTTGGCCGATGACATGGGCCTGGGCAAGACGGCACAGGCCTTGGCGCACTTGCTGATCGAGCAACAGGCGGGCCGCCTCGACCTGCCCGCGCTGGTGGTGCTGCCCACCTCGCTGCTCTTCAACTGGCAGGCCGAAGCGCGGCGCATGGCTCCCGCCTTGCGCTTGCTCACGCTGCAGGGCCCTGACCGGGCGCAGCAGTTCGCCCGCATGGCCGAGCATGATGTGGTGATCACCACTTACCCGCTGTTGTGGCGCGACATCGAGGCGCTGGCCGCGCAGCCGTTTCACCAGTTGATCCTCGACGAGGCGCAGACAGTGAAGAACGCCGCCGGCCGCAGCGCGAATGCCGTGCGCCGCCTCGATGCACGCCACCGCCTGTGCCTCACCGGCACTCCGCTTGAGAACCACCTGGGCGAGCTGTGGGCGCAGTTCGACTTTTTGATGCCGGGCTTTCTGGGTGACGCGCGCAGCTTCGATCGGCAATGGCGCAAGCCCATCGAGGTGAACGGCGAAACGCTGCGCGCGCAGCTGCTGGCGCAACGCGTGCGGCCCTTCATCTTGCGGCGGCGCAAGCAAGATGTGGCGACCGAGCTGCCGCCGCGCACCGAGGTGATCAAGCGCGTGGCGCTGCAAGGCCGGCAACGCGAGCTGTATGAAAGCGTGCGCGTGGCGTCTGACGAGATCGTGCGCCGTCTGCTGAAGCGGCGTGGTTTTGCGGGTGCGCAGATCAGCATCCTTGATGCCTTGCTCAAGCTGCGCCAGGTCTGCTGCGACCCCTACCTGCTGAAGGGCGCCAAGATGCCCAAGACCATGGAGCGCGCCAAGCTCGAGCTGCTGCGCCACATGCTGCCGGCGCTGGTGGGCGAAGGGCGTCGCGTGCTGGTGTTTTCGCAGTTCACCGAGATGCTGGGCCTGGTGGAGGCCGAGCTTGATGCCTTGGCCTTGCCCTGGCTCGCGCTCACCGGTCGCACGCCGGTGAGCCAGCGCGGCGCGGTGGTGCAACGCTTTCAGGCCCAGGAGGTGCCGATCCTGCTGGTCAGCCTGAAGGCCGGTGGGCTGGGCTTGAACCTCACCGCGGCCGACACCGTGATCCACCTTGACCCGTGGTGGAACCCGGCGGTGCAAGAGCAGGCCACGGCACGTGCCCACCGCATCGGGCAGATGCTGCCGGTGTTCGTCTACAAGCTCGTGGTGGAAGGCAGCATCGAGGAGCGCATGCTCACATTGCAAGCTCGTAAATTGGCACTGGCAGAGGGGGTGCTGGGGCACGACGACTCGGCTGCTGCAAAGTTCAGTGACGACGACTTGCGGGCCTTGCTGGCGCCCCTGGGCTGAGAGAGCACGCCGAGGTGCACAGACCAGGCCCCGGCGTTACAATGCGCCTTCCCCTGAGCCGACTGCAGTGACGTCTGTCAACTGCCCAAAAGCCTGAAAACCTTCTTCGAACCGTCTCTGACAAGGCCCCCGTGCCTTGGCCTTGCGTTCGTCGCAATGCCAACCTATCGGAGACGACCATGGCCAAAGAAGAACTGATCGAAATGCAAGGTGCTGTGACTGAAGTGCTGCCCGACTCGCGCTTTCGCGTCACGCTGGAAAACGGTCACCAGCTCGTGGCCTACACCTCGGGCAAGATGAAAAAGCACCACATCCGCATCCTCGCGGGCGACAAGGTGTCGCTGGAGCTGTCGCCCTATGACCTGAGCAAGGGCCGCATCATGTTCCGCCACCTCGAGCGTCGCCCTGGCGGCTTCTGAGCCTTCCGCTCACAAGCCCTTCAAGAAACCCAGCAGCAGCTGGTTGACCTCTACAGCGCGCTCGCGCTGTATCCAGTGCCCGGCGCCTGCGAGCACATGCTTGCCTCGCAGGCCGGGCAATACCTTTTCCAAGGCTTTCACACGCTCGGCCATGCCGGGGAAGCGCAGCACGTCGTCGCGGTCCCCGGTGATGAAGAGTGAGGGTTGCGTGATCACGCAGCCTTGCCACGGTGCCAGCACGTCTGACGTGCGCCGAATGCTGCGGTACCAGTTCAGGCCCCCGCGGAAGCCCGTGCGCTTGAACTCTGCGGCCACGTAGGCGATGTCGTCGTGGCTCATCCACCCGGGCAAGACTTGGGGGTCGACCGTGTTGTCGAGAAAGCCCTCGCCGGGCTTCAATATCCCCGCCACCATGTGACCCGGGCCATCGCCCGACATGCTGAAGTAGATGCGCCGGATCGATGCGGCGGCGTCGGCTTCGAGCGCCGCCTCGGCCACGCCCGGCGTCTGAAAGTACTGCATGTAAAAGGTGTGGACGCCTTGCTTCTCAAGCGCGGTGAGCAGGTCGGTGCGTGAGGGCGGCGTGTAGGGCACGCTCATGCCGGCCACGGCGCGGAAAACGTCGGGCCGCAGCAGTGCGGCGTGCCAGGCCACCGGCGCCCCCCAGTCGTGCCCGACGATCACGGCCTGCTGCGAGGCCTGGTCTTTGGTGAACAGCCGCACCAGCTCGACCATGTCGCCCACGTGGTGCAGCATGGTGTAGTCGTCAGGGCTCTCCGGTGCGTCGGTGCCGCCATAGCCGCGCATGTCGGGCGCCACGGCGCGGTAGCCGGCAGCGGCCAGCGCGGCCATCTGCTGTCGCCACGACACCCACGATTCAGGGAAGCCGTGGCACAGCAGCACCAGCGGCCCGCTGCCCTGGCTGGCCACGCGCATGCGGATGTTGCCGACCTGCAAGGTGTCGAGGCTGAGTTCGTTCATGCGGGGCGCTCCTCGGCTTTCAGGTTCTTGAGCAGGGTGGGCAACTGGGCCAGGGCTGCACCGGCGGCCTCTTTGTAGCGCTGCCGCAGGGCCAAGCGCTCGGTGTCCGAAGGGGCCACGGTCATGGCCATGGCACCGTAGCCATCGAGCCGCGAGCGCGTGATCCAGTCGCGCACTTCCTTCTTCTGGTTCCAGCGCTGTTGTGCGGTCATGTTGTGAATCATGGTGTGCAGCCAGTCGATGGCGCGGTCCGGCAAGGTCAAGGGCGGGGCCAGGTGGTTCTTCTCGTCGTCGGACTCGATGTGGGCCTCGAGGTAGGCGATCAGGGCTGCGCTCAAGGTGGGTGCGGGCCAGCGTACTGCCTGCGTGCGTATGCGATGCGGGCCGAAGATGGGTGACGGCGGCACCGGGTTGAGTGCGCTCGCCGAGCAGTCCACGATCAGGCGGTTGGCATCGTTCGGAATGCTGCCGTGCTGCAGCACGATCTGCTCGGCCTCGACGCGCAGCACCCGCCCCAGGCGCACCACATGGCGAATGCGCCGCAGAGCCGCTCGCTCGCCTTCGGACATCACGGCGGCGTGGTACATCGTGGGGGTGACGTGGGGGTCCATGCGCATCAAGACGCCATCGGCCTCCAGCCTGGCAAACAGGCTTGGCTCATCGGAAGCCCCGGCGATGGCTTCCATGTGCTGGGCAAACGCAGTGAAGGTGGGCACGAAGAAGTCGTCGGCTGTTTGCACCGTGGCCCGGTTGGTGAACCATTGGTCGCGCGGCATGATCCAGGTGATCGAGTCGGGGTCGGCACCGTGTTCCAGCAACCACAGGCATGCATCGACGCCGGTCTTTCCCGCGCCCACCACCACGTAGCCTGAGTGTGGCCTGGCCATGCGTGTGAGGGCGTTGAGGGGCACGCAGGTCACGCCAGCGGCCACGGCGTACTTGGGTGGGTGCGTGGCGGGCACTTCGGTCTTGAAGTAAGTGGTTTCGACGAGCTTCTTCTTCACGCGCACCGTGTGCTCTTCGCCCGCCACCACAGACTTCACCACATGCACGCCATCACGCTCGGCCACGTACTCGTGCATGGCCAGGAAGCGCACCCGCCCCGAGGCCAACAGCCGGCCCATGACCTGCTCGTAGTAGTGAACCAGCTCGGCGCCACTGGCGCGCTCATAAAGGCCTTCGTTCAGGCCCGGGCCTTCCTTGAGGTCTTTGCCCAGCGGGCGTGAATTGACCCCGTAGAACGACGAAGGCTGATGCAGCCGCACAAAGGAGTAGGCATTGAGCCAGTGCCCTCCGGGTGCGTGCTGGCGATCGACGATGAGCATCGTGGCATCAGACTCGTCGAGCAGGGTGTCGGCGAAAGCCATGCCGGTGGCGCCAGCGCCCACCATGAGGTAGTCCGTCTCGAAAAGCGGCATCGCGTTCCTTGGGTTGTTTCTTGGGTTGTTCCTTGGTCGGAATAGTGGGGCTTCACAGCGGCAGGGCCGTCGTGTTCTTCACTTCTTCCATTACCGCATAGGTGTGCGTCTCGCGCACGCCGGGCAGGGTCCAGATCACCGCGCCCACCAGCTCGCGGTAGGCCGCCATGTCGGCCACGCGCGTCTTGATGAGGTAGTCGAAGCCGCCCGCCACCATATGGCACTCCATGATCTCGGGTCGCACCTGCACTGCGGCCTTGAAGGCATTGAACACATCGGGCGTGGTGCGGTCGAGCACCACCTGGATGAACACCATCAGGCCGGCGCCCAGTTTGTTGGGGTTGAGCTTGGCCTCGTAGCCGAGGATGAAGCCGTCGCGCGTGAGCCGCTTCACGCGTTCGAGCACGGCGGTGGGCGAGAGGTGGATGCTCTCGGCCAGCTTGAGGTTGGACATGCGGCCGTCGGCCTGCAGCAGGCGAAGAATCTTGGCGTCGATCTTGTCCAGCCCGTCGGGGCTCGCGGCGCAGGGGTCGGCTTTCATGACGTTCGCTCCAGGGCGTGCACTGATCCTCGGTTATAAACCGTCGTTGACCCAGAGAAGGTTGGAGGATCCGATGCGTTTGACCCGTGTGCTGATGGCGCTGTTCATCGTCGTGCTGCTAGGCGCGGCTTACGTTCTCATGGTGTCGAGGTGGAGCTACTCCAGTGGAGAGCGTGCCGGCTGGGTGCAGAAGCTGTCGCACAAGGGCTGGCTCTGCAAGACATGGGAGGGCGAGCTGTCGTTGGTCTCCATGCCCGGTGCATCGCCCGAGAAGTTTTTATTCACCGTATGGGACGACGCCGTCGCCCAAAAGATCACCGCGGTGATGGGCAAGCGCGTCTCGCTCAGTTACGACGAGAAGGTGGGCCTGCCCACCAGCTGCTTCGGCGATACCCGGGCCTACGTGACCGGCGTGCGCGTGCAGGAAGAGATCTCGCTGATGCCCGGGGTGAGCGTGCCGGTGGCGCCGGCCGCACCGCCCGCGTCTGCCGCTTCCCGCTGAGGCCACGCATGCCGGTTTGGGTGCGCCGCGCCGCATGCAGTGCGGCGTGGCTGTGCGCCTTTGCTGCCGCGGCGCAAACCAGCCCTGCACCTGACAGCGCCGCGGCCCGCCCACGCATCGGTGTGGTGCTGTCGGGCGGTGGTGCGCGCGGCGGTGCGCACATCGGGTGCTCAAGGTGCTTGAAGAGCTGCGCGTGCCGGTCGACATGATCGTGGGCACCAGCGCCGGCTCCATCGTGGGCTCGGCCTACGCGAGCGGGCTGCCGCTGAAACAACTTGCGCTTTCCGCGTTCGGGTTTTGCCGGCGATGTACGGCTGTACTTCTCTCACCCCAGCCTGGGCGCAGACGACACCTAAACCAAGGCCGAGGCCTCAGTGCTGGGGGCCACCAGCTTGGGCCGGCACACGTTTCGCGCGGCGTTCAAGTCGGGCCAGAACCTGAAGGACGGTGAGTTGCCCGGCCACGAGATCTTCCAGCTGGGCGGCTTCTTGCAGCTGTCGGGCTACAAGACAGGCCAGCTGATCGCCAACGACTACCGCTTCGCCCGCCTGGTCTACAACTACCGCTTGTCGGGGCCCGGCTTTCTGGACGGCATGTATGCCGGCGCGTCGATCGAGACGGCACGCATGACCAACGTGGCTTTCCTGACACCCGCGCAGCGCTCGCGGCGACATGGGGGCTCGCTCTACTTCGCGCTCGACACGCCCATCGGGCCGCTGTACGTCGCCGCCGGCTTTGCCGACAGCGGCCGCCGCGCCGCCTACCTTTACCTCGGCCAGCCGTGAGCCCTCATTGGGGTCACTCGAACAAGGACAGGTTGACTGCCTCGCCCATGGCCTTGTAGCCCGCATCGTTGGGGTGCAGATGGTCGCCGCTGTCGTAGGCCGGCAGGAACTTGTTCGGGTTGGCCGGGTCGCGCGTGGCGGCGTCGAAGTCGATCACGCCGTCGAACTCTTTGCCGTTGCGGATCCAGGCATTGACGGCCTGGCGCTTCACTTCGTTCTCGGCCGTGAAGTAGCCCACGCCGGTGTAGGTGTCGAAAGGCGTGAGCGTGCCGGCGACGAGCTTCACACCGCGTGCGTGGGCGCGAGCGATCAGCTGGCGCATGCCGGCGATGATTTGCTGCGCCGAGACCTCTTGCGTGGGCTCCTTGCGCGAGCCGGGGATGCCGATGTCGTTGATGCTGAGCAGCAGCACCACGTGTGACACGCCGGTGACGCTCAATACGTCGCGATCGAAGCGGGCCATGCCGTTGGGGCCGAAGCGCTTGATGGCTTCGGGTGCGTCCCACCACAGGCGGTTGCCGCTGATGCCCTGGTTGACCACCGCGATCTTCTTGCCTGCGGCTTGCAGGCGGCGTGCAAGAGTGTCGGGCCATCGGCCGTTGGTCTCGGCCGTCGACTTGAAGCCGTCGGTGATCGAGTCGCCAAAGGTGACGATGCTGCGCGCGCCGTTGCTAGCCATCACTTCTACGCCGCTGAGGAAAGGCCAGACCTGCACCTTGGTGCTGAAGGGCGCGCCGTCGTCGTTGGCCGACGAATCGCCCACACCCGAAACGTACGAGGTCTGCGATGCCAGCGTGTGCGAGGTCGCAGGCCCTGTGGCCTTGGGCAGGTACAGGC
Organism: Rhizobacter sp.; assembly: GCF_046595475.1. Taxonomy (GTDB): domain Bacteria; phylum Pseudomonadota; class Gammaproteobacteria; order Burkholderiales; family Burkholderiaceae_C; genus Rhizobacter. Next base: position 24,144 of record NZ_JBKJOQ010000015.1, read on the forward strand.
TGATGGCCAGATCGGCGCCGTTGGCCACACTCAAGCCCACCGGGTCGCTGACCACCACCGCACCCGGCGGCACGACGATGCCTGGCGCGCCGCTGAAGCTGAGCTTGCGGTGCATTCCGGGCGCCACGGCGGCGTCTTTTGCTCGCACGCCCACTTGGGCCGTGCCGATTTCGATCGGCTGCGTGCCAAAGGTGTTGGACACGCGAATGCGCACCTGTTCGCCGCCCAGCGTCACGTGCGTGATCAGGCGCAGCGTCTGGTTGTTGAAGTTGGCGGCGGGCTCGGCAAGCGCGGGGCTCGCACCCCAGGTGCCCACCCAACCGGCATCGCCGCTGTGTGCCGTCGGGGCGGTGGCGCAGCCCGGCAGGCTGAAGCTGGCCGCGAGCGCGAGCGACAGAAGGCCGTGGTGCATGAAGCGGCGGCGCGCAGGGGCGTGGTCTGAGAAGGGCGCAGAGGGATGCATGTCGTCTTCGTTTGTTGTGGATGTCGGTCCGGCAGTCTCGTCGCCGCACTCACCCACCGACATCGGTGTCGACCCCTGACCTCAGTCGCCGTGGATCTTCTCGTGTCGAGCCAGCATGTCCACGTACTGCGCAATGCGCTTGGCCCGCGTCTCGGCCTTCTTGGCGTTGTGCGTGCGAAAGAGGATGGCGTAGCGGTTCACGCTGTCCAGCGTGGCGAAGAAGGCCAAGGCCGTCTTGTTGGCGTCGAGCGCGGCTTGCAGGTCGGGCGGCACGGTGGCCTTGGCTTGGCCCTCGTAAGCGGCGTCCCATCGGCCATCGGCTTGGGCGCGATCGACTTCGCGCTGCCCTGCAGGCTTCATCAGCCCTTGCTCGATGAGGGCCAGGGCCTTGTCGCGGTTGATCTTCGACCAGATGCTGCGCGCGCCACGCCGCGTGAAGCGCTGCTGCCAGTACTGCTCGTCTTCACCTTTCTTCTGGCCGTCGATCCAGCCATGGCACAGCGCCACTTCCAGGGCTTCGGGGTAGGTGATCGATTTGCAGCCTGAGTCTTTCTTCGCCAGACGCAGCCACAGCCCGGTCGACTTGTCGTGGTGCTTGGCCAGCCAGGTGGCCCAGGCCGTGGGTGTCTTGAACAGCAGAAGGGGCGTGTCGGCGAGCTTGGTGGAGGCCATGACCGAATGTAGCGGCGACGCGGTGGACGTCGTCGCCCGCACCTTGGGCCTCTGCTGATGAGCTGACAACGGCCCGAAGAATGCCTCTGGCGATGGCCTGAGCGATAGCTTGAAAAGGCATGCCAAATGACACGTTTTGTGATGACCCTGCTGCGCGCATGCATGCCACGATGGCACCCCATGAGCACCCGATCGACTCCTCTTCTTTTCCGTACGCGTCACCCGCTGGCAGTGGGCCTCGGCCTGATGCTGGGCCAGGCGGTGGCGGTGATGGCGCAGCGCGGTGAGAGCAGCGCCTACGGTTTTTTCGTGGCGACCTTGTTTGCCGCGTCGGCCTCGGCTTCTTTCGTGATGTTCACGCTCGCCGCGCAGCAGCGCGGCCCGGCAGGGGCTGCGCTCTCACGCCAGGCCCACGTGCTGGTCGGGTTGATCGGGCTGGGTTTGCTGCTCTCTTTGAGAGCCCCCGAGTTGCTGGGCTGACACGGCCCTGTGGGCCACCACGCGCCCGCTCAGAAGTACAGCGCCAGCACTTCGCTCACCGCGCCCTCGTTCACCACCGGCAGCGCCAGCATCGACTGCAGCCCTGCCGCACGGGCTGCATCGCCTACGCTGCCGGGCTCAGTTCCGGCTGCTTCGTTTACCACCGGCACGCCGCTCGCGAAGGCTTTGCCGATGGCGCCGGCCAGCACCGTGCCTCCCTCTGAGGCGCGCAGGCCGCCTACGGTTTCGCAGAAACCGAACACCCGCTGCAAGCACTGGCGCGAGTCGTCGGGCGCCCAGCACTCGATGCGCTTGGCGATGGGGGTTTGCGTGGTCGAGAGCAGAGCCAGCACATACGCGTCGTTCGTGGCCGTGCTGCAAGGGAAGGCCAGGCCGCGGTTGATGCCGACTTCGGCCGCGCTTTCGGCGCGCATGAACTTGGCAGCTTGCCCCAGGTCGTCGATCAGCACCGAGGCACCGCGTTGCCAGGCCATGCCCGGCAGGCCGCTGCCGCGCGGCAGGTAGGTGTCGCGCGTGAGAGGCTCGAAGGCCTCGGCCGCTTCGGGCCCGAAGTAGCCGTCGACCAGGGTCATGTCGGAGGTGACGCGCGCGTTGTTGCGCCAAAGCTCCACCGCGCCGTCGTGCGTGCTCTCCCCTGCAGGCGAGCCGCCACAGAAGAACACCACCACCGCCGTCATCTGCTCGGCCACGAACACCGGTACCGCGATGGCGCAGGTGTAGCCCGCTTCGCGCGCCGCATCGGTGCGACGGAAGTAGGAGCCTTCAAACTGCTTGAGCACGATAGGCCGCCCGTCGAACCACGCGCGCCCGGGCAGGCCCTCTCCGCGGCCGAAGCACATGGCACGGCTGCTCGCACCAAAACCGGTCGCACGGCCAAACAAGCCGCCACCGAATTCCAGCAGGCTGCGATCAGGCGTGGGCAGCCAGACTTCCACGGCTTTGATGAGTGTGTTCATGTCTCCACCTGCAGCTAGAGGATGGTCTGGCACAGCAGGTTTCGAGCCAGCCGACATGGCGGCGCTAACATCCTCGGGCGGTAATGCGCAGCAGCGACATCAGGGCGACATCGGCGAGCAAGGAGAGCTGTCATGAGCAAGAAGGTGTGCGTGATCACGGGGTCGTCGTCAGGCATAGGGGCGGCCACGGCCCGTTTGTACGCGCGCAACGGCTGGAACGTCGTCGTCAACTACTCGCGCGACCCGGCCCCGGCTGAGGCGGTGGCAGCGCAGTGCGAGGCGCTCGGTGCAGAGGTGTTGCTGGTCAAGGCCGATGTGTCGCAAGACGCCGACTGCCGCCGCTTGGCGAGCGAAGTGGAAAAGCGCTTCGGCCGCGCCGACGCGTTGGTCAACAACGCCGGCACCACCAAGTTCGTCGATCTGAAAAACCTCGACGGGCTGGAGGCCGAAGACTTCCACAAGATCTACAGCGTGAACGTGATCGGGGCATACCAGATGACACGCGCCTTGGCTCCCTTGCTGAAGCTGAACGTGGGCTCGGGCGTGGTCAACGTGTCGTCGGTCGCGTCGATCATGGGGCGCGGGTCTTCTCTCGCGTACATGGCCTCGAAAGGCGCACTCAATGCGATGACGGTGGGCCTTGCGCGCGCGCTGGCACCGAACGTGCGCGTGAATGCGATAGCGCCGGGGCTGGTAGAGACGCCCTGGCTGCAAGAGGGACTGGGCGCCGAGGGTTACCAGCGCGGCGTGGATTGGTACAAGGGCCGTGCGGCGCTCGAAGCGGTGATCACGCCCGAGGACGTGGCCGAGACGGCTTGGTACCTGGGCGCGAGTGCAGCGAAGACGACCGGTGAGGTGATGCTGGTGGATGCGGGTTTGCGGATCTCGAAGGTTTAGGCGAGGTGGGCGCGGGCCCTCACACCTTCGGTGGCACGACTGGCAACGACGAAGACAAGCCACCATCCACCGGCAGCGCCTGCCCGTTCACATACGACGCGTCGTCAGATGCGAGGAACAGGGCCGCATGCGCAATCTCATGCGGTAAGCCACCACGCCGCAGCGGGTTCAGCTGCCCGATCTTCGCTTCGGTGCCCCGCTCGCGCGCACGGTCGAAGATGGGCTGTGTCATGCCGGTCTCGATCAGCCCCGGGCAGATGGCGTTGATGCGTATGCCGGTGCCGCCGAACTGGTTGGCGCTGGTCTGCACCAGGCTCACCACACCAGCCTTGCTGGCGCTGTAAGGCGGGCCGCCCGCGCCCGAGCGCAAGCCGGCCACCGAGGCCGTACAGATGATCGAGCCGCGGCCGGCGGGCACCATCACGCGCGCCGCGTACTTGATGGCGAGAAAGGTGCCGATGAGGTTGATGCTGAGAATGCGCGTCCAGTCCTCCACCGTCCACTCGTCGAAGGCGCGCATGCCGCCACTCACGCCTGCGTTGGCGTAGACGATGTCGAGTTTGCCGTGGGTGCGTACCGCTGTTTCGATGTAGTCGGCCACGTCGGCCTCTAGCGAGGTGTCGCGTACCAGGGCCACACATTTGCCACCGGCCTGGCGAACGGCCTCGGCCGTGGCCTCGACTTCGGGTGCGCGGTCGACTGCGATCACACTGGCGCCATGCTCGGCGAACAAGATGCTGGTGGCGCGGCCGATGCCGCTGGCAGCGCCGGTGACGACGGCCGATTTGCCTTCTAGACGTTTCATGGTTTGCTCCGTACCGATGTTTCCAAAACCGAGAGCATAGGCCGCTTGGAGCGGCACCCGCCCCGGTGTCATCCCGAGGGGCACAACCTGCTTGGTCGTGAAAACGCGAATGATCTGACAGGCCTTGCGTCGCGCGCAGGGACAAGGCGCTGGCTCGATTGCAAGCCAGCGCTGATTCCTTCACGATGCGCTTTATCACCGTCAGGATGGGGAGTGGGGCATGCACTATCTCGTACGCAAGCTGTGGCTTCTGGGTCTGGTGCTGAGCCTCGTGTGCGGCGCCGCGCTGTCGTCTGAAGTGGCCCCAGCCGATGCCAGAAAAATCAAGACGCTGATCGAGGCGCAGATCGCCGCCTTTGCGTCAGACGACGCGACCAAGGCCTTCTCTTACGCGGCACCGGGCATTCGCATTGCGTCGGGCACACCCGAACGCTTCATGGAAATGGTGCGAGCCAATTACCCGGTGGTGTACCGGCCCACCTCGGTCAATTTCCTCAGCACCGGCAGCATCGATGGCCAGGTTTTCCAGGCGGTGCAGATGACCGATGGCGATGGCCACGTGTGGCTGGCGCTCTATGCGCTGGAGCGGCAGCTCGACAAAAGTTGGCGCATCAGCGGCTGCGTGGTGCACAAGGGCGAAGGGCAAGTCGTCTGAAACCGATTCATTCGTCATGACATCCATCGCCATCCGGCTCATGGCGTGTGGCGTGGTGACCTACTTGGCGTGGTCTGTCATGGGCCCTGAGGGCTTGGTGTACTGCTCTGTGCTGTACGCGATGGCGTTCGCAAAACCCATCGTGGAAGGCTTCATCAGCGTGGGCGCGTGGCTTCGAGCGCTGGCTTATCGAGACGTCGAGGGTTGCCAATTTCAGTACAGAGGCCAGCCCATCAGCGTTGCCGAGGATCAAGACAAATACCGATGGTTGCGCTTGGCTGATGTGCGAAAGGTTGTGCCGCACTTTCCGAGAGACGAGGTGCTACGCCGAACGCTGGGCGCTGACGTGAAAACGCTAGGGTCTGAGCGGGCGCTGCGCATCAAGGGCGAAGCCTTGTGGGTCTACCTGGGCAAGACCACCAGCGTCGAGTCGGCCAAGTTCAGAAGCTGGGTCGAGCGCAACGTGGTGGTTCCCTCACATAAAGCCAGAGCGCTGGCTTGAACCATGTCAGGGCGTGCGAACCCCACGAGGCTTGTCACACGGAGCCCGAGGCGGCTTGTCACAATGCCTGATGAGCACCAACCCCTACACCCCGCCCAGCGCCGCGGTTGAAAACATCGCCGCCGAAGGTGACGTCGAGTACGCCGGCTTCTGGATACGCGTGGGCGCGTCCTTGATCGACACCGTGGTCATCCTCGTCGTCACCTGGCCGATCTTGGGCGCGCTTTATGGCTGGACCTATTTCAGCCAGGCCCGAAGCGGCTTTTTCGCAGGCCCGGCCGATTTCGCCATCTCGTGGCTGCTGCCCGCAGCGGGGGTGATCGCCTTCTGGCTGAGCAGCAAGCAGGGCACCCCCGGCAAGATGGCCGTGTCGGCTCGCATCGTTGACGCGAAGACCGGCGGCAAACTCAGCGTCGGCCAGTCGCTCGTGCGCTACCTCGGCTACTTTGTCTCGACGCTGCCCTTGGGGCTGGGCCTCATCTGGGTGGGGTTCGATCCGCGCAAGCAAGGCTGGCACGACAAGCTCGCAGGGACAGTCGTGGTGCGCAGCAAGAGCGCCGGCACGCGGCCGGTTGTGTTCGAGAAGCGCTGAGCCAGAGCGCCTCCTCGGCTCGTTTTCTCGGAGCTTGAAACCCGCCGCTTCGCACCCAGCTGTGTCTTTCGACCCCCTTTGCGCAAGGCCGCACCGTGCCCCTGTTCATCGTGATCGGCGTGATGCTGCTGCTGGTGGGCTGGCTTGCCGGCCAGCCGCTGGCAACCGAGTTGCGCCGCCAGCGCATACGCCGCCGGCCTTTCCCTGCTGCATGGCGTGACATTCTTCGCCGCCGCGTGCCTTATGTGCGCGGCCTGCCGGCCGACTTGCAGCTGCAGCTGAAGAAGCACATCCAGGTGTTCGTGGCCGAGAAGCCGTTCATCGGGTGCGCGGGGCTCGATGTGACCGACGAGATGCGCATCACCATTGCCGCGCAAGCCTGCCTGCTGCTGCTCAACAAGCGGCGTGCGTCTTACTACCCGCAGCTGCGCCAGATCCTGGTCTACCCCGGCGCGTTTCTGGTCGACCGCGTGCACACCGACGGTGCCGGTGTGCTGCAAGACCAGCGGCGCGCGCTGTCAGGAGAGTCGTGGTCGCAGGGGCAGGTGATTCTGTCGTGGCAAGACACGCTCGAAGGCGCGGCCGTGATCGATGATGGGCAAAACGTGGTGATTCACGAGTTTGCGCACCAGCTCGATCAGGAAAACGGCCATGCCAACGGCGCACCGCCACTCTCTGGCCGCAAGCACTACGCGCGCTGGTCAACGGTGATGGCGGCCGAGTTTGCGCAGTTGCAGGCACGGGCCGAGGGCCACGAACCCACGCTGCTCAACCACTACGGCGCCACCAACCCCGCCGAGTTTTTTGCGGTGGCATCAGAAGTGTTCTTCGAGCAGCCGCAGCAGCTCGCGACACAGCACCCTGCGCTGTACCGGGAGCTCGCGGGCTTCTATCGGCTGAGCCCGCTGAGCTGGTAGCGGCTTTGGCAAAAGAAATGTGCAAAAAGCACATTTGAGGTATTATCGAGGCCTGACTTCACCGTTGTCACCTGGCCTTGACTGCTACCACCTTGCCTCCCGCTCCCGCAGCACCTGCTGAGCTTCAAGCCTGCCGCGCCTTGATGAGGCCGCTGGCTGAACTGGCGATAGCGCGCGGCCTTCACTACGCCGACGTTGATGAAAGTCTGCGCAGTGCCTTTGTCGATGCGGCTCAAGCGGCTCACCCTGAGGCGGCGCCCACCCGGGCGGTCAGCCGTGTGAGCGCCGCCACGGGCTTGAACCGGCGAGAAGTGAGCCGCCTCATCCAGCAGCGAGAGCCGGCCATCGCGAGCAGGCGCTCACCTGCCACGCAGCTGTTCACTCGCTGGCTGAGCGACCCCGCCTGGGCGAGCGGCGGAGCGCCCTTGCGCACGCTGCCTCGGCAAGGGGCCGCCCCCAGCTTTGAAGCGTTGGCGCAGTCGGTGACGAAAGATGTGCATCCGCGCAGCCTGCTCGAAGAGCTGTGCCGCTTGGGGCTGGTGGGTGTGGACGAAACGACTGACCGCGTCGAGCTGCTGCGAGAACGCTTTGCCCCATCGGGTGATGGGTCGCGCATGCTCGGCTTTTTGGCGAGCAACGTGGGTGACCACCTTCGAGCCGCCGTGGCCAATGTGCTCGCCGAGGCACCGCGTCACCTGGAGCAAGCCCTGTTTGCCGACGAGCTTTCGGCGGAGTCCTTGAAGCAGCTGCAGCCGCTTGTGCGTGCGCAATGGCAGCAACTGCTGAGCGCCCTGGCGCCTGTGGTGCAAAAGCTGATCGACGAAGACCAGGCCGAGCAGCGGGTGCAAGACCAGCGGCTGCGAATCGGCTTGTATGCGTACTCAGAACCGATGAGGAGCACATCATGAAATACAGCCTCCGCCTCCCGTGGTTCGCGCTGGCCACGCTGGCCTGCATCGCCCTGCTGCTGAACGCCTGTGGCGGCGTCGACAGCGGCGGCACGGGCCAGACCGTTCAGACCAGCTCTGCAGGTCGCATCTCGGGCTTCGGTTCCGTGATCGTGAACGGCGTCCGCTTCGATGATGCACACGCCAATGTCGTTGACGACGAGGGTGTCGTGCATCCGCGCACCGACCTCAAGCTCGGCATGATCGTGGACGTCGACGGCACGCTGCAGGGCAACAGCGGAAACGGCGTGGCGCGCAGCATCCAGTTTGGCAACGAGATCGCCGGCCCCGTCGAGTCGGTGGACTTTGCCAACGCACGTCTTCGGGTGCTGGGCCAGGTGGTGCAAATTGACGTGGACACGTTGCTGAGTGGCTATGCCACGGGCCTGGCGGGTGTGATGGCGGGTGATCTGGTCGAAGTGTTTGCCTTCTACGACCCCACAAGCGCCGTGTACATGGCCACGCGCATCGAGCGCAAGACCTCGCTGAGCATCTACAAGCTACGGGGGCGCATTGCCAGCCTCTCGGCCACGAGCTTTGCCATCGGCGCGGCCGTGATCGACTACAGCGCGATTGCGCCTTCGTCGCTGCCGCAGTTGGCCAACGGCTTGTCGGTGCGCGTGAGCCTGCAAACAACGCCGGTCGCAGGGCGTTGGGTGGCCAGCTCGGTGCACACGTCTCAACGCAACTTCCCTGATGCCACCGAGGCTGAGCTCGAAGGCATCGTCAGCGCTTTCGTCAGCAGTGCGAGCTTCCAGGTGGCGGGTGTGGCGGTGGACGCCAGTGGGCCGGGCGTGAGCTTTCGCCATGGTGCGCCGGCCCAGCTTGCCAACGGCGTGCGGGTGGAAGTGGAGGGTCAAATGCGCAACGGCGTGCTGGTGGCAAGTGCGGTCGACTTCAAGAAAGCCGGTGGAGGTGACCAGGAGTTCGAGCTTCATGGCGCCATCGAATCGGTGAACGTTGCGGCGCAGACCTTCGTGATCCGTGGCGCGACCGTCGCCTACGACGCAGGCACGCACTTTTCAGCGGGTACGGTGGCCGGCCTCGTCGTGGGCGCCCAGGTGGAAGTGAAGGGCGCGCCCTCACCGGGCGGCATCAATCTGTACGCAGACAAGATCAAGTTCGAGCGATGAAAGCACCTCAATTCCAGCCGGCAACGCCCGCACCGCTGTGGCGCGAGCGGCACGACGCCCCGACCTTCATGGCCCGCGATCGCCGTGAGCGCGTGCTGGTGGTCGAAGACGACCCGGTGCAAGCCCTGCTGATCACGCTGATGCTCGAGCACTTGGGCGTCGTCCACACCTTGGTGACCGACGGCGCTCAGGCGATCGCAGCCGTGAAGGCCACGCCTTACGCCTTGGTGCTGATGGACTACCTGATGCCGGTGGTCGATGGGTTGGAAGCCACACGAATCATCCGGCGCTGGGAGCGAGAAACCGGCCGCCCGCGCACGCCCATCGTGGCTGTGACTGCGAGCGCCATGGTCAGCGAATGCCGTCGCTACACGGAAGCCGGCATGGACGAAGCCATCTTCAAACCCTTCTCGGCCGGTGCCCTGGCCGATGTGGTGGCGCGCCTCTGCCCTGGCCGCGCCGCTGCCTATGCCAACCCCTTCCAAACTCTTGGAGCCCCCTCATGAAGACTTTTTACGCTCTCATCACTTTGGCGGCGGCGTTGACAGCCGCCACCGCTTCAGCCCAGACCAACGTAGGCGTATCGGTGGGCATCAACCAGCCGGGGGTCTACGGGCGCATCGACATCGGCAACATGCCGCCGCCGCAGGTTATTTACGCCCGCCCCATCATCTATGCGCCGCAGCCCGTAGCAGTGGTGCAGCAGCCCCTCTACCTGTACGTGCCGCCTGGCCACCAGAAAAAATGGGGAAAGCACTGCGCCCAATACAACGCCTGCGGGCAGCCGGTCTACTTCGTGAAAGAGAGCTGGGTGCGCGAGCGCTATGAACATGAGCATGAACATGAGCATGAGCACGGTCATGGCGACAAGCACGACAAAAAGGAAAAGCACGGCAAGCACGGCAAGGACTGATGGCCGCACCGCGGCGGGGCGACATCAGTCTGCCTCTTGATTCGAGCGCTACCTCAGCCAATTTCCGTTCGCCTTGAGGTAGCGAAGGGCAGCGCAGTGCACCCACGCACCCTTCGGTTGCTCAGGGCGAACGTGGCCCGTGGAAAGGCCGAGATTCGTCGCCCATCAGCCCACGAGGCGACCCCAACGGTCGATGGCGATCAGGTCGACGTACTGCGAGCCCTGCGTTACCCCGGGCGCAAACTCGACTCTGTAGCCGCCGAGGTCGGTGCGCAGCCCGGCCAGAGACTCCTTCAGGCGCGCGCGGCTGATGCGCTCGCCGCCGCTCACCTTCAGCGCAGCGCGCGCGGCCTCCACGGCGGTGCGGCCGGCGATGTAGCCTTCCAGCGTCGTGATGCCGAGCTTGGCGTCGGGGCCCATGGCCGTGAAATCCTGGCGGGCGCGCGAGACCACGTTGGCGGAACCCGTGTTCGGTCGCGGCACCACCATGCTCATGATGCAGCTCTGCTTGCGGGAAATGAGGGTGTCCATCAAGCCCTGGCCGGCGTACGACGAGGCGTAGAAGAGGCCTGAGTAGCGCCCCGCCGTCATCTTGTCGATGATGGTGGCGACGGGCCCTGCGTTGGCAGACAGCAGCACGCAGTCGAGCTTGGCGTCGAGCAGCTTGGCGCAGACGTCGTCGAACGATGCGGCCGCGCGGTCTATCGCAATGGATTCCGTGGGCACGATGGACACGTTGTTCAGCGCTTGCGTCATGGCCGCCAGGTTGGCAGGCGAGGTGTCTTTCAGCGAGACGTAGCCGATGCGGCGCATGCCGAAGTCTTTGATGTAGCTGGCCATGCGCTTGTATTCGAGGTCATAGCCGGCGCGCACATGAAAGACCCCGCCGCTTGCGGCCATGTTGCGCAGGCCCATGTTGCCGCTGGCCGTGCCCAAGAGCGCGGTCTGGTTGTTGTTGGCGAGCGCCACGCAGGCCTCGGCCGCGATGCCGTTCGTCAGGCCCACGATTGCCGACACGCCGCCTTCCATCAGCGCCGTCACGTTCTGTATGCAGCGGTCTTTCACGCCGCCGTCGTCCAGCGTTACCAGTTCAAAGCGCGGGCTGCCCGGCACTGCCGAGGCGGCGGCAAACGCAGCCATGATGCCGTCGCGTATGTCGCGCCCGTAGCTGGCCTGGCTACCGGTCAATGAAGCCGATTGGCCGAACTTGATCACGTTGCCCTGCGGTGTTGCGCTGAACGACGCCCCACCGACCATGCCGGCCGCCAATGCTGCGGGGCCTGCGAACACCAAGTTTCTGCGCTTCATGTGACTCTCCTGCTGATGACGGGGACGACCGGGCTGCCCGATGCGCGCAACGTGCGCGTTGTTCGAGCTTGCACCATGAGCACGTCTTCGGCTGTGGGCCGTAGCGCTTGAGGCATTGGTACAGATTGATACTTTCGTGCGATCTTGTTGCAGTCGTGCATATGTCGCGGTGACGCGTCTTGTCACATCGCGCTTTAAGCAAAGCGCGGATTTGTGCGCAGCGCAGGTGTGGTTCCAGGGGCGGTAACGAATTGACACATTCGGGCCGCAGCGAACACACTTTCCTCACCCCGCAGCCACCACAGGAAAGCGCCCCATGAAGTCACTTCAACGCACCGCCAAATGGGCCGCCCTGGTCTGCCTGAGCCTGGCCGCCGTGGGCGTGCATGCCTTCGAGTTGCGCGGCTTTCGCGGTGTGTCGTGGGGTGAAGGTGTCGAAGCGCTGGGTGACGCCAAGGTGGCTTACACCGATGGCGACGTCGCTTGCTACCAGCGCGAGCGCGAGAACCTGATCTTCGGTGACAGCGCGCTGAAAGGCGTGCGCTACTGCTTTCATCAAGATCGCTTGTTCATGGTGGCCCTGGAAGCCGCCGTCGAAGCCAAGGTGCTCGCGGCCGAGTTTGAGCACACCTATGGTCGCCCCGATGGCCGCCGCGGCCAAGCTGCTTCGTGGGGCAGCAAGACGTCTGGCACGCGCGCCGACCTGGTGGCCAGTGGCGCCACGGCGCGCCTGACCCTCTATTCCAACAAGATCGAGCCGGCGTTGGCGCAGCGTATGCAAAAGCGCGCGCCGCTGGACGTGGCCGGCAGCGTTGCAGCCGCACTCTGAGGCGCGGCGTTTCGGGGTCACGCCTTCTGGCGCGTCTAGCGCTCAAACAGAGAAGCTGATGCGGTAGCAGGCGCTGAAGCCTGCCGGTGGCGCCTCTAGCGCGAAACGCGCGCCGTGAATCGCGGCGATCTTGTCGACCACGCGGTGGCCGAGGCCGAGGCCCAGGCCTCGCGAGGCGGCTGTCGCCGCTTCATGCGATGCCGACGAGAGTGCACCGTTGTCACACACCTGCAAACAGCGAGCTGCGGTGTCGAGTTGCACTTCGATCAAGCTGCCGCGCGGCGTGTGGTCGAGCGCGTTGTCGATCAGGTTGCGCAAGGCGATCTCCAGCAGCACCGGGTGGCCCTTGATCTCGAAGGGGCCGGTGGCCACCAGTGCGAGTTCGTGCTGTGTGTTGAGCGCGGCCTGCGCGTACTCGCTCACCACGCGGCGTGCCAGCTCGGCCAGATCAAGTGGCTGCGCGGCTTCGGCCATCTCGGCGCGGCTGGCGCGTGCCAGCGAGAGCAGTTGCGAGAGCACATGGTTGGCGCGTTGCGCATCGTGCTCGATGCTGGCCAGCGCCTGTTGGCGCTCGGCCTCGTTGCCAGCCTGGCGCAGCAGGCCGGCGTGCAGCACCAGCGAGGCCAGCGGAGTGCGCAGCTCGTGGGCCAGCTCGCTGCTCAGCTCGCGCTCGCGCCCCAGCGCATTGCGCTGGCGCTCGACCAGGGTGTTGATGGAGTCGACCACGGCCTTGAACTCTTGGTGGGGCTGCGTGTGCAGCGGTGCGGCCTCGTGCACATCGAGCGCACTCACGTCGTGCGACAGCTTGAGCAAGGGGCTCAGCCCGCGGCGTATCGCCCAGCCCAGCGCCAGGGCTACCACGGGGAGCAGCCAGAAGCCGGGCTCGGCCACCTGCTCGGCAATGTCTTCGGCCAGGTCATCGCGCTCATGCACGCTCAGCATCACCATCACCTTGCGGCTGTGGTCGCTTGGGTCCCAGCGCGAGAAGGCGCGCCACAGCGTGGGGGGGGTGCCCAGCAAGAGGTTGGCAAAACCTTCGTTGGCGTTGAACACCGGTGTCGGCGCCTCGCCCGTTTGCGTGATCACGCGGCCCTGGGCGTCCCACACCACGACGCTCATCGACTGCTGGTAGTCGTGGCTCTTCAGGTCGTGGCCGGTATCTTGTGGCGCGGCAATGCCACTGCGGTCGCCTGCATCGAAGCGGCCATCGTGCTGGCGCAGCAGCAACTGGGCCACGCTCGCCAGGTGGCCGTCGGTCAGCTCGTCGGCTTCGTGCACGCCAGTCGTGTAGCCCATCACGATGAAGCTCGCCCACACCAGCGCCAGGGCACCCAGCACCCAGGCGAGCAGATGGCGCATCAGCGACTTCTGCCTCATGGGCCTTCCACCGGCACGAAATAGCCCACGCCGCGCAGCGTGCGAATCACGCCTTCGCCCAGCTTTTTGCGCAAGTGATGTACGTGCACCTCGACCGCGTTGCTGTCAATGGCGCTGCCCCAGTCGTAGAGCTGCGCCTCGATCTGTGGGCGAGACAGCACGCGGGGGCGTACCTCCAGCAGCGCCAGCAGCACGCTGAACTCGCGCGCTGACAGCTCCACCAGCTGGCCCGCGCGCTGCACCGTTCGCGCCGCCGGGTCGACCTCGACCTCGCCGCAGTGCAGCAAGGCCTGAGCTCGCCCAGCCGCGCGGCGGCGCACAGCACGCATGCGGGCCGCCAGCTCGCCCGGGTCGAAAGGTTTGGTGAGGTAGTCGTCGGCGCCGCGGTCCAGCGCAGCGATGCGTGAGGCCACTTCATCGCGCGCGGTCATCACCAGCACCGGTGTCTGTGCATCCGGCAGGCTGCCCGTTGCGGCGGCGCGCAGGCGGGTCAGCACGTCCTGCCCGTCGCCATCGGGCAAGCCCAGGTCGAGCAGCACCATGTCGAAGGCTTCGGCACGCAGCGCCGCCCAGGCCATGGCCACGCTGCCCGCCACATCGACGGCGCATCCCTGCTGCCGCAGATGGCCTTGCAGGCCCGCGGCGATGCCTTCATCGTCTTCGACCACCAGAACGCGCATGCGGCGCATTGTGCGGTGGCGCCTGTCGCCTCGCCCTTAAGCGTCCCTTAAGCCGTGTTATCGACAGTGACGGTTCAGATGTCTGCCCACCTGTTGCGCCGCCACGCCTTCATCACCCTCGGCCTGCTGTTCGCGCTGTTGGCCTGGGACGCAAGCCCTCTGGACATGCGATTGGCGCAGTGGTTCGGTGGCCCCCAGGGTTTTCCGCTGACCGAGCACTGGTTGCTCACCAACGTGCTGCACGACGGCGGCCGCCTGGTGTCATGGGGTGTCGCGGTGGCCCTCACGCTGGCCGTGTGGTGGCCGGTCGGCCCGCTGCGCAGGCTCGAATCGCGCGAGCGTGTTCAGCTCATTGCGACCACGCTGCTGAGCGTGCTGCTGGTGTCGTTGTTGAAGTCGTTCAGCCCCACCAGTTGCCCCTGGGACCTGTCGGCCTTCGGTGGCGTGGCACGCCATCTGTCGCACTGGTCATGGCAGCATGACGGTGGCAGCGGCCGCTGCTTCCCGGGCGGGCATGCGTCTTCAGGCTTCGCCTTCATAGGCGGGTATTTCGTGTGGCGGGGGCGCGCACCGAAACTGGCACGCCTGTGGCTGGCGGTGGCGTTGCTGGCCGGTTTCACCTTGGGCATGGCGCAGCAGGCACGCGGTGCGCACTTCATGAGCCATACCTTCTGGACCGCCTGGCTGTGCTGGACTTTTGCGCTCAGCGTGGCGGCCGTCGTGAGGCCGCGCCTTAACCCGTCGCCGGTGGCTCCCCACCAAGGTCCACCCACGTTGCCACCGCCTCAGACTGTGCTTCGCCCCGGCCTCGCAGGCCTTGCGAGACGCCTCGCCGGTTGGCGGCGGGGTGGTTCTGGCTCATCTTCCATTTCCCCTTGAGCGAGTCGAGTGGGATCTCGATGCCCACGATGCCGCGCAGCATGGCGTCTATGTAGTCGGCTGGCGCGTCGGTCACAGCCCAGGGCCGGGCCTGCGTGGCCTCGTGCCGCTGCGTGAGGCGCGTGACCAGCGTGCGCAGCCATTCGGCATCGTCGTGCACCACCAGCCGGCCGCGCGCCTGCACGGTGATGTAGTTCCAGGTGGGCACGGCCTTGCCGTTGTCAGCCTTGCTCGGGTACCAGCTTGGCGAGATGTAGGCCTGCGGGCCCTGGAATACCACCAGCGTCTCGACGTCGGTGCGCGCCTCACGCCACACCGGGTTTGCGCGCGCCACGTGGGCGCGCAGCACGCCGGGGCGGCCGTCTTCGGCGTCGAGCAGGAAGGGAATGGGGTTGGCGTCCAGCCCCTGCGCGCCTTGCGTGATCAGCAGGCCCAGCGGGTGGTCGCGCACCATCTGATGCAGCGTGTCGGGGCGCTCTTCGTTGAAGTGGGCGGGCGTGTACATGCTCAGATGACCGGCTCACAGCGTATCTCGCTCTTCACCGAGTTGGCGATGAAGCACTCTTCGTGCGCGCGGTGGTGCAGGTGGTGCAGCTCGTCTTCGGTGGGTTGCTTGCCGCTGAAGCGCACGGCCGGGCGCAGCGTGACCAGGGTGACGGCCATCTGGCCTTGTGGGTTGCGGTCCATCACGCCGACCACGTCGTCGCGATAGTCGTCGACCACCCAGCCGGCCCGGCAGGCGATGTCGAGAAACCACAGCATGTGGCAGCTCGAAATCGAGGCGATGAAGCCCTCTTCAGGGTCTACGGCTGCCGGGTCGGAATACGGCGCGCGCACCGACAGCGGCGAGGACGAGGCCGGCATCACGTGCCCGCCGTCGAAGTGGATCTCATGGCGGCGGCTGTACTTCTTGTCGCTGAAGGGCTGGTTGCCGCGCGCCCAGTGGGTGGTGGCGACATACGAGTGCTCAGACATGGCGTTCGCTCAGCGTTGGTTGGTGTAGCCGAAGGTGCCGTGTTCGAGGGCCTCTTTGGCGGCGTCGCGTGCGGCGCGCATTGCGGCGCGGTAAAACGAAGTCGCGAAGCTGATGCGCTTCACACCTGCGGCTTCAAGCTCGGCCACGCTGAACGATTTGCCGGGCATGCCCACCATGAAGCTCACCGGCTTCGTGAGGGCGGCACACACCGCGCGCACGGCCGCCAGGTCGGGCAAGGCGGGGGCGAACAGCACGTCGGCTCCGGCCTTCTCGAAGGCTTGCAGGCGGCGAATGGTGTCGTCGAGGTCGGGCTTGTTGCGCAGGTAGTTTTCGGTGCGCGCCGTCAGCACGAAAGGCCGCTTCAGCGCGCGCACCGCTTCGACCGCCGCATGCATGCGCTCAACTGCATGGTCGAAGTCATAGGGCGGCGAGCCGGCGGCGGGCGAGTCTTCGATCGAGCCGCCGGCCAGGCCCGCTTCAGCGGCCAGGCGGATTGTCTCGGCGGCGGCTTTGGGCTCGGGCCCGAAGCCGTTTTCCAGGTCGGCCGACACCGGCAGGTCGACGGCCTGCACCACGGCGCGCGCATGCGCCAGTGCTTCGTCGCGGGTCAGCTCGCCGTCGACGCGGCCCAGCGTGGCGGCCGAGGCGCCGCTGGACGTGGCGATGGCCTGGTAGCCCAGGCTTGCCAGCAGCTTGGCCGAGCCCACGTCCCAGGCATTGGCCATCAGCAAGGCGCGTGGCTGCTGGTGCAGCTCGAGAAAGGTGTGGGCCATGCAGCCTCCTTAAAGTGAAAAGTCGTAGCGAATGAAGCCGTTGAAGCGGGAGAGGTGGCTCCGCTTGTCTGAACACCAAACCTGAATTGATAAGTGGATCGTCTGCGGGTTGAGGATTTCAAATAGGCCCCTGCCAGGCCGCCGGAGGCGCCCCCTCAGGCGGCTTGAGCCATCGCCGGCAGGGTTGCGAAGTAGAACTCGTCAGGCGTTTGCTTGTCCAGCGACGAATGCGGCCGGCGCTCGTTGTAGAAGCCGATGTACCGCGCAATGCCAGCCTTGGCTTGGCTAACCGACTCGTAGGCGTGCAGGTAGACCTCCTCGTACTTGATCGAGCGCCACAGCCGTTCAACGAACACGTTGTCGCGCCAGCTGCCTTTGCCGTCCATGCTGATCTGGATACCGCGGTCCTTGAGCACTTGCGTGAACGCCTCGCTGGTGAACTGGCTGCCCTGGTCGGTGTTGAAGATCTCTGGCTGTCCGTGCTTCGCAAACGCCTCTTCCAGCGCCTCCAGGCAGAACGCGGTGTCCATGCTGATCGACACCCGATGTGCCAACACCTTGCGGCTGGCCCAGTCGACGATGGCGCACAGGTAGACCCAGCCGCAGGCCATCGGGATGTAGGTGATGTCGCTCGCCCACACGTGGTTGGCGCGCGCTATCTTCATCCCGTGCAGCAGGTACGGATAGATCTTGTGCCCTGGCTGCTTCTTGCTCGTGTTGGGCTTGCGGTACAGCGCCTGGATGCCCATGCGTTGCATCAGCGTGGCCACGTGCCTGCGGCCCACCTCGAGGCCTTCTCGGTTGAGCAGGTCGCGCAGCATGCGGCTGCCGGCAAATGGGTATTCCAGGTGAATAGGGTCAATGCGCTTCATCAGCTGCTGATCGGCCTGACTCGTACCCCGCGCCAGGTAGTACACATTGCCTCGGCTGATGTCGAGCAACTCGGCTTGCCGCTTGATCGGCAGCGCATGCTCTCGGTCGATCATCGCTTTACGCTCAACAAGCCGGCCTTGTTGAGCGCGCCGGCCAAAAAATCATTCTCCAACGCCAGTTGGCCGATCTTGGCGTGCAGCTCTTTGAGATCCACCGCGGGTGGCGAGTTGGGCACCTCGCCTCCAAATACGCCTGCCGCTCGTTCAAGCAACTGGTTCTTCCAATCGTTGATCTGATTCGCGTGCACGTCGTGCAGCTTGGCCAACTCGGCCAAGGTCTTCTCGCCTCGGATGGCTGCTAACGCCACTTTGGCCTTGAAGGCCGGTGAGTGGTTTCGTCTTGCTCTTCTGCTCATGGTCTGCCGCTTTCTCGGGCCTCGGGCCCGTGGTCATGAAGCAGAGTTTCCACTTATCGTCGTGTCCGGTTTTGCGCCGCCACCTCTG
>NZ_JBKJOQ010000061.1:0-26018 GCF_046595475.1 Rhizobacter sp.
GCCGACGCCATTCGCCCCACCGCCAAGGCCGCGGTCGCCAAGCTGCGCGAGCGTGGCATCGAGGTGGTGATGCTCACCGGCGACAACGCCGGCACCGCCAAGCGCATCGCCGCCGACCTGGGCATCACCAGCGTGCTGTCCGATGTGTTGCCCGGCCAGAAGGCCGCCAAGATCAAGGAATTGCAGGCCACAGGCAAGCTGGTCGGCATGGTGGGTGATGGCGTCAACGACGCGCCCGCGCTGACCCAGGCGAATGTGGGCTTTGCCATCGGCGCCGGTACCGACGTGGCGATGGACAGTGCCGATGTCGTGCTGATGAAGAGCGACCCCTACGACATCGTCGGCGCCATCGAGCTGTCGCGCGCAACCTTGCGCAAGATGCACCAGAACCTGGGGTGGGCGGTGGGCTACAACGTGATCGCCTTCCCGCTGGCCGCAGGCGTGCTCTATCCCTTCACGCTGTCGCCCGAGATCGCGGCGCTGTCGATGTCGGGCAGCTCGGCGGTGGTGGCCATCAACGCGCTGCTCCTCAAGCGCACCAAGCTGGCCGGCATCAAGAGCGCCAAGACGAAACCCGCTGCGGCAAAGGCCGCACCAGTGGCGGTTGGGGCGACCGCGTGAACAAGCAAGGCCGGACTGCAGATCTGCGGCCGCTACAGCTGTTCTTTCTCGCAGCGGCGGTGTTCGTCGTGTCGGCCGGCTATGGCGCTCTGCTGCCGCTGTTGCCGGCCTGGCTGGCGCAGCAGATGCCCGAGTCGACACCGAGCGAAGTCGCTCGACATGTCGGCTTTCTGAGCGGCGCATATACCGCAGGGGTGCTGGTCGGCGCGCCGATCTGGGGCCTGATCTCCGACCGCCTGGGCCGGACCCGCATCCTGATCTTCGGGCTGGTCGGCTACGTCGCCAGCTTGCTGCTGTTGCTGCTGCCTTCGATGGGCGGGCTGGGGCAGATCTATGTCTTGCGCGCGGCGGCCGGGTTGTTCGTCGCCGCCGTGGTGCCGGTGGTGCCGGCGCTGGTGGCAGCGCATACGCCCAAGGCAGTTCGGGCACGTCGCTTCGCCTGGTTGGGTGCGGCATCACTGCTCGGCTTCCTGTTCGGGCCGGGGTTGAATGCCGTGGCCGATGCCCTGGCCGCCGTGCTCAGCAACGGCGTTGCGTTGACTGCCCTTTCGACGCGCATCGTCCTCGTGCTTTCGGCCTTGCTCGGAGCAGCGATGATGCTGGGCCTGGCGCTGACCTTGCCTGCCGACAAAGGCACACCAAACAACGACTCCGCCGAGCCCCGAGCAAGCGTGCCGGCGGGCTTCGCGGCGCTGTGGTGGTTGGCCGTGGCCGTGAACATGGTGCTGTCCGGCTTCGAGCTCGGCATCGTGTTGCAGGGCCGGCAGCACGCCGAACTCTCGACGCAGCAAGTGGCGCTGATGTTCGCCGAATGCAGCCTGGTGATGCTCGGCATCAACGCGCTGTTGTTCTTCACCGGGCTGCTCGACAAAGTGCCGCCGCGCTTGTTTGTGGCAGCCGGTTCTGTGCTCGGCATGGCGGGCCTGGCAGTGCTGGCGCTGCACCAAACCAACACGGAGATGTACGTCGGCGTCAGCCTCACATCGGCCGGCACTGGCCTCGTCCTGCCGGTGATCGCATTCCTCGCCGCCGGAGCGGCGCACCGCAGCCTGGGCGCGACGATGGGTGGCCTGGCAGCGGCGGGGGCGCTGGGGCAAACACTCGGCTCGGCCGCTGGCGGCTGGCTGTTCGGTGCCGTTGCACGCCTCAGCTTCGCGTGGCTTGCCCTGCCACTGCTGGCGACGTTGACCGTGCTGATGTTGCGCCCTTCTTGGTGGCAACGCGCGGGCCCTGCGCCGCCCGCATCACTCACAGCCATCCCGAACTGATCTGCGGACGTTTGCAACTCAAGGAGCAAGACATGGACTGGCTGGCACAAAACTGGATCTGGGTACTTTTCGGCATTGCCTTCGTGGCGATGCACCTGTTCGGGCACGGTGGCCATGGAGCACACGGCCCGGACACGACAAGCCGCCGCGACGCGGGCGGCGCAGCGGCTCCATGGGTCGCTGGCGTACGTCCTGCGGAGCCAATCAACGGCAGCAGCTCACGCCGCCATTAGGAGCACGTCATGTTGAACATCAAGGTCGTCTCATGGGCGCTCGCCACCACGTCGCTGATCTCGTTTGTCGTGTGCATTGTCTTCGGGCTCGTCACGCCAGAATCCCTCCACATGCACGCCTTCCTCGAGCAAGTGCTGCCGGGTTTCAAGTGGCTTACCTTGCCGGGTTTTTTGATCGGGCTGGTCGAGAGCTTTCTCTACGGTGCCTACGCCGGCCTGGTGTACGTGCCGGTCTACAACTTCTTTGCCCGCCGGTTCCGGCAGGGTGCCTCATGACGAACTGCTTCCCGCCCATGTCGCGCTCGGCGGCTGCACCTGACGACCACCTTGAATGCCATGCGTCAACTTGAAGCCGCACTTTCGAGATGGGAGAACGAGGGAGGCGCGCGTGCGCAGCGGCTTGCTTCTGACGACTTGGATCGATTGCAGATTCGTCAATCGATGAACACCGAACTCGAGCGCTTGCGCATGCGGATGATCGCCATGGAAAACCTGCTGATCACGATGCTCGCGCAAGCGCCCGATCAACAGCTCGAACTGGGCTACGAGATGGCCGCCTTCATTTCCCCCAGGCCCGGCTACACCCACCATCCCAGAACGGTCGGCGCGGCAGCACTGATGGTTCATCTTCTTCATCGCGCCCGGCACTTTCAATGCTGAGTCGAAGGTGACGCCCTCTCATGAATACGCCGCGGCTTCCACAAGTGGCACCTAAAACGCTCGCCGGCCTGTCCCAGGTTGAGGTCAACCAGCGCCTCACCGCCGGGCAAACGAACAACACCGTGCGCCTGACCACCCGCACGGCTGCGGGAATCCTGCGCAGCAATATTTTTACCTTGTTCAATGCGGTGCTCGCATCCGCCATCGTCGCGCTGCTGGCGATACGTGCCTACAACGATGTGCTCTTCCTTGCGGCAGTGACCTTGGCCAACGTGATGGCCGGTATCGTGAGCGAGTTCCGAGCCAAACGGGCGCTGGACCGCCTGAGCTTGCTGGCCCAGCGTGAAGTCACCGTTGTTAGGGGCGGGCTTGAAAAGGCAATTCCGGTGCAACAGGTCGTCAAGGACGAATTGATCGTTCTGCACGCAGGCGACTCGATCATTGCCGACGGCCATCTGGCTTCCCTGTCTCCAATCGGGGTAGACGAGTCGCTGTTGACGGGCGAATCAGACCTGGTGACGAAGCAGCCCAACGACCCACTTCTATCGGGGAGCTTCTGCGTCAGCGGCACCGGCCTGTATGTGGCGACGGGCATCGGCGCACAGTCACATGCAAACCTTCTGATGGCCCAGGCGAAGACCTACAAATTCACGCGCAGCCCTCTGGAGCGCATCGTTGCCCGGCTCGTTCAGACCTTGACGATCACGATGGGCGTGCTGGTTGTCTTGCTGATCTTTGCGGGTTACATCAAGCATCTGTCTCTTGCTGCGGGCATTCTTTCCATCGTCACGGCCGTCAAGGCACTCGTGCCCGAAGGTCTGGTGCTGATCACGACCCTGGCCTTTTCGCTGGCCGCCGCACGAGCGGTAGCGCGCCAGGTGCTGGTGCAGAAACTGAGCGCGGTCGAGGCCCTGAGCCATGTCACCACCTTGTGCTTCGACAAGACCGGCACACTTGGAACCAATCGCCTTGCATTCGAGCGCCTGGAACTGTTCACCATGCCCCGCGCTGAAGTGGTGGAGCGGCTCGAACTTCTGGTGGGCGCAACGCACGAAAAAAACCGGACGGTCGACGCGATCGAATCGGCATTCCCCGGCAAAAAGAATGCGCCGATCGAAGAGCAGGCCTTCTCGTCGCAAACCAAGACCAGCGCTGTCAGGGTGCGCCTTGCTGAGGCTGGTGCCAATGCCGAAGTGTCGCTGTGGCTGGGCGCGCCAGAGGCGATGGACGCGGCTGCGCTGACACCGGTTCAACAGACCATGCTTGAAGCGCTTCGGCGAGACGGCTTGAGAGTTGTTTTGCTCGCTGCGACCGAGAGCCACATTCCGCAGCGCGAAGGCATGACCAACCTGGCCTTCATCGTGCTGCGCGACGAGCTGCGCACCGACGTACACAGTGCAATCAGCTTCTATCAATCGCGCGACGTGCGCCTGAAAGTGCTGTCTGGCGACAACGCCGAAACCGTGGCCGCCGTCGCTCGCCAGGCGGGAATGGCGATCACGGGGGCGATCGTGAATGGGCCCGAGCTGGAAGCGTTGCCCGCCACGGCCTTCGCGGCGGTCGTCAGCAGCGCTCAGGTGTTTGGCCGCCTCACCCCGCAGTCCAAGGAACATATCGTGAGGTCCTTGCAGGCCACCGGTGAATTCGTTGGCATGGTCGGCGATGGCGTCAATGACATCCTCGCCCTGAAACGCGCAGACATCGGCATTGCCATGAATTCCGGGGCGGCTGCGGCGCGTGATGTGGCCGACATCATTTTGCTGCGCGACTCTTTCGCAAACCTGCCCGCGTTGTCGCTCGAGGGCGATCGCATCATCTACAACGTCACGCGCATCTCCAAGCTGTTCCTCACCAAGAACATCTACAGCCTGGTCTTCATCGTCTTCGTGGGGTTCATCGGGCTGGAGTTTCCACTCAGCCCACGTTCCATCACCTGGATCGATCTGCTTTCGGTAGGGACGCCAGCATTTTTGCTGACCTTCATGACTGCCGAGGTCGGCAAGCAATCTGTGGCGAACTTTCTCGGCGACACGCTGGCATTCGCCATGGTGAGCGGGCTCACCATTGGTCTAATCTCGGTGGTGGTCTACGCCAATTTCTTTCTGTTCCAGGACAGAACCGAAACCTACGGTCACACCGCTGCCTTGTCGTCGATCATCCTGATGGGGCTGTTCGCGGTTTACCGCGTCGCCCAAGCCGAACGCACCCAGCCCAAGGGCTCGCTGCAACGGCTTGGGGTTGGGGCCGTGCTGGCCGGTGCCGGCGTGCTGCACGCTGCGGCCATCTATTGGCCGACCTCGCGAGAGTTTCTTGGGCTCACGTCGCTCGACGTTGACTCGTGGATCACCATCGTGGGCGCCAGCGTTGCCGGCATGCTGCTCATGCACCTGTTGTCGCAGCCCGATCGTCGTCGACGCTGGCTCGGCGTTTGACTGCTGGAGCAACGACCATGCACAACCCCGCCACAGCCGCCTCCCTGTTGCCAGGCCCTACTTCGATGGAGCTGCTGAACAGCGAATGCTTCTGCATCAGCCTCGACACCGCGGCGCTGCGCCAGGCACTCGAATCGGAGATTGGCGAGCCCGGCCTGTTCGACTTGATCCAACAGCGTTGCCCCTACCTGTTCGCCACGCGCCCCGTTTTTCTGTCGCACGAACACATGCTCCGCATGGCCCAACTGGTGCATGCCATCGAGTCAGTGATTGCGCTGCCGGCGTACCGCGACGAGGTTCTCGCCACGGCACCCGCCATCGCGCGCCACGACCCTGGCGGCGCCAAGGGGGTGTTCTTCGGCTATGACTTTCACGTCGCCGAGAACAGCTTCGGGCTCATTGAGATCAACACCAATGCGGGTGGCGCCATGCTCAACGCCGTGCTGGCACGGGCCCAACGCGCCTGCTGCGCGGCTGTGGATGGCCTCGTGCTGCCGTCGGCGGCAGCGCTGGAACTCGAAGCCGACATCGTTTCGATGTTTCGCAACGAGTGGACGCTCGCCGGCCACGAACGACCACTGCGCAGCATCGCCATCGTCGACGAGAACCCTGAAGCGCAGTACCTCTACCCGGAGTTCGTGCTGTTCCAGCGCTTGTTCCAGCGGCACGGGTTTCAGGCGGTGATCGCAGGCCCGACCGAGTTCAGTTTTCATGGCGGCCTGCTCTGGCACGGTGACCTGGCCATCGACTTGGTCTACAACCGCCTCACCGATTTTTCGTTGGCCGAGCCGGCCAGCGCGACGCTGCGCGAGGCCTACCTGGCCAACGCCATGGTGCTCACGCCGCACCCGCAGGCGCATGCGCTGTATGCGGACAAGCGCAACCTGGCCTTGCTCACCGATGCGACACGGCTTCAGGCCTTGGGTGTGCCGCAGGCCACACAAGACGTGCTGTTGGCCGGCATTCCTCACACCGAGGTGGTGGAGGCGCAGCACGCCGATCGTCTGTGGCGAGAGCGGCGGCGCCTGTTCTTCAAACCCTTCGCCGGGTTCGGTGGGCGGGCGGCCTACCGCGGCGACAAGCTCACCCAGCGTGTGTGGCAAGAGATTCTCGCTGGAGGTTATGTGGCGCAAGCGCTGGTGGCGCCCGGTGGCCGCACGATCCAGAACGAAGGGCCGGTGCAGATACTCAAGTTTGACCTGCGCGACTACACCTATGACGGCCGCGTGCAGTGGGTCGCAGCGCGCATGTACCAAGGCCAGACGACGAACTTCCGCACCCCCGGCGGCGGCTTTGCACCCGTCTACGAAACAGGCGCTGATGGCGCTGCGGGTGGGCTGGCAACGAGCTGTGTGCCGGCGCAGCATGAAAGCCGTCTGTTCTTGCTCGACGACAAGGGCGTGCAGCCGCTGGCAAACGAGCGCTACGTCGCGCTCGGGCGTGGCGACGCTGCGGCGCCTGAGTTTGCCGGCCAGCGTTTCATGCTGGTCGACTGGTACGTCCGCATGGCCTGCAGTCAAGCTGAGGCCATCGTGAGCGAAACCTGCAGTTGGTTGGTTTTCAACGCTCAGGGTTTTCTGGACCTACATGCGGCCCATGAGGTCGACGCTGAAGCCGCGCCTACGGAAGCGCAATGGGCGCAATTGCGCGCCCTGGTGTTCGGTGACGCACCATATGCACCCGCCGCGCTCGGGCGCTGATGCCGACCATGCGATGAACTTCAATGCACGAACCCCGCCTGAGCAGCCCGGCGCCGCGCCGCTGATCTTCGGCGAGGCGCGGCTAGATGCATTGCAACGTCACTCGTTCGAATACTTTTTGCGCGAGACCAACCCATCGAACGGTCTCGTCGCCGACCGATCAGAGCCTGGCTCGCCCGCAAGCATCGCGGCGGTGGGCTTTGCGCTGGCGGCCTATCCGGTGGGCGTCGAGCGTGGCTGGATGACACGCACCGACGCGCTGGCTCGCACGCTTGCGGTGCTGCGCTTCTTCTGGGCCAGCCCGCAAGGCACGGCGCTCGATGCAACCGGGCACCGCGGTTTCTACTATCACTTTCTCGACATGACCACGGGCCGCCGTCGCGATTCGTGCGAGCTGTCCACCATCGACAGCACCTTCCTGTTGGCCGGCATGCTGGCCGCCGCGGCGTACTTCGACCGCGATAACGAAGACGAGCAAGCCGTGCGCACGCTGGCCGACGCGCTGTACCGCCGGGCCGACTGGGCATGGGCCTGCGACGGCGCTGCAACGGCGACGCATGGGTGGACGCCGGAGGCCGGCTTTCTGCCCTACCGATGGCGCGGCTACGACGAAGCCACCTTGCTGTACGTGCTCGGGCTGGGCTCGCCGACGCACCCACTGCCTGCCGAGAGCTACACAGCCTGGACATCGACCTACGAGTGGAAGACGATCTACGGGCACGAGCTGCTCTACGGCGGCCCGCTCTTCATCCACCAGTATTCGCACATCTGGCTCGACATGCGCGGCATCCAAGATGCCTTCGCGCGCGACAAAGGCATCGACTACTGCGAGAACAGCCGCCGCGCGACCTACGTGCAGCGCGAATACGCCATCCGCAACCCGCAGGACTTCGAGGGCTACGGCGAAAACTTCTGGGGCCTGACGGCAAGCGACGGGCCGGGCTGGACGACGCGGCGCATCCAGGGCGTTGAGCGCTCGTTCTTAGGCTATGCAGCGCGCGGCGCACCGTATGGCCCCGACGATGGGACCGTCGCCCCCTGGGCCGTGGCCGCGTCGCTGCCGTTCGCACCCGAGATCGTGCTGCCATCGCTGCAGCATTTTCAGGACGTGTACCCGCAGGTGACTGGCGAATATTGCTTCAGGTGCAGCTTCAACTTGAGCTTCTCCGATGAAGCCGAAAGCGGCCATGCGGGCTGGACATCGCCCTATCACTTCGGCATCAACCTCGGCCCCGTGGTGCTGATGTGCGAGAACCACCGCTCCGGTTTTCTTTGGCGCTTGATGCGCTCGTGCCCGTACGTTATTGCCGGGCTGCAGCGGGCAGGGTTCGTGGGCGGCTGGTTGTGAAGACTGTCGATTCACCCCAGGGCAACTCGATTCAGAACCTGTCGCGGCTGGCCGTGATCTGTTGGGCGCTGTTGCGAGAGTTTCGCGCCTTGCGTCGATTCACCATCGATGCGACGAATGTCGAAGCGCCAGCCGAGTTCGCGGCGCGTTTGGTCGGGCTCGGCCCGGCATTTGTCAAATTGGGCCAGGTGCTGAGCACTCGCCCTGACATGTTGCCGCCTGCCTATGTCGAGGTGCTCGCGGCCCTTCAGGAAAAAGGCCCGAGCGTTCCTTCGGAGACGATACGCATCACCATCGAGCGCGAACTCGGCAAGACGCTAGAAGAGCTGTTCGCATCGTTCGACCATGTGCCTGTGGCCGCAGCGTCGCTGGCGCAGGTGCACCGCGCAAGCCTGTCGGATGGGACGGCCGTTGCGGTCAAGGTTCAACGGCCCGACCTGGAGCGCTTGGTGGGTCGCGATCTGGACGCCATGGCGATGGGAGTGCGATGGCTCTATGCCCTGGCTCCGCGACGCATGCAACGCACGAATCTGCGCGACTTCTTCGCCGAGTTCCGACGCTACACGCTGCGAGAACTCGACTTCTTGCAGGAAGGCCACGTCATCGAGCGCTTTCGCGCTAACTTTGCGGGCCGGGCCGAGGTTCAATTTCCCAGCGTTCACTTCAGCCATTCAAGCCAACGCGTGCTCACCATGGATTGGGTGGAAGGGCTGCGCCTTCGCGAGGCCGCCACCTCGCTCGGTGAAGAACCCAAACGCCGGCTGGTCACCTTGCTTGTCGACGTGCTGCTTCAGATGTTCGTCTCCGACGGTCTGTTCCACGCCGACCTTCACCCGGGCAACATTTTCTTTCACCCGAACGGCACGTTCACCTTGCTTGATTTCGGCATGGTCGGAGAACTCACGGCAGCGCAACGCGACCGGTTCATCTTGTACTGGTTCGCCGTCGTTCAACGCCAGACCCGTCGCGCGTTTCACCACTTCAAGGCCCAGACCCACAGATTGCCGGAGGCCAACGAAGAGGCCTTCTTCGCGCGATTCGAAGTGCTCGCAGACAAGTTTTATGCATCCCGCTTGAGCGAGATGAGCTTCGCAAAGGTCTACATCGAGATGATGAAGGCAGGTTACGAACACGGTTTCATTTTCCCGAGTGAATTGATGCTGCATGCAAAGGCACTCACCACGGCCGAATCCCTGATCTTCGTTCTTGCGCCAGACGCGCGGTTCGAAGCCTTGTCTCGGCCATTCATCGCCCGCGAATACGCCGCCCGCACCTCGTCGCTCGACCTTCTCAAAAGACGCGTCTCGCAACTGCTGCCTGAACTGCTGCTGGTTGGCGAATTCCTGCCCCCGCAAGCCGTGGACGAGACCTGGGACTGGAATGCGACCGTCGAACTCTTCAACGAGTTGCGCGTTCAGTTCGGCGGCGTGTTCCAACATTCGCTTGAGCGAGGTGGGTTGTGGCAGATGCTCGTCGAGCCACACGCTCGGGCGGTCTTGAAGGCCACGCCGCTGGGCGAGTCGACCGGCGATCTTTTGAAGCAGGCGTGGGATCGATATTACGAAATCGAGCCTTCGATTGCGATCCAGCCGACGGTCGGCGCGGTCTTCACGACCCATCTGGCCGCCGCCACCCTCGCGCTGCACGAAGTCTTGCTTCGACATGGGGCCTCGGCCGCTGAATCGCATCGCTTGATCTACGACATCGGCTGGAGGATCTATGTCCAGATGGGCGAAATCCCCTTGCTGGCTGCGAGCGCGGTCACGCGCGATCCGCACAAGCGCCTCAGAATAGCCACTGATCTTTTTCGCACCTTTCCGTTTGGTGCGCCCAGCTATGAATGGCGCGATGTCATCAGCACTGACGGCTCGATCGCGTTCGATTGCACCAAGTGCCCCGTGGCCGAGTTCTTCGCAAAGAACGATGCCTCTGAACTGTGCGTGCAAACCTTTTGCCAGCTCGATTTTCCGCTAGCGGAAAAGTGGGGTGGACGGCTGCACCGCACCGGCACGATCGCGTCGGGGGCGCCAATCTGTGACTTTCGCTGGATGCCTCAAAAGGCGGCAGATTGACAGACAAGCGCCAGCACGACACTCTGACCGAGTTGATCGAGGCGTGCTCCAAGCCCACCTCGATCAACAACATGAGCGCGCTGGCTGATGAAAGCCGGCAAGGCACAGTGTCTTCACAAGGAGTCAAAACATGATGCGTAGCGGCAAGCTGGTGATCGCTCAGGGCGGCGGCCCGACCGCGGTGATCAATCAATCACTGGTCGGTGCCGTGCTTGAAGCACGGCTTTTTCCCCAAATCGAGCGCGTCTATGGCGCACGCCACGGCGTGCGCGGCATCGTGAACGAAGATTTCGTCGACCTGTCGGCCGAGACCCAAGCCAACTTGGAGGCGATCGCTGCGACGCCCTCGTCGGCGCTCGGCTCGACACGAGACAAACCTGACCGCGCCTACTGCCAGAGCATCCTCGCCTCGCTCAAGGCGCACGACGTCTCGTGCTTTCTCTACATCGGCGGCAACGACAGCGCCGACACCGTGCGCCTGGTCAGCGAAGAAGCGGCGAGAGACGGCTACGACCTTCGCACTGTCCACATTCCCAAGACCATCGACAACGACCTGATGGAGAGCGACCACACGCCGGGCTTCCCTTCGGCCGCCCGGTTCGTGGCCCAGGCGTTCATGGGCGCCGATCTCGACAACCGCTCGCTCCCCGGCGTTTACCTTGCGGTGGTGATGGGGCGTAACTCGGGTTTTTTGACGGCCGCCGCCGCCGCCGCGCGCACGGTCGAGGGCGACGGCCCGCACTTGATCTATCTGCCGGAGCGCGTTTTCGACGAGAGCAAATTCATCGCTGAGGTCAAAGCTGTCCACGACCGGCTCGGGCGCTGCGTGGTCGCGTTGTCAGAAGGAATTCATGACGCCGCCGGCACACCGCTCTCGGTCAAGCTTGCGACCACGGTCGAGAAAGATGCGCATGGCAACCTGCAACTCTCTGGCAGCGGCGCGCTGGCCGACCTGCTGTGCACCCAGATCAAATCGACGCTCGGCATCACACGCGTGCGAGGCGACACCTTTGGCTATCTGCAGCGCTCGTTCGACGGTTGCGCCTCTGACGTAGACCGCAGCGAGGCGCGCGAAGTCGGCGAATTCGCTGTCAAGCAGGCGATCTGGGGGGCGCGCGACGGCTCGGTGGCGATACGGCGTATCGGTGAATACGCGGTTGAGTACGCACTGGTCAAGCTGACCGACGTGGCCGGCAAGACCAAGGTGATGCCCGATTCATTCATCGCGGCTTCGGGCAGTGACATCACGCCCGCCTTCCAAGCGTATCTGCGGCCCTTGCTGGGCAGCGGCCTGCCGCAGCCCGCCCGTCTGCGAGGCGGCGTGATCGCCAAGATGCTGAATCGGTAGCTTGGGTTTTCAGGATCGCTGCTGTCGCGCGAGGCCTTGGCGCCGAGCAACAACTTTTGGGCTCCGACTTGCCGAGTGGAGCACGCCAGCCCGAGCAGATGGCGTCGGTCAATGGTGATGGCCATGATGCGCGTCTGGAACATGAGGATGGGCGTGCCTCAGCGGCTCGTGGCGGTGAAGATGACTGTGGGTTGTGGCAGACAGGCATTCGTGGCGGTGATCATGATGGCCATCGTCATGCCGGTGAGCATGCTCGTGCTCCAACTCGTCGTGCACGTGCTCGTGCCCATGAGACTCCATCAAATGAAGCGCGATGCCTGCCAACATCAGGCCACCCCCGGCAGCCATGCCCCAGCTCAAGGACCGGTCACCCAGCGCGATGGCCAACAAGGCGCCGATGAACGGCGCGAAAGCAAACACCGAGCCCGTACGAGCTGCGCCAAATGCACGCTGCGCGAGGAGGTACAGCCGCAGGCTCAGGCCGTAGCCGCTCGCGCCGATGGCGAGCAACGAAAGCGCGGAACCCCAGCTGGGCATAGGCTCACCGGCGAACCAGGCGAGTGCTGCAGTGGCGCCAGCACCGAGAACCGACTTGCCCAGCACCACCTGGCCGGGGTCGCGTTCGGCCAAGGCGCGCGACAAGGTGTTGTCCACGCCCCAGGCGGCTGTGGCAGCCAGCACGGCACACAAGCCCAGCCATTGCGCGCCGCCGTGCAAGCCACGATCAACCACCAAGACGACGCCTCCGGCCAGCAGCAGCAACATGGCAGACCAGACGCGGCGGTCCATCACCTCGCGGTAGAGCGCTTGCGCCAGCACCGCAGTGAACAGCGCCTCCAGCGTTAGCATGAGCGAAGCGCTGGTGCCACTCGTGTGTTGCAGACCCCAGGCGAGTGCCACAGGACCGATGGCGGCGCCGAACAGCGCCATCCACCCGAGGCGCGGCAGATCGACACGGCGCAGCGCGGCCTCGCGATCGACCGGCTGCCGCAACAACGCGCCGATCAAGGCCGCCCCGGCGTAGAGCAGCGCGGCGGTGCTGAACGGGCCCAGGCCGCTGCCAGCGCGTTGAACCAGCGGCGTGCTGATGCCGAACAGGCCGGCCGCGCCAAGCGCCAGCAGGCCACCTCGCAGCGCCGGCCAGGGCAGTCCATTCATGCTGGCACCTTAATCGTCAACGTGACCCAGACCGGTCGGGCCAGGCTTTCAAACATCGCGGCCAGCTCGGGCGGCGGCAGCGGGCTACGCTGCTCGATCCACCAGCCCAGCAGTTCGACAAACGCGCCGGCGATCCATCGCTGCGCAGCCGTGCGCGGCAAACCGGGCGCATTGCCGGCGGGCAGCTCTTCACCGACGAGCTTGATCACCATCTCGCGGAAGCGCTGCTGAACGACATAGCCACTGCGTCGACCGACCAGGGTTCTGAACAGGCGACGTTGCTCGTGCGCATGCTCGATCAAGCCCAGCGCAAAGCCGAAGGTTGGCCGCTCGCCTGCCGCGCTGCCCTCGCGCCGCGTCTGGCGCAGATGGCCGCGCAGGTCGTCGAGGCTGCCGGTGAGGAGTGCGTCCTTGTTGGTGTAGTGCGTGTAGAAGGTCGAGCGGCCGATGTTGGCCCGCTCGCACAGGTCCTGGACGGCGATGTCGTCCCAGCCGCGCTCGACGACCAGATCGAGCAAAGCATTGCGCAAGGCGCTGCGCGTGCGCGCGCTGCGACGGTCAACGGGCTGCGGTGAGGGCATTCAGAGTTCCTGGACGATTCGTTCGTTCGTGTTCAGTAGTGAACAACATCGGCGCCGCCGTGTCTGGGCGTGCGCAGGTCATCCAACGAACATGGACACCTGTCCACTATAGACCGCACGCCCATGATCGAACTTCGAGAGCTCAGCAAGCTGTACCCCGGACCCGATGGTGGAACGCGGGCCCTGCACCGGGTGAGCCTGGCGCTGCCGGCGGGCGAATTCATCGCCATCGTCGGCAAGTCCGGCAGCGGCAAGTCCACGCTGATCAACCTCATTGCCGGTATCGACCGGCCTAGCGGTGGCGAGGTGCTGATCGACGGCACGGCGGTTCAGTCACTCGACGAAAGCCATCTCGCCGCCTGGCGCGGCCGGCATGTCGGTGTCGTGTTTCAGTTCTTCCAGCTGCTGCCCACGCTCACTGTGCTGGAGAACGTGATGCTGCCGATGGACTTTTGCGGCACCTATGCGCCGGCACAAGCACGCGAACGCGCCTTGCACCTGCTGCAGCAGGTCGGCATCGTGGAGCAGGCGCACAAGCTGCCGTCCGCTTTGTCGGGCGGGCAGCAGCAACGTGCGGCGATTGCGCGGGCCATGGCCAACGACCCCCCGCTGATCGTGGCCGACGAACCAACCGGCAACCTCGATTCACAAACTGCCGACGCCGTGCTGGGGCTGCTGGCCTCGCTTGCCGCCCGTGGCAAGTCGGTGCTGATGGTGACCCACGAACGCGACGTCAGCGCCATCGCCGACCGGGTTGTCACGCTGTCGGACGGTCGGGTCATCGGCAATGAGCCGATGCGGCGGCCAGCAGTTGCCGCGTTGCAGGAGGTCCGCCATGCGTAATCGCCTCACCGTGATGGCTCTCGCGCTGGTCACCTCCGCGCCGCTTCATGCGGCGCCCGAAACCAGTTCCTTGAGTGCGCACGTGACTGGGCTCATGCACGACCGCGGGCACGTGATCGCCAAGCTCTATGCCTCAGGCGACGATGTGCTGGGCCCCGGCCGATGGACGGCTCAAGCGGTCATCCACGCGGGCGAGGCCACCGTGCAGTGGCCAAGCCTGCCGCGAGGTCGCTACGCTGTCGTGGTGTTCCACGACGAGAACGACAACGACACGCTGGACCACAACATGTTTCGGATGCCAGCCGAGCCTCTGGGGTTTTCGAACGGGTTCACGCTGTCATGGCATTCGGGCATGCCGAGCTTCGACAAGCTTCAGTTCGAAGTGGCGCAGCCATCGCAGACGATCGAAGTGAGGGTGCGATGACTGCATTCACATTGAGAACGCGTTGGCGCAAGCTCTGGTGCGACGCCGTGGCGGAACGGGGCCGGGTGGCGCTGATGCTGATCGCCGTGGCCGTCAGCCTGAGCGCATTCGGTGCGGTGCTCGGCGCCTACGCCGTGCTGACTCGGGAGATGGCGGTCAACTACCTCGGCACCGAGCCAGCCCACGCCACGCTGGAATTGCGCGGTGATGTCGATGCCACCGCGCTCTCGTTGTCGCGTCGCGACCCGTCCGTTGCCGTGGCCGAAGCGCGCGACGTGGTCCTGGCCCGGGCCCGCGTTGGTGACGATTGGCGGCCCTTGCTGCTGTTCGTCGTCGATGACTTCGCCTCGATGCGGCTCAGCCGGGTTGCGCCGCAGGAAGGCGCATACCCACCGCCCGCCGGCAGCGCGCTGCTGGAGCGCACCGCGACCGGCGTATTGAATGCGGGTGTCGCAGGAACCCTGCAACTGAAGACGCCGAACGGGCCTTTGACTCGCCTGCCGATCAGCGGCCTGGTGCACGACCCCGGGCTGGCGCCCGCCTGGCAGGAGCGCACCGGCTATGCCTACGTCACGCGACAGACGCTGCGGCAACTGGGCGAAGACGGCAGCGTGCATGAATTGCGCGTCAGGTTTGCGAATGTGGCCGAGACGATGCCGGCCATCCAGGCGGCTGCC
Organism: Rhizobacter sp.; assembly: GCF_046595475.1. Taxonomy (GTDB): domain Bacteria; phylum Pseudomonadota; class Gammaproteobacteria; order Burkholderiales; family Burkholderiaceae_C; genus Rhizobacter. Next base: position 15,366 of record NZ_JBKJOQ010000061.1, read on the forward strand.
GAAGCCCTGGCCCAGTCCCTGCGCGCGCAAGGCGTGGACGTGACGGAGCTTCGTGTGCCGCCGCCCCGCCAACACCCGCACCAGCGACAGATGACCACGGTGCTCTTCCTGCTGCTGGCCTTCAGCGTGATGGCCCTGATCTTGAGCGGGGTGCTCGTCGCCAACACGCTGGCGGCGCTGCTGGCTCGCCAGGTGCGCGAGATCGGGGTGATGAAGACGCTGGGCGCACGCACGGGCCAATTGGCGGCGATGTACCTGGTGCTCGTGGCCTGCATCGGCCTGGCTTCTCTGGCCGTGGCGGTACCGGTGGCCGCACTGGGCTTGCGCGGCTTTGCCTCGTCGATCGCCGGTTTGCTGAACTTCACTGTCACAGATGCCAATCCGCCGGCATGGGTTTGGATCGCTGTGGTGACGGCCGGCCTGTGCGTGCCGGCCCTGGTCGCTGCACTGCCCGTGTGGCGAGCGTGCCGCGTCACGGTTCGTGATGCGATCGATCGGCATGGGGTCAGCTCCGACTGGCTTCGTGCCAGCATCGCGCGCTGGCCAGTCGCGCTGCGCAACGTGATGCGGCGGCCTTCACGGCTCGTGCTGACCTTGTCTTTGCTGGCCGCTGGCGGCGCCATGTTCATGACGGCGCTGAACGTGTCCCAGAGCTGGGAGCGCACGGTTGCCAAGGTCTATGAGACCCGCCACTACGACGTGGAGCTGCGGCTGCACGCTTCGCAGTCGATCGCGCTGCGCGACGCGTTGGCGGCGCTTCCCGGCGTGCGCGCGGCTGAGGCCTGGGGCTACAGCGAAGCGGCGTTTGCGCAAGCCGGTCGGGTCGACATCTCGCACGCCTACCCGGATCGCGGGCACGGAACTTTTGCGGTGATGGCGCCACCGCCGAACACCCAACTGATCAGCTTTCCGCTTCGAGAAGGGCGCTGGCTGCGTTCGGACGATGAGGACGCCGTTGTTCTCAACCACGCCGCGATCGCGCAGCGGCCGGGGCTGAAGATCGGTGACGAGGTGATGTTGTCCATGCAAGGCGAGGTCTCGGGGTGGCGCCTGGTCGGCGTCGTCGAGGAGATCGGCGCGGCCGGCGTCGCCTACGTCAGCGACCAAGCCTTTGCTCGCCAGACTCGCACTGTCGGGCAAGCCCGGATGCTGCGCGTGGCGACGACGGCCTCCAACGCCGAGCAGCGAGAGCAACTGATCCGGCGCATCGACGCCCGGCTCACGCAAGCCGGAGGCAGCGTTGAAAAGGCGGTGCCGCTGGCCGAGCTGCGCACGGCAATGGGCGACCACATCGTGATCCTGATCCGAGCCCTCATGGCGATGGCGGTCGTGATGGCCACGGTAGGCGGTCTGGGGTTGGCGGCGAGCCTGAGCATCAGCGTGCTGGAACGCACCCGCGAGTTGGCCGTGATGAAGACGCTCGGGGCCACGCCACGACGGCTCATCGGCATGGTGTTGAGTGAGGCCCAGTGGGTTGGTGCGCTCAGCGGCATCGCTGCGTTGGCGCTATCGCTGCCGCTTACCGCGCTGCTCGACGGCTTGGTGGGCGGTCTGGGATTCGTGGCGCCGCTTCCATTCACGATTGCGTGGGCGCCGCCGCTCGTTTGGATCGGGTTGGTGGCCATCACATCACTCCTGGCAGCGCTGCCGCCGGCTCTTCGGGCAGCTCGAGCGCCAATTGCTCACTCGCTGCTGCAGGTCTGATCGACGCGAGGGGCTCGTTAATCTCGCGGAAGATCCCAAATGAGACTGAAGAGATCTCCCCCACCTGCCGCTCGCCAACGGCGGCGGAGGGGCAGGATCTTGCCGCAGGGATTCCTCAGACCAACACCGCTGCGCGCTGTATCGCTGCATGTCGCGGACACTTTTGACGGATATCGCACGGGGCGCCAAAAAGCCTGGCCATCCGCGTCACATGTATCCTCAGCCTCTTTACTCAAAAGGATAGACATGGCACTGGCAAAGAAGAAGCGCGTAGGCAAGAGAACCATTTCTGCCAAGCAAGTCCGCAAGACCGCAAGCGGCCGGAAAAGCCGCAAGGCCGACGGCACCCAGCCCCCGAAGGTGGTGTTCCCCACTTCGACGCCAGCGGCGTCCTGACGACTCAGGTAAGCAGATCGCGCATTCGGCTTCGCCGATGCGCGGGGTTTCGGGGGCTCAGCTAGCCCCAGACCGCACCAGCGCCAGCGTGTGCTGCGCGATCATCAATTCTTCGTCGGTGGGAATGACCCACACCGACACACCGCTGTCGGCGGTTGAAATGCGCGGCCCGCCCGAATCATTCGCCTGTGCGTCGAGCTTCACGCCCAGCCAGGCCAGTTGCCCGCACGAGGCCGTGCGAACGGGCGCAGAGTTTTCGCCGATGCCCGCGGTAAACACCAGCGCATCCAGGCCACCGAGCACGGCGGTGTAGGCGCCGATGTACTTCGTCATCGCATAAACGAACTGCGCGATGGCCGCTGTGGCTCGCGGGTCATCACTGCGCTCCAGCACTCGCATGTCACCGCTGATGCCTGACAAGCCAAGCAGGCCGGATCGTTCGTAGAGCATCTTTTCGAGCGCGGCTGCGTCGAAGCGCTGGCTGCGCAACAGGTAGAACAGCGCGCCTGGCGGAATGTCGCCCGAGCGGGTGGCCATCGGCAGGCCAGACAGGCTTGAAAAACCCATCGTGGTCTCGACGCTGCGGCCGTCTTGCATGGCGCACAGGCTGGCACCGCCACCGAGGTGGGCGACGATCACGCGCCGCGCCTGCGGGGCCACCTTTGGCACCTGGCGGCTGATGTAGTCGTATGAGATGCCGTGGGCGCCCCAGTGGCGCACCCCGGCATCGCGCAGCTCTTGGGGCAGCGCATACGTCTGCGCCAGCTCGGGCATGGCGCGATGAAACGAGCTGTCGAAGCAGGCCACCTGCGGCAGGCCCGGAAAGGCCAGGGCAAAGGCGCGGGCGCCGGCAATGTTGGCGGGCTGGTGCGATGGCTCCATGGCCACCAGCGAATCAAGGTGGGCCAGCACCTCGGTGTCGATGCGCACGGGCGCGTCGTAACGCATGCCGCCCAGCACGATGCGATGGCCGGCTGCAACGATGTGGGTCTCGGCGAGACTCGCTTTCAGCCAGGTGATGACGTAGTGCAGCGCTGCGGCGTGGTCGATTGCATCGCCCTCGCCCCATTTATGCGCGTCCATCAACTCGCCGGCCGCGTCTTTCACGACGAAGTGCGGGCTGCCCTGCAGGCCGTCGATGCGGCCCACGCACAGCAGCGACAGCGCTGATGAAGCGCCCACCCCATACGCGCCGAACTTCAGGCTGGTAGAGCCTGAATTGAAGACGACGATGGCGTCTTTCACGGCGGGGCCAGGGCTTCGTAACCTGCAGTGACGTCGAAAAGCTCTTCGTCGATCGAGCCCTGTCGCTGCCGCTGAAAGCCCGCATGCAGCTGATCGAGCAGGTCAAGAATGTTGCGGTCGGCGCGCTCCATGGCGGCCAAGCGGCTGGCGTTTTCGCTGGCCAGCGATTCGGCGCAAGCGCGGTACAGCGAGATGAACAAGTACTCGCGGATCAGCGCGCGCAAGGTCGTTGCGCCGTGGTCCAGCACTTCGGGCAATACCTTGCCGGGCCAAGTCACGGCCGCCAAGCTTTGCTGCCAAGCGGCGTCTAGCGGCAACAAGCGCTGGCCGACCGGCTCGTAAAGCGATGCGGCCAGCGGCCGGTTGTGGAAAACATAAACCTGCATCACGCGGTTTGGGCCGCTGTTGGCGCGGCGCGCCTCGCTGTCGATCTGGATCTGCGCGACGAGCGGCGCAATGGCCTCGACCGAGCCTGGCACCGCATACGCGCCCAGCACCTTCAAGCCCGCATCCTTCAATCGCTCTTCCACCCGCTCGCCGACAGCCCAAACCTGGGCGCGGCCGGGGTGATCGGCCAAGGCGCTGATGGCATGCTCGGCGATCACGTCGTTGAACGGGCCCACGAGCCCTTGGTCAGAGCCGAAAACGATGGCGCCGATGGGCGCCTGGGCCGACACGCGCTCGGGCACGGCTGTGGGCTTCTCCTGGGCTTGTCGAAAACATTCGCCCAGGCCGAGCGAGACCATGCGGTCGTAGTCGGCGAGCGCGAGCACCGATCGCTCGTAGTCGCCGATGCTAGACGCGGCCAGCGCCTTCATCGTGCGTACCACGGCGTGCAGATCGCCGGCACCCGCAATCTTGCGTCGCAGGGCCGCGAGGCTGTCGCTCACGCCGCCACCTCGGTGACGGTCGCGGTCGGCTTGGCGTCGGGTTTTGGGTCAGGCTCAGGCAAGAAGCTCTGCAGCGCGGCGCGCGCGGCTTCAGTGACGGCCTTTCGGTCGTCATCGTGAAGCTTGTCTGCACCCAGCAGGCGCTGCTGCAATGGCGCGTTGAGCTTTGCTGCGGCGTCTTGAACGGCTTGCTGCGCCTCGGCCATGCGCGGCAGCGGCACGGTGTCAAACAGGCCAGCCGTCAGCGCCAGCAAGATGGCGATTTGCGCGGCCACGGGCACGGGGGCGAACTGTGGCTGCTTCAGGCAGTCACGGATACGCTGGCCATGGGCGATGGTCTTGCGGGTGGCGTCGTCTAGCCGCGCGCCGAAGCGCGAAAACGATTCGAGCTCTTCGAACTGCGCATAGGCCAGCTTCAAGTCGCCGGCCACAGCGCGAAACGGGCCGCGCTGCGCCTTGCCGCCCACGCGCGACACCGACTTGCCCACGTCCACCGCCGGCAGCACGCCCAGCTCGAACAGCGAGGGTGACAGGTAGATTTGCCCGTCAGTGATCGAGATCAGGTTGGTCGGGATGTAGGCCGAGATGTCTTCGGCCTGGGTCTCAATGATGGGCAGCGCGGTAAGCGAGCCGCCTCCGCGCTCTGGGCTCAGGTGGGTGGAGCGCTCAAGCAGGCGCGAATGGATGTAGAAGATGTCACCCGGGAAAGCCTCGCGCCCGGGCGGGCGGCGCAGCAGCAACGACAGCTCTCGGTAGGCGCGCGCGTGCTGCGTGAGGTCGTCGTAGACGATGAGCACGTCGCGGCCGGCTTCCATGAAGTGTTCGGCGACGCTCGTGGCCGCATAGGGCGTGATGTAGGCCAGGCCGGGCGGTTGGTTGCCCTCGGTGACGACGACCACGGTGTAGTCCATTGCGCCCTTCTCTCGTAGGGTTGCCACTGCCTTGACCACTGCCGACGCACGCTGCCCGATGGCGCAGTAGACGCAGACCACGTCTTGCCCGCGCTGGTTCAAGATGGCGTCGAGTGCGATGGCGGTCTTGCCTGTCTGGCGGTCGCCGAGGATCAGCTCGCGCTGGCCGCGGCCGATCGGGATCAGCGCGTCAATGACCTTCAGGCCGGTCTGCAGTGGCACGCTCACCGGCGCGCGGTCCATGATGGCGGCAGAGGGCCGCTCGATCGGCAACCGCGCTGTGGCGTCGATGGGGCCGAGGCCATCGAGCGCGCGGCCCAGCGGGTCGATCACACGCCCGAGCAGCGCGGGGCCCACCGCCACGTCCATCACGCGGCCGGTGCGGCGCACTTCGTCGCCGGCCTGCAACTGCCAGTAGTCGCCCAACAGCACCACGCCGAGCTCGTGCTCGTCGATGTTGAACGCGATGCCGGCCAGGCCACCGGGGAAGCTCAGCAGCTCATCGAAGCCGGCACCCGGCAGACCGCTGACGTGGGCGATGCCCGTGGTCACCTGCGTGACGGTGCCCACCTCGCGTGGCACCAGCGCGGGCGCAAACGCGGTACGTGCTTGTGCCAACGCAGCGAAGCCGCAATCAAGCGCGTGGTCTGCGAGACCGTCGTGAGGCGAGGCCTCAAAGGCGTCGCGTGCGATGCTCATGCTGCGATCCTCACGGCGCCTGCATCAGGTACAGCAGGTACTGCAGGTACTGCAGGTACTGCCGCTGCGTCAGGTGCATCGAGCCGCTTGGGCGCAGCCACCGGCTTCGCTGCCGGCACCAGCAGCGCGGCCACGTCGTGCTCAAAATCGCGCAGGTACTCGTCTATGGTCCAGGCCAGCTTCTGCCCGCCCGCGCTGAGCTCGATGCCACACACGGTATCGGCCGCGGTCTCGAAGCGCAGCGGCACGTCGGCCGAGAAGGCCACGTTGATCGCGTTCTGGATCGCACCCTGCTGATCGGCGGGCAGCTCGAAGTGGCTGCGCACCCGGGCGGGGTCGGTGCTCTGCTTCAGCGCCGCGCCCAGCGCGTCTTTGGCAGAGGCCGGCAGCTCACTCAAGCGCCGCGTGAAGACCTCGACCATGCGCTCTTCCAAGCTCACGTTCGCCAGATCGGCCAGCGTTTTGCGTGCCACGGCAAACACCTCTTGCGCAGCACGGCCCGCGATCGTTTGCTGCAACTGCTCTGCCTGCCTGGCCAGCGACTGCTGGCGTTGCGCCGCCAGCGCGGCGGCGGCCTTCTGCGCCTCTTCGGCTAGGCGCTGGCCTTCGGCGTTGGCTGCTGCGGTGGCCTTGCCCAGCAGGTCGGCCCGCTGCTGGTTGAAGGCTTCGTTCTTCTCTTCGAAGGCCTTGCGTTCTGCCGCCGCCTGCGCCTGCGTTGCGGTGGCTTCGGCGATCTGGTCGGCGATGCGCTTCTCGCGCGCGGCGATCGCATTCAGCACCGGCTGGTAGAGAAATCGCTTCATCAACCACACCAACAAGATGAAGTTGAGCACCTGCGCACCGACGGTGAACCAGTCGATCAGCATGAGCTACTTGCCCGCGACTTTTGCAGCCTGCTCAATCGCTGCGTTCCAGAACGGGTTAGCGAAGATCAGGATCATCGACACCACGAAGCAGTAGATCGCCGTGGATTCGATCATCGCCAAGCCGACAAAGAGCGTGCGCGTGATGGTTGCCGAGGCATCGGGTTGTTGGGCCAGCGCCGTGAGCGCGGTGGCCACCGCACGGCCTTCGGCCAGTGCCGGGCCCATGGTGCCGAAGCCGGTGGTGATGCCGGCAATGATGATCGAGACCACCGCGATGAGGGTGAGGCTGTCCATGGGGCTTCCTTGTCGGTTCAGGTTGTTGTTGTGGCCGCGGGAGCTGGGGCGGGCTGCGGCGCTGGCCGCGTCGCGGCGGCGAGGTAGACGGCGGCGAGGATGCTGAAGATGTAGGCCTGCACCATGCCGGTCAAGAGACCCAGCAGCGTCATCACCACCGGGAAGAGAAACGGGGTGATGGTGAGCAAGATGGCGACGATCATGGCGCCGCTCATCATGTTGCCGAACAGGCGCACCGCCAGCGCCAGCGTGCGCGAGGCCTCGCTGATGAGATTGAACGGCAGCATGATGAAGGTCGGTTCCAGATACGACTTCAGGTAGCCGCCCCAACCCTGCTCGCGGATGCCGAACAGCGGCACCGCAACGAACACGCACAGTGCCAGCGCGACCGTAGTCGACAACGATCCAGTGGGTGGCTCGTAGCCGGGAATGACGGTCGCCAGCGCCGCCGCGGCGACGAACAGAAACAGCGTGCCCAAGAAGGCGAGGTAGCGCTCGGGCCGCTCCAGGCCCACTTCGCGGATCTGCTCGGTGATGCCGGTGACCACGATCTCCAGCAGGTTTTGCCAGCGCGAACGCTGGTGATCGGTCGAGAGCTTGCGCGTGACCAGCATCGAGCCGAGCACCAACACCGCCATCAAGGCCCAGGTGAACGCAATGGTGCCGTTGAGCTTGAACAGCCCCTGCTGCCAGAAGATCAGTTGGTCGGGGCCTAGGCGCATGGCAGATCAGGTCGGGTCCGTCAGGTCCGGCTGCTCAGCGGGCGAATGGCGGCGGTGCTCGTCTAGCCGCCCCAGCAGCGACTCGAGCGCGGCCCTCAGCTTTCGAGCCGCGCCGTCCACTGCCTGATGAACGCTGCCGGCGTGGTGGCTGACCGCCACTGGCTGGTGGCTTCTCAAGCGGGCTTCCATCAGGCAGCGCTTGTCTTCGCTGCCGGGTTTGCCGCCATTCTCATCATCGAGGTGCACCTCTACCCGCGTGAGCTGGTCTTTCATGTGGCGCACGGCGTTTTCGACCACGGCTTCGACGTGTGTAGACAAGGCCTCGTTGCCTTCGATGTGGTTGTCGGTGTTGATCTGAATCTGCATCTCGTGTCCCTTTTTTAGGTTGAAAAGCTCAGTTGGCCCGGCGCCGTGTGAGCAATCGTTGGTCAGCTTCAGTGTGAGGCCTAAGGCGGCCGATGGTTCCGCCGCCACGCGAGTGCTCAGGCGCAGCACCCACCAGCGCGCGGCCCAGAATCCGAGCAAGCACGACACCAAGTTGCGCCAATCGCCCGCGGAGACGACGACGAACCCCGCGGCCACACACGCCATGCGCAACAGCAGGCTGCCTCCGACCCACAGCGCCGGCCGGGGTGAATCGACCGCCCGGCGCACGGTCCACCACAGGCCGCCGAAAAAGAGCAGGCCCAGCAGACCACCGGCAGCGCCGGCGAGCATCAAGGTGGGGATCAGTGAGAGCAGGTTGTTCATGACGCTTCAATCGTCGACTTCGTGCATCGCCCGGTCTTGCTGGGCCACCCAGCGCCAAGCGTTCAGGCAGCCGAGCACCAGCCCAGCCATCAGCAAGGCCAGCGACCAGGGGTGTTTGCCGGGGTGATGCGAATCGAGCCACAGGCCCAGTGCCGCGCCGGCCAAGGTCGGCACCACCACCGACCAGCCGATCAAGCCCATCATGCCCAGACCCGACCAGACGCCCGGTGCGCAGTCGCGCCTTGCGCGCAGCTTGCGCTCGGCCTTTGCGCCCACTTTCGTGGCCATCACGTGAGGCGGCGTCGGGTCATTCGGCATGGAACTTCGCGAAGCGGCCCACAAAGCCGCTCTCCAGTTTTTGCGTGGCCGCACGCGCGCCCAGCTCCAGCGCATCCAGCGTCAGGTAGTCGTTTTGCACCGCGTCGCGCAGGCTGGCCAGGTCAGCACCGCCCGAGGCACGCCGCACCGACACCTGCACTTCGTCGCCGATCTTGACCAGCACGCCCTCGTCGACAGCGATGAAGACTTCCCCGCCGGCTGCGCTCTCGTAGGTGAGGATGCCCGGCACCAGGGCGGCGACGCAGTCGCGCCGGTGCGGCAGCAGGCCGAACGATCCCTCGCGCGTTTCGGCGACGATGCGCGACACGTCGGCCTGGTCGGCGAAGACGCGGAACGGCAGCAACACCTTAAGGTGCATGGGCGGCCTCCGGTGGCGCCGTCGCGGCTGATGCCTTGGCGTTGGCCTTGTCGGCCTTCGCCTCCGAGATCGCGCCGATCATGTAGAGCGCGCTTTCGGGGCGGTCTTTGAACTCGTCACGCAAGATGCGCTCGCAGCCGTCGAGCGCATCGGCCAGGCTCACCAGCTTGCCCTGCAAGCCAGTGAACTGCTCGGTGGTGAAAAAGGGCTGCGTCAAGAAGCGCTCGAGCCGGCGCGCTCGCGCGACAACCGCACGGTCGGTGGGCGACAGCTGCTCCAGGCCGAGCATGGCGATGATGTCTTTCAGGTCAGCGTACTGCGCCAGGGTGCGCCGTATCTCTTGCGCCAGCGCGTAGTGGCGCTCGCCCACGATGCCTGGCGTGGCCATCTTGGAGTTCGATTGCAGCGGGTCTATGGAGGGGAACAGGCCCTCACCTGCCCGTTTGCGCGACAACACGATCGACGCCGACAGGTGCGAAAAGGTATGCACCGCCGCCGGGTCGGTGAAGTCGTCGGCCGGCACGTAAACCGCCTGAATGGAGGTGATGGCGCCACTGTCGGTGTTGGCTATGCGCTCTTCCAGGGCCGACAGCTCGGTGCCCATGGTCGGCTGGTAGCCCAGGCGCGAGGGCATCTGCCCCATCAGGCCCGAGACCTCGGAGCCGGCCTGGATGAAGCGGAAGATGTTGTCGATCAGCAGCAGCACATCGCGCTGCTCATCGTCGCGAAAGTACTCCGCCATCGTGAGGGCGGCCTGGCCGACGCGGAAGCGCGCGCCCGGCGGCTCGTTCATCTGGCCAAAGACCATCACCATGTTCTTCAGCACGTCGGCCTTCTTCATCTCGGCGTAGAGATCCTGACCTTCGCGGCAGCGCTCGCCGATGCCGCAAAAGATGCTGACGCCTTTCTGCTTGCCGACCATGTTGTGGATCATCTCCGTCAGCAGCACGGTCTTGCCCACGCCCGCACCGCCGAACAGGCCCGCCTTGCCGCCGGTCTCCAGCGGCACCAGCACGTCGATGATCTTGATGCCGGTCTCGAAGATCGCCGACGTGGTCGAGCGATGGATCAGCGGCGGGGGCTCGCGGTGCACCGAACGCCACGACACGTCCTTCGGTTCGTCCTGGCGGTCGATGGCATGGCCGAAGACGTCGAACATGCGCGAGAGTATGGCCTTGCCGACGGGCGCCAGCAGCGGACCGCCGGTGTCCGTCACCGGCATGCCGCGCGCCAGCCCCTGCGTCGGCGTGAGCGCGATACCGCGCACGTGGCGGGCATCGACCTGAGTCAACACCTCGATCGCGATCGCGCGGTCGGTGCCGGCGCGCAGCAAGGTGCGGATGGGAGGCAGGCGGCCGTCAAAGCGTACATCAACCACGCTGCCGCGCACCGCGGTGACGACACCGGTGCTGCGCTCTTCCGATGTCTCGGTGGTGCTCATGAATCAGCGCGTCAACCGGTTCGTCGCCGAGTGGTACT
>NZ_JBKJOQ010000077.1:0-2643 GCF_046595475.1 Rhizobacter sp.
TTCCAGGTGCTGCCGATCTACGGTGGCCAGGCCTACGGCCCACAGCTGGCGGCACTGCGTCGTGGTGTGCATGTCGTCGTCGGCACGCCGGGGCGCATCATCGATCACCTCGAAAAAGGCAGCCTGAAGCTCGACGAGATCAAGCATCTGGTGCTCGACGAAGCCGACGAGATGCTGCGCATGGGCTTTATTGACGATGTCGAAAACATCCTCAAGACCACGCCGGCCGAGAAGCAGGTGGCACTGTTCAGCGCCACCATGCCGCCGCAGATCAAGCGGATTGCAAATACTTATTTAAAGAACCCGGCGGAAGTCACCATCGCGGCAAAGACCCGCACGGCGACTACTGTGCGCCAGCGCTGCATCGTCTTGCAGCCGGGGGCCAAACTCGATGCGCTGACCCGCCTGCTCGAAGTCGAGAGCTTCGAGGGCATGTTGATTTTCACGCGCACGAAAATCGCAACCGAAGAGTTGGCCGACAAGCTCAGCGCGCGCGGTTACTCCTGCGCGGCACTCAACGGCGACATCGCCCAGCAGCAGCGCGAGCGCACGGTGGCCAAGCTCAAGGATGGCTCCATCGACATCGTGGTCGCGACCGACGTCGCCGCCCGTGGTCTCGACGTGGAGCGCATCAGCCACGTCATCAACTATGACGTGCCGACCGACCCCGAAAGCTACGTGCATCGCATTGGCCGCACCGGCCGGGCAGGGCGCGAGGGCGATGCGATCCTGTTCGTGGCACCCCGCGAGCGCGGCCTGTTGCAGATGATCGAGCGCGCCACCCGCAAGCACATCGAGATCATGGCGGTGCCCAGCGACTCGCAGATCAAGTCCAAGCGCGTGGCCAAGTTTCAACAGAAGGTGTCGGACACGCTGAGCAACATGGCCAAGCTCGACCCCATGCGCGAGCTGGTCACCCAGCTGGAGCGCGAGCTGGGACGCGAGAAGGAAGTCTCGCTGCTCGACATTGCTGCTGCACTGGCGCTGATGGCGCAGGGCGGCAAGTCGGTGATGGGTGGTATCGACAGCACGGCTGTGCAGGCCATCAATGCGGCCAGTTACGACCGCCCGCGCCAGTTCGCCGAGCGCCCGGCGCGTTCATCGTCGTCCGACAGCGAGCGCCCGGCACGCTTCAACAAGCCCAGCTATGGCGACCGCGACAGCAAGCCCGCCTATGCCGAACGTGATAGCAAGCCGAGCTTCCGCGACCGCGCTACCGCAGCACCTGCTGCTGCCGAGGCCAGCGACAAGCCGCGCTTCCGTCCGCCCTCAGAGACCGCCGCACCGGCAGCAAGCTTTGAGCCTGCCAAGCCGCGCACGCCCTTCGAGCGCCCCGAGCGTTTTGTGAAGGCTGAGCGCCCCGAGCGCCCCGCCTTCGAGCGTGCCGAGCGTCCTGCTTTTGAGCGCGCCAGTTTCGAGCGCAGCGATGAAGCCGCCAAGCCGAAACGCGCGGCCAAAGCCGACGCCAACATGGAAACCTTCCGTATTGAAGTCGGCCATCAGCATGGCGTGCTGCCCAAGAACATCGTCGGCGCGATTGCCAACGAGGCTGATCTCGAAAGCAAGTACATCGGCCGCATCGACATCCGCGAAGACCACAGCCTGATCGACCTGCCCGAGGGCATGCCCAAGGAAGTGTTCCAGCAGCTGCAGCGCGTCTGGGTGGCGGGCCAGCGCCTGCAAATCACCAAGGCCGCACCAGGCGCGCGCGACGAGGGTGGGGCCAAGCCGGCTTATGTCAAAAAGCCTTTCAAGGCCAGAGTGCAAGCCGACGAGTAAGCCCCTCTGCTGACCCGCCTCCAAGGGCCGGGTCCAGCCCAAGCTAGACCCCTGAAGCCGAACTGCCGCAAGGCAGTTCGGCTTTTTGCTGCAATGCGGTAATCTCGGCGTCCCAACTTCCCACTTTCCTTTCAACCTTCAGGAGTTTTAACCATGGGTCAATACATCGCCCCCTTGCGCGACATGCAGTTTGTGCTGCACGAGCTGCTCAACGTCGAAGCCGAACTCAAGGCCATGCCCGAGCATGCGAGCCTCGATGCCGACACCATCAACTCGATTGCCGAAGAAGCCGCCAAGTTCACCCAGAACGTGACGTATCCGCTCAACCAGAGCGGTGATACCGAGGGCTGCCATCACGACAAGGTGAGTGGTGTCGTCACCGCGCCCAAGGGCTTCAAGGAGGCCTATGCGCAGTTCGTTGAAGCCGGCTGGCCGGCGCTGGCCTGCGCCACTGAATACGGCGGCCAGGGCCTGCCGGAAGTCGTCAACAACGTGCTGTACGAAATGCTCAACAGCGCCAATCAGGCCTGGACGATGTACCCCGGCCTCACCCACGGTGCCTACGCTGCGCTGTTGCAGCACGGCACTGATGAGCTGAAGCAAACCTATCTCCCCAAGATCGTCTCCGGCCAGTGGACGGGCACCATGTGCCTCACCGAGTCGCATTGCGGTACCGACCTGGGCCTGTTGCGCAGCAAGGCCGAGCCGCTGGGCAACGGCAGCTATTCGATCAGCGGCCAGAAGATCTTCATCTCGGCCGGCGAGCACGACCTCGCTGAAAACATCATCCATCTCGTGCTGGCACGCCTGCCGGATGCACCGGCCGGCACCAAGGGCATCAGCCTGTTTGTGGTGCCCAAGTAC
>NZ_JBKJOQ010000121.1:0-18093 GCF_046595475.1 Rhizobacter sp.
AGAAGGTGTTACCCATGTCTGTGCACACCCGTTACCCCTGTCCCGCGTCTGAACATCGACACAAAGAAAGGAGGTCGGCCGCCGGGCCGAACTCCCGGCGCGGCCTCACGCAGTGAACAAGATCACCGCAAAACCGACCGGGTGGCGGTAAGGCTGAGCGTTTGGTGCCGGGAATGACGTGGCAGCAATCAGCCCAGCGCCAGGAACTCAACCCAGTTGCCGTCCGGGTCTTCAACCATGGCGATCTTCACGCCCGGGCGCAGCTCGCGCTCTTTCATCACCACCTTGTGGCCGGCGTCAGCGCAAGCCTGCACCATTTCGGCGAGGTTGCTGACGGTCATGGTCCAGTAGCGATAACCGCTGCCGCCCTGGGGGCCGCCAGGTGCCGCAACGGCCAGTGCCTTGTCGAGCACCACCAGCTTGATCATGCTGTCGCCGCACAGCATCTGGTGCATCAAGCCGCCGCCGGGCATGGGCATGTCACGCAAATACTTGAAGCCCAGCACGTCGCGGTAGAAGCCCAGCATGGCCGGGCCGTTGGTGGTGACGATGCCGAGGTCGATCGCCTGCTTGGTGAGTTGCACGCCCATGTCTCGCGTCCTTGTGTGGTGGATGGAGGCGGCACGGTAGCACTGGCTGGCGGCGAGATGCGTCGCGAAGGCAACACCTTCGGCCGCTTCATCCACCGCCCAACCGAGAGTTTGTTGGCACCTCGCCACGCCATCGACCCTGGCGCTGTACGGCGGGCGCGCCCTTTGCTCTATAACCCTGCGGGGGCGGCTTGCGCCCCGTTTGATGCCCACAGCGCCCTTCAAGAATTCCCAAGATGCCCTCTTCTGATTTCGGCCCCTCCACGCAGCAATTCGACGCGGCGCTGACACGTGATGCCTTGCCCTCAGGCACGCGCCTTGGTGGCTACCAGATCATCGATGTGCTGGGCCGTGGCGGCTTCGGCGTGGTTTACCTGGCGCTCGACTCATCCTTGCAGCGCCAGGTGGCGATCAAGGAATACCTGCCCACCGCGCTGGCCGCCCGCCGCAGCGGCCCCCAGGTGGTGCCCAAGCCTTCGGCAACGCCCGAGGCTTTTGCGAGCGGCAAGACCGCCTTCCTCACTGAAGCCAAGCTGCTCTCGCGCTTCGAGCACCCGTCACTCGCACACGTGCAAAGTTTCTGGGAAGAGAACGACACCGCCTACATGGTGATGCCCTACTACGGCGGCCAGACCCTCGCGTCCACCCTGAAGGCCCTGCCCCACCCGCCCGACGAAGCCTGGCTGCGCGCCATGCTCACGCCGCTGCTGAGCGCGCTGAGCACGCTGCACGCCATGCAGTGCTACCACCGCGACATCTCACCCGACAACATCTTCATGCTGGCCGAAGGCCGGCCCGTGCTGCTCGACTTCGCGGCCTCCAACCGGGTGGCCAGCGACAAGGCCTTGTCGCTCTCGGCACTGCTCAACCCGGCCTATGCCCCGATCGAGCAGTACAGCGAATCTGCCACGCTGCCGCAAGGGCCATGGACCGATCTCTATGCACTCGCCGGTGTGCTGCATTTCGCCATCACCGGGCAGCCGCCGGCCAGGGCCACCGCGCGCACCGCGGCCGACCCCCAGCGCCCCCTGGTTGAAGCCGTACGCGCACGCGCCGCGCAGTTCCCCGCAGTGCTTTACAGCGCGGCCTTTCTGGCTGGCATCGACAAGGCCCTCTCGGTGAAGCCACGCGACCGGCCTCGTGACGTGGCCGACTTTCAGAAATGGCTAGATCGCACACCGGCGTCTGCTGCCCCTCCGGTCTCTGCTGCTGTTTCGTCGTCTCCACCGGCGCCAGCATTCAACGTACGGCCGGCGCGGGAAGAGTGGGTCGCCACCGACAGCGGCCTGCAAACAGCTGCCCCGCCCCCAGGCCGCCAGGGCCCGCTGTGGGTGGCCAGCCTCTGCGCCGTGGCCTTGGCAGCGCTTGGCGGCTGGTGGTGGACGCAAATGCGGCCCGGGCCGTCGTCGGTCGTGGCCGCAGCGCCAATCGCAGTGAGCGCGGCCGTCATAACACCCGCATCCCTGCCGGCTCAGGTCCCCACCATGTCGGCATCGACCGTTGCACCCGCTGCATCGCCGCCACAGCCCGCCGCCAGCGCAGCGTTGGTCGCTGAAGCGCCAGCGAGTGCCGCCACCGCGGCATTGGCCCCCACGGCCTTGGCACCCGCGGCGGCAGAAGCATCCGCCGTGTTGATAGCGCAAGCCGCACCCGAAAAGCCCCGCAGCAAGAAAGCAGAAAGGGCAGAAGCGGCCGCCAAAGCCGCTGCCACCGCTGCTGACGCGGAAGCGAACAACCCCCGCGCCGTGTGCGGGTCGCGCGCAAACTTCTCGCTGTACTACTGTCTGCAAACGCAATGCAAGCGCCCGAAGTTTGCGCTGCACGCGCAGTGCATAGAGCTGAAACAGCGCGGCGAGCTTGAGTGATTCCGCATGGTGGAAGCAAGGCACAGGCTTTACCTTGCAGCAACCTGGCCACGTCAACACCCGCCCACCTGCAACCGTTGACACCCTGGGGGCCACACCTCGGCGCCCAGGAGTAAACACAATGCATAAGTTCATCAACCGCCGCGTGCTCGGCGCCTTGGGTGTGGTGCTCGCCACGCAATTGCTCAGCGCGTGCGTGGTGGTGCCGGTGCCAGCCTATCGGACACGCGCCGTCGTCATTGAGCCAGGCTACGGCCCCGGCTACTACGATTACCACCATCGCGATCGAGATCGCGACTGGCGCAGATAACCCCCGCGCCAGTTGACTCAGAATGGGCACCGCCGCCAGGTCTTGGCGCGGTGCCCCTTCGCGAGATCATCATGGCCATCACCACCTCGGCTGCGCCGCTGCGCAGCATTGCCGACCTGCCGGGGCCGCGTGGCATCCCCGTGCTGGGCAACGCCCTGCAGATCAAGCTCGATCGCATACACCTCGACGTAGAGAAGTGGGGCCGCGAGTTCGGGCCTTTCTTCCGCTTCAAGCTGGGCACGATGAACGCCTTTGCCGTCACCGACCACGAGGTCATCGCCGGCCTGCTGAAAGACCGGCCCGATGGGTTTCGGCGCACCACGCGGTCGAGCACCGTGGGCCTAGAGATGGGCCTCAAGCCCGGCGTCTTCGGCGCCGAGGGGCAGGCTTGGCGTGACCAGCGGCGCATGGTGATGGCGAGCTTCGCGCCTGGCCACGTGCGGGCCTACTTTCCTTCGCTGCTCAAGGTGACGAAGCGCTTGCAAGGGCGATGGCAGAAGGCCGCGCGCAGCGGCACCACCATCGTGCTGCAGGAAGACCTGATGCGCTACACGGTCGACGGCGTGGCCGGCCTCGCCTTCGGCACCGACATGAACACGCTGGAGTCTGACCACGAGGTTATCCAGCAGCACCTGGACAAGATCTTCCCCGCACTCTTCAGGCGCATCTTTGCGCGCTTCCCGTACTGGCGCTACTTTCGCCTGAAGGTCGACCGCGAGCTCGACCGCAGCGTGGTCGCGATCAACGAAGCCATCGGCCAGTTCATCGCGCAAGCGCGTGAGCGCATGCGCAATAACCCGGCGCTGCGCGAGCAGCCCACCAACCTGCTCGAAGGCATGATCGCCGCCGCCGACCAGGGCGACAGCGGTGTGAACGATCAGCACGTGGCCGGCAACGTGCTCACCATGCTGCTGGCCGGCGAGGACACCACCGCCAACACGCTGGCATGGATGATCTACCTGCTGCAGCGCAACCCGCAGGCCCTGCAGCGCGCCACCGAAGAGGTGATGCGCCTGGCGCCAGCCCCCGCCGACTTCACGCCCGAGCAGATGGCCTCGCTCGACTACCTCGAAGCCTGCGCATCAGAGACCATGCGGCTCAAGCCGGTGGGCCCGTTCATCGTGCTCGAAGCCCTGCGCGACCACACCGTGGCCGACATTCACGTGCCCCAGGGCACCTTCGTCTGGTGCGTGATGCGGCACGACAGCGTGAGCCAGAGCCATTTCCCCGACCCCACGGCCTTCAACCCTGCGCGCTGGCTCGACCACGCCGACCCTTCGCTTACACCCAGCTCGCCCAAGCGCGTGGCCATGCCGTTCGGCGCCGGTGCCCGCGTGTGCCCGGGCCGCTACCTCGCCATGCTCGAGATCAAGATGGCGATGGCGATGCTGCTCAGCAGCTTCGAGATCGACAGCGTGGGCACGCCCGACGGTGGTGAGGCCCGCGAGCACATGGCGTTTGCCATGTCGCCGGTGGGCCTCACGCTCAGGCTGCGCGAGCGTTCCGGAATCCGTTCGCACTGAGCCTGTCGAAGTGCCCGCACCGAGGCTGGCGCTGGCTTGGACAGGCTCAGCCCGAACGGAGGCGGTGCGTGTTATGGAATGAAGTTCAGCCCCTCCGGCAGCGGCAGCGTGATCGGCGTCTCGAAGAACGGCCCCGCGCCGTCGGGGTCGATCACCAGCGCGCCGTTGGATGCAAAGAACACTGCGATCTGCGCTTGCGCCGCCACTGCATACGGGGCTGTCGCCGCATTGCCGATGTTGGTCAGGAAGGTGTGCGGCCCCTTGCCCACGGCGTTGTTGGCGGCGTAGGCCAGGTCGTTGCGGAAGTAGGTAACGCGATCGGCCAGGTCACCTGCGCGCACGATGGCGGTGCTGGTCGGGTTGGGCACCACGGTGTCGCCCTTGGCGAATTGCACGATCACCGGCTTGGGCGCATTGCCTCGCAGCGGGTTCTTGCGGATGTACGAGGCATACGACACCGGGTTGCCCGACTGCTGCACCCACTCGTTGCGCTCCAGCAGCTGCTGAATCGCCATGGCACCGGCCACGCTGTTGACCACCGGTGGCAGGTTGCGCAAAGGGATGTTCTCGTTGAACGCGATGCCGCTGGGGTCGACCACGTTGATGAGCGAGGGCACACGCGTGGCGAGGGCCTGGCCGGTGAGCCCGCGGAACACGCCCAGGCGTGCCACCTCGGTGATGGAGCCGCCCGGCACATTGGGCACACCGGCCTGGATGTTGGGCTCCACGCCCAGCAAGATGGTGCCGTAGATGCCGCCGAAGGACTGGCCGGCGTAGTAGATGCGTGAGGCATCAAGGTCGACCGCGCCGTCACCGTCCACATCAACACCGCCTTCGATCTGGCGCACCAACTGCATCAGGTCGACCACCGTCTGGCGCAGGCCATCGCGGCTGCTGATGATGGTGCGCGGCGCGGTGGCGTTCACGCCTTCGGTGGAGTCGATGCTGCCATTGCCGTCCTGGTCGATGCCGCGCCCGCCCGCCGGCACTGCCACTGGCGCGCCACCCGTGGGCAGCACGTTGAGCGTGCCCAGGGCGCCACCGCCATGGCCCACCACGTTGATGGCCACGGTGGCGATGCCGCGCGAGGCCAGCACCGAGGCCACCGTCCACGGCGCGCCATACATGCTGTCGGTGAAGCCGTGGCCGAAAATGGCCACAGGCCAGCCGCCCGCGGGCTTGGGCGACGAAGGCAGGAACATCTCGACGATCAGCTCATTGCTGCCCTGCACCTGGGGCTGGCCCAGCAAGGTCGGCGTGACGGGGATGTACTTCTGCGGCGTCTGGTAGTCGGGCGAGCGGAACTTGCCGAAAGCCAAGCTCGCCACCGAGCCGGGCACCACGTTCAAGGCCGGCGTGGGCAGGAAGGACGGCGTGAACACCGGAGCGGCACCCGTCTGCCGGTTGAACTGGATACCGGCCAAGGCGCTCAGCGCAAACACCGCGCGTGCGGGGCCTGCGGCCGAGGTGCCGATGTTGAAGTCGATCGGCGCAGGGCGTGAGTGCTTGATCTGCGCGCGGATCTTTTCCAGGTCAGCCGTGGTGCTCTGGGTGGTGAAGAGGCTCAGCGCCGCAATGCGCGCGTGCGGGGCGCCGCTCACGTGCTGGCCATCGAGCAACGACTTTCCGTAGTCGGCGTCGTCGCGGTCTCTGTCTTTTTCTCTGTCTTTGTCGCGACCCTGGCCTCGCCCGAAGTCTTGGCGAAAGCGGCCGAAGGGGCCTGCCTCGATGGCGTGGCCCGCTGCGTCGCGCACGCCGGTGGTCACCACCAGCACATAGCGGGAGTGCTCGGCCAGCAAGGCGTCGGACTCGACCGCCAGCGTCTTGGAGGCCACGTCCCACAGCACCTGGTTGATGCCCACGCGTTGACCGAAGCCCCAGCCGCTCAGGGTGTCACCCAGGTTCACCAGGTAGACGGTGTCGCTGGTGACGCTGGCGGGGTCGATGTCGCCGCTGAACGGGATGGTGATGCGCGGCTGGGTGTTGAAGCCGTCGAGCTGGTTGATCACGTCGATGTCAGCGCAGTCGCTGGGCCGCGCCGCGCAGTCGGGCTTGGGCAGGTTCACGCGCTTGAAGGTCTTTTGCGTCCAGTCGACCTTGGTGAAACGGTCGCTCGGGAAGGGGCTGGTGGCGGGGCTGGCCAAGTCGAAACGCACGTGCACGCCGGCCGCACCTGCCCAGGCCGGCACGGCCAGCAGCGCGGCCGCGGCGGCCCACGCTCGCCAACGTGCAGCGGGTGGCGATGAATCACAGGGTTTGCGAGTGTGGAAAGCGCTCATTCAAGGTCTCCTGGCGTTGTGATTGGGGCGGGGCCCGCAGCGCGGTTTCGCACCTGCGGGCGAAACTTATACCGCCGGCCCCGCGCTGCTACCAGTGCACGTATTCACCAGTGGAATTAAGACCAGTGCTGTCAGCCCCGCGTGCGCGCCGACTCGCGCAGCGCCCCCGGCGTGGCCGCGAACCAGCGGCGCACGGTGCGGCTGAAGTTGGAGACGTCGACATAACCCAGCCGGCCCGCGATCTCTTCCACCGGCAGCTCCGTGTGCTGCAGGAACCAGAGTGCGCGCTCCTTGCGGGCGGCGTCGAGCAAGTGCTGGTAGCGCGTGCCGTCGGCACGCAGGCGGCGCATCAGGGTGCGCGGCGACAGGCCGCACTGCGCGGCCACATCCGCCAGCTGTGGATACCCGCCTGCAGGCGAGCCGACGTTCGCGCCGATGTTTGCGCCGATTTGCACGCCCGCCAGCAGGCTGGCCACGCGCTGCGCGAGGCTGGCGCCGGCCATCTCGGCGAGCGCCTCCTCGCAGTCGCGGCACGCCGCTGCATGCGCTTTGGCATCAGCACCCAAGCAGGGCAACGCAAGCGCCGCGGCATCGAAATGCAGGGCCAGCACGGGCTGGCCGAAGCGCATCTCCACGGGCGCGAAGCGCTGGTATTGCTCGCGCCAGGGCGGCGCGGCGAACGGCAGGTCCACACGCAGCGATGCCGGCCACTGGCCCACGGCCGTGGCCACCACGCGCAGCACGGCGGCGAGCACGGTGTCCACCACGAAGCCGCGGCCCGGGCCCAGGTCGGCCAGCTCAACGGCACGCACCACCGCGCCGCCGGCCTGCGGCGTGTAGCTCCAGCAGAGCGCGTCGTTGCGTATGGCGGCATAGCGCGCGAGCGTCTCCAGGGCCTCGCGCAGGCGGTGCGCGGTGACGGCGGCGTAGCCCAGCGCGCCGTGGGCCGAGACGGGGGCGTTGTCGCCCAGGTCCAGCCCCAGCCAGGGCCGCCGGGTGGCTGCCATCGCCGCCTGCGCGAGGCGCATCACCGTTTCGCGACCGAGGCGGCGGTCTTCGGTCATCAGCGTGCCCCAGTCCAGCCCCGCGGCCGCGAGCACGCGGTCGCCGTCCACCTCGGCTTGCTGCAGCAGCATGCGCAGCAAGCGCGCGTAGATGGGGTGCACGAGCGCGCTGTGCTCGGGCATGCGGTGCGACGGGTCGCCACGTGTGGCCATGGGGTCTTCCCTGCCTCGCAGGGGTTGCACGGGTTCGTGTCACTTTATGACGACTGAATGTCGCCGCCATCGGTGTTTGCCGCAGCGCGGCGCGGCCACACTCCGCAACATCAGCAGCCAGGGGCTGTGTGAAATCTGGAGACAACGCACATGAGTTTGAAACTTCCGCAGCACCCGACGCCGCCGTACCGCGACCACAAGCGCCTGGCCTGGATCATGTCGCTGGCGGTGCCCGTGGCGGTGGCCACCGGCCCGCTGCTGTGGCAATGGCAGCGCACCACGCTGATGCTGTGGCTCCCGGTGATCTTCTTCTACCTGATCGCCCCGGTGATCGACCTCGCGCTCGGCCACGACACCAGCAACCCGCCCGAGACGGCCGTGCCCGGCCTGGAGGCCGACCCCTACTACCGCGTCATCACCTATGCGCTGGTGCCGCTGCTGTGGGGCGCGTTCATCTACGCCGCCTGGTTCAGCCAGACCACGCCCATCACCTGGGTGGGCGAGATCGGTCTGATCATTTCTACCGGCGGCGTGGGCGGCTTCTGCATCAACCTGGGCCACGAGATGGGCCACAAGGGCTCGACGCTGGAGCGCTGGCTCACCAAGTTCATCCTCGCGCCCACCTTCTACGGGCACTTCACGATCGAGCACAACCGCGGCCACCACCGCGACGTGGCCACGCCCGCCGACCCGGCCTCTTCGCGCATGGGCGAGTCGATCTGGCGCTTTGTGCTGCGCGAGATGCCGGGCGCCTTCCGCCGCGCTTGGGCGCTTGAGCGCGAGCGCATGCGCATCGACCGCCAGCCGTTCTGGTCGCCGCTGCACAACGAGCTGATTCAACCCGCGCTCATCACGCTCGCGCTGTGGGGCGGGCTCAGCCTGTGGCTGGGGCCGCAGGTGCTGCTGTTTCTCGTGCCGACCGCGTTGTGGGCGAACTTCCAGCTCACCTCGGCCAACTATGTGGAGCACTACGGCCTGCTGCGCCAGCAGGGGCCCAACGGCCGCTACGAGCCCTGCCAACCGCACCACTCGTGGAACAGCAACCACGTGTTCTCGAACTGGGCCACCTTCCACCTGCAGCGCCACTCGGATCACCATGCACACCCCAAGCGGCGCTACCAATCGCTGCGGCACTTCGATGACGTGCCGCAGCTGCCGAATGGCTACTTCGGCATGTTTCCGGTGTCCTACTTTCCCCCGCTCTGGTTCGCTCTGATGGACAGGCGCCTTGTCGAAGCCGTCGGCCACAACCCCGCGCGGATCAACTTCGCGCCTGGCCAGAAAGAGCGGCTCATGAAGCGCTTCAAGCTGGTCGAACGCACGGGCTGAGCAGCCCGTGGTCTTTCTGTACACAAGCCTCGTGGTGATCTCGGGCCCCGCGCTTTGGCGGATAGCATGCAGGCATGCGATTCCGAAGACGGCTCGCGCATGGCCTGCAGCGCTCGCTGACCCCCACAACAGCAGAAAGACACCCCCAATGAGCACCCTCAACAAGCCGTTCTCGATGATCCGAGACTTTCATCTCGCAGACTGGTTCACGCTCGCCAATGCCGTGTGCGGCGTGGGCGCGCTCTTTTCCGTCATGACCTACCTTGAGCTGAGCGACGTGCGGCACATCTACTTCGCCTGCGCGCTGGTGCTGGCGGCACTGGTGTTCGACATCCTCGACGGCCGCATCGCCCGCTGGCGGCAAAAGACCTCGCTGCTCGGGCGCGAGCTCGACTCACTGGCCGACGTGATCTCTTTCGGCGTGGCCCCCGCGATCATTGCCTATGGCTGCGGCATGCAAGGCCTGTACGACCGCATCGTGCTGGCCTTCTTCGTCGCATGCGGCGTGTCACGGCTGGCGCGTTACAACGTCACCGCCGAGACCCTGTCGGGCGGTGGTGACAAGGTGAAGTACTTCGAGGGCTCGCCCATTCCCACGTCCATCCTGCTCGTGGCGGTGTTGGCGGCGGCGGCATGGGCAGGCGCCGTGCGCGCAGACCTGTGGTTCGGTGAGATCGGAATCGCGGGCTTCAAGCTGCACCCGCTGGTGCTGATGTTTGCCGTGTCGGGCTCGCTGATGATCAGCCGCATCCGCATTCCCAAGCTCTGAGGCCTGAGTCATCAGGGTTCTTGATTGGCGACGAACCTCAGCAAAGCTCCGTTCGGGCTGAGGTATCGAAGCCCAGCGCTGGCCTTCGATACCTCAGGCCGAACGGAGCTAAGCGAACAGTCTTGGGCACTGAGGTTGGTCGCCAATCAGGTCAGGGTTTGAGGGGCTTGGCCATCGCCTCGCGCCACAAGGCCATGGCCTCGCGCGGCTGACCGGCTTCGTCAAAAAGACCGGTGTCACGCCAGACCAGCGAGGTGGTGTCGCTGCCCAGGGCGTTGGCCCACAGTGCGTCGAAATCACGCACCGAGAACCAGACCACGTAGCGCAGCTGGTGCCGCTGGGCGGCGTCGAGCATCACGCGCACGTAGTTGCGCTGCTTGGCCGGCGTGCCGCTCCAGGTGAGCGTGCTGCCATTGTTGGGCAGGCTCCACACCTGCGCCGGGTAGCTGGTTTCGGAGATGGCGCGCGGCTTGACCTGCATTGCCGCAGGCAAGCGCGCGAACAAAGTATCGAAATAGCTGTCGGGGAAGCTGTCGGCCAGCAGCCCGCTCATGAAGGCGTGCACCGAGAACACCGCCTGGTCGGTGCAGGGCGCGAGATCGGCCAGCGCGGACTGCTGTGCCGCCAGGTCGTACTCGCTGGAGTACTCGGGAAAGAGTGCCGGTGCCAGCACCGACACCGTGACCGTGAGCGCCGGCCGCGCGGCCTTGAGGGCGCGGTAGGTGCTGCAATGAAGGTCAACATACTGCGCCCACAGCGCCGGCTGCTTCAGCTTGAGCTGGTTGGCCTCGATGCCGATCTGCAGCACTTCGGGCGCCAGCGCGTCGGCCACACGCAGCGCGTAATTCAGATAGGCCGCCTTCACGTTGGCATGGTTGAGGGCGTAGGTGCTCCAAGGCGCAGGCAGCGCGGCGCTGACGGTGTCGCTGCGCAGCAGCGCCAAGCCGTCGCGTCCGAGGTTGAGCGGGTTGATCTGCACCAGCACGGCCTTGCCGGTGGCGCGCGCGCGGCGGTCCGCGAGCAGCTGCGCATAAGAAGCGGGAAAGGGGTCGCCCGACAGCGCCTGCGGCCAGGGCACGCCTTCTTCGAGGTGCTGAGAAACAATGTCGCCCTCGGTGCGTATGGTTTGCCACGTCCAGTCCACAGCAGCCGCGGTGGCGTCGTAAGGCCAGGGGCTGAAGCCGAGGCGGCTTTCGCGCATCGCGGTGGGCGGTGGCGTGGCGTTGTTACCGCCCCCGCTGCTGCCGCCACATGCAGAGAGCACGACCCAGGTACCGAGAGCAATCAAGCGTTTCATGGACGCGAGAATACGGCGAGCCTGTGCCCGCATGGCTCACAAAGCGTAACGATGACACCTGCCCCCGACGTGATCTACCTGGACGACAGCCTGCTGGTCGTCGACAAGCCCGCCGGGCTGCCCTCGGTGCCAGGCCGGGCGGTGGGCTTGCAAGACTGCATGGCCTCGCGCGTGCTCTCGTTGGCGGCTGACGCGCTGGTGGTGCACCGCCTCGACATGGCAACCTCAGGGCTGCTGCTGTTTGCGCGCGGCAAGGCCATGCAACGCCAGCTCAGCCACGCCTTTGCACAGCGCGAGGTGGGCAAGCGCTACGTGGCGGTGGTGGCCGGCTCGGTGGCGGCCGATGCGGGCCAGATCGACCTCCCCCTCGTCACCGACTGGCCAAATCGCCCGCTGCAAAAGGTCGACTTCGACATCGGCAAACCCTCATCGACGCGCTACCGAGTGCTAGAGCGATTGGGCACGCAAACGCGCGTGGCGTTAGAGCCGCTGACGGGGCGCTCACACCAGCTGCGCGTGCACATGCTGTCGCTCGGCCACCCGATCGTGGGTGATGGCTTGTATGCGCCAGGCCCTGTGCGCGAGCAGGCGCAGCGGCTGCTGCTGCATGCGTGCTGGCTGAGCCTGGTGCACCCGGTGTCGGGCGAGACGGTTTGCTTCGAGAGTGAAGTGCCGTTCTAGCGGGTGGTGGTGGCCTCGTAACATCGTCATCCACCTTCCAAAAGCCCAGGAGCCAACATGCCCTCCCTACGCCTCATCGTCGCCATCACCATGGCAGTATGGCTGGCGGCCTGCAGCACCACCGCGCCACTGCCAGTAGACCGAGTCGCCCTGCAACGCCAGGTCACGCAAGCCGAAACCGCCTTCGCCAAGACCATGGCCGACCGCAACCACGCAGGCTTTGCGAGCTTTCTGGCCGAGGACACCATCTTCTTCTCAGGCCCCACGCCCTTGCACGGCAAGGCCACCGTGGCCGAGTGGTGGAAACGCTTTTTCACCGCGCCTGAAGCCCCTTTCTCCTGGAAGCCCGAGCGCGTGGAGGTGCTGGACAACGGCACGCTGGCCATGACCACCGGCCCGGTGTTCGACCCGAGCGGCAAGGCGGTGGCAAGCTTCACCTCGGTGTGGCGGCAAGAGTCGCCAGGTGTCTGGAAGATCGTCTTCGACAAGGGCTGCAACTGCCCATGACCGAGAGCGCCCCCATCGGCACCGCCAGCCTCTTCGGCTTGCGGGCCTTCATGCGCTTCTGGTACGCGCGCGTGGCCGGCACCACCGGCAACCAGATGCTGATGGTGGCGGTGGGCTGGCAGATGTACGAGCTGACCGGCAGCGCTTGGGACCTGGGCTTGGTCGGCCTGCTGCAGTTTCTGCCCGCCCTGCTGCTCACGCTGGTGGCGGGCCACGTGGCCGACCGCTACGACCGGGCGCGCGTTCTCGCCTTGTGCATGGCGGCCCAGGCGGTGATGGCGCTGCTGCTGATGGCGGCCACGCAGGGCCACTGGGCCAGCAGGCTGCTGCTGCTGGGGCTGTCGGTGGGCCTGGGCATCGCCAAGGCCTTCCAGATGCCCGCGCAGCAGGCCCTCGTGCCTTCGTTGGTGCCCAACGCGGTGCTGCCGCGCGCACTGGCCTTCAGTTCGGTCGGCATGCAGACGGCCATCATCGGTGGCCCGGCCTTGGGTGGCTTCCTCTACGTGGCCGGCGCGAGCGTGGTGTATGCGGTGTGCGTGGCGGCCTTCATCGTTTCCGGCGTGATGTTCCTGCGCATAGGCCACCCGCACGTGCCACCGCCCAAGGAGCCGGTGTCGCTGGCCACGGTGCTGGCAGGCTTCAGGTTCATCTGGCAGCGCCCGGTGGTGCTGGGCGCCATTTCGCTAGACCTGTTTGCGGTGCTGCTCGGCGGCGCCACCGCCTTGCTGCCCATGTTTGCCAAAGACGTGCTGCACGTCGGCCCTTGGGGCCTGGGCCTGCTGCGCGCCGCTCCTGCTGTGGGCGCGCTGTGCATGTCGGCGCTGCTGACGCGCTGGCCCATCACGCGGCGGGTGGGCCGCGTGATGCTGGGCTCGGTGGCGTTGTACGGGCTAGCGACAGTTGCTTTTGCCATGTCGACCGCGTTCATTCTGTCGTTGCTAGCACTTTGGGTGAGTGGGGCGGCCGACATGGTGAGCGTGGTCATACGCCAGTCTTTGGTTCAGCTGGAAACACCCGACGCCATGCGCGGCCGGGTGGCGGCGGTGAATTCGATCTTCATCGGGGCGTCGAACCAGCTCGGCGAGTTTGAGTCGGGGGCCACGGCCGCGCTGCTCGGGCCGGTGGGCTCGGTGCTGCTAGGAGGAATCGGCACCTTGGCCGTGGCCGCGTTGTGGATGAAATTCTTTCCCGCCCTGGCACGGCGAGAACGCCTGACCGAGCTGCCTTGAGTCAGTCGTAGCAGTAGGCACCGGGTTTTCACGACACAGGGGCGCCAGGGTGCGAAGCGATACTTCGCGCCACATCAGCTGCCCAACAACAAACACCATGACAGCATCGAAGACGAATCGCCCAGACTTTCTCTATCCGGGCGGCTCGCCACTGATGCACCCGCCGCTGCAGCTCAAAGACTCGGAGATGTACGGCTTCTTCGTCAAGGGCGACCTGGCGAAGCTGCAGGCCACGGTCGACAGCACGCTCACCGCAGTGGCCGGCGGCGAGATGCGCTTCCAGGTGTTTTCACCGTTCGTGATGCTCACCTTCACCAAGGTGCAGCGGGCCTACTCCACCAGGCCCAGTGACCAAGCCAAGGGCTGGGGCGAAGAGACCGACATCATCACCTGGGTGATGGTGGGTCAAATCAAGAAGAAGGCCCCAAGGTCGACGCAAGCGTCGCCCGCCCCCCAAGGGGATTCCGGAACCTTGGGGCGGCCCGGCGGTTCCGAAGGCGAGACCGGCATCAGCCGCGTGTTCTTCTACCCCTGCCACATCTGGGTAGACGATGGCATGGCCATGATCAACGGCCGCGAGCTCTTCGGCTACCCCAAATACTTGTGCGACTACACCATGCCGGCCTCGGGTGAGCCGGCGCGCTACTTCTCGTTGGCCGCGAAAGGCTTTCAACCTTTCTCGCCCGACTCACCGCTGGTGCAGCACCCGATTCTGGAGGTGGCGGCCACCACCAACCGCAGCGGTGTACGCAAGCTCGGCGGCTTCGTCGAGCTGATCGAAGAAGCCATCGAGCTGATCGCGGCCAACCTGCCCACTACGCTTGAGCTCGACCAGGAAGGCTGGGCGCAGATTGCCGGCATGCTGCGCAGCCCGGGCTGCGAGCAGATCTTTCTGAAGCAGTTCCCGGACGCCTCCGGTATCAAGGCGGTTTACCAGGCCATCGTGGCCGCACCGGCCATGGTGACCGCGGTGCACGGCGTGGAGGTGTTCGAAGACGACTACGAGCTCACGCTGCACCCCTTTGCCAGCTTCCCGCTTAACGACACGCTGGGCCTGCCGCTGGGTGTGCAGCAGGCCATCTTGCCCTTCCACCTGAGCTTCGACTTCGAGGTGACGCCAGGCGTTGAAATCCACGACAACTCGCAGATCGCGCCACAGAAGATTGCGGTGCTCGGCGGCGGCGTGGCCGCCATGACCGCGGCCTTCTACCTCACCGACCAACCCGGCTGGCAGAACCAGTACGACATAACCGTCTACCAGATGGGCTGGCGGCTGGGCGGCAAGGGTGCCAGCGGCCGCAATGCCGCTTTGGGCGATCGCATCGAAGAGCACGGCTTGCACATCTGGTTTGGCTTCTACCAAAACGCCTTCAAGACCATACAGCGCGCCTACGAGCTGATGGGGCGCCCTCCCGGCGCACCGCTGGCCACCTGGCAAGACGCCTTCAAACCTCAGCATTCGTTCGCCCTCAGCGAGCTGATCGACAACACCTGGCGCCAGTGGGTGATCGACACACCCCTCATGCCGGGCGTGCCAGGCAATGGCGACGAGGACATCGGCCTGTGGGACATCGCACTCACCATGTACGAATGGATCAAGCAGTGGCTGCACGACCTTGACAGCAAGCACGGCGTGGCCTCAATGACATCGACCACCACCGTCACCACCACTTCAGTGTCGGTGACCGAGTTCGACGTGGGCGACTGGCTGCACACGCTCGCCGCGCATGTGGAGCGCACGGTCGAAACCATCGTGTCCGACGTGCACAGCGTGTTTGACGCGGCCCTCACCTTCGCGCAAAGCCTGCCAGTGCTCGGCGAGCAAGACGAAGGCCATCACGCGCTGCAGGCCGCCGCCCTCAAGGGCGTGCGCGGCGCACTGCAATCGCGCTTCGGCGAGCGCGCCGAAGCCAGCGACGTGAGCGACGAGCTGCGCCGGCTCTACATCTGCATCGACCTGGCCATCACCTCGCTGATCGGCATGTTCGAAGACGGCGTGTTCACCAAGGGCTTCGACGTCATCAATGACGAAGACCTCTACGACTGGCTGATACGCCACGGCGCCAACCCCAAGGTCAGCGTTTATTCGGCGCCCATACGCGGCCTGTACGACCTGGTGTTCGCCTATGAAGACGGCGAGTTCGACAAGCCCAACATCGAAGCCGGCACCATGCTGCGCGGCATCTTGCGCATGAGTTGCGGCTATCAGGGCGGCATCATGTGGAAGATGCAGGCCGGCATGGGCGACACCGTGTTCACGCCCTTCTACGAGGTGCTTCAACGCCGCGGCGTGAAGTTCAAGTTCTTCCACCAAGTCGAAGAGCTGCTGCCCGACGCCGACGGCAAAAATGTCGGCCAGATCCGCATCACGCAGCAGGCCCAACTGGCGGGTGATGACTACCACCCGACCCGCCCGGTGAAAGGCCTGCAGTGCTGGCCCAACCAGCCGCTTTACGACCAGCTCGACCCGGCACAGGCCGCACTGCTGCAAGCCACCCCGCAAGTGAACCTCGAATCAAACTGGAGCGACTGGCCCGAGCGCTATCAAAAGGAATTCGGCAAACCGCTGCCAAGCCTCACGCTGCAGCGCGGCGTTGATTTCGACAAGGTGGTGTTCGGCATCTCGGCCGATGGCCTGGCCCAGTTGTGCCCGCAGCTGGTGGCACGCAGCCCGGCGCTTCAGGCCTCGTGCAAATATGTGAAAACCGCCGCCACGCAGGCCTACCAGCTGTGGCTGAACAAAACCGTGGAGCAGCTGGGCTGGACGTATTTTGGCCGCGACCACGAAGAGCCGGTGCTGACCGCCTTCAGCGAACCCTTCGACACCTGGGCGCCGATGGACCAGACGCTGATACGCGAAAACTGGCCCACCCGGTTTGAGCCCAAGAACATCTCCTACTTCTGCAGTGCGCTGCCCATCAAGGACTACCCGCCGTTCACCGACCACGACTTCCCCGCGCGCATGGCCGAGCAGGTGAAGCAGTCGGCCGTCAACCAGCTCAAGCACCACATTTATGCGCTGTGGCCATCGGTGGCCACAGCAGAAGACTTCGATTGGGCCAGCCTGATCGACACCACTGCGGCCACCGGCGAGAAGCGCTTCGACAGCCAGTACTGGCGCGCCAATGTCGACCCGTCGGAGCGCTATGTGCTCTCGGTGGTCAACAGCACGCAGCACCGGCTCAGCACCCACGGCACCGGCTTTGACAACCTGTACGTGACCGGTGACTGGATCAAGACAGGCGTGAATGCCGGCTGCGTCGAAGCGGCGGTGATGGCCGGCATGCAGGCCTCGCAGGCGATCTGCGGCTACCCCGAAACAATCGCGGGCGAGAAGGATCTTTGAGCCATGTGTGACTTCCGTCGCGGTGCAGGCTCGCTGTCACGTCCAAGCACGGAACTTCTGGTTACATTCGGCCGCACTGCCGTTTGACGGAGCCAAAACTGCGATGCCTCTGTCGTTCACTTTCCTGACCCGGCGTTTGCCGGCGCTGCGCTGGCTGGCCCTGGCCTTCGGCTTGTTGTCTGCCGCAGCCTGGGGCCAGAGCCCGATCTCGCTCAACGCCGATGCCGAAGTAGAGATCGCAGCGCGCGGCCAACTCTACGCGGCGCAAGAAGAAACGCCGCCCGCCACCGCCGCCGAGCTGCCCGCCTGGCTGGCCAAGCAGAAGCAGGTGGAGCGCGTGAGCCTGTTCGGTGGCGCTTACTGGTTCTACGCCACCGTGCAGAACGACACCTTGCAAGCGCGCTGGGTCGTTGACCCCACGGGCGCGCTGATGGAGCGCATCGAGGTGCACGTTTATGCGCAGGGCTACCCGGTGCAGTCCTTCATCACCGGCTACAACGCAAGCAGCAGCTACATGCTGCACTACGGCGGCAATGTCGACCTGCCGCCCGGAGCGCAAGCACAGATTCTGCTGCGCATCGAAAGCCGCTACTTCGCACGCTACCCGAGCGTGTATGTGGCAAGCCAGGCGGGCTATCGCAAGACGGTGGTGTCCGAGAACGTGCTCACGCTCAGCGCTCTGGGCGCAATGCTCACGCTCGCGCTCTACAACCTCTTCGTCTACTTTGGCGTGCGTGACAAGGCGATGCTGTACTACGCCATGTACCTGTTGACGGCCACCGCCTCATGGGCGATGACGCTGCACGTGGCGTCCGACTGGCTGGGCTGGCGCGGGCTGGCGTGGCACTACGTGGCCTTCTTTTTGGGTGCGGTATTCAACACCAAGTTCTTCCTGGAATTTCTACGCCTCAAGGAGCATGCGCCGCGGCTGGCCTGGGTGGCACGCGGCAACATGTACGCGGCGCTGGCGCTTGTGCCCATCTGCTTCATCTCTGTGGCCTACGCGCACCTGCTGGCCACGGCAGTGATCTCGATCACGCTCACGCTGGCGCTGGTGTCGGGCATGATCCGCCTCGGCCAGGGTTTCCTGCCGGCGCGCTACTTCCTGGCGGCCTTCTTCGCGCTGCTGCTGCCAGCCGTCTTGATATTGC
>NZ_JBKJOQ010000013.1:0-11905 GCF_046595475.1 Rhizobacter sp.
GTCACGCTGACTTCCTCTCAATCAGAGGGGCTCAGAGCTGAAGGTCTGTCCCCAAGCATCCAGAAAAGTTTGTTCGTCAACATCGGCGAGCGCACCAACGTGACCGGCTCCAAGGCCTTCGCCCGCATGGTCCTGGGCGGCCACTACGAGCAGGCGCTCGCGGTGGCGCGGCAGCAGGTCGAAAACGGCGCGCAGGTGATCGACATCAACATGGACGAGGCCATGCTGGACAGCAAGGCGGCCATGGTCCGCTTCCTGAACCTGATTGCCAGCGAGCCGGACATCGCCCGCGTGCCGATCATGGTCGATTCGTCCAAATGGGAGGTGATCGAGGCCGGGTTGCGCTGCGTGCAGGGCAAGGGCATCGTCAATTCGATTTCGATGAAGGAAGGCGAGGCGCAGTTCAAGCACCAGGCCAGGCTGGTACGCCGTTACGGTGCCGCGGCGGTGGTGATGGCCTTCGACGAAAAGGGCCAGGCCGACACCTACGAACGCAAGATCGAGATCTGCGAGCGAGCGTATCGCATGCTGGTCGACGAAGTGGGTATCGCACCCGAAGACATCATCTTCGACCCCAACATCTTCGCCATTGCAACCGGCATCGAAGAGCACGACAACTACGCTGTCGACTTCATCAATGCCACGCGCTGGATCAAGCAAAACCTGCCCGGCGCCAAGGTGTCGGGCGGCGTGAGCAACGTGAGCTTCAGCTTCCGCGGCAACGACCCCGTGCGCGAGGCCATCCACACCGTGTTTCTGTACCACGCGATTCAAGCGGGCATGGACATGGGCATCGTCAACGCCGGCATGATGGGCGTGTACGACGACCTGGAGCCCATGCTTCGTGAGCGGGTGGAAGACGTGGTGTTGAACAGGACGCCGGCCTACACGGCCGGCGAGCCGCAGCTC
Organism: Rhizobacter sp.; assembly: GCF_046595475.1. Taxonomy (GTDB): domain Bacteria; phylum Pseudomonadota; class Gammaproteobacteria; order Burkholderiales; family Burkholderiaceae_C; genus Rhizobacter. Next base: position 910 of record NZ_JBKJOQ010000013.1, read on the forward strand.
ACAGCTGGGGAGCGCCTGATCGAAGTGGCCGAGAACGCCAAGGGCGCCGCGAAAGACGACAGCGCCAAATTTGCCTGGCGCGCCAAGCCGGTCGACGAGCGGCTCGCGCACGCGCTGGTGCACGGCATCAACGACTTCATCACCGAAGACACCGAAGAGGTGTACCAGCGCATCAAGGCCGCCGGCGGCCGCCCGCTGCACGTGATCGAAGGCCCGCTGATGGCTGGCATGAACGTGGTCGGTGACCTGTTCGGCCAGGGCAAGATGTTCTTGCCGCAGGTGGTAAAGAGCGCCCGTGTGATGAAGCAGGCCGTGGCCCACTTGCTGCCCTACATCGAAGAAGAAAAGCGCTTGCTGATCGACGCAGGAGGCGAAGCAAAAGCCAAGGGCAAGATCATCATCGCCACCGTGAAGGGCGACGTGCACGACATCGGCAAGAACATCGTCACCGTCGTGCTTCAGTGCAACAACTTTGAGGTGGTGAACATGGGCGTGATGGTGCCCTGCCAAGACATCTTGGCGCGCGCCAAGGTGGAAGGCGCCGACATCATCGGCCTCTCGGGCCTCATCACCCCAAGCCTTGAAGAGATGCAGCACGTGGCCGGCGAGATGCAGCGCGACGACTACTTCCGCATCAAGAAAATTCCGCTGCTGATCGGGGGGGCGACCACCAGCCGCGTGCACACGGCGGTGAAGATCTCGCCGCACTATGACGGCCCGGTGGTCTACGTGCCCGACGCGAGCCGCAGCGTGAGCGTGTGCAGCGATCTGCTCTCCGACGAAAAGGCCACGGCCTACATCGCCGAACTCAACGCCGACTACGTGCGGGTGCGCGAGCAGCATGCCAACAAGAAAGCCACGCCACTGGTCACCCTTGCCCAGGCGCGCGCCAATAAAACGCCTATCGACTGGAAGAACTACACCGCGCCTGCACCCAAGTTCACCGGGCGGCGCGTGTTCAAGAATTACGACCTCGCCGAGCTCGCGCCCTTCATCGACTGGGCACCCTTCTTCCAAACCTGGGACCTGGCCGGCGCCTACCCCGCCATCCTCACCGACGAGATCGTGGGCGAGTCGGCGCGGCGCGTGCACAGCGACGGCAAGAGCATGCTCAACCGCATCATCAAGGGCCGCTGGCTGCAGGCCAATGGCGTGATCGGCCTCTACCCGGCCAACACGGTGAACGACGATGACATCGAGATCTACAGCGACGAATCGCGTACCGACGTGTTGATGACCTGGCGCGGCCTGCGCATGCAAAGCGTGCGCCCGGTCGTGGACGGTGTGATGCGGCCCAACCGCTGCCTCTCCGACTTCATCGCCCCCAAGGGCTCGGGCGTGGCCGACCACATCGGCCTCTTCGCGGTGACGGCCGGCCTGGGCACCGAGAAGAAAGAGCAGCAGTTTCTTGACGACCACGACGACTACAGCGCCATCATGCTCAAGGCACTGGCCGACCGCCTGGCCGAAGCCTTTGCCGAGCGCATGCACCAGCGTGTGCGCAAGGAGTTCTGGGCTTATGTGGCCGACGAAGGCCTGAGCAATGAGGAGTTGATCGCCGAGAAGTACCACGGCATCCGCCCCGCTCCCGGCTACCCCGCCTGCCCCGACCACACGGTGAAGGGCGACATGTTTCGCGTGCTGCAGTGCGCCGATATCAACATGGCGCTAACCGAAAGCCTGGCCATGACACCGGCCGCCAGCGTGAGTGGCTTCTACCTGTCGCACCCCGAGGCGGCCTACTTCAATGTGGGCAAGATCGGTGACGATCAGGTGCACGACTGGTCGCAGCGCAGCCAACTCGACGTGAGCCAGGTGCAGCGCTCCCTGGCCGCCCTGCTCTGAGCTGAGACGCTCCGCGCAGCGGCACGCGTTGCCGCCACTTACAAACGATTCATCTGCATGCAAGACCCGCGCATTCCGTCACCATTTGCGCGGTTGCAAGACGTAAGCGTTCCTGGGAATGCCAACTATTCACGCATTCCCCCTTCTTCCAACCCAAAGAATCTCGACCCAAGCGCTGGTACGCCTTCTGCGTGCCTTTCGCCTGTATCAGAACGAACAACGGGGGAGGGACGCCATGAACGCCATAGTTCAACAAAAGAGGGGCCTGCGCATGTGGGCAGATCGTTGCCGGCGCGCCGGCGCCATTGCGCTCATCGCAGCGCTGGCGGCATGTGGCGCAGGCAAGGAAGACGACGCGCAACAAACGTCGACCAACCTGCCACCCACCGGCACTGACCGGGTGGTGTCGCGCGAAGCCGCCGCACGCTTCCTCACCCAGGCGACCTTCGGCCCGACCGACGCGTCGGTGCAGCGCGTGATGGAGATCGGCTACAGCGCATGGATCGACGAGCAGTTTGCCAAGCCCGTCACCTCGCATCAGACCACGTGGAATACGCTGGAGGCAGCCGCCAAAGCGGCGAACCCGGACGCTTCGGCAGGGCAAGACGGCCTGCTTCATTCCTTCTGGCGCGGTGCCGTCTCGGGTGAAGACCAGCTGCGCCAGCGCGTGGCGTTCGCGCTGTCGCAGATCTTCGTGATCTCTATGCAAGACGCCAACGTGGGCGACAACCCCGGCGCCGCAGCAAACTACATGGACATGCTGGCCACGCAGGGCATGGGCCGCTACCGCGACCTGATCGAAACCATCTCGCTGCATCCGATGATGGGCCGCTACCTCACCTCGCTCGGCAACCGCAAGGCTGATGCGCGCACAGGCCGTGTGCCCGACGAAAACTACGCCCGAGAAATCATGCAGCTTTTCAGCATCGGGTTGCTGCAGCTCAACATCGATGGTTCGGTGCGCATGAACGGATCGGTGCCGGCCGAAACCTACACGCCAGCCGACATCGCCGGCCTGGCCCGCGTGTTCACCGGCTGGAGCTGGGCCTGCCCAGTGGCCCCCACCGCCACCAACAGCACCTGCTTCTTCAACGGCTCGGTCAACGTCAACGGCACGGCGAGCTCTGATCCGCAGCGACTCACCAAGGCGATGATCAGCTACCCGCAATACCACGCAACGGAAGAAAAGCGCTTCCTCGGCGCAGTGATCCCGGCCAACACTGCCGGCCCTGCAAGCCTGAAGACGGCGCTCGACACCATCGCGAGCCACCCCAACGTAGCCCCCTTCCTCGGCAAGCTGCTGATCCAGCGACTGGTGACGAGCAACCCGAGCCCCGCCTATGTGCGCGATGTGGCCCAGGTGTTCAATAGCTCGGGCGGCAACATGCGCTCCGTGGTCAAGGCCATCCTCATGCACCCCGAGGCGCGTGTGATGTCGGCCAGCGAGGGCAAGGTGCGCGAGCCTGTGCTGCGGCTATCGGCCTTCCTGCGCGCCTTCCATTTTACGTCTGACAGCGGCTACTACCGCGTGGGCAATACCGACAACCAGGGCACACAACTCGGCCAAACCGCGTGGCGCTCACCCACGGTGTTCAACTTCTACCGCCCCGGCTATGTGCCGCCAGGCTCCAGCACCGAGGCAGCGCGGCTGGTGGCACCCGAGCTGCAGATCGCACATGAGACGACCGCTGCCGGTTATGTTAACTACATGCGTGACAACGTCTCGGGCGGTGTAGGGCAGAACCCGGGCGCGCCGACCAACCGGCGCGACCTGCAGCCAAACTTCAGCGCTGAGATCGCACTGTCGGACAAGCCCACGGTAGCCAACCCCACCGACTTGGTCGAGCGTGTCAACGCCAAGCTGATGTACGGCACCATGCCCGCCGCGCTGAAGACCCAGATCACGGCCGCGGTGGCCAGCATTCCGATTCGCACGAACAGCCAGGCCAACACCGATGCCGACAAGCGCAACCGCGTGAACGCCGCCATCTTCCTGGCACTGGTTTCGCCCGAATTCCAAGTTCAGAAGTGACGCGAGAGGCACACCCATCATGACCACACACAACGCTTCCCGCCGCCTCTTCCTGCGCCACGCCGGCGCCCTGTCGACGCTGGGCTCGGCCGCCGCACCGCTGGCGCTCAACCTGTCGGCCATCAGCTCGGCCGCGGCGCAGTCGGCCACCGACTACAAGGCCATCGTCTGCATCTTCCTGTTCGGCGGCAATGACTCGATGAACATGGTGCTGCCCACCGACACCGCGTCGTGGACCAACTACACCGCGGTGCGCAACCAGGCACCTGAATCGATCGCGCTGCTCGCCCCCGGCACGGCCGCCATGGCCGGTGCAGCCGCTGGCTCGCCAGCGCGTCTGGGCGGCGTGCTGCCCATCACCCCCATGCGCACACAGGGCCGCACCTTCGCGCTGCACCCGATGATGGGCACGCTGCAGACCATGTTCGGCACAGATCGGCGCCTGGCCATCTTGCCCAACGTCGGCCCGCTGATCCTGCCCACCAACAAGATCCAGTACAACACCGGCTCGCACCCCAAGCCGGTCAACCTGTACTCGCACAACGACCAGCAGAACACCTGGCAGTCGTTCAAGCCCGAAGGCTCGACTCAAGGCTGGGGCGGCCTGATGGGCGACCTGCTGGCCTCGCAGAACGGGCGCGCAGTGTTCACCTCCATCTCAACCTCGGGCAACAACGTGTGGCTCTCGGGCCAGACGGTGCGCCAGTACCAGGTGGGCTCCAACGGCGCCATCCGCATGGGCACCAACGGCGCCGACCAGATCTACGGCTCCACCGCCGTCGGTGCAGCAATGAAGAGCATCGTGTCGGCCAGCCGCGGCACGCACCCCTTCGAAGCCGACGTGGCAACCGTGGCGTCACGCTCCATCGACGCCGAAGAAACCTTGCGCACGGCCATGAAGCTGCCGAGCGATCCCTTGTTCGGCACGCCGGCCACCAACTACAACCCCAACAACGACCCCAAGCTGCAGTACGACAACCCGCTGACGGGCGCCAAGGCATTCAACGGCTTGGCCCAGCAGATGCAGGTGGTGGCCCGCATGATCGACGCGAGCAGTGCAGCAGGTGTGTCGGCTAAACGCCAGGTGTTCTTCGTCAGCATGGGCGGCTTCGACACCCACGACGCGCAAAACCGAGGCCATGCCGACCTGTACGCGCGACTGGCTCAGGCCATGCGCTACTTCGACACCACGCTCGCGGGCATGGGCGCGGCTAACAAGGTCACCACCTTCACCGCTTCCGACTTCGGACGCACCTTCACCAGCAATGGCGACGGCACCGACCACGGCTGGGGCGCTCACCACTTCGTGATGGGTGGCGCGGTCAACGGCGGCGACCTCTACGGCAACTTTCCGGTGCTCGGCGCGAAGAACGCCGGCAACAACAATTTCGACAGCAGTGACGACCAGTTGGGCAACGGCGCCTTGCTGCCCACCACCTCGGTCGATCAACTCGGCGCGACCCTGGCCAAGTGGTTCGGCATCAGCGACAGCGATGCGCTGACGGTGTTCCCTCACCTCAAGGACTTCACCCTGCGCGACATGGGCTTCATGAAACCGGGTTGATGCCGTCTCGCCGATGGCCCGCGACACTTTTGCACTGAACAAGGCACCTCGATGACTCTTTCTTCCTCTCCCTCCGACACCACCTCACCCGGCGCCGTGCCAGCCGCCAAGGCCAACCCACTGCTTTGGTGGATGGCCGGCGGCGTGGCCTTGCTGGGTGCGGGCGCCACGGCGGCCGTGCTGGTGGCCGGGCCGAAGCACGATGCGCCTGTCGCAGACGCCAAACCCGCCCTCGTCAAGACATCCACTGGCAGCAAGGCCACCAAAGTTGCTGCCGCGTCGGTGTGCGCCGCGTGCGGCACGGTCGAGAGCGTGAAGGCTGAGAAGCACAAGGGCGAAGGCACCGGCCTGGGCGCCGTGGGTGGCGCGGTCGTGGGTGGCGTGGTCGGCCATCAGATGGGCGGCGGCGACGGCAAGAAAGCGCTCACCGTGCTGGGCGCGGTGGGCGGCGGGTTCGCCGGCCACGAGATCGAGAAACAGGCTCGCAGCACCACCGTCTACCAGGTGCAGCTGCGCATGGACGACGGCAGCACCCGCACCATCACGCATGCCAGCGCACCCGCCGTGGGCGCGCGATTCGAAGTTCAGGGCCAGCAGCTCAAGGCGCTGACCGCCAAGGGCTGATCGGCTTCAGCGTCGACTCGCTTCATTGCGCCGCGAGCACGCGGCGGTACTGAATGGCCTCGGCCAGGTGGCTCACCTGAATGGCGGCACTGCCCTCCAGGTCGGCCACCGTGCGCGCCATGCGCAGCACGCGGTGGTAGCTGCGGGCTGACCAGCCAAGCCGCGCCGCAGCAGCCTGCAAAAAGCGCACACCTGGGTCGTCGAGTGCGCAGTGCTCGTCGACCAAAGCCCCTGTGAGTTGCGCGTTGGAGCAGGCCTGCCGCGCCCATGCACGCGCGCGGGCACGCACAACCCGCTCGGCAATCTGCGCAGTGGGCTCTCCATCGGCTGCCGCGGCGAGTGTGTGTGGTGCAACCGCAGGTACTTCAACCTGCAGATCGATGCGGTCGAGCAAGGGGCCGCTGATGCGGCCCTGGTAACGCAGCACCGCATCGGGCGTGCAGCGGCAAGCCCGCAGCGGGCTGCCAAGGTGACCACAAGGGCAGGGGTTCATGGCCGCGATGAGCTGAAAGCGCGCCGGGAATTCCGCCTGACGCGCCGCACGCGAAATGGTGATGCGGCCGGTTTCCATCGGCTCACGCAAGGCTTCGAGCGCCGCGCGCTGGAACTCGGGCAATTCATCAAGAAACAAGACCCCGTGGTGCGCCAGCGATATCTCGCCGGGCCGCGGCGGCGAGCCGCCACCGACCAGCGCCACCGCAGACGCCCCGTGGTGCGGCTGCCGGATGGAGCGTACCCCCCAGCGCTCGGTGGTGAAGCTGCCATTGAGGCTGAGCACCGCGGCCGATTCCAGCGCTTCGTCTTGCGACAGTGGCGGCAGCAGGCCGGCGAAGCGGTGCGCAAGCATCGACTTGCCGGTGCCGGGCGGGCCCACCATCAGCACGCTGTGGCCCCCGGCAGCCGCCACCTCTAGTGCCCGCTTGGCGCCCGCCTGGCCCTTGACCTCGCGCAAATCGGGCAAGCCCGCGACTACCGGTTTCAACACCACCTCAGCGCGCGGCAACTCGGTGCGCAGCGCGGCATCGCCGGGTAGCAACGCCTGCACCACTTCAAGCAAGTGACGAGCGCTGTGGATGACCAGGCCGTCAACCAGCGCCGCCTCTTGCGCGCTCTCGTGCGGCAGCACCAACGCACGAGCCGCCGCAGCACTGACCAGGCCTGCCCGCCGCAAGGCCAGGCCCATGGCGAGGGCGCCGCGCACCGGCCGCAGGTCACCGGCAAGTGACAACTCGCCCGCGAATTCATAGCGCGCCAACTGCTGCGCATCGATCTGCCCGCTGGCCGCCAGAATGCCCAGCGCGATCGGCAAGTCAAAGCGGCCGGTTTCCTTGGGCAGATCGGCGGGGGCCAGGTTGACGGTGATCCGTTTGTTGGTCGGAAATGAGAGCCCGCTGTTTTGCAGCGCCGCGCGCACCCTCTCCCGCGCTTCCTTTACTTCGGTGTCGGCCAGGCCCACCAGCGTGAAGCTGGGCAGGCCATTGGCGAGGTGCACTTCGACCGTGACGGCATGCGCGTCAAGGCCGTCTAGCGCGCGGCTGTGGATCACTGCGAGTGACATGTGCTTGTGCTCCCTGTGGCGGTGACATGACTGCCCCGCTTTTTATTGGTGGGCTCGAATTGTGCCGCCCGGGGGCCGCGGCGCCCACCCGCAAAAGGGTTGCCTGCCAAGACGCACCTCAATCGTGCGCAACGGTTCCGAACCCCTGACAAAGCACTTAAGCGGTGCAAATTCAATGGGTTTCCCGCCCACAAATCCCGAGTTGGGGCATCACGCCCCAAAACGACCATGGCACAAAAGCTGCAAATCCCCCCTCCGACCCATCCCCCACCACGTTGAACGCGGAGAACATCACATGCTGAAGAAGTCCCTCTTGCTCCTGGCCGTCGTTGGCTCAGCTTTGCCCGCAGTCTCTTTTGCGGAAGAAGCGGCCAGCCCTCTTTCTTTCAACATCGGCGCCGTCAGCGACTACCGCTATCGCGGCATTTCGCAGAGTCGGCTGAAGCCAGCCATTCAAGGCGGCGTTGACTACGCCATTCCCGGCGGTTTCTACGTCGGCACCTGGGCTTCTTCCATCAAGTGGATCAAGGACGCCGGCGGCGGCGCCAATGCGGAAATTGACTTCTACGGTGGCTACAAGACCGAAATCGCCAAAGACCTGACGCTCGATGTGGGCGTGCTGACCTACCAGTACCCGAGCCACGACCTCGCCGTCAGCCCCAACACCACCGAGCTCTACGGCGCCCTCACCTACGGCCCGGCCACGCTCAAGTACTCACACAGCGTGACCAACCTGTTCGGCTTCGACGACAGCAAGGGCAGCAGCTACCTCGACCTGAGCGCCACGTTCGACGTAAGCGGCATCCTCCTTACGCCCCACGTGGGCTACCAGAAGGTGAAGAACTACAGCACGGCAAGCTACACCGACTACTCCTTCACCGTGGGCAAAGACTTCTCGGGCCTGCTGCTGACCGCAGCCCTGGTTGGCACCGACACCAAGGACGTACCTGGCTCCTATGCGTACGTGAGCCCAGACGGCAAGAACCTCGGCAAAGCCACGGTCGTGCTCGGCATCAAGAAAACCTTCTAACCCACCCACAACCTCTGGAGATGACCATGAAGATGGTGACTGCCATCGTCAAGCCTTTCAAGCTTGACGAAGTTCGTGAGGCTCTGAGCGCCATTGGCGTTCAAGGCATCACGGTGACCGAAGTCAAGGGCTTCGGCCGCCAAAAGGGCCACACCGAGCTGTACCGCGGTGCGGAGTACGTGGTCGACTTCCTGCCCAAGGTGAAGATCGAGGCCGCAGTCGACGATGCACTCATCGACCGCGTGATCGAAGCCATAGAGAACGCAGCCCGCACCGGCAAGATCGGCGACGGCAAGATCTTCGTTTCACCGCTGGAGCAAGTGGTTCGCATCCGCACCGGTGAGACGGGCAAGGACGCGCTCTGAAGCGACATAAAAGAGACAACCAACCATGAAAAAACTCATTGCAACCCTCGCCCTGGGCCTCGCGGTTCTGGGCTTCAGCGGAGCCTCGTTTGCACAAGCGGCTTCTGCGCCCGAGGCCGCTGCCTCGGTAGCGGCAACCGCTTCCGCGCCTGCTGCCGGAGCCATGGCTGCGGCACCTGCTGCCTCGGCCGCTTCGGCCGCAGCGGCACCCGTCGCCAACAAGGGCGACGTCTCCTGGATGATCGTTGCCACCTTGCTCGTCATCATGATGACGGTGCCAGGCCTGGCCCTCTTCTACGGCGGCCTCGTGCGCAGCAAGAACATGCTGTCGGTGCTGATGCAGGTGTTCGTGACCTTCTCGTTGATCGTCGTGCTGTGGATGGTCTACGGCTACAGCCTGGCCTTCACCGAGGGCAACAAATTCATCGGCGGGCTTGATCGCCTGTTCATGAAAGGCATGTTTGACGCGGCCACAGGCACCTTCGCCATGGGTGCGACGTTCAGCAAGGGGGTCTACATCCCTGAGCTGCTGTTCGCTGCCTTCCAGGCCACCTTTGCCGGCATCACCTGCTGCCTGATCGTGGGCGCCTTCGCCGAGCGCATCAAGTTCTCGGCCGTGCTGCTGTTCATGGCGCTGTGGTTCACCTTCAGCTACGCGCCTATGGCCCACATGGTCTGGTTCTGGATGGGTCCTGACGCCTACTCCGCAGCCGGCGTGGTCGACGAGATGAACGCCAAGGCCGGCCTGATCTGGCAGTGGGGCGCGCTCGACTTCGCAGGCGGTACTGTGGTGCACATCAACGCCGCTGTAGCGGGCCTGGTCGGTGCCTACATGATCGGCAAGCGCGTGGGCTACGGCAAGGAAGCCTTCACGCCGCACTCGCTGACGCTCACGATGGTCGGTGCTTCGCTGCTGTGGGTGGGTTGGTTCGGTTTCAACGCCGGCTCGGCGCTCGAAGCCGGCAACAGCGCTGTGCTCGCCTTCATGAACACCTTCACCGCCACCTCGGCTGCCGTGCTGGCCTGGTGTATCGGTGAAGCGCTGATGAAGGGCAAGGCCTCGATGCTGGGTGCAGCATCGGGTGCAGTGGCTGGCCTGGTGGCCATCACCCCGGCCGCCGGCAACGTCGGCCTGATGGCCGCGATCATCATCGGCTTCATCGCTGGTTTCGCCTGCCTGTGGGGCGTGACCGGCCTGAAGAAGATGCTGGGCGCTGACGACTCGCTCGACGTCTTCGGCGTGCACGGTGTGGGCGGCATCGTCGGTGCTCTGCTGACCGGTGTGTTCAACACCCAAGCGCTGGGCGGCCCCGGCCTGGTGGGCGATTGGGTGACGGCTTCGGTCATCTCCAACCCGATCGGCACGCAGGTCTGGATCCAGCTCAAGGCTGTGCTGCTAACCATCGTCTGGTCGGGTGTGGTCTCGCTGGTCGCCTTCAAGATCGTCGACCTGGTGATCGGTCTGCGTGTTCCGGAAGAAGACGAACGCGAAGGTCTGGACATCACGTCACACGGCGAAACGGCTTATCACCAGTAAGCACGAGCTTTTCGCCAAGCTGAAAGGGCCACCGCACGGTGGCCCTTTTTTCATGGTCGCGTGATTTGTCGCACGCTCTGTCAGCTGCCCTGGCTTGCACTGGCGCCAAGCAGCCTCATGTGCCTAGAATTCTCAATCTTTCGCTGTCTTTCGGGCCCCGCACATGGTTCCTCACCTCATCACCGCACTCACCGGCCCGATCAACGAACTGGAGCAGCGCGTTCTGGAGTCGCTGCCCGCCATCGAGCGCTGGTTCCGGCTTGAGTGGATGGAGCACACGCCGCCGTTCTACACCTCGGTCGATTTGCGCAACGCTGGCTTCAAGCTGGCGCCGGTCGACACCAACCTCTTCCCTGGAGGCTTCAACAACCTCACGCCAGAGATGCTGCCGCTGGCGGTGCAGGCGGCCATGGCGGCCATCGAGAAGATCTGCCCCGAGGC
>NZ_JBKJOQ010000054.1:0-25022 GCF_046595475.1 Rhizobacter sp.
ACCACGCCGGCTTCGGTCCAGATGGTGGCCACGTCGCGGTCCATGCCGGGCAGGCGCAGGTGCTCCACCTCGGTCATCAACACCGAGAAGTTAGAGGCCATGACCGAGGTGGAGCACCTGCGCCTGCCCGGCATGGACCGCGACGTGGCCACCATCTGGACCGAAGCCGGCGTGGTCACGCAGCGCGTGGCCGACGCGGCCGAGCGTGCGGGCTTCGTGTTTGCCGTCGACCCGACCTCGGCCGAAGCCTCGTGCATAGGCGGCAACATCGCCATGAACGCGGGCGGCAAGAAGGCCGTGCTGTGGGGTACCGCGCTCGACAACCTGGCCTCGTGGCGCATGGTCACGCCCGAGGCCAAGTGGCTGGAGGTGACGCGTGTCGACCACAACATGGGCAAGATTCATGACGCTGCCGTCGCCACCTTCGAGCTGAAGTACTTCGACGCCTCGGGCAAGGTGCTGGAGCGCACCGAGACGCTGGCCATTCCTGGACGCACCTTCCGCAAGGAAGGCCTGGGCAAAGACGTCACCGACAAATTCCTCGCCGGCCTGCCGGGCATTCAAAAAGAAGGCTGCGACGGCCTCATCACCAGCGCACGCTGGGTGGTGCACAAGATGCCGGCGCACACGCGCACCGTGTGTTTGGAGTTCTTCGGCAATGCGCACGACGCCGTGCCGTCCATCGTCGAGATCAAAGACTTCATGTTCGCCGAGGCCAAGGCGGGCGGCGCCATCTTGGCCGGCCTGGAGCACCTGGACGACCGCTACCTGAAGGCCGTGGGTTACGCGACCAAGAGCAAACGCGCGAATGTCAACGGAACCGCCGGCGGTTCCGGGCTGCCGAAGATGGTGCTGGTGGGCGACATCGCTGGCGACGACGCCGACGTGGTGGCCCGTGCCACTAGCGAGGTGGTGCGCATTGCCAACAGCCGTGCTGGTGAAGGCTTCGTGGCGGTGAGCGCCGATGCGCGCAAGAAGTTTTGGCTAGACCGCAAGCGCACAGCGGCCATCAGCAAGCACACGAATGCGTTCAAGGTGAACGAAGACGTGGTGATCCCGCTGCCGCGCATGGGCGAGTACACCAACGGCATCGAGCGCATCAACATCGAGCTCAGCTTGCGCAACAAGCTGGCGCTGTTGGATGCGCTGCAGGCCTTTTTTGAGAAGGGCAACCTGCCGCTGGGCAAGAGCGATGCCGCTGGCGAGATCACCTCGGCCGAGCTGCTGGAAGACCGCGTGCAGCAGGCGCTGAGCTTGCTGCAAGACGTGCGCGCGCTGTGGCAGCTGTGGTTGAACGACCTCGACGCAGTAGATGCGCAGACCGGCCGCAGTTATTTCGTCGGGCTGCAGGATCACACGCTGCGCGCGTCGTGGAAGACGCAAGTGCGCGCCAAGCTGCAAGACATCTTCGCCGGCTCGGCGCTCAAGCCCATCGTCGACGAATGCGTGCGCATCCACAAGGAAGTGCTGCGCGGCCGCGTGTGGGTGGCGCTGCACATGCATGCCGGTGACGGCAACGTGCACACCAACATCCCCGTCAACAGCGACAACTACGAGATGCTGCAAACGGCGCACGAGGCCGTGGCCCGCATCATGAAGCTCGCGCGCAGCCTCGATGGCGTGATCTCGGGTGAGCACGGCATCGGCATCACCAAGCTTGAGTTTCTGACCGACGACGAGATCTCGGCTTTCACCGAATACAAGCAGCGTGTCGACCCGGAAGGGCGCTTCAACAAAGGCAAGCTGCTGCGAGATTCAGCGCTGAAGGCTGACCTGACCAACGCCTACACGCCGAGCTTTGGCTTGATGGGGCACGAGTCACTGATCATGCAGCAGAGCGACATCGGTGACATCGCCAATTCGATGAAAGACTGCCTGCGCTGCGGCAAGTGCAAGCCGGTTTGTGCGACGCACGTGCCGCGCGCCAACCTGCTGTACAGCCCGCGCAACAAGATCCTCGCCACCTCACTCTTGGTCGAGGCCTTCTTGTACGAGGAGCAGACGCGCCGCGGCGTGAGCATCAAGCACTGGGCCGAGTTCGAAGACGTGGCCGACCACTGCACCGTGTGCCACAAGTGCCTGAGCCCGTGCCCGGTGGACATCGACTTCGGCGACGTGTCGATGAACATGCGCAACCTCTTGCGCAAGATGGGCAAGAAGAGCTTCCGCCCTGGCAACAAGATGGCGATGATGATGCTCAACGCCACCAACCCCGAGACCATCAAGCTGCTGCGCATGGGCATGGTCGACGTGGGGTTCAAGGTACAGCGCATCGCCAACAACCTGCTGCGTGGCCTGGCCAAGAAGCAGACGGCCGCGCCCAGGTCGAGTGTGGGCACCGCGCCGATCAAAGAGCAAGTGATCCACTTCATCAACAAGAAGCTGCCCGGTGGTTTGCCCAAGAAGACCGCGCGCGCCTTGTTGGACATCGAAGACAAGAATTACGTGCCGATCATTCGCGACCCCAAGAGCACGACGGCCGAGACCGAGGCGGTGTTTTATTTCCCGGGCTGTGGCTCTGAGCGCTTGTTCTCGCAAGTGGGCCTGGCCACGCAGGCCATGCTGTGGCATGCCGGCGTGCAGACCGTGCTGCCGCCGGGCTACCTGTGCTGCGGCTACCCGCAAAAGGGCAGCGGCCAGTTCGACAAGGCCGAGAAAATCATCACCGACAACCGGGTGCTGTTTCACCGCGTGGCCAACACGCTGAACTACCTGGACATCAAGACGGTGGTGGTGAGCTGCGGCACCTGCTACGACCAGCTGCAGGGCTACCAGTTCGACAAAATATTCCCGGGTTGCCGCATCATCGACATCCACGAGTACCTGCTGGAGAAGAACATCACCCTGAGTGGTGCTGGCGGCTACCTGTACCACGACCCCTGCCACAGCCCGATGAAGCTGCAAGAGCCCATGAAGACGGTAAAGGCGCTGCTGGGCGACAACGTGCTCAAGAGCGAGCGCTGCTGCGGCGAGAGCGGCACGCTGGGCGTGACGCGGCCCGACATCGCCACGCAGGTGCGCTTCCGCAAGGAAGAAGAGCTGCGCCGCGACGAGGCCAAGCTGCGTGCGACAGGCGCAGTTGCAGCCAAAGCCGACGTGAAGATACTCACCTCGTGCCCCAGCTGCTTGCAGGGCCTCACCCGTTACGGCAACGACCTCAACAACGGCTTGCTCGAAGCCGACTACATCGTGGTCGAGATGGCCAACCAGATCCTCGGGCCCGACTGGATGCCCGAGTATGTGGAGAAGGCCAACGAGGGTGGTATCGAGCGGGTGTTGGTCTAGGCGCCCATCACCAACCCGCTCGGGCTCTTACACCGCTTTACTCTGCAGACAAGCCGCGTTCCTTGATGAGCGCATGCCAAAAGGTGGTTTCCTTCTGCACGAACGCGGCGAGTGCCGGGCCGTTCGTTGGTGTCACTTCAAGGCCGAAGTCTTCCAGCCGCGACTTCACTTCGGGCGTGGTGATGGCCTTGTTCATTTCGGCCGAGAGGCGCGCGACGATGTCGGCCGGCGTGCCTTTGGGCACGAAAAGACCTTGCCATGCCATCACCTCGAAACCCGTGATGCCGACCTCGTCCAGCGTGGGCACGTCGGGCAGCGAAGGAATGCGTTTCTTCGACATCACCGCCAGCGCCTTGATCTTGCCGCCGCGGATCTGCGGCAGACCGGCGGCCGTGTCGAGCACCATCATGGGCACCTGGCCCGAGATCACGTCTTGCACGGCGAGCGCGGTGCCGCGGTAGGGCACGTGCACGATGAAGCTCTTGGTGCGGTCTTTCAGCAGCTCCATCGACAGGTGGTGCGGGCTGCCGATGCCAGCCGATGCATAGCTGTACTTGCCTGGGTTCTTCTTCACTTCTTCGAGCAGCTGCTTGGCGCTGGTGAAGCCCGAGTTCGGGTTGACCGCCAGGATCAGCGGGAAGCTGGCCATGAAGCCCACCGGCACCAGGTCTTTCGGGTCGTAGGGCAGCTTCTTGTACATGGCGCTGTGGAACACCATCGCGCCGTTGTCACCCGTGACGATGGTGTAGCCGTCGGGCGCCGACTTGGCCGCGTTGTCGGTGCCGATGATGCCGCCGGCACCGGGGCGGTTGTCGATGATCAGGGTCTGGCCGAGTTGCTTGCCGAGCTGGGGCGCGAGCTGGCGCGCCAGGAAGTCCGAGCCACCACCGGCGGGGTAGGCGACGACCCAGCGCACCGGCTTGTTGGGCCAAGCCTGCGCTTGCGCGATGGCAGGTGCGATCAAGGTGGCCGCAATGGCGAGGCCGAACAGGCGGCGGGGCAGGGCGTGTGCAGTCATGGTGAGGTGCTCGCAGGGCGATGGGGTGGGCCGCATCTTATCGAGGGTGGCCGCGATAATCCCGCCCATGACAACGCCGATCTTTACCCCTGCCTCGAACGCGCTGCCGAGCTGCGAGCTGTGCCAGCAAGCCGGCGGCAGGCTGGTGTGGGCCGGTGAGGCATGGCGTGTGATTCGTGTTGACGACGTCGCCTTTCCCGCTTTCTACCGGGTGATCTCCCACCAGCACTTGCCCGAGTTCTCTGACCTGCCAGAAACGCAGCGCCAGCGCTGCATGCAGCTGGTGAGCACCGTGGAGCAGGTGCTGCTCCAGCGGCTGAAACCCACCAAGGTCAACCTCGCGGCACTGGGCAACATGGTGCCGCACCTGCACTGGCATGTGGTCGCGCGTTTCCACTGGGACAGTCACTTCCCGCAGCCAATATGGGGTGCGCGCCAGCGTGAGGTTGAGCCCGCGGCTGCGGGCCGTCTCGCGTGCAGCCTGGATGAGCTGGATGCCGCCATCGTGACGGCGATCAACACTGTCTGAGGGTCAGTGCCCCATGGCCGAGCGCGACCCTGTCGGGCAGGGTGGTCATGGGGCTCCCTACCTTTGTTTAGGTGTTCACCTTAGAGCATAGGCCAACTGGGCGCCGGCTCGCCGTCCCCCTGTGAGTAGTGGCGTGGGGGGTTGGCTACACTGCCTTCCACCCTATCCCCCGCACACCATGTCAGGACTCACCGCGCAAACCCCACAGCCCACCGCCATCACCCTGCACCAGCAGTCGCGCGTTCTGGAGGTGGCGTTTTCGAACGGGCAGCTGTTCCGCATTCCGTTCGAGTTGATGCGCGTTTACTCGCCATCGGCGGAAGTGAAAGGCCATGGCCCGGGGCAAGAAGTGCTGCAGACCGGCAAGCGCGCTGTCGAAGTGACCGCCCTGGCCGCGGTGGGCAACTATGCGGTGCAGCCCACCTTCTCTGATGGCCACGACACCGGCATCTTTTCCTGGGACTATCTTCACTTCCTGGGCTCGCAAGAGGCCGAGCTGTGGCGGCAGTACGAAGCCCGGCTGCAGGCCGCCGGAGCCAGCCGTGATGAAGCCATGGCCGAGAAGCCAGCCGCTGGCTGCGGCCACCACCCCTGACCCGAGGAGCTTTCATGAGCGACACCCACTTCGGCTTCAAGACCGTCGACGAGACCGAAAAGTCCAAGCATGTGCGCGGCGTGTTCGACTCGGTCGCATCACGCTACGACGTGATGAACGACCTCATGTCCATGGGCCTGCACCGCGCCTGGAAGGCCTACACCGTGGCGGTGGCGGCCGTGCGCGAAGGCGACAAGGTGCTTGACATCGCCGGCGGCACCGGTGACCTTGCACGCGCGTTCGCCAAGAAAGCCGGCCCACGCGGAACGGTGGTGCACACCGACATCAACGAAGCCATGCTGCACCAGGGCCGTGACCGGCTGCTCGACGACGGGCTGGCCTTGCCCACGTCTATCTGTGACGCCGAGGCGCTGCCGTTTGCCACGGGCAGCTTCGATCTGGTCAGCGTGGCCTTCGGCTTGCGCAACATGACCCACAAAGACAAGGCGCTGGCCGAGATGTGCCGCGTGCTGCGGCCCGGCGGTCGCTTGCTGGTGCTGGAGTTTTCGAAGGTCGCGGCACCGCTGTCCAAGGCCTACGACTGGTATTCCTTCAAGGTACTTCCCCGCATCGGCCAGTTGGTGGCCGGCGACGCCGACAGCTACCGCTACTTGGCCGAATCCATCCGCATGCACCCTGGGCAGCAGGAGCTCAAGGCCATGATGAAAAGGGCCGGCTTCGGCCATGTGGATGTGCACAACCTGAGCGCCGGGGTAGTGGCGTTGCACGTGGGCATCAAGTGCTGAGCTGACCCCTCATTTGCAGGGGAACTACAAGCGGTTCAAAGATCTAAGCGCGCAGGTCAAAAATTGTTCACGAACTAGCGCTGTTTCAGAGCGGTTGCCCCTCAGTCGGGGGAGGCGTTGCCGTCATGCTTCACCAGTACACTCGATCGATTGAAGGTGGCCTGAAGGCCGGGTGTATCTCATCAGGCCCGGCGCGCTTCATCCAGCGCTTGAATCCGGGTCGGCACACGCCGAATTTGGCCGCCAGTAATGCCTTGATTGACAGCGACGGAAGACGCTCGAATGCTCGCAACATCCCCTTATGCCATTGACTCGCACGCGAAGCCCCGAGGCCGCGGCATTGCCGCATTGGTGATGGTGCTCTCGTTTGTGTTGATGATGGCAGCGTGCGACAAGAAAAAAGACAAGGTCGCCACGCAGGCGGCTGCGCGCGTCAACAGCCAGGAGATCACCGTTCACCAGATCAACCTGGCGCTCGAGCAGCAGCGAGGCCTGCCGCCCGCACAAGCGGCGTCTGCCAGCCGTCAGGTGCTGGCCCGCTTGGTCGAGCAGGAGCTGGCGTTGCAAGAGGCTCAGAACCAGAAAGTCGATCGCGACCCGCGTGTGGTGCGCCAGATCGAAGCTGCCAAGCGCGAGATCATTGCGCGCGCCTATGTTGATCGCATCAGCGCCAGCGTCGCACGGCCGACCAGCGAAGACATCAAAAAGTACTACGACGAGCATCCGGCCTTGTTCACCGAGCGCCGGGTCTACAACCTCGAAGAGCTGAGCATCGAAGCTCCGGCTGAGCAGCTTGATGGCATCAAGGCCAAGCTGCAGGGCGCCAAGGAGCCGGTCGCGTTTCTTGACACGCTCAAGGCCCAAGGCATCAAAGTCTCTGCGCGGCAGGGGACGACGCCGGCCGAGCAATTGCCGCTTGATCGCCTGAAAGGGTTTGCGCGCATGAAAGATGGCGATTGGACATTCAACCAGACGCCCACTGGTGCGCAAGTGATGGTGTTGGTGAGCTCGCGCAGCCTGCCTGTTGAAGAAGAAAAGGCCAAGCCGGCCATCGAGCAGTTTTTGCTGAACGAGCGTCGACAGAAGGCCATCAGAGATGACCTGGCTGCGCTCAGGGCAGCGGCGAAGATTGAGTACGTGGGCGAATTTGCTGCTGATCCACCGCCGGCCCCGTTGCCGGTGCCGACAGGTGCTGCTGCACCGGCCAGTGGTGTGATGCTCGAGAACGCGTTGAAGGGGTTGAAGTGAAATTCATCAGGTTCTTCTCGGCTAGTTTGTTCGCGCTGGTGCTGTGTTCGGTGGCCTGGGCACAGCCTGCGCCTTCGGTCGCTGAGCACTTGCTGGGGGCCGGCGATGTCATTCGCATCAACGTCTACCAAAACCCGGACCTCACGCTTGAGACCCGCTTGTCCGAGCAGGGCCAGATCACATTTCCCCTGATCGGCGCCGTGTCACTGGGTGGTGCCTCCGTGTCTGCTGCGCAAGAGCGCATCGCCAAGCTGCTGCGCGATGGTGGCTTCGTGCTGAAGCCCCAAGTCAGCTTGCAGGTGGTACAGGTGCGCAGTACCCAGATCTCCATCCTGGGCCAGGTTGGGCGGCCGGGTCGATATCCAATTGAAATCGCCAACAGCAAGGTGTCCGAGATGATTGCAGCCGCGGGTGGGGTCATTCCGGGCGGCGGTGATGTGGTGACCCTGGTCGGCACGCGAGACGGCAAGCCGGTGAAGTACGACATCGACCTGCCTGCCATCATGCAAGCCGGCAGAGCCGAGCTTGACATCGCGGTTGCCAACGGCGACATCATCTACGTGGATCGCGCGCCGGTCGTTTATCTCTACGGTGAAGTGTCGCGTCCTGGCGCCATCCGTTTGGAGCGTGGCATGACGGTCTTGCAGGCACTCGCTCAAGCTGGTGGCCTGACGCAGCGTGGCACGGAGCGCGGCATGCGGGTACATCGTCGCAACCAAAAGGGTGAGCTCAAAGTGCTCGAACTGAAGATGAACGACCCGATCGAACGGGAAGACGTGATCACGGTTCGCGAATCGGTTTTCTAAGAGCCCGACATGACGTTGACCCAATTCCTGCGCATTGTGTTGGCCCGCAAGTGGCTGATCATTGCCTCGCTGATGCTTTGCACGGTCGTCGGTACGGTTGTCACCGTGTTCTTCTTGCCCAAACAGTTCACGGCTGATGCGTCGATGGTGCTGGATCTCAGGCCAGACCCGATATTAGGGGCGATGTCGCCAAATTTGTTTGCGCCGGCCTACCTGTCAACACAGATCGAGATACTGAAGAGCGATCGCGTGGCGACGCGCGTCGTGCAGATCCTGGGTCTCGACAAGTCAGCGTCTGCGGTGAAGCAGTGGCGCGACGCCACTCAGGGCAGGATCCCACTGGAGCGATTTTTCGCAACCTTTGTACAGGCTGGCTTGACCGTCGAGCCTTCGCGCGGGACCAACCTGATCACGCTCACCTTTGTTTCACGGGACGCAGCGTTCGCCGCTGCGGCAGCCAACGCCTTTGCGCAGGCCTACATGGAAGTCTCGGTCGAACTTCGGGTTGAGCCTGCGCGCCAATCTGCAAGCTGGCTTGATGACCAGACCAAGAACCTGCGCGTCAGCCTGGAGCAAGCGCAGGCCAAGCTGTCGAAATTCCAGCAAGACAAGGGCATCGTCATCTCCGATGATCGGCTGGATCAGGAAACGGCCCGTTTGAATTTGCTGAACCAGCAACTGGGGGCAGCACAGATAGAACGAGTTGAAGCGAGCTCGCGCCAACGCAACACGGGCACTGACATGTCGCCCGATGTGCAGCAAAGCGCTGCGGTGCAAGGCATCAAATCACAACTTGCGGCTGCCGAGACCAAGCTCACTGAAATCAGCATCGTGGTGGGGGTTAATCACCCGCAGCGCATTCAACTGGAAGCGCAGATCGCTCAGTTGAAGCGCCAACTTGCTACCGAAATGGGCCGCGTCTCGGGCGGTACCAATGTGGTCAGCCGCAGCAGTTCACAGAAGGTAGAAGAGCTGAGGAGCTTGGCTGATGAACAGAAGCGCAAGCTGCTTTCCTTGAGCTCCGAGCGCGACCAGATCATCATCTTGCAGCGTGATGTCGAGACTGCGAAGCGGGCCTTCGAAACGGTGAGCCAGCGCGTGGGCCAGCTGAATCTGGAAAGCCGCAACACGCAGGCCGAGGTGCGCTTGCTGACGCCTGCGGTGGAGGCACTGGAGCCTTCGCGCCCGAATGTCAAAAAGAACATCGGTGCTGCTGTCGTGGCCGGTTTGATTCTCGGCTTGGGCATCGCAGTGGGCCTCGAATTTCTAGATCGCCGCATTCGCGGCCCTGAAGACCTGCTGGTGGCGGCCGGCGTGCCCGTGCTGGGCGTGTTGAGACCTGCGGACTCCAAGCGACCCGTATTTCGCCAGCTCTTGCCAGGTCGCCCCACCGCTGCGCCGTTGGCGTTGCCGTTGCAGCCAGGGCATACCCCATGAAGATGAACGTTTCAACGGTCACGGAGCCGCCACCCGCGAGCCGGTCGATAGGGGCCATCTTGCTGGACAGCGGCCAGCTGAAACCAGAAGACGCCGAACACATCCTGCGCCTGCAAAAGGAGCAGAACCTGCGTTTCGGCGAAGCAGCCATACGCCTGGGTCTGCTCACCGAAGCAGACGTTCAGTACGCGCTTTCGCGCCAGTACTCCTACCGTTACCTGCGCATCAGCAGCGACAAGAAGCCGATCAGCGAAGAGGTCATCGCCGCCTACCAGCCATTTAGCCCGCCGGTGGAGCAGATGCGTGCCATTCGAAGCCAACTCATGCTGCGCTGGTACGACAAAGCCGACCAGCGCCAGATCCTGACAGTCGTGGGAGCAGAGCCCGGCGAGGGGCGCAGCTACCTGGCCGCCAACCTGGCCGTGGTGTTTTCACAGCTGGGTGAGCGCACGCTGCTCATTGATGCAAACCTGCGCACGCCACGCCAGCATGAACTGTTCAAGCTCAAGAACAGCACGGGTCTGTCAACTTTGCTATCGGGGCGCGCTCGCGACGAAGCCATCATCCGGATCACCGACCTGACCAGCTTGTACGTGTTGTCGGCCGGCCCGGTGCCTCCGAATCCCCTCGAACTGCTGAGCCGGAGCACCTTCGTCGAGTTCCTGGCTCGCATGCGGGCGATGTTCGACATGGTGATCATCGACACGCCGGCGCTTTCGGTGGGTGAAGACGCCGCGCTGATCGCCATGCGCACCGGCGCCGCGCTCGCTGTTGCTCGCAGCACGCAAACCCGGGCTTCTGCCTTCTCCGACATGGTTCAGGGTTTGATGTACTCCGGCGTCACTGTTGTGGGTTCGGTTCTCAACGAAGTGCCAGCTGCCAAGATTCCGAAGCGCGCCAAGGAGTGAGCAGAGTGTTGACCACACCACTCGGTTGGGCTGGCGCCGCTCCCAGTCGTGCTGTCTGGTGGGTTTTGCTGGCCGGCTTCGCCTTCATGTACCTGCCGGTCTATTGGGCTGCAGCTGTCGGGCCTACCGCGATCTGGCAATCAGATGAAAACGGCCACGGCCCGATCATTCTGGCGGTCGTGATCTGGTTGTTCTGGAGCAAACGACATGCTCTTGCCGCGGCCACGGTGCGACCGGCGCCTGCCCTGGGATGGGCGTTGTTTTCCTTGGGTATGTTGATCTACGTCTTCGGTCGGGTGTTAAACATCTCGAGCGCGGAGTTCGCATCACATGTCTTTGTGATCGCCGGCGCACTGCTTCTGTTCAGAGGCCCTTCGGCGCTGGGCGTGGTCTGGTTTGCAGTGCTGTACCTCGTGTTTTTGATCCCGCTGCCCGGCACTTTGGTGGATGCTCTGACCGGGGTGGTGAAGCACTGGATCTCGGGCATCGTGGAAGCAGTTCTTCACGCTGTTGGCTATCCCATCGCCCGCTCTGGCGTGATGATGACCATCGGGCAATACGAACTGCTGGTGGCCGATGCATGCTCCGGCCTGCATTCGATGTTCAGCTTGTCAGCGCTGGGCACTTTGTACATGTACGTCATGGGGCGAGCCAGCCGGTTGCACAACGCC
Source organism: Rhizobacter sp. (assembly GCF_046595475.1). Taxonomy (GTDB): domain Bacteria; phylum Pseudomonadota; class Gammaproteobacteria; order Burkholderiales; family Burkholderiaceae_C; genus Rhizobacter. Next base: position 11,244 of record NZ_JBKJOQ010000054.1, read on the forward strand.
TTGATGCTCGGGGCCATCCTTCCAGTTGCCTTCGTGGCCAACATCGTGCGCGTCATCATTCTCGTGCTCATCACCTTCCACTTCGGAGATGAGGCGGGGCAAGGCTTCCTGCACGGCGCAGCGGGTGTTGTGTTGATGCTGGTGGCGCTGGGCATCTTCTTTGCGCTGGACGGTTTGCTTGTTGCGGTGTTGCGGTCCAAGCGGCACATGCCCGCGGCCGGCGTCGAAGGGGGTCACTGACATGCCAACGCATCTGCGCGCGCTGGTTGTCATCCTTGCGGTAGCGCTGGCCGTGTTGTGGTGGGTGCGGCCCGTGGCCTGCGAGCGGGCCATCAACCCGCTGGACTACAAGCGCCGTGCCACCTTGTGGGTGTCACTCACATTGATTGCGTTTCTCTCGCACAACTATTGGCTCTTCGTGGTGATCAGCGTGCCGATGATGGCCATTGCCGGCGCGCGCGACTCCAACCGATTTTCTCTGTACCTTTTCATCTTGTTCGCCATCCCGCTGTTTCAAGTGGAGGTGCCTGGCCTCGGTGTGTTCGAGAGGCTGCTGGTTTTCGACCACATGCGCTGGATGTCGATCGTGCTGCTCTTGCCGGCCTATTGGGCGCTGCGGGCCAAGCCCGAGGTGGAGCCGTTTGGCCGCACGACGACAGACAAGTTCGTTCTGGCCTACATGCTGTTGTGGTTCATTCTGCAGATGCTGGCGACGACGATGACAAACTTGTTTCGCATCTCGGTGTACGGCTTTCTCGACGTCTTTCTGCCCTACTACGTGGCCAGCCGGGCGCTGCGCAATCTGCGCGACTATCGCGATGCTTTGATGTCCTTCGTAGTGGCGCTGCTCATCATGTGCCCTTTGGCTGCATTCGAGTTTGTTCGCAGTTGGCTGCTCTACAACGGGCTCGAAGTGGCGATGGGGCAGGGTCGCTGGGGTTTCGGGGGCTACCTCGGTCGCGGTGATGGTGGCCCCGTGCGAGCCATCGTGTCGGCGGGGCACCCGATTGCGCTCGGCTACTTCATGGTCGTGGGGCTTGCCATGATGGTTTTTCTGCGCAAATCCATCACCAACAATCGCTCCGCGCTTCTGCTGTGGCTGGGCTTGTCCGTCGGGCTGGTGGCGGCGATGTCGCGCGGGCCCTGGGTGGGCGCTGCAGCCATGGGCGTGGTGATCATGGTCACCGGGCCGAAGGTGGCTTCCAAGGTACTCAAGGTCGGCTTGTGGAGCTTGTTGCTAATTCCGATTGCGCTGTCGACCGAGCAAGGCCAGAAGATGATCGACTATCTCCCGTTCATCGGCACCGTGGAGTCGGCAAACGTCGACTTTCGTCAGCGCCTCGTGGAGGTGTCGCTGGGCGTGCTGTCGCACTTCCCGTTCTTCGGCGCCCTGGACTACATGAGTCACCCGGACATGGAGCAGATGCGCGGCAGCGACGGCATCATCGACATGGTTAACGCCTACCTGGGCATCGCCATGGCCACGGGCGTGGTGGGGCTGACACTGTTCGCGATGCCGTTCCTTCTGGTGATGCTCGGCATCTTGCGCGCGCTGTACCTGCTGCCAGACAAGAACGACGAACTGCATTTTCTCGGCCGGGCCTTGCTTGCGGCGATCGTGGGCATCTTGGTGACGATTGGCACCGTGGCGGCGATCGTGGCCATTCCCTTTGTCTACCTTGCAGTTGTTGGCATGGGTGTGGGCTACTTGCGCTTGGTGCGCGAAAGCCTCGCGCGCGGTGCGGCGATGCCAGCGGCACAGGTGAACAGGCCACAGCAGCAATGGGCCCCCGGGCATGGCCAAGCGCCAGGCCGGCGCTAAAACAAGATACCCAGAAACTGAGGAGATGACATGAACGCAGTCTTGCCGATCGACACGACAGACGGGCTCAAGATGGATGCCAAACAGGCGCGAGCGGTAGGCGAAAGCTTGTCTGCGGCGTACTGCTTTGCAGAGCCGTTCCCGCACATCGTGCTCGAGAACTTTCTGCCCGAGGCGGTTGCACGTTTGGCGCTGGATCATTTCCCCAAGGAAAAGCTGAAGTCCGACGTGCTGTTCGAGATCGGCTATGCGGGCCAGAACAAGCGCCAGATCTTCCCCGAAGACTGCAATGGCCAGGCGAGGGCCATGTTCAACTTTTTCAACTCTCAGCCAATGATCGAGTTTCTGGAAGGGCTCACCGCGATCGAGGGGCTTATTGCAGACCCACATTTTGCGGGAGGGGGCTATCACGAGACGACCCGCGGCGGCAAGCTCGGCATTCATGCCGATTTCCGCATCAACGAGAAGCTGCACTTGCATCGCAGACTCAACGTGATCATTTACCTCAACGAAAATTGGCCCGATGAATATGGCGGCCAACTCGAGTTGTGGGATCGCAAGATGACGGGAAAGGTGCATGCCGTCTCGCCGCTCTTCAACCGCGCGGTGGTCTTCAACACCGATGCTGACTCGTACCACGGTCACCCCGATGAGTTGACCGCGCCTGACGGTGTGTCGCGCAAGTCGATTGCGCTGTACTACTACACCGCCTCGCATGCCATTCACCTCGAAGTGCCTGGCAATTCAACGATCTATCACGCCCGACCCACAGACAACGTGCAGACCAAGCGCGAAGCGCGCGCCCTGCGTTTTGACCAGCACCTGCGGCAGTGGGTGCCGCCCGCACTGCTGCGCTATGTCTACGCCGTCAAGCGCCGCTTGGTTCGCTGAAGCGGGTCGCACTTCGCGGTGGCCACCCCATTGCAGGATGGTTCTCTGCCTCCTGCGGCGTCAGGAAGCCCGTGGGCTGATGCTCACACTCTCTTTTTATTGACTTCCCGATGACAGCTCAACTCTCTCTCAGGCGCCGAAGTTTTCGCGCAAGCGCATGGGCCGGTGGTGGGCATGTGCTGGGTCAGATGATCCGTCTGCTCGGCAATCTCGCGCTGACCCGCTTTCTCATGCCTGAGGCCTTCGGGCTGATGGCTGTGATCTCCACCATCGTGCTGGCACTTGGGCTTCTTTCCGATATCGGCACCGGCACCATCATCGTGCAGAGCGAGCGTGGTGCAGATGAAGATTTCCTGCACACCGCTTGGACCTTGCAGGTGATTCGCGGCGTTGCGGTGTGGCTGGTCGGCCTGGTGATAGCCATCGCTCTCGTGGTGAGCCAAGCGCATCACGTCTTCGCGTCAGGCACGGTCTACGACGATGCCAGGCTGCCTCTGCTGCTGGCGGTGTCCACCTTCGGCATGGTGATCTGGGGCTTCGTGTCGATCAACGGCAAGCTCGCAGAACGAAGCCTCGACCTGAAGACAGTGTCGATCGTGGACTTGAGCGTGCAGGTGATCTCGCTTGTGATCATGGTTGCCGCAGCTTTTGTCACGCGCTCCATCTGGTCGTTGGTGATTGGTGGTCTCGTCACGGCGACTTTGCAATGCATCTTTACCCATAGCTTGCTGAAAGGGCCGCGAGCACGCTTCAGGTTGGAGCCTGAAGCGGTCAAGGAGCTGATCGGCAAGGGAAAGTGGGTGTTGGTGTCTTCCCTGCTGGGGTTTGTGTCTTCCAATGGCGATCGCATCTTGCTAGGCGGATTGATTGGCAGCGCGGCTCTTGGCTTGTATTCGATTGCCTTCGGGCTTGCGACCATTGCGCCTTCGGTGCTCTCAGCGGTGCTGGGCAAGGTGATCTACCCGGCCTTCAGCGAGGTCGTGCGTGACCGCCCGGAAGATCTCGAAAAGACCTACCGCAAGTTTCAGCAGGCCACCGATGCTTGCGTCGGGGTCGTTGGGGGGCTGCTGTTCGTTGCCAGCAATGCCATCGTGGCTCTGCTGTATGACGCGCGCTATCACGACGCAGGGCACATCTTCCGCGTTCTGGTGATTGGCTCCATCGGGGTGCGCTTCCTGGTGGTTGAGCAGATTTATGTTGCAACGGGGCGGCCTTCACTCTTGGCCGCGGCCATCTTCCCGCGCGTTGTCGTGCTGGTGGTGGGCCTGCCGATCGGTCATGCCTTCGCAGGCATGGACGGCGCCTTGGCGGCCATCGTGCTCAGCCAGTTTGCGCACTGGCCCCTGGCGATATGGTTTCGGGCTCAGAAGCGCTTGAACCATCTGCGCAATGACATCGTCATGCCTGTGGCACTGCTCGGCGGTGCGGCGGCCGGCTGGCTGCTGGTGCAACTGCTCTCTCTCTTTCATCGTTGAGGCGATCTCTTCGCCAGCCCGGTATGCGAATCACCTTCATCAGTGCCTGTCTCGATCTTTCTGGTGGGTCGAGAATCATCGCGACCCACGCCAAGATGTTGTCGGATCGCGGGCACCAGGTGACCGTCGTGGCACCGCGGCTAAGGCCGGCATCGTTGCGAAAACGACTGCGCAGTTTGTGGGCCACCGGCAAGTGGGACCCACACTATGGCAACCCTTCGCACTATGAAGGCCTGGGCCTGGACATCCGCATGGTCGATCACACGCCGATCACCGACAGCGATGTTCCCGATGCCGATTTGATAGTGGCCACCTGGTGGGAAACCGCCGAATGGGTCAATGCCCTAAGCCCTCAGAAGGGAAACAAGGTCTATTTCGTGCAGGGCCATGAAGTCTTCGACTTCTTACCTGTGGAGCGGTCTAGCGCCACGTACCACATGCCATTCTTCAAGATCGTGGTGTCTGGTTGGTTGAACCGCATCATGCAAGACACCTACGGTGACCACACAGCGGTGCTCGTACCCAATTCGATCGATCACACGGTGTTCGATGCCGTGCCGCGCGACAAGCAGCGTGTGCCCACCGTGGGTTTCATGTACGCACCGGGCGCCGTCAAGGGAACCGAGGTTGCGCTGGCTGCCATTCGGATCATGAGGTCACGGCTGCCCGAGCTGCGCGTGGTGTCGTTCGGTGCGCATATCCCAATGGGGCTGGCGGATTTCGAGAGCATCGAATTTCGCCACATGCCGAGCGCCCAGCAGCTGCGCGAGGCTTACTCAAGCTGCGATGTTTGGTTGTGCACGAGTCGTAGCGAGGGCTTTGGCCTGCCCGCCATGGAGGCCATGGGTTGCCGCACGCCTGTGGTCTCGACCCGCGTGGGCTGGCCGCTGGACGCCATCCGCGACGACGTGAACGGCTACCTCGCCGAGATTGATGACGTGCAAGCAGTCGCCGATGCAGCCATGAAGTGCTTGTCCCTCGACACGACAGCATGGCGGGCCATGTCTGACAACGCCCATCAAACGTCTCGCAGCTACAGCTGGGACCGCTCTTCTGCGCTCTTTGAAGCGGCGTTGGAAGCAGCTCGCCAGAACCACGGCTTGAAGGCGGCCTGACGAACGTTTGCGCGCCTGTCGTGCGTGCGGCTTGCTGGAACTCAGGCGTCCACCAGCTGTGAGGCGCCTGCGGGTGAGCCGAGCTTCAATCGCGACAAGAGGCCCGCGAATCTGTCGAGAAACCAGTCGGGTTCCAGGCTGGTCAGCAGCATCTCACGTGCATGCTCGACGATGCCCAGGCGCTCCGCGTCGTTGTTCAGGTAGCGCACGCACTGCGCTTCAAGATCGCTGTAGTCCCATTTCACGGGAACGTAGGTGACGCCTGGCACGAACAGGTCAGGCGAGGTTTTGGCGTGGCCCATGTCGGGCTTGACCAAGAGGCAGCCACACAGGATGGCCTCGAAATCGCGCCAGCAGAGTTCGCCGAAGCCGAAAGGGCTCACGCAGATCTTGCTGCGCAGCATCTCTTCGTAGTACTTGTCTTGAGACACGCGGTCGCGAGGCGCCAGGATGCTGAAGCGACCCGACAGGGCTTCCATGCGTTCGAGTACCGTGCTGCGCAAGGCGTGAGTCCAGACGCTCGGCTGCACATAGGCGCGGCAGGAGATGTCGATGTCGCGCTTCGGTTTGGGCATGTCGCCCATGCGGCGCGAGAGATCGAAAATCTTGTCGTCGAGCGCGATGTTCCAGCCCAGGTGCAGCTTGTGCAGCTCGCTGCGATCGAGCCCGCCTGAGGTGGAAATGACGTTGTCGGCAAACGAGAAGCCATGCTCGCGTGACACGTGGTCGGTGAGATTGCTCTTGCCCAGGTATTGCTTCTGATAGGCCGTCTCGTCGGCAAAGACGTGCTTCTTGACGTACAGGTCGACGGCGGAGATCACGCCGTGGTACTGAATGTTGAGGTCGTCATCACCATCGAAGTAGACGAGCTTGGTGCCCGTGCCTGCCAGGGCGCCGGCAAAGTGGCGGGCAATGCGCTCGGCCTCGGCAATGGGGGTCTGGAACAGCAGCTTCAAGCCCACGACATCAAAGCGCGACAGGGCGCGTGCGTCCATCGTGAGTGCGTCGGTCAGCTTGCGGTACTGCGCCACCACGCCCAGGCGCTCACGCAACAAGCCGGCATGACGCCCGATGGGTGCGAACTGCTGCTCGCTCGTGTGTGCTGCGCCATCGCTGACCAGCAGCATGCGCACGGGTTTGGGCCCGCCCAGCGTCAGTTTGCGTAAGCTCGTGTGGGCAGCGCGAAGCGCGAAGGAGGTGGGGTGGAAATTCCAGACCCGTCGCGGGCTTCTGTTCATGAACGACATGCGGGCACCGGGGAAGTGGAGGAGGGGTGGTCACAGGTGCCCTCACGAGGGCGCGCGGTCGATTATAGAAAGCGAGCCTGTGCTCGATACCCATCAAGTGCGGGGATCAAACGCGCTTGCCGAGCACCGTTTGAAAGAGTGGCAGCCGCTAAACTCGCCTGAGGCAATTGGAGCTCGATGATGAAGAAATTGAAGATTGGAATGGCCGGCGCGGGCCTGTCGTGCGCGGTCATTGCACGCGAGCTGGCCGAGCGTGGCCACAACATCGAGATCTTTGAGCGGCGCCCTCACGTGGCCGGCAATTGCCACACCGAGCGAGACGCCGAAACCGGTGTGATGCTGCATGCCTACGGCCCGCACATCTTCCACACCGACGACGACGAGGTGTGGGCCTACGTCAACCGCTACATGGCCTTCAAGCCCTTCGTGAACCGCGTGAAGGCGACCACCGGCGGGCAGGTGTTTTCTTTGCCGATCAACCTGCACACCATCAACCAATTCTTCGGCAAGACCCTGTCTCCCAAGGAAGCGCAGGCCTTCATCGAGCAGCAGGCCGACATGAGCATCACCTCGCCGCAAAGCTTCGAGGAGCAGGCCTTGCGCTTCGTCGGGCGCGAGCTCTATGAGGCGTTTTTCAAGGGCTACACGCTCAAGCAGTGGGGCGTCAGCCCGACCACCTTGCCGGCCAGCATCCTGAAGCGCTTGCCGGTGCGCTTCAATTACAACGACAACTACTTCGCGCACCGCCACCAGGGCATGCCGGCCGATGGCTACACGGCGATGGTCGAACACATCCTCGACCACCCGGGTATTTCGGTTCAGCTCAACACCGGCATGAGCCGCGACATGTTCGACGCCTACTCCCATGTCTTCTATTCCGGCCCGGTCGATGGCTTCTACGGCTACGACATGGGGCGTCTGCCTTACCGCACGCTCGACTTCGAGCGCTTCAACGCCCAGGGTGACTACCAAGGCTGCGCCGTCATGAATTACTGCGAAGAGCAGGTGCCTTACACGCGCATCACCGAGCACAAGCATTTCTCGCCCTGGGAAGAGCATGCCAACACGGTCTGCTACCGCGAGTTCAGTCGTGCCTGCGGCGCAGACGACATCCCTTACTACCCGGTGCACCAGCTGCAAGGCGACACCATGCTCGACCGGTACATGGCGCGCGCCAAGGCCGAGAGCGGCATCACTTTTGTGGGGCGGCTGGGCACCTACCGCTACATGGACATGGACGTCACCATCCGCACCGCACTTGATACCGTGCGCCAGTGGGTCGCCACAGCCGCCGCTCGCTGACCGCCCCTGCGCTCAGCGGCGCAGCTTGGCCAGCACCGCTTTCGCAAGCAAGCCGTTGGCTGATTCGGTGTAGTGGCCGTCGGCCACGAAGTTCGACGGGTCGTTGGCCGAGAACACCGAATCGGTGCTGACGTAGTCGATGCCGGCACTTTGGAGCGTGTCTTTCAACGCTGCATGCAGGTGGTTGCCCTGGCCCTTGGTGTGCAACAGCAGCACCAGCAAACGTTCGTTGCGTTCTCGCGTGCGCGCCGCCATGTCAAGCAGCATGGCCTTGAGCACGCGCACTTCTTCCGAGCGGGTGTTGAAACCAACGCCGGGCGTGTACACGCCCTCGTCGTAGCTTTGGTTGTGCGCCACCCAGCCGCGGCGCATCAGGCGCACCACTGACGACTTGTCGGCAATCGATTCGTCGAAGGTGAAGCGGTCGTACCCGCGGTCGCTGGTGCGCAGCTGGGTTCTGAATTGCGCCCATTGCGGCGAACGCCTTGCAAATGCGTCGCGAAACTCGGCTTCGCGGTGTATGGCCGGAAGCTCTTCGACGAGTTGCTCGCCGTTCAGCCGATAGCGTGGGAAAGTGAAGGGAGCGGGGCTTTCGAACATCCAGATCAGGCCTGACATAGAGCCCATCAGGCCCACGGTCGACGACAAGATACCGAACACGACCACGTCTGCCTTGCGGTAGGGCGCATCGGCCTTGTACGCGGCATACGAGTGGTTGGGTGGCGCGCCCGGCCCGCCCACGCCGCGCAGCGCGATATGCCCATCAAGGCGCGCCGCTTCCTTGGTGGCGTTGAAGGTGAACGACTGGCCGTACAAGGTGACGGAGAGGTTGCTTGCGGCAGGCGTTTCGGTGGGAACTTGCTGCAAGGCTTTGTCGTCGATCCAGCCTGCGCTGAGGATGGGCGCATCGGCGGGGTTGCCGGCCACGGCCTGCGCGAGCTTGCCCTCAACCGATCGGCCGTATTCGAAGTAGCGCTGCAGGCCAGAGGCTTGTGAGGCATTGGCCTTGGGGGGGAATGCGAGGTTGACGCCGAAGTCGATCAACGCCAGCCAGGCGATGACCCAAAACGCCACGCGCGCACTGGTCGATAAACGCATGTCAGCCGGCCCTAGAACTGGAAGTAGATGAAGGCGCTGCGTGCATTGGCCAGGCCCATCAGGGTGAGAAAAATGAACACCGCATAAAGACCGGCGCGAAGTGGCGCGGGCCAGGCGCGGTAGAAGGTGGCGCGCTCGCTGCGATAAGCGGCCAGGTCGTAGAACGCGAGCACCGCCACCCCGAGCAGGGCTGCGAACGGTGGCCGGGCGAGCGTGACGCTCAGATCGTAGGGGCCGGTGAGCAGCGCCTTGGAGTAGTCATAGATCTGCGAAAGGGAGCGTGCCCGAAACAGCAGCCAGCCGTAGCAGACGAACTGAAAGAAGACGACCGTGGCGAGCACACGCAGCACGACGGCGCGCCAGCCTTGCAAGCGGCTGCTCTTGAAGAAACCGTGCACGACCAGCAGGGCGCCCTGGTAACCGCCCCACAAGATGTAGTTCCAGGCCGCCCCGTGCCACAGGCCGCCCAGCAGCATGGTGATCATCAGGTTGATCTTGGTGCGCGTGGCGCCCAGGCGGTTGCCGCCCAGGGGGATGTAGAGGTAGTCGCGCAGCCACGATGACAAAGACATGTGCCAGCGTCGCCAGAACTCGCTCGGGTTCGAAGAGAAATAGGGGAAGCGAAAGTTCAGGCTCAGCTCGATGCCGAAGAGCTTGGACACGCCGCGGGCGATGTCGGTGTAGCCCGAGAAATCGCAATAGATCTGCAGGGCGAATGCATAGCTGGCAAGCATGATGTCCAGCGCACCTGGCGTGGCGGTGCGGTTGAACACTGAATCGACCGTGGGTGCCAGGCCGTCGGCCACGACGATCTTCTTGAACAGGCCCAGCACGATGAGAAACAGCCCGCGCGTGATGAACTCTTCGGTGATGCTGCGCGGCTTTTGAATCTGTGGAATGAGCACCGCAGGCCGCTCGATCGGGCCTGCCACCAGCTTCGGGAAGTAGGCGATGAACAAGGCGTAGTGCCTGAGCTGAGTGGTGCCCGGCAGGCGGCCCTTGTAGATCTCGATCACGTAGCACAGTGACTCGAACACATAGAACGAGATGGCCGCCGGCAAGATGATGTTGAGGTGGATCGGGTTGACGCGTATGCCTGCGGCGACGAGCAGCGTCTGTGCAGAACCGATGAAGAAGTTGAAGTACTTGAAGTAGCTCATCACCATCAGCGCAAATACTGCGTAGCCGATGACGCAGCGTTTCGCCTGCGTTCGATCACCCATGCGCCCGACAGCGCGGCCGGTCAGGAAGCTCGCACCCGTCACCAGCCAGATGAGCAGCAAGAAGCGCACATCCCAGCAGGCGTAGAAGTAGTAGCTCGCGCCCAGCAGCAGCAGGTTCTGCAGTTCGTGCCGCCGCGCCAGGATGGCGTAGATGGCGAAGACGGCGACCAGGAAGTAGACGAACTGCAGTGAGGCGAAGTTCATGCCGCGGGAGTGATGATTCGAAAGGGAACCCACGCGGCAGGCCGGCGCAAGTGGCGGCGATCGTAGCGGGTTCGTTGGGTGGCAACCACCATTGGGTCCGGGGGGCGCGCGCGTACTCGTTCACGCAAGGGGGTGCTGCGCGGGCACGCGGCATTACCATGAGATCCCTTTTCTCGGAGGCGCTCATGAGCTGTGCACCTGCCAAGCCTGCGGCTGGTTCCCCACCTGCGAACCGCCTGCTGCTGGCCTCGCTCACCCTGCTGGGCGCAAGCTTGTGCAGCGGCCCTGTGTGGGCGGCCCCGCCGGTGTACTACTTCTCAGACTGCCAGAGCGGAGCCCATGCCGCGTGCGTCGCCGGCAAGAATGGCCATGCAGGCACCAACCCCGCAACCCCCAAGCAAAACCTGAACGGCCTTGACCTCAACGCGTTGCCGGCCGGCACTCAGCTGCTGTTCGCCAAGGGGGGCGTGTGGACCGGCTTCTCGGCCATCGTGCGCAACCTGAACGCTACGCCCACGCAACCCATCGTGTTCGACAGCTACGCGCCTTCCTGGGGCGGTACCGAGCGGCCATGGCTGCAAGCCACGAGCTTCATCGTCGCCTTCCAGCTCGGCCAGCATGCTGACGTGGAAAACGATGGCGGCTACACCATTCGCAACCTGAAGCTCGATGGCGTGGGCAAAGCGGACTGGGGCGTCTGGTTGCGCACCGAGGTGCGCAACGTGACCCTCGACAACCTGGAGATCACCGGTTTCTTGATTGGCGTGCACTCGCAAAGCACAGGCACCTCGGGCAACACCTTTTTGACGCTGCGCAACTCAAACATCCATCACAACTCGGAGATGGGATTTCTCGGAGATGCCTTTGACCTTGTGATCGAAGGCAACACCTTCGCGAACAACAACGCATCCGGCAGCAACTTCAACCACGCCATTTATCTGAGCGGGCAAGGCCGCAACGGCGTGCTGCGCAATAACACTTTCACCAACAACTCGGTGGTCGCTGGGGTGTGCCGAGGTGGCAACGTGACGGTGCATGGCCAGTGGGATGGGCTGCTGATCGAAGGCAACACCATCACCCAGGCAGCGTCGTCCGAAGGCTGCTGGGGCTTCAGCGTGACCCCGGGCTATGCCAACTCTGCTGAGTGGTTCCGCAACACCGTGGTGCGCAACAACACCATCACCAACCTGGGCGGCTGCGCCATATGCGTGATCTCGGCGCCGGGCATCGTGATTGAGGGCAATCGCATCTTCAACAACCAGGTTTCCCATACCGGCGTGATCGTGGCTCCGCCGGCCGACCCCCGCGATGATGCCGGTGCCAAGGCGGTATTGCGCAACAACATCGTGTGCCTCACCCAACCCAACGCGAACAGTGCAGCGGTTGTCCTGCGCGTGGCTGGCGGCGTGGAAAGTGGAACCGTCTACCGCACGGGTGCGGCAGCAAACACAGGCCCTTGTGCGCGCTAGCCCAGGGCGAGCTTGGCGGCGGATCAGCTCCGCGCAGAGCTCATCATCGAGCTTCGAGGGGTGTCGCAGCAGTGGGCATTTTGTCGTCAGCCAGACCCTTCTTGCGGCCTAGCCTGACCATCGGTTGCTCGATGAAGTGGTATGACACCATCGCTGCAGGAATCAACCACCACAGCGAGAGTTCACCCAAAGACGCTGGGCTTGTGAACATCTGCTGCCAAAGGTAGAGGCTGAACGAGATCTTTCCGACGTAGCGAACGAGCGGCAGATCGAGGAAAGCGGTGACGCGGCCATGCCGCACCGTGGTCTGGTAAATCAGCCAGGCGATGGCCATGGGCAGCACCATGGCTTCAATGGCATTGCGCAGATCAGCTCCGCGGTGAATGAGTCTGCCGCTTGCAAGCGCGACGCACGCCAACACGCATAGCACTGCGCAGGAACTGACCAAGCGATGGTGGCGCAAGCCAAGCGTGTTCAGCTGTTCGCGGCGGCAGGCAAACAACACGCCCGCCGAGATGCAGCCGAAGTTGCTCACCAGCACACGGAAGGACTCCCAGGCTGGAGAGCTTGGCAGCAAGAGAAGCGTCAACAGAGGCGAGACGGCCAATGCCAAGTGAACGGTAGTGAAGAGGCTTGCCTTGCGTGCACGCGGGGTCAACAGGAACAGCAGTGGAAACACGAGATAGAACTGCTCTTCGTATGCCAGCGACCAGGAGTGCCCGGCAAACCAACCGCAGTCGATGCTGGGCACATTGCACACGAACACCGCGGCCTTGGCCACACCTGCGGGATCTTGCTGAATCATGCCGGTCAGTGAAAGCACCAACACTGCCGAGAGGTAGACGAAGTACGCCGGAAGAATGCGAAACACGCGACGGCGGTAGAAGCCCTTGATCGACAGCGTTCCGGTGGCGGCCTCTTCATTCAGTGCCAGGCCGGTGATCAACAAGCCGCTGATGACAAAGAAGACCTTGACGCCGAGCACGGCCAAGTAGCCTGCCACCAGCGAGAAATCACCCGTGCCGAAGCGATAGTTGATGAGGTGCCCCCACACCACCATCAAGATGCTGATCGCGCGCCAGCCATCCAAAGCCGGAATTCTTGTCGCCGTGGCAGGCAAGTTCATCTGAGGTTTTCTCCAACGAGGTGTGGTGCCGCCTGCGTCAGTGGTGATGCCCACCAGTGGAATCTTTTCGATCGTTTCTGGCGAGGCCGGACGGCATACGACGCGGTCACGGGTACCGCTCTGGGTCGCAGGAGGCCTGTATTGTGCCCTCGCACCTCAAGGCGATCCGCCCCCCAAGCAAAGGGGCGCGTTGACATGCTCGGCCCCCAAAAGACCCCGGGGGGCAGTGCGTTGGCACTGCCCCCCGGGGCGGTCTGCTCAGCAGATGCTGAGCAACTCAACCGAGCAAAATTTGCTGCGGCTGTTTAGCGAGCACAAACTCCGGTGGTGGCATCAACACCGGTGCGGTACACCGTACCCGACACCAAGCCACCTGCCACACGCACGGCAACTGGAGCGCTGCTCGTGTTGGGTTGCGTGAAGCACACGGTGTTGTTGAGCACCGTCGGGCTCAGGCCGGCGTCGTCGCTGGACTCGCCAGGCGAACTCACGGTCACTGCAATCTGCGCAGCCTGGCTGTTGAAGATCTTGTTGCTGTCGATCATGATGCCCGGTGCTGAGATGACACAAACCGCGCAGCCGCCCAGGTTGGTGATGGTGTTGTTGCGCACCACGGTGTTGCGGAACCACTCGGCCGAGTTGGCGTAGCCCGGGGTGATGCTGAAGCCCCAGCAGCCCTCGGACGATGCCGCCTGGGTGATGGTGTTGCCTTCGATCAGCAGCCCATCCCACTGGCCGTGCACGGTCACGTTGCCACCGCGGCACACCCCAGCGACCACCGAGTTGTTGGTGAAGGTGTTGTTGCGC
>NZ_JBKJOQ010000053.1:0-4103 GCF_046595475.1 Rhizobacter sp.
CCGCGTCCTTGATTCAGCAAGTGCTGCGCGGCCAGTGCGGCATTATTTAAAAAGCAATAGCCACCAAAAAAGTCCATACCAGCATGGTGGCCGGGTGGACGGCTCAGCGCAAAAGCAGCGCGATCGCCATCCAACACCGCTTGCGCGGCGCCCAGCGCGCAGTGAGCGCCCTCACGCGCAGCCACCCAGGTCCCGCTGGTAAACGGCGTGCCTGCGTCCGACGAATACAGCCCCACTTTGGCGGCAAAATTGTCGGGCTCAATATCGGTACGCAAGGTCCGCGTGGGCCAGACTGAGGGCAAGATGTCGGTGTCCGCATTGGCTGGGTCGAGCGCTAGCCACTGGTCCCAGGCCGTGGCCAAGAAATTCAGATAGCGCGGGCTGTGGATGCTGGCCAAGACACTTGCGTCCAACGCTGCTGGCGCCAGCACCTCACCCACGGGGCGACGCGTCAGCTCCGCCAACACATGGTCCGCCCGCGCCGCCACCTCAAAGCAAGGCACCATCGCCCCGCGAAACATCTCGACCTTGCCCTGGTGCTGGGTGTGGAGGTGGTTGTAGAAGGTTTTTATCGGTTTTGAGGGTCAAATTGGGCTCTGGCCCGGGTAAAACATGGCTCTTTAGCTATCTATTTAATAGCAAGCGCTTGGGCCCGTGGTGTGCGCTCCACAGGGCTCAGGCTCGCTGCTGCCGCGCTAACGTGCCAGCACCGCCTCCAGTGCCTTGCCGGTGTGCGTGCCCAGCTTCACAACCGCTTCGGGCTGGGCCGCAGCCACCACCTGCCCGCCGCCATTGCCGCCGTCCGGCCCCAAGTCGATCACCCAATCGGCCTCGGCAATCACATCCAGGTCATGCTCAATCACCACCACACTGTGCCCGCCATTCACCAGGCGGTGCAGCACATGAATGAGCTTCTCCACATCGGCCATGTGCAGGCCCACGGTGGGCTCATCCAATACGTAGAGCGTGTGCGGCGCCTTGTTGCCGCGCCGGCCCACGTCATCACGCACCTTGGTCAGCTCGGTGACGAGCTTGATGCGTTGCGCTTCGCCGCCGCTCAGCGTGGGTGAGGGCTGGCCGAGTGTGAGGTAGCCCAGGCCCACATCTTTCATCAGCTGCAGCGGGTGCGCGATGTGCGGCATGGAGGCGAAGAACTCCACCGCCTCGTCGATTTCCATTTGCAGTACGTCGCCGATGCTCTTGCCGCGCCAGGTGACGGCCAGCGTCTCGGCGTTGAAGCGTGCGCCGCGGCACACATCGCAAGGCACCTTCACGTCGGGCAAGAAGCTCATCTCGATGGTGCGCAAGCCCTGCCCTTCGCAGGCCGGGCAACGGCCTTCGCCGGTGTTGAAGCTGAAGCGGTTGGGCGCGTAGCCGCGCGCTCGGGATTCGAGCGTGTCGGCGAACAGCTTGCGGATCACGTCCCAGAAGCCGATGTAGGTGGCGGGGCAGGAGCGCGGGGTCTTGCCTATGGGCGTTTGGTCGACTTCCAACACGCGGTCGATGAAGCCCCAGCCTTCGATCTTGTCGCAGCCCTGCCAGTTGGGCTTGCCGCCCTTGCTGTTGATGAACTGCAGGTTGGCGAGCAGCACGTCTCGCGCGATGGTCGATTTGCCGGAGCCGCTCACGCCCGTCACCGCCACCAGGCGCCGCAGCGGAATGTCGACCGTCACTTGCTGCAGGTTGTGCAGCGACGCGTTGACGATGGTCAGCGGGCCTTTCTTCTCGCGGTCTTTCGTGAAGACCTCGTCGCTGATGACGCGCCGCGCTTGCAGTGGGTGCTTGAGCGGGTGCGCGAGAAAGCGGCCCGTCACCGAGTCGGCCACCGCCGACACCTCGCTCACCGTGCCTTGCGCCACGAGACGGCCGCCGCGTTTGCCAGCGCTGGGGCCGATGTCGATGATGTGGTCGGCACGGCGAATGGTGTCTTCGTCGTGCTCCACCACCACCAGGGTGTTGCCCTTGTCGCCGAGCTTGTGCAGCGCGTTGAGCAGCACCTGGTTGTCTCGTGGGTGCAAGCCGATGGTGGGCTCGTCGAGCACGTAGCACACGCCTTGCAGGTTGCTGCCCAGCTGCGCGGCCAGGCGGATGCGCTGTGCCTCGCCGCCGCTGAGCGTGGGCGCAGCGCGGTCTAGCGTGAGGTAGCCGAGGCCCACTTCTTCCAGAAACTCCAGGCGGTTCTTGATCTCGACGATCACGTCGCGTGCGATCTCGGCATCGCGGCCTTTGAGCTGCAAGGCTTCGACCCACTTGCGGCAATCGGCCACCGACCATTGCGCAATCCACGCGATGGAATGGCTCTCGAAGGTGACGGCGCGCGAGGCTGGGTTGAGCCGGGTGCCGCTGCATGCGGGGCACGGCTCGTCAACCACGCCTTCGACTTCGGCTTCTTCGGAAGGGAAGCTTTGCTCGCGGCCCTTGTTGTCTTCGTCTTGCACCGAATCGTCATACGCCTTGCGCTGCTCGCGGGTGAGCGCGAGGCCGGTGCCCACGCAGGTGGTGCACCAGCCGTGCTTGCTGTTGTAGCTGAACATGCGCGGGTCAAGCTCGGCGTAGCTGGTGCCGCAGGTTGGGCAGGCGCGCTTGGTAGAGAAGACCTTCGTGTCGCCAATCTTGCGCGTGGGTGTGCCGGCCAGCATCGCGCCCTTCAGACCGTGCAGCGGCGTCAGCAAATGCATCACGCCCTTGCCCACGTCCAATGCCTTGGCCAGCATCTCGCGAAGCTGGGCTTCGTTGTCGGCGCTGATGACGAGGTCGCCCACCGGCAGCTCCAGCGTGTGCTCCTTGAAGCGATCAAGCCGCGGCCAAGGGTCGACTGGCAAGAAATCACCGTCCACGCGCAGGTGTGTGTGGCCGCGTGCCTTGGCCCATTTGGCAAGGTCGGTGTACACGCCCTTGCGGTTGACGACCAGCGGCGCCAGCAGGCCCACGTGCTCGCCCTTGTGATCGCGCAAGAGTTGCGCCGCAATGCTCTCGGCGCTTTGCGGCTTCACAGGGCTGCCGTCTTTCACACAGTGCTGCAGGCCGAGCTTCACGTACAGCAGGCGCAAGAAGTGCCACACCTCGGTGGTGGTGGCCACGGTGCTCTTGCGGCCGCCGCGGCTCAGGCGCTGCTCGATGGCCACGGTGGGCGGGATGCCGTACACCGCATCCACCTCGGGCCGGCCTGCCGGCTGCACGATGCTGCGGGCGTAGGCATTGAGCGATTCGAGGTAACGGCGCTGGCCTTCGTTGAAAAGGATGTCGAAGGCGAGCGTGGATTTGCCCGAGCCCGAGACGCCAGTGATCACGCTGAACTTGCCGCGCGGGATGCTCACGTCCATCGACTTGAGGTTGTGTTCGCGCGCGTTGACGATGCGGATGAAATCGTCTTCGGGCTGGTGCGCTCTGCGCGCGGCGCGGATCACCGTTTGCAGCGGGCGGCCTTCTTCCACCTTGTGGTCACCCAGGCCCATGGCGCGGTCGTAGTCGGCCAGCGCGCGGCCGGTGTGTGAGGTGGGGTGCTGCTTCACGTCTTCGGGCGTGCCCTCGCACACCAGCTCGCCGCCGGCCTCGCCGCCTTCGGGGCCGAGATCGATCAGCCAATCGGCTGCGCGCACCACGTCGAGGTTGTGCTCGATCACGATCAGCGAGTGGCCCGCATCGAGCAGCTTGCGGAAGGCGCGCATCAGCTTGGCGATGTCGTCGAAGTGCAGGCCGGTGGTTGGGTGGTGTGCATCGGCACACCCGACGACGTGAAACACCACCCCACCTCGCACACCGGCAAGGCATTGGCCGATTACGACAAGTCCATGGGCCTGGGTGACTACAAGGTGGAAGAAGGCCGCCCGCTGCAAGCGGTGATCAGAGCCGCACGCAGAGAGCGCCAGCCCGAAGACAACTTCATCCGCATCGTCAACGCCCGTGAGCACAACCTGAAGTCGATGGACGTGAGCATCCCGCGCGGCAAGTTCAGCGTGATCACCGGCGTGAGCGGCTCAGGCAAGAGCACGCTCGCCTTCGACATCCTGTTCAACGAAGGCCAGCGCCGTTACCTGGAGAGTTTGAACGCCTACGCGCGCAGCATCGTGCAGCCCGCAGGTCGGCCCGAGGTGGACGCGGTC
>NZ_JBKJOQ010000068.1:0-20568 GCF_046595475.1 Rhizobacter sp.
GGCTTGATGCGCCGACGCGAAGCGAGCATCAACGACGTTGCCATCGCCGAGGCCGAGCGGAAGTTCCGCTGGCCGCGAACCTGATCCCCCCTCACCCAGCGCAAGGAGCGCCCGCCATGAGCCGCATCGCCGTCACCGAAAAAATCATCCTCGCCAAGGTCGCCAAGGGCCTCAAGTGGTCCGAAGTCGCGAAGAAGGTGGGCCTGAGCAAGGAGTGGGTCACCGCCGCCTGCCTGGGCCAGATGACGCTCGACCCGAAGCAGGCTGGCATCGTCGGTGAGATCTTCGGCCTCTCGGAGGCCGAGCAGAAGTGGCTGCAGGTGGTGCCCTACAAGGGGTCATTGCCGACCAGCGTGCCCACCGATCCGTTGATCTATCGCTTCTATGAGCTGATCAACGTGTACGGCACGACCTTCAAGGAGCTGATCCATGAAGAGTTTGGTGACGGGATCATGAGTGCGATTGACTTCAAGATGGATCTGGCGCGCGAGGCCGATCCAAAGGGCGACCGGGTGAGTATCACGATGTCGGGCAAGTTCTTGCCCTACAAGACTTACTGACGTGCAGGAGCGTGAGCCCATGGATACCCGCCCACCCTTGCCACCCTTCACCGACGAAACCGCACGCCAAAAAGTACGCATGGCCGAAGACGCCTGGAACTCGCGCGACCCCGATCGCGTGGTGGGCGTCTACACCGAAGACACGCGCTGGCGCAACCGCGCCGAGTTTCCGGTCGGCCGCGCGCAGGTGAAAGAGTTCTTGCAGCGCAAGTGGGCGCGCGAGCTCGACTACCGGCTGATCAAGGAGCTGTGGGCTTTCAACGGCGCGCGCATCGGCGTGCGCTTCGCCTACGAATTTCATGACGACGCGGGCCAGTGGTTTCGCAGCTACGGCAACGAGAACTGGGAGTTCAACGAACAGGGCTTGATGATGCGGCGCTACGCCAGCATCAATGATCTGTCGATCCAGGAAGGCGAGCGCCTCTTCCATTGGCCGCTTGGCCGCCGGCCCGACGACCACGCGAGCCTCAGCGAACTCGGTCTGTAGACCACCAGCGCGCAAGCGCCTGCGCATGGTGCTGCTGGCGTCGCGCGCCGCTGGGCAACCAGCGTGCATGGCTGGCGGCGGCCCGCACGATGAAGTCGAGCAGCGGCATGTGCTCGCGCAGCACGCGCTGCAGGCGGTGTTCGATCAGCGGGTTGAACATGCCGTGGCGGGTGAAGAGCTGGCGCGGGTTCTTCTTCACCCACAACCACGAGCCCATCTCCAGCGTGAGCGGCATGAACACCCGATCGGGGTGCTGCGCGCAGGCCTGCAGGTAAAGGTGATCCCACAGGTCGCCATGCGCCAGGTACTGACGGCTCTGCGGCTCCAACACGTAGCGGTGGTGCGGGTGGCTGCGGTCGAAGATGGCGCCCAGCGCATGCACCTCGGCCAGGTGCTGCATCGGCTGCGGGCTGTGGGCGTGGGGAAACCACAGCCGGTCGCGCAGGCCGAAGCCTGAGTGGCAGTCCAGCGCCAACGCAAACGGGCGGCCCAGCAGCTCTTGCTCGACCAGCGCACACATCGCTGCGCTCTCGGCCTGCATGGGCGCGCCCGCCGGCCCGCGGTACCAGGGCAGCGCCGCGCTTTGGCGCTGGCCCCCCAGCAGCAGCGGCACGCGCTCGGCAGAGTCGACTGGCGAGTTGCGCATCAGGTCCACCCCCTGCGGGTTGGCGCGTGTGCCCAGCACCAGGCCTCCGGGGTTGACGATGGGCATGAAGACGAGGCGCAGACCCTCGAGCTGGCGGTGCAGCTGATCGTCCCAGGGCAGGCGGGCAACCAAGTGGCGCAGGTAGGCCAGCACCACCTCGGCGCCTATGCGCTCCAGGCCGTGCACACCGCCGAAGAAGCCCACCGCCGGCACATCGGGCGAGGGGTTGCCTAGTGTCAACGCCCAAACAGGCAGCGGCGCTCCGCCGGCGCTCACCTCGCACAGCAGCTGGGATTCGAGGTGGGGCCTGCCTTCTTCGATCAGGCGCTGTAGCTCGTGCAATTCGGGGGCGGGGTGCAAGCTTGTCACGGTAGCGCCTGCGTTTGACCGTGTCGTGACACAAACCCGTCACATGACGGCGCTACGGTGTGCGACATGGTTGGCCTGCCCCGCAAACACATGCCTCTGCGTTCGCCTCACTCGGTGCTGGTGGTGGGCTGTGCATTGCTGTGGGGCGTGGTCGAGGTGCTGGCGCTGTCGCGGGCGCGCTGGATCAAGCGCGCGGGTTCGCCCAGGCCCTGAGCGGGAGCGCGTGGCTCGTACAGGCCCTAGCATCGAGGGCATGACACCTACGCAGTCGAGTAAGAGCAGCACGCGCTGGCAGCGGGCCCTGTGGCTAGTGGCTGGTGCATTGAGTCTGGCCGTCGGGGTGGTGGGCATCGTGCTGCCGCTCTTGCCCACGACGCCGCTGGTGCTGCTGGCGGCGTTTTGCTTCTCGCGCGGCAGCAAGCGCTGGGAGGCTTGGCTTTTGAATGACCCCCGCTTCGGCCCGATGGTGCGCGACTGGCGTGAGCACCGTGCCGTGCCCTTGCGCGCCAAGCAGCTCGCCACCGCGATGATGGCCGCCAGCTCGCTGGGCACCTGGTGGGTGGTGCAATCGCCTTGGCGCTGGGCGCCCGCGGTGTGCTGCACGCTGGTGGCGCTGTGGCTGTGGAGCTTGCCCACCCGGGCGCCGTCGTCAGCCCACTGACCCGCAAAGATGGCTCCGAACGGGCGTTCTTCACGAACTTTTGCGAGAGTTCGAGCTGGCACCGGGTTCAGGGGGGTCTCTTCGTGCGGTGTGCGCTTTCCCACGCGGCGGCGAAGGGTTACTGTTCAGCTTTTGAGCGTGCTGCCGATAACGAAGCTGACATGAATCGAGCCGATTTAAACCGATGGGTTGACGCCGTTCTGGGCGTCGACCGGAACCAGCGCGTGCGCGTGAAGCAGTCGCTGGTCGCCTCGGCGGTGTACGGCGGCCTGTGCGCCATCACCGGGCTGGGCGTGTGGCTCGATGTGATCGACCTGCTGCCGGCATTGGCGCTCACTTCTGCGGTGCTGGGCGTCTCGGTGGTCTTCTATGCCTTGATACGCAGCGGGCGCAATCAGGCCGTTAGCGCCGACCCCGCCCTCACGCAGGTGCAGGGCCTGGTGTGTGTGGCCGCCACCTGCGCGGCTTACGTGGTGGCTGGGCCGATACGCGGCGCCATGCTGATGACCGTGTTGATGGGCCAGTTTTTCGGCGTGTTCGCGCTTACGCCAGCGCAAGCGCGGCGCATGGCAGGGATTGGCGTGGGGGTGCTGGGCGCCACCATGGGCCTGTGCGCCTATGTCGACCCGGTGCAGTACCCGCCGCGCGAAGAACTGCTGCACTTCTTGTTGGTGGCGCTGATGCTGCCGGTGATCGGCTGGCTGGCTGGGCAACTGAGCAGCATGCGCAACAAGCTGCGCATGCAAAAGGCCCAGCTCGAAAGCGCGCTCGCGCAAAACCGCCTGCTGGCCACGCAAGACGAACTCACCGGCCTGTCAAACCGTCGCCACATGACGACGCTGATGACATCAGAGCGTGGCCGCCAGCACCGCAACCGCAACCCGATCAGCATGGTGCTGATGGACATCGACCACTTCAAGCGCGTGAACGACATGTTTGGCCACCAGGCCGGCGACCAGGTGCTGCAGATCTTTGCCGACGTGGTGACCCACGGCCTGCGGGCCGGTGACTCGCTGGCGCGCTGGGGCGGCGAAGAGTTCTTGCTGATGCTGCCCAACACCTCGGCCGACGACGCCCTGGCCTGCGTGGAGCGCATGCGGGTGCAACTGGCCGCGCGCAGCTTCGAGCACATTGCACCCAAGCTGGTGGTGACCTTCTCGGCCGGCATAGGGGTGTGTGCCCTCGAAGACCGGGTCGAGGCGATCATCGAGCGCGCTGACCGCGCCATGTACCGCGCCAAGACAGCGGGGCGCAACCGCACAGTGGTGGCCTGAGGCGGCTGAGGCCACACCACTGAGGTCAGTGCGTGCGCACGTGCGGCTCAAGTCGCAGGGGCGATTGACCGATAAATCAGGTACCCAAACGCATCCCTCGTGTGTTGCCATGCACTTCTCCGAACACAGCTCCACTTTAGAAGGCCCCAACCACCCGCAAGTCGACATTGCCGACCCGCTGGAGGTGGCCCGTTGGTCGTGGCTGCTCGACGTGCCCGACCTCCAAATCCACCACGCCGTGAGCCTGGTGGGCAACAACGGCGAGGCCGTGGCGCACTACGTCGAGTTCTTCGGGCGACCCATGGGCCGGCACCGCCACTGAAGCTGGCACGAAGCTCGCTTTTGATGGCCTGACGGCTGCAAACACTTCGGGTAGCCGCCTACAACCGCCCAAACCGGTCGGTTTTGATGCTGGAACTCACATGACTGACAAACATCGTCATCGCCACGAACACGCACCCCGCGGCTTTTTGCCGGGTTGGGCGCTGGTGGCTTTTGCTGCCGCGTCGATCGTCGTCGTTCGCCTGGCGCAATCCCTGATCTGACGCCCCGTTCTCGGGGTTGTCTTAAGGTCGCACCTCCGCGGGGCGGCGCGCCGCGCGCGACCTGTTAGTTTCTTGGCCACAACACCCACATGCGCAGAGGCTGCTTCATCCGGCCGGCCTGCTGCTCGGCCACATCGCCCCAACCCCAGAAGTAGTCGGCCCGCACCGCCCCCGTGATCGCGCTGCCGGTGTCTTGCGCCATCACCAGCCGTTGCAAGGTCGTGTTGGACAGCGGCTCGGTGGTGTCCAGCCACACTGGTGCTCCATAGGGCACGCTTTGTGGATCGACGGCGATGGAGCGGCCCGGGGTGAGCGGCACGTTTTGCGCGCCGCGCGGCCCCACTGAAGGGTCGGGCAGCGGCTCTTCGCGGAAGAACACGTAGCGCGGGTTGGCCCACAGCATCTCGTTCACGCGCTTAGGGTTGGCCCGCGCCCAGGTTTTGATGGCCGGCCATGAAGCCTGCTCAGCTCGCAACTGGCCCTGCTCGATCAGCCATTTGCCCACCGACTTGTAGGGTTGGTCGTTGTGCCCTGCAAAAGCCACGCGCACCAGCTGGCGCTGGCCGTTCGCTTCGGTCATCGCGAGGCGGCCCGAGCCTTGAATTTGCAGGATGAGTGCGTCTAGCGGGTTGGCCACGTAAGCGAATGCAGCGCCGCCCAGCGAGGCTTTTGCGGCGGGCAGGGTGTCGAGCTGTTGGCGAGTCCAGTAGGGCTTGCGTGTGGCGAGGTCGCCGGGCGCACGGTAGAGGGCAATGCGGTAGGCGCCGGTCGCAACACGGCGCGCTTCGACCAGAGGCTCGAAGTAGCCAGTGACCAGCCCTTCGGTGGCGCCCTCAGCGCTCTCTACGCGCCATGGTTGGAGGCGCTGGCGCAGCCAGCCGCGCGCCGATGCGGCCGAGGCGGGGTGCATGCCGCGCGCCTCGGTGCACACGCGGGCCCACTCGAGTGCGGGTTTCTCGCAGCCACGCAGCAGGGCCGGCCACAGCTCAGCGGTGTTGTCGGCCTCCCAACCGGGCAGCTCAGACCAGTCGACGCTGACCCAGCGCGCGCGGCCGCGCTGCATCACGACCGGAGGTGTGGCGGGGGTGGCGGCGGTGGGCGTGTCGCTCGCCGATGCGGAGGGCGTTGAGGGCCCACTCGGTGCGCTCACGCACGAGGCAAGCATGCCCAACAGCACGCCTAGAATCGCCGCCGCCAGCAGCCCCTTGCTGATGCCAAAGGTGTTCTTCATGACTTTGCTTGTGCTGGAAGCGCTCGCTGCGCTGGCGGTGTTGGTGTTGATCGTATGGTGGACCATGTTTTCGGGTCGCAAGGGTGGCGAGCGGCGCAACAGTCACATTCACAAGGGCAGTGACGAGCGTTGATCGGGTGCCCGCGGGGGCAACACGAAAGATAACGGCCGGCGCCACAGGCGCTGACGAATCGCGCGGTAGATGCGGCTGCGCTCGGTGAGGCGTATGCCTCTTGAGCGCAGCGCCACCTTGAAGGCAAGGAAAAAGCTCACGCCCAGATTGAGCATGCCGGTGAGCAGCGTGGCCGCCAGGCACCACCAGAACGGCGCCTCTCGCAGCACGTCAAAGCCCAGCGCGCCCACCGCTGCGGCCAGCTGGCCGGTGGACAGCGTGACGTGCCTTACCTCGATCGGCAGCCCGAAAAAAAGCGCCACCGCAGGCACGATGCCGAGCATCAGACCCAGCGAGATATTGGCCGTGAAGCCCGAGATGTTGGCGCGCCAGTAAATGCCCCAGCGCTGCGCGCGGGCTGAGCCCAGGCGCGCCACGATGCGCGGGTTCCAGGCGATGGCACTGTCGATGCGGTGCCAGACGAACCAGTTTTCCACCCAGCCGGCAATGATGGAGCTGGCAAACAGCAGCACGCCTGTGAAGGCGGCGAACAGCAAGGTAGGCCCCAGCAGCGTGAGTGATTGCAGCACGTGCTCGCCATCTTTGGGGCCCACCAGCAGCGTGCCGAAGATGGCGTTGCAAGCCAGCTGCAGCCCCAGCACCAGCGGCGCCACCAAGGCGAGGTTGCCCAGAATTCCGGCTGCCTGTGAGCGTATGAGGTTGGCCACTTCGTCGACAAACTCTTCGACGGCGTCGTCGTGGCTCATGTCGCTGAGCTTGTCGGCCATGGCGGGCGCTGTCATGGCGGGCTGCTTTGTGGCCACGGTGAAGTGCAGCAGGTGGATCAGCACGAAGCTCGCAGCGTAGTTCACCCCGGCCCAGAAGCCGGCCCAGAACGCCGTGAGGCCAATGGCCAGCACGAAGAACTTCAAGAACGTGGTGCCCGCCAGCACCATGCCACCACCGGCGGCGGCTTGCAGCATGCTGCGGTAGGCGGCGCGGTCGCGGGTGATGTAGTGCTCACCGCTTTCGGCGCTGCGCTCAGCCACCTTGCGCGCCATCAGCGAGTAGTGGCTGGCAAACAAGGCGCGCAGGCTGCGCCGGTCTTCTGCGGTGCGCACCAGCGCGGCCACCAGCTTCACCACCTCGGGTGCGGGCTCGGGGCTCACCACGCACACCAGCAAGGCTTCAATGCGTTGCGTGCGCTTCAGCAGTTGGTCGACCTCGAACACCACGTCGACCGAGATGCCATGCTCTTCGAGGTGCTCGTGGACGCTGAGCGTGCAGCGGCGGCAGCTGTCGAGCAGCGCGCGCAAGTAAAGGGACTCTCGCAGCAGCGCTGGCGTGTCACCCGACTCGGCGTGCTCGCGCACCTGCTCGGCCACGCGTGCGAGCTGCTTGAAGGGCGCTTCGGTCAGCAGCTCGGGGCTCATGCGTTCGCGTAGCTGGGGCGAGAAACCCGAGGCGCGTACGGCGCTCGACAAAAACATCAGGGCGTCGAGAAACGGCGTGCGCCAGTCGGCGGCGGGCTCGCCGTCGCGTGGCTGCAGCAAGGCGGTGATGCGTGTGAGGGTGGCGGCGTCGAGCTGGTCTAGCCACAGAGCGTCGTTCGGGTCGGGGAAGAGCAGGTTGAACAGCTCGGCCAGGTTGGTCGTGGCGGGTGTGGCGGGAAGCAGGCGCAAGCGCAGGCGTTGCCCGAGTTCACTGCCCAGGCCCATACGCGGAGCGAAGCCGAAGTCGGCCAGCAGGCCAGCGGTGTCGACTTCGCGCAAGAAACGCGCTAGCAGCGCGGCCACCTCTGTCTGGTGCTCGGGGTGGCGCTCAAGCACGTTGAGAACGTGGCGCAGGCGCAAGAGCGGGGTCGGCGTCTGCTGGTTTTCAAGCGGCACGGCGGCATGGCGCAGCCACTCGAGCAAGCGCACCAACCACAGGTGGCGCTCGGGCAGGCTCGCCGAAGCGTCGGCCGCGTTGAGCAAGGCGCTCAGATCCCACGCGCCCGCGCCCTGGAAGCGCAGCACCTTGCCGCGAGGTGCTTTCAATGCAAGGCCGAAGGCAAGGAAAGGCCGAACTCTGGCACCAACGCGTCGAAGGGCTGCGCCGCTTCGGTCATGCAGAAGAAGGTGCCGCGCATGCTGCCCTGCGGCGTGGCGATGCGCGTCCAACTGGTGTACTCGAAGCGCTCGCCGGGCTTGAGCAGCGGCTGCTGGCCCACCACGGCTAAGCCGCGCACCTCTTCGCTGTGGCCGCGGGCGTCGGTGATGACCCAGTGGCGGGCGATCAGCTGCGCGGTCTCCGCGCCAGTGTTGCGGACGGTGACGGTGTAGGCGAACGCATAGGCGCCCTTGTCGGGCTCAGATTGCTCGGGCAAATGGCGCACGCTGACACTGCAGGTGAATTCGGGCTTGGGCATGCGGCGCATTCTAGGGACGCTCCTAGAATCGATGAATGACAAAGCCCACCTATCGCATCGCCCCCAGCATTTTGTCGGCTGACTTCGCCCGCCTGGGCGACGAAGTGAAGAGCGTCATCGCTGCCGGCGCGGACTGGATCCACTTTGACGTGATGGACAACCATTACGTGCCCAACCTCACCTTCGGGCCGATGATCTGCGAGGCGCTGCGCAAGCACGCCGTGAAGCCCGACGGAAGCAAGGTGCCGATTGATGTGCACCTGATGGTGCGGCCGGTCGATGCACTGGCCCAGGCCTTTTGCAAGGCAGGGGCTGATCTCGTGAGCTTTCACCCCGACGCCGCCACACACGTCGATCGCACGCTTCAGCTCATCAAGGCCGAAGGCTGCCAGGCCGGGCTGGTGTTCAACCCTGCGCAGCCGCTTGACGTGCTCGAGTGGGTGATCGACAAGCTTGACCTCATCCTCATCATGAGCGTGAACCCCGGCTTCGGTGGGCAGAGCTTCATCCCGGGTGCGCTCAAGAAGATCGAGCAGGTGCGCAAGCTGATCGACGCCAGCGGGCGCGACATCCGACTCGAAGTCGACGGTGGCATCAAGGTCGACAACATCCGCCAGGCGGCCAGCGCGGGGGCCGACACCTTCGTGGCCGGCAGCGCGATCTTCGGCAAGCCCGACTACAAGGGCGTGATCGACGCCATGCGGGCGCAGCTGGCCGGCTGACCCACCGCCCGCCATGAAAACCCTGAGAGATGCCTGGGCCATTGCCCGCCTCGAAGCGGGGTTGTTCAAGCGCTTCCCCACGCTGGGCTGGTCGGTGCTCGGGGTGTTGATCATCCCGGCGCTCTATGCCTTCATCTACCTCGCCAGCGTGTGGGACCCGGCCGCACGCGCGGGCTCGCTGCCAGCGGCCATCGTCAACCTCGACGTGGGTGTGGAATATCGCGGCCAGAAGGCCCAAATCGGGGCCGAGCTCGCCGCGACTCTGCAAGCGCGCAACACCTTCGGCTTCCAGCTCTACACCGATGAGCAGCAGGCGCGCCAGCATGTGCGTGAAGGCCGGCTGGCGATGGCGCTCATCATTCCGCGCGACTTCAGTGCCAACGCGGTGCCAGGCCTCGAAGCGGGCGCGGGGCGCCTGACCGTCTACACCTCGGAAGGCAACAACTACACCGCGGCGGGCATGGCGCGCCGCTTTGCTGCCGAGCTGGGCCACCAGGTCAATGAGACGCTGAACGAGGCGCGCTGGGAGCTGGTGCTGACCACGGCCGCGGGCTCGCAGCGCAGCGTGCGCAGCCTGAAAGAGGGCATGGCCCAGCTGCGCTCGGGTTCGCACGAGCTCGATGAAGGGCTGGAGCAGGCCGAGGCCGGCGCGCGGGCCTTGGGCGACGGTTCACGCAAGCTGAGTGATGCGGCCAACCAGCTCACCGGCGGCTTCAAACAAGTGGCTGGGGGCGTGCGCACGATCGACGCCAAGCGCCCGCCCGCCGCCGATCTGCAGGCTTTGAAGCAGGGCGCGCACGCCTTGGCCGACGGCCATGCCGACATGGGCAGGGGGCTGGAGCAGCTGCAAGGCGGCGCGCAGCGCCTCACCGAAGGCGCACGCCAGCTGCGCGATGAAACGCAAGACATCCTTTTCATCGGCGAGAAGCTCGGCAAGGCGGCCGGCGCCCTGGGCGATGGCGGCGAGCAGCTGGCGAGCGGCTTGTTGAGAGCGCGCGCGGCCCAGGCGCAGCTTGCCGACGGCGCAAACCGGCTGCAAGGTGGCGTGGGCAAGCTGACCGAGGGCATGGCCACGCTGGGTGATGGAATCCACACCATGGCGGTGCGCCTACCCGACGACCGCAAGCTCGACGAGTTCAAGAATGGCGCCAGCACGCTCGCGCAAACCACACTGAGCCTGCGCGGGGGGCTTGAGAAGCTGCATGCCGGCTCGGCGCGGCTGGCCGTCGGGCTGGACCTGCTCGACGCATCACTGCCCAATGACACGCCCTCGCTCGAAGGCAGCGCCAAAGGCCTCGCCGACTCAGTGGAGCCGGTGGTGGAGGTGGTGGCGCCGGTGGCCAACAACGGCACCGGCTTCGCGCCCAACTTCGTGCCAGTGGCGCTGTGGCTGGGCGCGGTGATGATGGCGTTCATCTTTCACCTGCGGCGCCTGCCCGAGTCGGCACGCAACGCCTCGCGCATCGCGCAGGTGTTAGGCAAGCTCACGTTGCTGTCGGGGCTGGTGGTGCTCCAGGCCACCATCGTGCTGCTGATGCTCACGCTGCTGCTCAATGTGAGCGTGCCCAACCTCGCGGCTTTCTGGCTCACGCTGTCGCTGGCGTCGGTGACGTTCCTGCTCATCATCCTGGCACTCACGCGCGCTTTTGGCGATGTGGGCAAGGCGCTCGCGCTGGTGTTTCTGATCCTGCAGCTGTCTTCCGCCGGCGGCATTTTGCCCATCGAGCTGAGCGGCGATCTCTTCCGAGACCTGAGCCCGTGGCTGCCCTTCACCTGGGTCGTGCGCGCCTTCCGGGCGAGCCTGTTCGGCGCCTACGACAACGCGTGGGTGTCGGCCTGGGGGGCCATCTTGCTGACGGCGGCCATTGCCTTCGTCATCTCCACGCTGGTGGGCAAGTGGCGCTTCGTCAGCGGCGAAGAGCACCGGCCGGCGCTAGACATATGAGCGTGGCGTGGGCTGACCTGCAGGCCGCGATCATCGATCTGGATGGAACCATGGTCGACACGCTGGGTGACTTTGAAGTGGCGCTGAATGCCATGCTGTGTGACCTGAGCTTGCGCAGGGTGAACCGCGCGTTCATCGAACACACGGTGGGCAAAGGCTCAGAGCATCTGATCCGCAGCACGCTGGCGCATGTGGGCGGAGATGCGCGCAGCTTCGATTCCGCCTGGTCGCGCTATCAGCACCATTACCTGGCCATCAACGGCGATCACGCCTTGGTCTACCCCGGAGTGCTCGAAGGCCTGCAAACCCTGCGCAACCGGGGCCTGAAGCTCGCGTGCGTCACCAACAAGCCGACGGCATTCGCCAAACCCCTTTTGCAGAAAAAGGGGTTGGCCGGGTTTTTCGACCACGTGTTTGGCGGCGACGCCTTCGAGCGCAAGAAGCCCGACCCACTGCCCTTGCGCATGACCTGCGAGGCACTGGGCACGCGACCCGAGCACACCCTGATGGTCGGTGATTCGAGCAACGACGCGCGTGCGGCGCGCTCAGCCGGTTGCCCGGTGGTGCTCGTGAGCTACGGCTACAACCACGGCGAGCCCGTGACGGGCGTCGACGCCGACGGCGTGATCGCCCGGCTCGACGCCCTGGCCTGAATCAGTTGTTGTTGCCCGGCTGCGCGGGGGCCTTGCCGAGCAGTGCGTCTTTCAGCATTGAGTCGGCGGGTGACTGGCCCAACCAGATCTTCACGAGCGCGGAGAAGAACTCGGGTTCCTTGATCGGCTCGGTGGAGGGTTTGCCGTTGATCATGATCACCGTGCCGGTGCCCGGAATCCAGTCGACCGAGAAAGAGTCGCCTGCATTCAGCTTCTTCTTCTGGAAGAAAAGCTCGCTCATCTTGAGCGTGCCCGATATCGACTTGGAAAACTCGTCACGCGGGGCGTTGTCTTCCATGCCGCGGGTGAAGAGCTTGCCCAGCTCGCCGGCGTTGATGTCGCGCAGCATCACGATGTGCATGCGCTTGGGGCCCGGAGCGCTCAACACCGCCTCGGTGGTGGGCGACTTTTTGGTCAGGTACAGGCCGGCGGTGTAGACCTTGAAGATGGCCTTGTAGCGAACGCCCGCTCCGTTGAGCACGAGCGGTGTGTTGCCGACCTGAATCGGGCTTTCGTATTTCACGCCGGCCACTTCGGCGGTCTGGGCGTGAGCGAGGGTCACCATGCTCGACAACAAGGCGGCGGCTGCAAGGGATATCAAACGACGAATCACAAAACTCTCCACAAACAAGCTTGTTTCGCACGAGTGTGCGCAAGAACTGATTGTCTCAAGTTGTAAACCGGCTGTCTGTGATGATTTCCCGAACCACCCGTTTGGGTGGTGCTGTGATCGCGTACTGCTACACTTTTTAGATGTTTATCGCGCGCAAACAAACCAAAGGGTCGCACGACCGGGGGGCATGGCCCTGGCGTTGCCGGCCTGCTCGGGTTTAGTTTGCCGCTGGCGGCGTGAGCGCTTCTTCTGAGCCTTGCGCGCCCCGGCTCCACCGGCCGCACACGCTGCAGCCGACCGTCTGAATCAAATCACCACGCGGGCC
This sequence comes from Rhizobacter sp., assembly GCF_046595475.1. Taxonomy (GTDB): domain Bacteria; phylum Pseudomonadota; class Gammaproteobacteria; order Burkholderiales; family Burkholderiaceae_C; genus Rhizobacter. Next base: position 12,554 of record NZ_JBKJOQ010000068.1, read on the forward strand.
ACGCATGTGCGGCTCGCCGGGCCGTGGAGGGCCCTGCAACGTGATCACCGAACTTGAATTCAAAAGCCTTGCCTCGGAAGGCTACAACCGCATTCCGTTGATGGCCGAGGCCTTTGCGGACCTCGAAACCCCCCTCTCGCTCTACCTCAAACTGGCCTATGGCTCGGGCAGCGGCAAGCACAGCTTTCTGCTGGAGTCGGTGGTGGGCGGAGAGCGCTTCGGGCGCTACTCGTTCATCGGCCTGCCAGCGCGCACGCTGCTGCGCTCGACCGGGTTTCACACCGAGATCGTGACCGACGGGCAGATCGTCGAAAGCTTTGAGGGCAACCCGCTCGACTTCATCGCCAGCTACCAGCAGCGTTTCAAGGTGGCGCTGCGCCCGGGCCTGCCGCGCTTTTGCGGCGGCCTGGCCGGCTACTTTGGCTACGACGCAGTGCGCTACATCGAGCCCAAGCTGGCCAAGACACAAAAGACAGGCGGCATCGACACGCCCGACGTGCTGCTGCTGCAGTGCGAAGAGCTGGCGGTGATCGACAACCTCTCGGGCCGGCTCTACCTCATCGTTTATGCCGATCCTGCCCAGCCCGAGGCCTACTTCAAGGCCAAGCGCCGCTTGGCCGAGCTCACTGACAAGCTCAAGTACAGCGTGACGGCGCCGCCCGTGAAGCGCGGCAGCTCGCACACGGTGGAGCGCGAGTTTGCGAAAGACGACTACATCGCGGCGGTGCTCAAGGCCAAGGAGTACATCGCGGCCGGCGACATGATGCAGGTGCAAGTGGGGCAGCGGCTGCAAAAGCGCTACACCGAATCGCCGCTCAGCCTGTACCGCGCGCTGCGCTCGCTGAACCCGTCGCCGTACATGTACTTCTACGACATGGGCGACTTCCAGATCGTGGGCGCATCGCCCGAGATTCTGGTGCGTCAGGAAAGCACACCCGAGGGACAGAAGGTCACCATTCGCCCGTTGGCCGGTACGCGCCCGCGCGGTGCCACGCCCGAGCAAGACAAGGCACTCGAAGAAGAGCTGAGCACCGACCCGAAAGAGCGCGCCGAACACGTGATGCTGATCGACCTGGCGCGCAACGACATAGGCCGCATCGCCAAGACCGGCAGCGTGAAGGTGACCGATGCCTTCGTGATCGAGCGCTACTCGCACGTGATGCACATCGTGAGCAATGTCGAAGGCCTGCTGAAAGACGGCATGACCAGCCTCGATGTGCTGCGTGCCACATTCCCGGCAGGCACGCTCACCGGCGCGCCCAAGGTGCGTGCAATGGAAATCATCGACGAACTGGAGCCGGTGAAGCGTGGCATCTACGGTGGCGCATGTGGCTACCTGAGCTTTGCCGGTGACATGGACGTGGCGATTGCCATCCGCACCGGGATCGTCAAGGACAACGTGCTGTACGTGCAGGCCGCTGCCGGCGTGGTGGCCGATTCGGTGCCGGAGCTGGAATGGAAAGAAACCGAAGCCAAGGCGCGAGCCTTGCTGCGCGCCGCTGAACTCGTCGAGGAGGGCTTCTAAATGTTGCTCATGATCGACAACTACGACAGCTTCACGTTCAACCTGGTGCAGTACTTCGCCGAACTTGGCGAAGACGTGCGCGTGTTCCGCAACGACGAGATCACGCTCGAAGGCATTGGCGAACTGAAGCCCGCCAAACTGGTGTTCTCACCAGGCCCGTGCTCGCCCGCCGAAGCCGGCATCTGCGTGGACAGCATCAAGCACTTCACCGGCAAGCTGCCCATACTCGGTGTGTGCCTGGGCCACCAGGCCATAGGCGCGGCGCTGGGTGGCAAGATCATCCGCGCCAAGACGCAGATGCATGGCAAGACCGATGTGATCAGCACCGACAGGCGCGGGGTGTACAGCGATCTGCCCGAGCACTTCACCGTCATCCGCTACCACTCGCTGGTGATTGAACGGGCGACGCTGCCGCGCGAGCTGGAGATCACCTCCACCTCGCGAGACGACGAGATCATGGGCGTGCGCCACACCGAGTTGGCCGGCACGAAGACGCCGCTGGAGGGCGTGCAGTTCCACCCCGAATCCATCCTCACCGAGCATGGGCACGCGATGTTGAAGAACTTCCTGGAGTTGCGGCCGTGACGGTTGTTGACCTGCGCAGCGACACCGTCACTCAACCGACGGCCGCGATGCGCGAGGCCATGGCGCGTGCCGATGTGGGTGATGACGTGTTTGGTGACGACCCGACGGTCAACGCGCTGCAAGAGCGCATTGCCGCGATGGTCGGCAAAGAGGCCGCGCTCTTCGTGCCCAGCGGCACGCAGAGCAACCTCATCGCCATCATGAGCCACTGTGGCCGTGGTGATGAGTACATCGTGGGCCAGATGGCCCACACCTACCGCTGGGAGGCGGGGGGTGCCGCTGTGCTGGGCAGCGTGCATCCGCAGCCGCTGGAGCACCAGGCCGACGGCACGCTGTCTTTGCGTGACATCGAAGCCGCGATCAAACCCGACGACGCGCATTTCGCCCGCTCGCGCCTGCTGTGCCTGGAAAACACGCTGGGCGGCAAGGCGTTGAGCCTGGGCTACATGGCCGACGCAACTGCGCTCGCGCGTGGCCATGGCTTGGCAACGCATCTGGACGGCGCACGGCTCTTCAATGCAGCCATTGCGCTGGGCGTGCCTGCAAGAGATGTGGCGCAGCACTTCGACACTGTCTCGGTCTGCTTCTCCAAGGGGCTGGGCGCACCTGTGGGCTCGGCGTTGTGCGGCCCGAGAGCGTTGATCAAGAGCGCGCACCGCTGGCGCAAGATGCTGGGCGGCGGCATGCGACAAGCCGGCGTGCTCGCGGCTGCGGCGCTGCACGCACTCGATCACCATGTGGTGCGTCTTGCCGACGACCATGCGCTGGCGCAGCGCTTGGCACAAGGCCTGAGCGGCTTGCCGAACCTCGATGTTGAGCCACCCGAAACCAACATGGTCTTTGTCGATGTGCGAGGGAACCGCGCGGCGGGCCTGCTGGCTCACCTGAAGTCGCGCGGCGTGCTGGCCACGGGGCTCTACCGCCTGCGCTTCGTCACCCACCTCGATGTGGACGCTGAAGGTGTGGCCCACGCTGTCGCCACGGTTCGCGAGTATTTGTCTGCCTGAAAGCCACTCCATGACGATCACCAACACTGAAGCCCTGGCCCGCGTCATCGACCACCGCGAGATCTTTCACGACGAGATGCTCACGCTGATGCGCCGCATCATGAATGGCGAGATGTCTCCGGTGATGATCTCGGCCTTGGCGATGGGCCTGCGCGTGAAAAAGGAAACCATCGGCGAGATCGCGGCGGCCGCGCAGGTGATGCGCGAGTTCGCCACGCCGGTGGCGGTGGCCGACAAGACGAACCTGGTCGACCTGTGCGGCACCGGCGGCGATGGTGCGCACACCTTCAACATCTCCACTGCTGCGATGTTCGTGGCTGCCGCCGCGGGCGCGCGTGTGGCCAAGCATGGCGGGCGCAGCGTGTCGTCGAGCACCGGCAGCGCCGACGTGCTCGAAGCCCTGGGTGCGAACGTCAACCTCACGCCCGAGCAGGTGGCGCAGTGCCTGGAGCAAACCGGTATCGGCTTCATGTTTGCGCCCAACCACCACGCTTCTATGAAGCACGCGGGCCCCGTGCGCAAGGAAATGGGCGTGCGCACCTTCTTCAACATCCTGGGCCCGCTCACCAACCCGGCCAGCGCACCCAATCAGTTGATGGGGGTGTTCCACGCCGACCTGGTGGGCATCCAGGTGCGCGTGTTGCAGCGCCTGGGCTCTGACCACGTGATGGTGGTCTTCGGCATGAATGGCATGGACGAGATTTCGCTGTCCGGCGAAACACTGGTCGGCGAGCTGAAGAATGGCGAAGTGCGCGAGTACGTGGTGCACCCGAGCGACTTCGGCATGCCGGTCTATGACACGCGTGTGCTCAAGGTCGACAACAAGGCTGAGTCGGTGCAGTGCATACAGCGCGCGTTCGCCAATGAAGAGGGCCCGCAGCGCGACATCGTGCTACTCAACGCGGGCGCTGCGCTGTACTGCGCCAATGTGGCCAGCTCGGTGGCCGACGGCGTGAAGCGCGCGCGCGAGGCCGTGGCGTCGGGCGGCGCGCTGAAGAAGCTGAGCCAGTTCGTCGCGGCCACGCAGCAGCTGGGGGCGGCATGAGGCGGGCTGAGCGCCGGGCTGCTCCCAAGCCGGCCCGCATCCCCGCGGGGGATCGCCCGCGGTACTCCGCCGGCGAGGGGCTGCCATGAGCGACATCCTGAACAAGATCATCGCGGTCAAGCGCGAAGAAATAACCGCAGCAAAGGCGAAGCGTGACCTCGCGTCGCTGCGCCGAGATGCCGAGGCGCGCACCGATGTACGCGATTTCGCTGGCGCGTTGCGCCGCAAGATCGCGGCGGGCCACGCCGCCGTGATCGCCGAAGTGAAGAAGGCCAGCCCCAGCAAAGGTGTGCTGCGTGAGCATTTCGCGCCGGCCGAGATTGCGGCGAGCTACGAGCGTCATGGTGCGGCCTGCCTGAGCGTGCTCACCGATGTGCAGTTCTTCCAGGGCGCCACGGCGTACCTGGAGCAGGCCCGTGCGGCCTGCGCCATTCCCGTGCTGCGCAAGGATTTCATGGTCGACGCCTACCAGGTGTTCGAAGCGCGTGCGATGGGGGCAGATTGCATCCTGTTGATCGCCGCTTGCCTGGAAGATGGGCAGATGGCCGAGCTTGAAGCGCAGGCGCATGCGCTGGGCATGGCGGTGCTGGTAGAGGTGCATGACGGCGAAGAACTTGATCGTGCCTTGCGCCTGAAGACGCCGCTGCTGGGCATCAACAATCGCAACCTGCGCACTTTCGAGGTGACGCTCGACACCTCGATTGCACTCTTGCCACTCGTGCCGGCGGATCGGGTTTTGATCACCGAGAGCGGCATTCTTGTCAACGCAGACGTGGAGCGCATGCGTGCCGCTGACGTGCACGCCTTCCTTGTCGGCGAGGCCTTCATGCGCGCACCCGACCCCGGCGCAGCACTGGCGAAGTTGTTCGCATGACCGCCGACGATCTGCCCGTAGCGTTCGAGGCGCTGCCAGCGGCTTGGCGCAGCGCCTTGCCCGGCTGGACGCCACAGGCCCAGAGCGCGGTCATCGATGGCGTCAAGGCTGTTTCAGGCCACCGTGAGATCGCCCCGTCTGACCCATTTCGGGCGCTGCGGTTGGTGTCTCCCGCCGACGCCAAAGTGGTGATCTTTGGGCAAGACCCTTACCCGACCGCGGGCCATGCCGACGGCCTGGCTTTCTCGGCCGGGCATGGCCGGCCACGCTCGCTTGCGCGCATTTTTGAAGTGCTCGCCGCCGATCGGCCCGGTTGGCAGCCGCCAGCGGTGTGGAAGCTCGACGGCTGGGCCCAACAAGGTGTGCTGCTGCTGAACCCGACGCTGACCGTAGAAGTGGGTAACGCTGGCAGCCACTTGAAGACTGGTTGGCTTGCGCTCACATCCGAAATCGTTTTGGTTTTATGCCAACGGGCGACACCGCCTGTCTTCCTGCTCTGGGGTGGCAAGGCGCAGCAGTTTCTCGTCAAGGCGGTACCGCCGGGTGTGTCACCGCGGGTGCTGTCTACGCGGCACCCGTCCTACGACATCAAGCGGCAGTTCATGGCCGAGGGCAGCCACTTCGTAGCGACCCAGGAAATGGTCGACTGGTGGGCTCTGTGAAGCAGGAGTGTCGAAATTTGATGCTATAGTCCTCGGTTCGCTTTGGAGGGGTGCCCGAGTGGCTAAAGGGGGCAGACTGTAAATCTGTTGGCTTACGCCTACGCTGGTTCGAATCCAGCCTCCTCCACCAAAGCGAAACGAATTCAGAGTTTGTGTTTTCCCCTCGAAGCTGGCGAGCTGAGAGGGGCTCCCGAGCGGGAGTAGTTCAATGGTAGAACCCTAGCCTTCCAAGCTAATGACGCGGGTTCGATTCCCGTCTCCCGCTCCACAGACTGCGGAGGTTTTGCTAAGAATTCGCCCTTGTGGCTCAGTGGTAGAGCACTCCCTTGGTAAGGGAGAGGTCGCGCGTTCGATCCGCGCCATGGGCACCAAGTTTTTCAGCACTGTCAATCTCGACCGCTAGGAGCGCGAAAAATGGCAAAAGGCAAATTTGAACGTACGAAGCCACACGTGAACGTGGGCACGATTGGGCACGTTGACCATGGCAAGACGACGCTGACGGCGGCGATCACGACGGTGCTGTCGAAGAAGTTTGGCGGCGAAGCCAAGGCGTACGACCAGATCGACGCGGCGCCCGAAGAAAAGGCCCGCGGCATCACCATCAACACCGCCCACGTCGAGTACGAGACCAAGAACCGCCACTACGCCCACGTCGACTGCCCTGGGCACGCCGACTACGTGAAGAACATGATCACCGGTGCCGCCCAGATGGACGGCGCGATCCTGGTGTGCTCCGCTGCTGACGGCCCCATGCCGCAAACCCGCGAACACATCTTGCTGGCCCGCCAAGTGGGCGTGCCTTACATCATCGTGTTCCTGAACAAGTGCGACATGGTCGACGACGCCGAGCTGCTCGAACTCGTCGAAATGGAAGTGCGCGAACTGCTCGACAAATACGACTTCCCCGGTGACGCCACCCCGATCATCCACGGCAGCGCCAAGCTGGCCCTGGAAGGCGACAAGGGCGAACTCGGCGAAGGCGCGATTCTGAAGCTCGCCGAAGCACTCGACACCTACATCCCGCAGCCCGAGCGTGCCATTGACGGCGCTTTCCTGATGCCGGTTGAAGACGTGTTCTCGATCTCGGGTCGCGGCACCGTCGTGACGGGCCGTATCGAGCGCGGTGTGGTCAAGGTGGGTGAAGAAATCGAGATCGTCGGCATCTCCGTCACCCAAAAGACCACCTGCACCGGCGTTGAAATGTTCCGCAAGCTGCTCGACCAAGGTCAAGCTGGCGACAACGTGGGCATTTTGCTGCGCGGCACCAAGCGCGAAGACGTGCAACGCGGCCAAGTGCTGTGCAAGCCCGGCAGCGTCAAGCCGCATACCCACTTCACCGCTGAGATCTATGTTCTGAGCAAAGAAGAGGGCGGCCGCCACACGCCGTTCTTCAACAACTACCGTCCGCAGTTCTACTTCCGTACCACCGACGTGACCGGCGCGGTGGAGCTGCCGAAAGACAAAGAGATGGTCATGCCTGGCGACAACGTCAGCATCACCGTGAAGCTGATCAACCCGATCGCCATGGAAGAGGGCCTGCGCTTCGCCATTCGCGAAGGTGGCCGTACTGTTGGCGCCGGTGTTGTGGCAAAGATCCTGGAGTAAGGCTGCGTGACGACCGGGCTTCGGTCCGAAGGCTGAGCCCGGCCTTTTCACCCCCGCAGTCGCAAGGCTGCATCGTTCTTTTTAGGAATTCGTCATGCAAAAGCAAAAGATCCGCATTCGCCTGAAGGCGTTTGATTACAAGCTGATCGACCAGTCCGCGCTGGAGATCGTTGACACCGCCAAGCGCACCGGCGCCATCGTCAAGGGCCCAGTGCCTCTGCCGACACGCATGCAGCGTTTTGACATCCTGCGTTCGCCGCACGTCAACAAGACTTCGCGCGACCAGTTCGAAATCCGCACGCACCAGCGCCTGATGGACATCGTTGACCCGACCGACAAGACGGTGGACGCGCTGATGAAGCTCGACCTGCCGGCTGGCGTCGACGTCGAGATCAAGCTGCAGTAAGACCCCTGTTTGTAGGGCAGTTGCCGCAAAGTCGGCTTCTGCACTACAATCGCAGGCTTTCCCGGAAACAGGTGCGCCCGTCAGGGCGCGTTTGTATTCCAACCAGTCAACCCGGCCAATCGATGTCGGGTATCGAAACAAAGGCTTCCAAACCGAAGGGTGCGGGGGCTGGAGAAAATTATGAGTCTGAGCAACCGTCTCGGTTTGCTGGGCCGCAAGGTGGGCATGATGCGCATCTTCACAGACGACGGCGATGCCGTGCCTGTGACGGTGCTGGACGTGTCCAACAACCGCGTGACCCAGATC
>NZ_JBKJOQ010000039.1:0-107411 GCF_046595475.1 Rhizobacter sp.
GTGAACCGCAAGCGCGTGGAGGCGGTGCGCGCAGCGCTGGCGTCAGCGCCTTGAGGCGCGTCGCGCTCGGTACGGCGTCAGGCGCGCGGCGTCGGCTTGCGCACCATGCGCTGCATCAATTGCGCCATCGTCACGCCGAGATCCGTGCAGCGGCCGGTGTGCACCGGTGAGGTCTGGATGCTGGTGCTGCGCGGGGCCACCAGCCAGTCGAAGCGCTCGCGCGCCGACAGGTGACGCAACGGGCCGGCCGCTGGCCCGCCCGCGCAGATGGCGGGGAAGGTGGCCAGCGTGTCGTGTATCGATTGCAGGTCGACCGCAGGGTCTAGCGCGAACAAGCGCGCTTCATCGAGCTCGATGCCGGCCATCAGGTAGCCCGCCGACTTGCACGACAGCACCACACCGGCGTTAATGAACTCGCCCCGCTCCACCCGCGGGACGACGCGCACGATGGCGTAGTCATACGTGTGCAGCGTGGGCACGGGCCGCCTCCTCTGCAAAGGGGCGCGGCGCTTGCAGGCGGCGCACGAAGTAGTCGACATACGCGCGGCGCTGCGCGGCCGGGCCCGAGAACATGGGGTCTTCGGTGAGCCAGCTGTCGGGCACCTGGGCCAGCACAGCCTCCAGGGCCGCGGGCGTAAGGGCGGCGGCCATGGCGCCGTCCACTTGAGTGATTTGGCTGGCGAAGGGCAGCAGCACGTGGTCTTTGATCAGCTTGAACGGGCTCGGCGCGCGCTCCATGAAGCCGTCCCACTGGTGGTGGAAGTAGAGCGCAGCGCCGTGGTCGATGAGCCAGAGCTTGCGGTGCCACATCAGCATGTTGGCGTTGCGCGGGGTGCGGTCTAGGTTGGTCACGAAGGCGTCAAACCAGACGATGCGCGAGGCGATCGTGGCATCGGGCTGCCAGGCCAAGGGGTCGAAGGTGACCGAGCCAGGCAGGTAGTCGAGCGCCAGGTTGAGGCCGCCGCTCTTGCTCAGCAAGTCGGTGCTTGCGCGGATGAGGTCTTGTATCTCGGGGTCGGGCTCGGTGCGGGCAAGCTCGGGGTCGAGCTGGGCCAGCACGATCTCGGGCACCGGCAGGCCGAGCAAGCGGCCGATCTCGCCCGCCACCAGCTCGGCAATCAGCGCCTTGGGGCCCTGGCCCGCGCCACGGAACTTGAGCACATACAGCCCATCGTCATCGGCTTCGACGATGGCCGGCAGCGAGCCGCCCTCGCGCAGCGGCGTGATGTAGCGGGTGGCAGTGAGGGTGCGGATGGCCATGACCTGACGATTGTCCCAGCATTGGCGCCGCCGCTAGACTGGCCCCATGCCCCAGATGAAGAAGCAAGACACGCCGGCAGAACATTGGGAAGCCGACGTGGGCGACGCAGACGTATCCCAGCTGACGATCCCACCTGACGCGCTGCGCGACCGCTGCTTCGAGGTGTTCTGCTGCCTGAGCGTGGACGCCCGCGGTCGCGACGATGCATGGCATGCCATGCGGGTGTTGGTCGACGGCTCGCAAGAGTGGCAACGGCGCGAGGCCACGCAGGCCGAGGGGCGCGATTCGCTTGACTACCGCTTTCGGCGCGTGGTGTCGGCGGGCCAGCCGCTGCGAGTGGTGGCCAGCACCGAGGTGCACGGCGCGCGGCGGCTGGGGTTGGTGATCACGGCGGATGAAGACTGAGCTCTCGGCGTCATTCCTGTGAAAACGGGAATTGCGGCGCATGCGAACTCAGCTCAACAGCAGCAACGCCTCTTCTCGCCAGTAGTTGGCCGCCGCAAAGTAGCCTTCCCACACGCAACCATTGCAGCCGCGGCCACAGCAGGTGTCGGGCTCTTGGGGTGGCTCGCGCATCGCCACGCCTTGCAGCAAAGCTTGCTGCTGCAAGGCACTGAAGACATCGAAAGCTTGTTGGCGGTGGGTGATCGTCGAATCCATCAGAACGACAGGATAGCGTCGCTCACGCACCGCGCGCGCCTCGCCACGCATGCCAAGATCGCGCTCCTGGAGGTGCTGCATGGCATGGTTCGACGGTTTCGAGGGGAGGTTTCATGAGGTCAACGGCGTGCGGCTCTTCGCGCGCACCGGCGGGCGGGCCGATGGGCCGCCGCTGCTGCTGTTGCACGGCTTCCCGCAAACACACGCCATCTGGCACCGCGTGGCACTGGCACTGAGAGACCGTTACTTCCTGGTGATGCCCGACCTGCGCGGCTATGGCGACTCGACCCAACCGCCTGACGACCCCGCGCACGCGGCCCACAGCAAGCGCGCGATGGCCGCCGACATGGTGGCGCTGATGCAGGCCCTGGGCCACGACCGCTTCGGCTTGGTGGGCCACGACCGGGGTGGCCGCGTGGCGCACCGCTTGGCGCTCGACCACCCGCAGTCGGTGAGCCGCCTGTGCGTGATCGACATCGCGCCCACGCTCGACATGTACGAAGCCACCGACATGCGCTTTGCCAGCGCGTACTACCACTGGTTCATGCTGATCCAGCCGGCGCCGGTGCCTGAAAGGCTGATCGGGGGTGACCCGCTGTTCACGCTGCACTGGACGCTGGGCGGCTGGGGCGCTGCCGGCATGGGCTACATCGAGCCCGAGGCGCTGGCCGAGTACGAGCGCGTGTTTTGCCGGCCCGAGAACATTCATGGCCTCTGCGAAGACTATCGCGCCTCGGCCAGTATCGACCTGCAGCACGACCGGGCGTCACGCGAGGCCGGCGAGCGCATCGTGTGCGACGTGCTCGCACTGTGGGGCACGCGCGGGGTGGTGCACCGCATGTTCAAACCGCTGGAGCTGTGGCAGGCGCAATGCGCCGGCCACGTGAGCGGACAAGCGCTGGAAAGCGGGCATTTCGTACCCGAAGAAGCGCACGCGGGCGTGGCCCGCGCGCTGCAGGGTTACTTCAGCAGCTGATGCGTCAGGTGCGCAGCACGCCGTCGGCGCCGTACACGCCCAGCTTCACCGCCGTCATGGCGACGTACGGGCCGCCATTGGTGAAGTTGATGACGACCTCGCCTATGTCCATGCCATGGATGCTGGCCAGGGCGGCGCGCAGCTTGTCGCGCGTGACATCGCGCCCCGCGCGGCGCAGGGCCTCGGCCAAGACCTGCGAGTTGATCCAGCTCTCGAGACCCAGGCCATTGGTCTTGAAACCGGAGGCTTCGCACGAGGCGTAGTAGTTGCGCACCACGGCGAACTTCATGCTCTTCGCGCTGGGGAAGACAGACGCCATCGCCAGGCCAGTGATGTGCTTGCCCAGGCGCGCGATGTCGGTGAACGTGACCGACAGCCCAATGACCGGCAGGCCTGCAGCCTTTTCGCGCAGCGACAGCACCAGATCGGTGGTGCCGGTGCCAGTGGTACCCAGGAACACAGCGCCGGCCTTGCTGTCAAGAATCTGCTGCGCCACTTCGGCGTGGTTTTTGCCGTCCACTGCCAGTGGCAACGCGGCCACGGCTTTCAACTTCTGCTCGCCCAGCGCGCGCTGCGCGTTGCCCAGCACTTCTTTGCCAAACGGGTTGTCGAGGTAGACGACGGCAATGTCTTGAATACCCATTTGCACCAACTGCTGCACCATGCGCGTCACTTCGTCGGTGTAGCTGGGGCGGATGTGGAACACGTTCTTGTGCTCCGGTTTGCGCAGAGAGGACGCCCCGGTGATGGGGCCCAGCACCGGAATGCCAGCCTTTTCGGTCATCGGGAAGATGGCGCCGTTGTTGGCCGTGCCGATGATGGACATGAACGCGAAGGCGCTGTTGTCGTCGATCATCGTCTTGATGTTTTCGACAGTGCGCGCGGCCTGGTAGCCGTCGTCCTTGTTGATGAAGCGCAACTCGCGGCCATGAATGCCGCCGGCCTTGTTGATCTGCGCAAAGGCCGCCTGGATGCTCTTGCTGTGATCGGTTCCCGCGTTGCCGAGCGGGCCTGTGAGCGCGGTCGAATTGCCGATGGTGATCGTTCGCGCGGTGATGCCTTCTTCGGCGGCCCACGCGGGCACGATCCAGCTGGCAGCACCGATGGCCGCGGCATTGCGGCCGGCACGAGCAAGAAAGAGTCTGCGGTTCATGGTGATGCTCCAGGTGAGGCGGCAAAGCCGCGTTTGATTTAGACGCGTATCGAGAGGTCGGGGCCTATCACGCCGAGTTTGACGGGCAGTGTGCCGATGTATGGCGCTGCTGCGCTGAAGTTGACCACGAGCTCGCCCAGTTCAAAGCCCCGGATGGTCGTCAAGGCGGCACGCAATTTGTCGCGATTGAGGTCACGGCCCGCGCGGCGCACGCCCTCGATCAGCACCTTGGCGTTGACCCAGCTCTCGATGCCACCGCCGTTGGGTGCATCGAATTTCATCACGTCCATGTCGACGGAGTAGTCGCGGACCAGCGCGAACTTCTTGCTCTTCGGGCTGGGGAACACCGTGGCCATGGCCAGGCCCAGTGCGCGGTCTTTGCCAAGGCGTGCAAGGTCAGAGTAGGTGACCGACAGGCCCACGATCGGCAGAGCGCCGATCAGGCCGCGCACCGAGATCACGAAATCGGTGACGCCCGAGCCGGTGGTGGCCAGGAAGACAGCGCCTGCGCGCGAGTCGGCCACTTTCTGAGCCACTTCGGCGGCGTTCTTGCCGTCAAAGGCCAAGGGGAAGCTGCCGGCCGCCGTGAGCTTGGCCTCGGTGAGGGCCTTCTGGCCCATGGCCACCACTTCCTTGCCGAAGGGGTTGTCGAGGTAAACGAAGGCAATGTTTTGCAGGCCCATGCGCACGAGCTGGTCAACCATGCGCGTGACCTCTTCGCCGTAGCTCGGACGAACGTGAAACACATTGCGCAGCTGCGCGTTGCGCACGGCACCCGAGCCGGTGATGGGGCCGACCAGCGGCATGCCGACCTTCTCGATCAGCGGCAGGATGGCGCCGGTGTTAGGAGTGCCCACCTGCGAGATCAGACCCAGCACCGAGTTCTCGTCGATCATCTGCTTCACGTTGGCGGCCGAGCGGGCCGGCACATAGGCGTCGTCCATGGTGATCAGGCGCAGCTCGCGGCCGTTGACGCCGCCGGCACGGTTCACAGCGGCGAAGGCAGCCTGCAGGCCCATGGTGTGCTCTTTGCCCGAGCCGCCCAGCGGGCCGGTCAGCGGCAGCGAGCTGCCAAAGGTGACGTGCTTGGCCGAGATGAAGGGCTCAGCCGCAGCCTGGGCCTGAGTGAGCCAGCTGGCAGTGCCGAGTGCGGTGGCAGTCTGGGCGGAGCGGCTGAGGAAGAGTCTGCGGTTGATCATGATGGAACAGGTCCTGAGATTGATTGACGAAGAAAGGGGGCTGATCGAAGGGGGACGCTTATCGGCGCGTTTCCGAGATCATTCAACCTGGTTACTTTCGATTACGGGTTGCTTGTCGGCAGGCTAGAGGCTCAACCGGGGCTTGTCGAGTGCAGATTGCCTTGAAGCTGCTCAATCAGCTCGATACTGCGTCGCCGTTCACGTTCCATCGCATGGTTCTTCCTCGGACACTCGCGTACACAAACGTGACATTTTTTGCGCTTCACTCACGGCCGCGCACTACTTCACACCGGCAGCGCTGAAAGTGGCGCGCACCGCCTCTCCTTGCATCAGGCTCAGCACCTTGCCTTCGATGCGGTACGCATCGGTCACCCCAAGCAACGCGATGAGGCGCTGTTCTTGCGCCATCTGCGGGCAGGCCCTGCGCGTGCTGCTGATCGCCTTCAACACGAGCTGCGTGCCGCGTTGCGTGTAGCGGCCGCGAATGCGGTTGCAACCAGCGAAACCGCTGAGATGCTGCGAGCCCGAGCCGAGCACCAGATGAACCTTGGCGCCTTTGTTAGCGGGCGCGGCGGGCGTGCCGTCAAGTGTCTGCAAGACCCAGCGGGTGTCACGCAGCTTCAGGTTGGCAGTGGCGGGTGGCGTGGCCGCGGCGGCGAGCATGGGCAAGCAAGTGAACGACACAGCGACCAGCAGGCAAACCAGGTGTCGCCACGAGGGCGGCGGAAAGTGAAAGGGTTCGGGCATCCAAAGATCGGCTGAAGCAAAGACGAGCGCAGCATACGAAGGTGAAAGGCCTGTGTCCATGCTCCATTTCGACAAATTCACGCCATTTGCGAGCGACTACCATGGCCCCCCAGCGATGCACCGGCTGATGCCAGCGTAGCCTTCAATCACGACGGGAACACCATGCGCGCCTGGCTGCTCACGCTCAATCAGTACTTCCCCATACGCTACACCGCCTGGCTGCTGTGCGCGGTCGGGCTGTTGTTGTGCACCTTCACCGCGGTTGCGTTTGGCACCGGTGGCTGGCTTGCGTTGCTGTTCGCGCTGCTGCTGGGCTTGGGCCTGCGCGACGTCCTGCAGACGCGGCACTCTGTGCTGCGCAACTACCCGGTCATCGGCCACCTGCGCTTTCTGCTGGAGTTCATACGCCCGGAGATGCGCCAGTACTTCATCGAGAGCGACAACGAAGCCGCGCCGTTTTCGCGGCAGCAGCGCTCGCTGGTCTACCAACGCTCGAAGGGCGCGCAAGACAAGCGCCCGTTTGGTACCCAACTGGACGTGGGCGCCACCGGCTATGAGTGGATCAACCACTCGATCGTGCCCACCGAACTGCCCACGCACGACTTTCGCGTGACCATCGGCGCGCTGCGTGCGCAGCCCTACTCGGCCAGTGTGTTCAACATCTCGGCCATGAGCTTCGGGGCACTGTCGTCGAACGCCATCCTGGCGCTCAACTCGGGCGCCCAGCGCGGCGGCTTCGCACACGACACCGGCGAGGGCTCGATCAGCGAGCACCACCGCGTGCACGGCGGCGACCTGATCTGGGAAATCGGCTCGGGCTATTTCGGCTGCCGCAACGACGACGGCAGCTTCAACGCCGAACGCTTCGAGGCCAACGCGCGCGAACCGCAGGTCAAGATGATCGAGCTCAAGCTGAGTCAGGGCGCCAAGCCCGGCCATGGCGGCGTGCTGCCCGGCCCAAAGGTCACACTCGAGATTGCTGCCGCACGCGGCGTGACCCCTTGGGTCGACTGCGTGTCGCCTGCGCGGCACAGCGCCTTCGACAGCCCGATCGAGATGATGCATTTCATCGAGCGGCTGCGGGGCCTGTCGGGGGGCAAGCCCACGGGCTTCAAGCTGTGCATCGGCCACCCCTGGGAATGGTTCGGCATCGCCAAGGCCATGCTTGAGACGGGTATCACCCCCGACTTCATCGTCGTCGATGGCGCCGAGGGCGGCACCGGCGCGGCACCTGTCGAGTTCACCGACCACGTGGGCGCGCCATTGCAAGAAGGCCTGCTGCTGGTGCACAACACTCTGGTGGGCCTGAACCTGCGAGACAAGATCAAGCTCGGCTGCGCCGGCAAGGTGATCAGCGCCTTCGACATCGCCCGCATGATGGCGCTGGGGGCCGACTGGTGCAATTCGGCGCGCGGCTTCATGTTTGCGCTGGGCTGCATCCAGGCCCAGGCTTGCCACACCGGGCACTGCCCCACGGGCGTGAGCACGCAAGACCCGCAGCGCCAGCGCGCGCTGGTGGTGCCCAGCAAGGCCGAGCGGGTGGAGCTGTTCCACCACAACACACTCAAGGCCCTCAAAGAATTGGTGCAAGCCGCCGGCCTGTCGCACCCCGGGGCCATCACCGCCTCGCACATCGTGCGCCGCTGCAGCGACCACCACGTGAAGCTGCTGGCCAACTTGCTGCCCTTCGTGAAACCGGGCGAGCTGCTGAGCGGCGAGATGCAGCACAACGTGTTCAAGCTCTACTGGCCGATGGCCCACGCACACAGCTTTGCAGCGACCCCCTGAAACACGGGGAGCAACCGGGTTTGCGGGGATGCACCATCAGGTGGCTGACACAACAATGTGCTTCACCCCTTTGGCCCGCATTCACTCAACGCCCTCATGCCGTCCATCGTCTTGCTGCAGCGTGACCACGAGGCCAGCCCCCGGCTTCGCGCCCTGATCGATGCGACCGAACACTTCTGGGTCAGTGGCACCGTGCACACGGTCGAGCAGGCTCGCCAGCTGATCCGCCAAGGGCCACCCGACATTCTCGTCACCGACATGCGCGTGCAAGACGGCCCGGTGCAACCCCTGCTCAACGAGCTGCGCCAGGGCGCCCGCACACCGGGCCCGCATGTGCTGGTCACGATGGTCGCGCACGACGACACCGCGCTGCTCGAAGCCTTGCGCGCCGGTGCCGATGGGTACTGGGTGCACACCGAAGCGCGCGCAGCGCTGGTGGGCGCGCTAGAGCAGGTGTGGCGCGGCGAGTCGCCCATCTCACCGACGATTGCGCGCCAGGTGCTGTCGCACTTTCGCATGCCTGCGCAACCAGAGTTCGACGCCATGACCGAGTCGCTCAACCCGCTGGTGCTCACCGGCACCGAGCAAGAGATCTTGCAATGGGCGGCGCAGGGCTACCTGATCGACGAGATCGCCCAGCAGTGGCAATCGAGTGTGCACAGCGTGGCATGTGGCATACGCCGCGTGTACCACAAGCTCCAGTTCGATCGGCGCGCGAGCGGCCTCTCACTGAAGGCCGCTTGAGCACCACCGGCCTCAGGCTGGTGGCGCCTTGGTATCGATGAAGCTTTGGCGGAGCGCCAGCTTGGCGTCCAGGCGCGTCAGATTGGGGTATTGGCTGCGCCAGTCGATGTGGGCGAAGCGGAAGTCGAGGTACCCCAACGCGCAACCGGTTGCGATGTCGGCCAGCGAAAAATGAATGCCGGAGCAGAAGGGCTTTTCGCCCAGGCCTTGGCTCATGGCGGCCAGCGAGGCGTGCACCTTGTCCATCTGGCGGCTGACCCAGGCGGGGCTGCGTTGGGCTTCGCTGCGCCCAGCCCAGGTTTGCTCCAGGCGCGCGAGGATGGCCGCGTCCATCACGCCATCGGCCAGCGCTTCCCAGGTGCGCACCTCGGTACGCTCACGCCCGCGCTCGGGAATGAGTTTGCCCACCGGTGACAGGGTGTCGACGTACTCGACGATCACCCGTGAGTCGAATACCGCTTCGCCGCCTTCCATCACCAGGCAAGGCACCTTGCCCAAGGGGTTGGATTTGACGATGGTGTCGCGATTCCAGACGTCTTCCAGCTCCATCTGGTAGTCAAGCCGTTTCTCGGCCATGACGATGCGCACTTTGCGAACGTAAGGGCTGGTGAGCGCGCCGATGAGTTTCATGTCTTGTGTTCCCTGTTTGAATTCATTCTAGCGAAGGCCTCCTCACGCAAAGGCCCGCGCCAGCCGGTCGGCAAGGGCCGGCGCCCCACTGGGGTAGGGTAGCCAGGGTGGTCAGGGGCCGGCTCTTGAGGCAATCTACGGTCTCGACGCCGCGAGCCTTCTGCAGGGCGTCACCGGGGCAAGGCTGCCCAGGCATCGCACATACAGGCATCCGTGATGGTTGCATCCAGCACAAAAGCCGGCAGATCCGCTCCCACCCCGGGCAAGGGCAGTGGCTTGCAAACGCCTGTCCGGCGCGTCTTCCTGCACGGCGCCATCGCCTCCATGTCGACCACCTTCGACGCCATGGTCACCAAGATCGCGCGCCACGACGTCGTGATCCGGTTGACGGCGGGCGGCGAGCCGTTCGACGTCGAGATCGGCGCCTACAAGGGGCCGGCCACGGCGGTGGTCCTGCCGCCGATGCAACGTCATTCGGTGCGCAGCAGGGGCCCCGGCTTTATCACTTTGATCCTGCATGTCATCCACCCGCGCTTTCGCACCGCGCGCGACTTTCTCGACGGCAGCGTACTGCTGCTGAGCCATGCGCCGTTCGCCCCACTTGCGTCCCGTATGCACGCGGCGTGCCGCAACACCATGAGCGTAGAAGACGCCTGCGACCTGATGGACGACCTGCTCGACGTGGTGCTCGCCGATGCGGTGCGCGCACCCCCGTTGGACCAGCGCATCCCCTGGGTCATGCGCAAGCTCGACGCCAACATCGACCACCCCTTCGAACAGCTCGCCGCCGAACTCGGACTGTCGGCGTCGCGGCTGTCGCACCTGTTCTCGCAAGAGCTGGGCTTGTCGTTTCGCAGCTACCAGGCCTGGGCGCGCTTGCGCCAGGCCTGGGAGATGATCGTGCAGAGGCCCGAGATGAGCATTGCCGAGATCGCTGGGGTCGCCGGCTTCGCCGACGCGGCGCACCTTTCGCGCACTTGTCACAACAGCCTGGGTTTCACGCCGTCGATGATGCGCGACATGCGCCTCATGGAAGTGATCGGAGACGGCCTGCCACCCGGCCAGCACATCCCGAGCGACGCCGAGATGAAACGTTCGTGAAGCACCAAAACCCCCTCGCCACCGACCCGCCGGATGCGGGTGATTTACGTTGCCATGCCCACCTCGGGTGGGGCATCATGCGCGCGCCGTGAACTCGCCTCTTACCCGTCCGAAAGCACACCCTTCGCCGGCCGCGAGCGCACACCGGCGCCGCGTGCCGCTGTACGTCTTTGCAGGGCTGGGCTCGGTCTACTGCGACAGCGAGCTTCAGATCGACGTAGCCTCGCCGCACGAGACCATCGTCGCCCTCACCTCCTGCAGGCGGCCGTTCAAGGTGTGGGCCGCCGATGCAGCACACGAGCTCGATGCGGTGGCGCTGTCCTATCGCCAGCGGCGTGCCTTCGATGCGCGCGGCACCCAGCACCTGTCGTTCCGCATCACGCCCCTGCACCGCCAGTTCCGCCGGCTGTCCATGCAGCCCATGCTGCCCCTGGCGCGCGACATGTTCGGCGACCTCGACGCCGGCCTGGCTGGCCTCTCGCGGGGTGAACTCGACTTCACCCAGGCGCGCCGCGTCTTCGACGAGGTGGTTACCCGCACGGCCTCGCTGCTGCCCGGCGTGCCGTTTCGAGACGCCCGCATCGCGCAGCTGCTCAAGCAACTGCTGGCCGACCCGGCCCGCTCGCTGGAAAGCCTGGCCCGCGAAACCGACCTCTCTCCCTCGCGCCTGTCGCACCTGTTCGCCACCGACGTGGGCATGTCGCTGCGCAGCTTCCAGACCTGGCAGCGCATCGCCAAGGCGGGTCAGTACCTGTTGCAGGACAAGGGCGCGAGTTCGCTGACCGACATCGCGCACCGCCTCGGCTTTGCCGACTCCTCGCATTTCGCGCGCGCGTTTCACCAGTTCACCGGCCACACCCCTTCCAAGGCGCGAGACTCGGTGGCGCTGCACGTCATCAGCGGCCCCTGAGGCCACGTGCAGGACACGCCCGCTTGCCTGCCTGCCCAACTATCCGCACGTGAGCACACCCACCCCCCTGCAAGACGCCCTGCAGACCCGCTACGCCGGCACCGCGCTGCTGCTGCGCGGCGAAAGCCTGCTGGCCCGCTACAACGCCTGGATCGTCGACCTGTTCATGCGCCAGCTGCCGGCGCCCGGCGTCGATCCCGCATGGCGGGTGCTCGACTTCGGCGCCGGCATCGGCACCCTCAGCCAGATCTTCCGCGCCCGCACCGGCCTAAGGCCCGAAGGCGTTGAGCTAGACCCCGCGCAGCGGCGCCTGCTGGCTGAGCGCGGCTTCGTCACCCATGCCTCGCTCACCGACGCCGGCGAGGGCTACGACCTGATCTTCACGTCCAACGTGCTCGAGCACATCGAGGACGACGTCGGCGCGCTCGCGCAATTGCAGCAGCGCCTGCGGCCCGGCGGCCTGCTGCTGGTCTACGTGCCGGCGTTCCGCTCGATCTGGACCACGCTCGACGACCGCGTGGGCCACTACCGCCGCTACACCCGCGGCGAGCTGGAACACAAGCTGGCCGAGGCCTCGCTGCAGGTCACGCGCAGCCGCTACTGCGACTCGGTCGGTTTCGGGCTGGCCTGGGCCTTCAGGTTCATCGGCTCGGAAAGCGGCGAGCCGTCGGACCGCGCGCTGCGCTTCTTCGACCGCTGGCTGCTGCCGCTCAGCCGGGCACTGGACACCGTGGCCGCGCGGCACTTCGGGAAGAACGTGCTGGCCGTGGCCGTCAAGCCCGCCCAGGCGACCTGACAAAAAGGCGGCGCAGCCTCAGGCCGCCGGCAGACTGGCCTGCTCTAGCAGCCAACCGCGAAACAGCCGCAGCGCAGGCAGCTGCGCCTTGCCCTGCGGGCAACAGAAGTAATAGCCCGTCTGCTGCATGAAGACGGGAAAGGGTGCCGCATCCACCGCGCCGGAGGCGAGCTCCTCTTCGACCAGGCAGCGCGGCACCAGTGCCAGGCCCATGCCGGAGATCACCGCCCGCACCTGCGAAGACACCTGGTCCATGCGCGGCCCCGACAGCAGGTTCGGCCCCGAGACGCCATGCGATTCGCACCAGGTGAACCAGGCCTGCGGCTCGGTGACGTGGTGCAGCAGCGTGAACTGCAGGACATCGGCCGGCACCCGCAAACGCTGCCCGGTGCCGGGCGGCGCGATCGCGACGACCTCGTGCCCCATCAGGTAGTCGGCCACGGCACCGGGCCAGATGCCTCGGCCATAGCGGATCGCGCAATCGAGCTCGGGCCGGGTGAAGTCGTAGCCGTCGATGAAAGGCACGAACTGCAGGTCGATGTCGGGGTGCTTGCCCAGGAAATCGGCCAGCCTCGGGATCAGCCACTTGGCACCCACCGTGGGCAGCATCGACAGGTGCAGCACCTGCTGTTCACCAGCGACCGCGCCTGCCCTGTCGGCCAGCAGGTCGAGTGTCACGCGTTCGATCTCGTCGAGCAGGGGCGCCACGCGCTCCACATAGCGCTGGCCGGCTTCGGTGAGGGCCAGGCGTTTGCGCACGCGCTCGAACAGCGTGATGCCGAAGCGCCGCTCCAGCTCGAGCAGTTGCTTGCTCACCGCACCCGCGGTGAGGTGCAGTTCTTCAGCCGCGCGCACCACGCTGCCATGGCGGGAGGTGGCGATCAGTGCACGCAGCAGGTGGGGGGGAGGGAGCAGTCGGGACATGCTGAACAAGTGGAACGATCTGACGAACATCTTTCGCTTTTTGCCCGGATGGGTGGCCAGCACACTGCGCCCACTACCAACCCTGCACACACCATCATGAAGCGCCGAACCCTTCTCCTGTCCATGGCCCCGATGGGCCTGCCCTGGTCGACTGCCCGCGCACAAACCGGCCCGCTGAAGATCGTCGTGCCTTTCCCACCGGGTGGCGCCACCGACACCGTGGCGCGCATCGTCGGGCCCCTGATGGCCAAGGAACTCAACCAGACCGTGGTCATTGACAACCGCAGCGGTGCAGGTGGTTCCCTTGGCATGACCGAAGTCGCCAAGGCCGCACCCGATGGCCGGACCCTGGGGCTGGCGACCGTCTCCACCCATGGCGTCAACCCTGTGGTGTACAAGCGCCTGCCCTACGACGCAATTCGTGATTTCACTCCCGTGTGCGAGCTGGTGCGCGCGCCCGGCATCATCGTGGTCAACCCGAAGCTGCCGGTGAGCAACTTCAAGGAGTTCCTCGCCTACGCACGCGCCAACCCTGGCAAGCTCACCTACGGCAGCCCGGGCATCGGCTCGGCCGGCCACATGTACGGCGAGCGGCTCAAGGCCTCGGCCAAGCTCCACCTCGTCCACATTCCCTACCGTGGTGCCTCGGGCGTGGTGACCGACCTGATCGGCGGCCAGATCGACATCGGCTTCGACCAGGTGGCTTCGTCTTTGCCGCACGTTCAGGCGGGCCGCCTGCGTGCACTCGTCATCAGCTGGGCCTCTCGCTTGCCGCAGATGCCGGAAGTGCCCACCTTCGCCGAGGCCGGCCTGCCCGACAACAACGATCCCTCATGGTTCGGCATGGTGGCCCCGGCCAAGACACCCGACGCCGTGGTGGCGCGCATCAACGGCGCGCTCGTGCGTGTCCTGCAGCAGCCCGAGGTGAAGGCCCAGTGCGAAAAGCTCGGGCTGTTCGCGACCGGCTCCACCCCCAAGGAGTTCGGTGCGCTGATCCACGCCACCATTGACCAGATGCGCGAGACCGCGCGCGTCGCCAACATCTCTCTGGACGCCTGAGCCCATGCAGCCCCGCATCATGGCCGCGACCGGCTCCCTCTCGCCCCTCGTGCTCGACTCGCCGCACAGCGGCACCGACTACCCCGATGACTTCGACTACGTGTGCAAACTGGACAAGCTGCGCCAGGCCGAGGACTTCCTGGTGGCCGACCTGTACAGCTTCAGCCCCGAGATGGGCGTGCCGCTGGTGTCGGCAGGTTTCCCGCGCAGCTACCTTGACGTCAACCGCGCGCCCGACGACATCGACCCCGAACTGCTGTCCCCCGAAGAGCGCACCGGCCTCGCGATGTCGGCCAAGTCGGAGATGGGCATGGGCCTGATCTGGCGCCTGCTCGAGGGCGCGGACCAGATCTACGGCCAGCCGCTCACGCGCCGCCAGATTGACGAGCGCATCGCCCGCTGCTGGTACCCGTACCACGCCGCGGTCGAGGAGGCGATCTCCGCCGCCCACGCCCAGCACGGCTACTCGATGCACGTCAACTGCCACTCCATGCCATCGCGCTCGATCTTTTACCCGGCCAGCATGGGGCATGTGATGCCCTACGACTTTCTGGTGGGCGACCGCGACGGCAGTACCTCGTCGACCGCCCTGACCCACTACGTGGCCGCCTTCCTGCGCGCCGAAGGGTTCACCGTGGGCGTGAACGAGGTGTTCAAAGGCGTGGAGCTGGTGCGCCGCTACGGCGCGCCGGAACGCAATCGCCATTCCATCCAGCTCGAGATCAACAAGAAGATCTACATGGACGAGGACAAGCATGCAGCACACTCGGGATTCCTTAGAGTTCAATCCGTCCTCCAGCGCCTGGTTCACGCACTGCTGGCCCTCAAGAACGTGCCCGGAACCGCGCCGGGTGCATGACAGCGCCGCGGCGAGGCCGCACGAGATCGCCTTGCGGATCTTTCCCCAGTGGTACGTCGCAACCCTGGTGGCCGCGCGGCGCTTCTCGATCCCGCGCATCGCCCGCCCGGAGATCGGCATCTTCATCAGCCTGGACGGCGCCGTGCTGCAGTTCGGCGACACCGAAAGCGCCACCACCACGGCCCTGGGCGCCGCCGTGACCGCGCCGATGGCCGACCACTCGCTGCGAGCGACCGACGGTCTGTACGTGAGCGTGGTGGTCAGCCCCAACCACCCACGCTTTCCGAGCCTGCGCGATTTCCTCGCACAGCCGATCAAGCCCCTGGACCCGCGCCGCTTCGCACACCTGGAGCCGCGCTTTCGGGCGCTTTTCTGCGAGCATGTCGACGCCGCCACCAGCCTGCCGCTGATCGATGAGGTCATCGAGGTCGTGCTTCAAGACGCGCAGCCCCTGAAGCCGGTGGACGAACGCGTGCGCTGGGTGATGAGCGCACTGCAAGACGACATCGACCGCCCCTTCGACGAACTGGCCGCCCAGCTGCAGATCTCGTGCTCGCGGCTCTCGCACCTGTTCTCTTCGGCGCTGGGGCTGCCCTTTCGCAGCTACCAGGCCTGGAGGCGCACCATCATGGCCTGGGAGATGGTCACGCGCAAACCGCAGATGAGCCTGACCCAGATCGCGCACCTGACCGGGTTCTCCGACTCGGCCCACCTCTCGCGCAAGTTCCAGCGCAACTTCGGTCTCACACCCACCCGGCTGCGCAACCCGCGGCTGGTTCGCGTGATCGAGTCGCCCCCCGCTGCCGGCAAGCCCCGCAGCCTCCACTGCGGTGCAATGCACGCGCACCCGCACCCTCTCTGAGCGACAAAACCAGGCACCCAAAGAGAAACGCTCGAACCGGATAAATCCGGTTCGAGCGTTCAAGAGATCAGCGTTGAGGCTTGGGTCGCATCCAGTCGAGCAGGTTCGGGAGAACCACGCCCGCGAGAATGAAACCGAGGCCCATCAGCGCTGTAGCGCTGGGGTAGTGGCCGAAGACAATGATGTCCAGCGGCACCGCCCACGCCAGTTGCATGTAGGTCAAGGGCATCAGCTTTGCAGCTGTTGCACGTTCGAAGGCCTTTGTCTGCAGGATCTGAACCGCGCCCGCAAGGAGCACGACCAGACCCGGAAACAACGAACCCACGTCCGATGGCAAAGGGCCAAAGGCCTTGGGTTGCAGCAACCACCACACCCCCACGCCAGCAAGACCGGTAAAACCAGTCCAGCTGACAGAAGTGAGTGGAGATTCGCCAAGCCTGAGCGCATCGCGCCCGAGCTGAACGTTGGCGGCATTCGAGACCACCGCACCCATCATCCACAGCATGCCGGGAGAGCGTATCGATTCGAGCGTCATGCCCGATTCAACAAAGACACCCAGCAAGCACAAGGCCAGCTGGATCCAGTTGATTCGGGTCACAGACTCGCCTCGAGTCGCCACCCAACCAATCAGCAAGACCGGCCACATGAAACCCACCCCGATCTGAGTGGTCACAGGCAGATAGCCTTGCGCGTTCACGACACATGTCGCAGCAACGAAAACTGCCACGCCACGCGCCAGGATGTGCAGCGGGTTCTTCAACTTCAGGAAGCCTAAGCCTCCTGTCATCAGAACGCCCGCGATGAGACCCATGCCGATCTGTCCGCCATAGCGCAGCAACAAGAGCTGCGCCGTAGAGACATTGGCCAGGCGAAGGTGGCGAAAGAGACCACCCAGAAGCACCGTACCCATTCCAGATACGAGCCATTCGACTTCACCGCGACCCCAATAGGGTGCGGCATCTGTTTTTGTTGTCATGATTTTTCCCTCTAGACCCTTTGTGAGGGTCCGTGTGTGTGAAGGAGCTGCCGGCTCTTGTGAGAGCCAGCAGTCCAGTTCAACTACGTGTGCCAGCGAGCGCTAGCGTTTGAAGGTCATCAACAGGTCAGGAAGCGGATTGCCTTCGAACCGGTAGGTAGGCACCGTGTTGCTGGCGTTGAGCAGGTTCAGCGAATGCTGAGCTGCCTTCACGTCGGGCAAGTAGGTGACGGCCTGAGGTCCTTGGAAAACCCCTTTGGTGCGTTCGATGTCGAACGTGTCCCAGCCGATCTTGACCAGACTTTTGATGAGCGGATTGCCGGCTGCATGCACATTGAGTGCGCACGCGCCACCAACCTTCTCGCCAATGTCGATCACCGTGGCGATCGCGGCGTGCATCAACGCGCGGAAACCTCCGGCACGCAGGTACAGACGATGAGCCGCTGCGCGTCCTGTCACGAGCACAGGCGTGGAGCGCGTCGGGAACTTCGCGCCGAGGTAGTCAGTCACCTCGTCGGCGTTCCAGAGCAACTGCACGGACTGAGTCGCGAGGATGTCGTCGTCACGTGTTGCCACGAGACGAATGACATCCTTCTTGTCGGCATTGCAAGCAAGGTACTTCATGTCAGCGAGAACCAATGCTGGTTTGTCGCCGGTGTACGCAGCCCAGACGATCTTGTCGATCTCATCCCACTGTTGTGGAGTGGCGATCGACACCTTCAGAGCTGACGGAGCGGAGTGAACGTTTTGATTTGTCATTGTTATTGCCCTCTTGTCTAACCCATGAGCGGAATTGCCCATGGTCTTGAAAGCCGCGGAACGGCTTTCGAAGTTCTTGAAATGCTCAAAGCTCACGCACTGCCGGAATGGCAGAGGCAAGTTCAAGCGAACGCAGGCCGCATCTCAGTGAGTCCGTGGAGGACGACAGAGACGCAACACAGCGCAGGTTTTTCAGCGGGAGCTGAAGAAGAAACACACCGGGGAGGTGCGCCAAGCGATCACAAGGAAAGTGATCGCAAAAAACTCGGTGGGAACCGAGAAAGAAATCGCGCAAAGGCGAAAGTGAGCACAAAGGCTCGGAGAGAACCGCAGATGCCGAAACACGGGGGGAGGCCCCGGTGCAATCGTGATCGAATGCGTCGCGCCCAAGGCAGCGTGGTGGCGCATTCGAGCCAGATCGCGAAGAAGGTTCAGCGTGGGGCGGTGCCCGCTGCAGCAAATGCCGGTTGGAGGCGTGTCCGGCCTGTTGAGGCCTGCCGATGTGAGGACTGATCGGCATGGGGCTGCTTGTCGCAACCCGTGCGCCTTGGGCCGGCGCGTTGAGAACATTACCCGGGCGGCGGTGCCACCGTCAAGCAGGAACTCGCACAAAAAGATGCGGCTTCGAAAAAGGTGGCCCACCCTTCTTGCGAAGGGTGGGCCGTGTGCGGGCCAGCGACTTGCGGAGCGCTTTCACGTTCCTCAAGTAAGTGACCGCCTGGGGGTCGTCGAACACGCCCTTGGCAACCCGCGACACCGCTGCACGTCCGGAGACGCATAGCGGCAGGTACGTTTCAGTTGTCCGCCGACGTCGGGCCGCAGGGCTCGGACACGGAGGCCATGAAGTCCCCCGCATCGGTGAACATCAGCTGATGGAAACCGCCTTGCATTTCGGGCGTGTCGCACAAGCAAGCCTGTGGCGCCACCCGACCTACCAAGCTCACCGTGGGATGGAAGTCCTCGGTACCGGCAGCGATCAGCACCTGCCTGAACGCCGTGACGTCGGCTGGCGACGACAGCATCAGGCAGGCACGCTGGTTCGGCGAGAAGATCTGGCCGTACAGCACGATGACCAGGGTGCCGTCGAATTCGTCGCCGGATTCGATGCACACCAAGCGGATTCGATCGACCGCCATTTCGATCACGTCGGTCGCGGGCAGCTCGATGTCGATCGCACCGCCCAGCCCCGAGCTCATCACCATGTTGCAGCGCTTGATCCGCTCACCACCCGGAAGCAGAAGCTTTCGGGCGAGCTTCACCGCACGCAACAGGCTCAGTGCCATGAGACCCAGACCGCGGTACTGTGTGATGTCTTGTTGACTCATACGTCCTCTTTTCTTGTTGTTGTTGGTTGACGCAATGGATGGAACGACACACATGCGAATGCATGCGTGCTTAAAAGCCGCGAGACGGCTTTCGAAGATTGACCGAGACAGAAGCAGAAAAGGGGCGAAGGCCATCCCGACACCTTTCGGTACCGGGACAGCCTCTGCCTTGCAGAACCCTCGCTAACGCGTGGGCTCGAACTCGCCAAGTGCCTTCAGCAGCACCTTGGCATCGGGCCGCCGACCCAGCAGTACGCTGACCGACGACCCATCAGGATCGATGGCGTCGAAGATGGCAAGCGGCCGCAGTGCAATCGGGACCAATGCGGTCACGATCGCGCCACCCACCACGTTGCACAAGGCCTCGTAGAACGGCGCCACATCGTCGGGCTCGACCAGGTAGAGCCGGACACGCTTTCCGCGACCCTCGATGAAGCCCCCAAGGATCACGGCCACCGAGGCCATGAGGCCTGATGGGGTCTTGACCGCCTGATCCCAGCGAACCAGGCTGCAGCGGGTGATGTTGAAGGCGAACACCGCACGCGGATCGCAGGGCTGCGTAGCGCCATACCAGCGTTCGATCAGCAAGCTGACTTCTTCGTGACTTTTATCGTTGTTCATGAGATTCACCGACCTTTGTTGAGACGTTTCACAAACCCAGCATGCGAACCAGATGCTCCACTTCCGGCAGCCGACCGAGCATGACGACCACCGAAGAGTGACCGGCATCCTCCGAGGTCATCGTGACCTGCGGCTGCAGCTCCACATGCACCAGCGGTGTCAGAACGACACCGCTGGGCACACCACTCAGCGCCTTGCGGAACACCTCCACCTCATGCGGCTCCACCAGGTAGAGCCGATAGGCGTGGCGTGTGCCGTAGAGGTAGCCCGCCAGCACGACCGCCAGAGAGGTGATCGCGCCAGCGGGCGTGACCTCTTCAGCGGTTAGTCGCACCAAGCGGCAGGCCGAGACGTGGAACTCGACTTCGAGTGGCTTCGACTTGCTCGAGCGATCGAGATCGCCTTCGTAAGCCTTGATCAGGTTCTTGACTTCATTGGGTTTGACTTCATTGAACGGAATCGCGTCCATGGGATCACCGACTTTGTTGGGGTTGCGTGTTGTTGGTTGTCATTTGTCGTGTCACAGACCGACCACCGCTTGCGCGGGGCCGGCCTGCAACGCGTGTTCAGTCCATGCGACCCAGCTCCACCACCTTGCTGGCAATGCCAACACACAGGGAGATGCCGAAGCCGATCGTTCCATCCCGGAGGATGGCGCTCAGCTCGAACTGGGCCTGGAACACGGAACGTGGATGGCAGCGGCGACACACTGCCACGGCCCTGATGACTTGCACCAGCTTGGGGTCGAGCACATAGATGTGCCAGACCACGATCTCTTTCGCGTTCTCGAGTGGCTGATGGCACTCGTAGAGTGCCGCGCACTTGAGATCCGGGTTGAGCGTGACGCCAGGGTCGCTTTGCAGATCGAGGATCCGCAAGTCAGTGACGCTGGCCTTCACGTTGCTCTCGAGAGAAACGGGCTCCGTTCCGTAACGGTAGATCGCATGTAGAAGTGATGAGTCG
This sequence comes from Rhizobacter sp., assembly GCF_046595475.1. Classification (GTDB taxonomy): domain Bacteria; phylum Pseudomonadota; class Gammaproteobacteria; order Burkholderiales; family Burkholderiaceae_C; genus Rhizobacter. The sequence continues at coordinate 20,314 of NZ_JBKJOQ010000039.1, forward strand.
ATGCTCGTATGGATGCTCATGACTGAACCTCGTGGTTGCAGGGTTTGATTGCGTTGAAGCAAGACGTGACGAACCGGACGCAAGGTCCGGGAAGCTGGGTAAGCAAGCAACGCCAACGGGCACGGGGCCCCTTTGGCGCAATCGACACAGCAGACAAGTCCGCAGCGAAGGATGCGCAGGTGCATCAGTCCAGCCGAATGTGGCCAGCAAAGAAAGCGGCTAGGCAATTGCCTTGTGCAAGACGCGCGCAGGCGCTGTCTTGCACAAGGCTTCAGCTCCAGCTCAAGGCAAGACCTGGTTGGCGACGAACCTCAGACTAGCTCCGTTCGGGCTGAGGTATCGAAGCCCAGCGCTGGCCTTCGATACCTCAGGCCGAACGGAACGCCGATCAGGAGGCAAGAAGGGGCGACGGCGAGCCCGGAAAGGGCTCGCCGTCGCAGATCGAGAGACAGGCAAGCGGAAGGTCAGAACGTCTGCAAGAAGCCGACGTTCATCGCCACCGCATCCTGTCCCGCACGCGGCACTGCCGTGCCGGGTGTGCGGTTCACCGAGTCGCCCCGGTTCAGCACGTAGGACGACTTGGTGTAGATCAGCGTGCCCTGGTTCGACAGCTTGCGGCTGTAGCCCAGGGTGAACTGACCCGAATCGGACGGTGAATGCTGCACCGCCAGCCAGGCCACACCCAATTGCAGCGTGTCCACTGCAGTCAGGCCCACGTCACCTTGCAGTTGCCCATACAGGCCGCTCCAAGGCACGGCGGTGTCCAGCCGTGAGTACTGGCCGATCACCGCCAGGTTGACAGGCCCCAGCTTGCGGCTGGCGCCCAGGTTGCCCACTGCCACGTCGCCGGCCACGTGCTTGGTGTACTGGAAGGCCGCGCCGAGGTGCACGATGTCCCCGTCGAAACCCACACGTCCACCCAGCAGGTCGCCTTCCTTCCAATGACTTCGCTCACCGAGCGCCGCCATCGCTGCAAACGACCAACCGCGCAAGGACCGCGACATGAAGTTCAGGCTGTTGCTGGCGCGCACGGCGGTTGCGCCCTGGTTGGTGGAAGCGAGCGTGAGCGGCGAGCCCAGGCCGAACAAGCCGAACGATCGAGAGAAGATCGACAGGTTGAGCAGCGCAGGCACGTAGTAGCGACCGAAGGACAGTTGGTCCCGCTCGCCGGCCGTGTGCTGTGCGGCAGGTGCATCGCCAGGCCCCAGCAAGAGACGCAGACGCGTTTCCCGTTGGAACACCAGGCCCTGGGCCGCACCGTTCGAGACGGTGCATGCGGCGCCCGGGGCGCCTTCGACGGTGCAGGTGGGTCCTGCAGTGTCAGAGGCGTTGTTGAGGTTGCTGCTCGTTCCGGTGCCGGTGTCGACGGCGAGTGCCGCCTCGAAAATGAATCCCGGTTCCAGCCAGTCCAGCTGGTCGAGCTTCTTGGAGCCGCGCAGTCCGAGGTAGGTGTTGTTGGTACCCCCCGACTGCAAGACCAGTTGCTTGTTCTGCGACGCGTACATCAGAGAGACGTCGACCGCGCCGTAGATGTCGATCTCATCCGCCTGTGCCGAGCGCGCAAGCAGCGAGAGCAAGCCCCCGAAAACCAGAGACCATGCGATTGATTTCTTCACGACAGTGTCCTTTGTTGTTCTTGTTGTTTTGATGGAGCAGAGCCCAAACAGCGGCAGGACGCCGCTGCAAATTTTTGTGGCTTCACAAGGTGTGAAGCAAGCCCGGAGTTCGTGAGAACCCGGCCGGTGTGAGTGGGCTGACCGGCAGGCACACGCACAGGTGCGTGGCAAAAGACCAAACCATGCTACCGGCCCGACCACCCAAGTCAAGCAAGAACCTCGACCTTTGTGCCGGGCGGGTTCAGCTGCCGGTCACGCGCCACAGCCGCCAGCCGTTGCTGATCTCCAGGATCTCCAGGCACGGTGCGGTGGCCGCCATGCGCTTCTCGACCACGTGGGTGAAGCCATACCCCTGCAGCGCCCGGCAGTCGAGCTTGCCCGTGCCCGACAGGGCCACCGCCAGTGCCTGCACCGGTTGGATCGTTGCACCCAGTTCCATCGCCGGTGCCGAGCGTATGCCCGGGTTCTCGGCGGGCAGCAAGTAGGTGGCCTGGTCGAAGGCCGTCAGCACCTGGTCACCGGCCGCAAGCGACTTGAAGTGCGGCAGGCCTTTCGAAAAGCTGGACGCCAGCTTGCCGCTGGCGGTGACGCCGTAGGTCGACGAGACCAGCACCGCCACCCACACCGCGATCTGCCCGGCAGTGCCGAGCCTGGGCAGTGCGACCGAGCGCGTGACCAGCAGCACCAGCAGCGCATGCACCGTCGACAAGTAGCGGATCTGCCCAGGCAGCAGAAACCACGCGAGCAGGGTGAACACCGGCCAGTCGCGCCGCCAATCCATCTGGCCGCGCCACACCAGCACCAGCAGCGTGCCGACGAAGGCCGGAATCATGAGCGCCAGGAAGATGGTCTCGTTCTCGCCCACCGGCGCCAGGCGCAGTCGGATCCAGTCTTGCGAGAGCCACAAGAAGTGCGGCCAGGCCAGGCCCGCATAGCCGAGCCAGAAGGCCAGGCCCACCACCAGCGCGACCCCACCGCACACTGCACGCGTGCGCCACGAGGCCTGCAGCAAGGCGGCGGCGGGCACGTACACCACCCCCAGCCAGTACAGCGGTTGGATCGCCGCGCCCACCAGCAGCCACAGCCAGGGCCGCATCCAGATGGCCGACATGGCCCAGAGGGTGAACAGCACTTCGGGGCGGGCCATGCCGATGCGGAAAATGAGCTGCGTGAGCAACAGCACCGACACGATCACCAGGCGCCAGGTCCAAACGTCAGTCCGATCGGCGCATTCGGGAATGAGCGTCAAGGCCACGCGCCACAGCGAGTACGCCGCCGCCGCGTAGATGAGGCACTGCAGCACCGGGATCGCGAGCTCCAGGCCCAGCGCGCGGTGCAGGTGGCCGATCAGCCATTCGTAGCCCACCCACATCGACTGTTGCGGAAAGCGCGGGTCGAGGTAGGCGTACAGGCGCTGGTAGTCATAGTCGTGGCGCCAGGCAGTGAAGTGGCGCAGCACGTCGTCGCCCGGCGTCATGCCGCCGTGGGCCAACCACAGGAGTGGCCACACGAGCAGAAAGCCCACCACCATGCCGCGCGCATCGACCTGTTCCACCGAGCGCAGCAGGGCGGCGATCAGCCGCTCGCGCTCCAGCCACAGCAGGCCCACCACACCGATGGCGGCCGGGGCGAACAGCAGGCTGAGCGCGGCCGCCGCGGCCAGCGTCAGCCACCAGCGCAGCGGCAGGCCTGCGCCGGCCGAGGTCTGCACCCGCGCCTTCACCCGCAGCAGCCACTCGGCCATGGCTTCAACGCACCGAGAGGCGCGCTTCGGCCACCAGTGCCCGGCTCATCGACTCGGCCATGCCCTGCATGAACTGGCCCATGAGCCCGAAGTCGTTGGCCTTGCGCGGCCCGAAGTCGTGCATGCCCACGCCCCAGCTGTTGCTCACCACCTGGTCGAGCGTGCCGATCTCGTCGATGAGCCCGAGGGCCTTGGCTTCTTCGCCACCCCAGACCTCGCCGGTGCCGTAGTCGGTGCCGGCCTTGAGGTGCTTGCCGCGCTGGGCGGCCAACTCGCTGGTAAACGCCTTGCCCATCTGCACCACCAAGCCCGAGGCCTTGGCGTCGGCGGCGGCCGACATGGGCTCGAAGGGATTGAGCATGGACTTGAGCGGGCCCGAGGCGTAGGTGCGCTGCGACACGTCCAGGCGTTGCAGCGCGCGGTGCAGGTCCCAGCCGCTGACGATGGCGCCGATCGAACCCACCAGGCTGTACTTGCCGGCGTAGATCTTGTCGGCGTGCATGGCCACCATGTAGGCGGCCGAGGCGCCCATGTTGCTGATCACCGCCACCACCGGCTTGGCGTGCTTCTTCTTCAGGGCCAGCAGCGCGTCGTTGATGCGCTCAGCCTCCACCGGCGCGCCGCCCGGGCTGTCGATGGCCAGCACCACTGCCTTGGTCTTGGGCGACTCGAAGGCCTTCTTCATCGCGGCGATCACGTTCTTGGCCGAGGCCGTCTGCTCGGCACCGATCTCGCCGTCGATGCGCACGATGCCCACCGTCTCAGCGCGCGGGCCGGCACTGCCGCCGCCTAGAAAGCCGAACAAGAAGATGGTGTAGGCCAGGCCCAGCAGCGCCGGCAGGCCGAACACCACCATGCGCGTGGCCATGCGCCAGCGGCGTTCGCTGCGACGCTCTCGGGCCATCTCGGCCTGCTGGGCAGAGGCCGCATCGCGGGCCGCGCGCAACTCGGTCAGAAGCTCGGTCACCAGATGGGCGTCACCGCCCTGGTAGCGCGGGGTGGGCTTGTCGCTGTAGTCGGGTGCGGTGTCGATCACGTTGCTGCTCTCTCAGATGGTGTTGATCGGTGCGATCACTTTTTGTCTCGTGGGTCTTCGATCGGCGGCTTGTCCGCGTGGATCTTCTCGGCGCTGCCTTCCAGGTGGATCTGACCCGTGGCGGGGGTGACGATCGGCCTGGTCTGCATGTCGCGGGTTTCGGCCTTGGTGGTCACATCGGCGGCCGCGGAGCGGATGCCGGTCTGCTGGGTGCCGACCTCGTCCCACTGCCGCTGCATCTCCTGCTTGCGAGCCGCCCCCTTCCCGCCGCCGCCGCCCGGGGCCGACTGCAGGCTCAGGTGCTTGTCATGGATCTCGCCGGAGACCCGCCCTTCGGCCGCCGCGCGATGCGCGTCGACGCCCGCACTGGTCGGGGCGCCGTTGCGGTACTCGGCCTCCATGGCCCCGACGCGGTCCGGGTCCAGGCGACCCGGGTCGGGCTGGGCCTGCTGGCCGTAGCCGGCGGTGTATTCGGCGTCCCCGAAGCTGCGGATGCCGGGTGCCGCGGCGTCGCTCATCAGCTGGCCCGCGCGTGCCGGGTCGTGGTGCTGCGCCGTGGCGAAGTCGCCTACACCGCCTTTCATCTGCTCGTAGGCGTAGTTGTTCATGTTCACGCTGATCGACGAGGCGTTCTCGTGCATGTTCCTCGCCTGCGAGCTGAGCTTCTGGCTCTGGTCGAAGTGCTCCTCGCTCGAATGCTTGAGCGACTCCGAGCGGGAGAACGCCGTGTTCACGCTGACCGCGGCGGCGTCGCCATTGGCCACGGCCGTCTGGAAGCGGCTGTCCTGCGTCAGCGAGCGCAAGCGCGAGCGCGTCTCATCGCTGGTGGCACTGTTCTGTGCCGCCGTCAAGCTGCCGGCCAGCTCGTCGTGCGACATCGCACGCTGGCTGCTGTTGCTGCCGGTCACGCCCTCGCCCTCGCGCCCGCTGATGGCCGTCTCGATGCCGGCGCTCACGCCGCCGAAGGGGCTGCTGATGCCGACCTTGCCGCCGACCGTGCCCGTCACCGACTTGTCGATGTTGGTGGTGGCCGTGCCGGTCAGCGCCGCCGACTTGCCGTGTGTTTCGCGGTTGGCGCTGCCCACCGAGTTCGTCTCGATGGTGCCGTCGCGCAAGCGGTTCGTGGTCCCGGTGGCGGTGGTCGTGCTCTCGCCCGAGCCATCGGTCTGGGTACCGGTGCGGCTGTTGGTGCGGGCCAGCGACAGGCCGTCGGTGATGGCCGAATTCATCATGCTGTCGGCCTGCGAACTCAACCGGCTGCCCACGCCCGCCTCTCGGGTGGCGTCGAGGCTCCTGGACTCTGCATCGCGGTGCACCATGCTCACGCTGACGCCCATGTCGCTCTGCTTGAGCTGCCCGCTGTCCAGGTTGCGGCTGCTCATGTCGTCGGTGCGCTTGCTGAAGCCGTCCTCGTAGGTGCGGTAGTTGGCCGAGCCATAGTGCGGCGCGAGGTTCACGTCGTCCATGCGCGTCACGCCCGAGCTGATGTTGCCGGTGGCGGCCTGTGCCGCCCCCACGCTGGAGCCCCCAGTGAACGCGCCGGCGCCGGCCAGCGCGCCTGCGCCGATGGCCTCCATGCCCTTGACCAGCGACCAGGCGATCACCGGAATCGAGATCACCAGGTAGCCCACCACGGCCACGTCGGAGATCGAGTTCTCGTAGATCGACGCGGCGGTCAGCAAGGACACGCCGCTCGTGCCGCCCGGCATGGCGCCCGCTGCAGACAAGTGGCGCGCCGCCGCGGCGGTGGCCATGTAGTTGAGGACCGCGAACAGCACCGGCCACAGCTGGATCCACAGCAGCGTGCTGGCGTACGAGGTGATCAGCTTGACGGCGGTGCGCCCCGACACCACCAGCATCATCAGCACGACGATCGGGAAGGCGGCATAGAGGATGGCCTCGATGCCGTTGCGGATCAGCGGCATGGCCTCTTCGGCCACCTTCGCGCCGGTGATCCACGAGGTGTTGGTCGAGACCTTGGCCTGCGCCTCGGCCATGCCCACCATCACGGAAGTCGGGTCGTTGGTGCGCTGGCTGCGCATGGCGGCCGCGTCGCCCATGGCATTGATCATCGCGTTCTGGCGGATCATGGTCGCGGCATCGCCCCCCGCCCCGCCGAGCCGGGCGCGCAGGTAGGCCTGCGACACCTGGCTTCCCACGCGCGCCTGCGCACCGGCCGATGAAAGGGCCTGTCCGTCGGCCAGCGCATCGGCGTTCAGGCGCTGGCCCAGCGTGTCCATGGCGGCGGTGATCTCCGCGCCCATGCCGGTGTCGAGCTGGGTGCGCAAGGCCGCGCACGACATCACCACGCCACCGGCCGTGGGCGTGAAGCGGGCCGCGTTGCCGCCGCCGCCCAGCGTGGCCCAGATGTCGGTGCTGGTGTGCACGTCGTTCGGCTCCACCGTGCCGTCGGACATGTCGGGCCCGGCGCAGTTGTCCAGATACTTGACGAGGTTGTAGCGGAAGTTCACGCCCGGGAAGGTGACGCGCGCCGTCTCCTTCACGATCTTGTTGCCGAACATCAGGCCGCTGGCGCGGTAGTTGAGATCCGGGAAGGCGGACAGGGGGGCGAGCGTGCCTTCGGGGACATTGATCGCGATGGGGCCGAAGGTGTCTTCGAAGGACTTGGCCAGGGTGTCGCCGATGCGGGTGGTGATGCTGGCCAGCACGGCCAGCGCGAAAGGCACGTTCTCCACCACGGTGACGCAACCGCCGCCGGCACAGTTCTGCAGCCGGTCGATGAGCTGCACGCGGGTCTTGGGCATCACCAGGCCAGCGCTCACCAGCAGCACAGTCGCCATCCAGTACCAGCCGGTCAGGCGCTGCGGCTGGAAGGCATAGCCCATCAGCGCCACCATGAAGCCGATGCAGGCAACCACCACCAGCATGCCGCGGTAGTCTTCGCCGCCGAAGAGGGAAGCGATGCCCTGCAGGATGCCGGCCAGCAGCTGCACGTTGCTGTAGGTGATGATTTCCATAGCGGTTCGCCCCGGCTTCTGCGTCTGGTGTTATTTCTTGCCGGTGGCGCCCGGCCCCGGAGCGCCCGTGGTCATGGCGATGACCCGTTCGGGCATGTGCGTCGCCATCGTGCGCTGCAAGGTCTGCAGCGAGGTGGTGATGTTGTTGATGTCGGCCACCTTGGTGAGCGCCTCGTTGCGCTGGATGTTGATGAAGCGCAGCCGTTCGTTCGCCTCAAGGATGATCTTGCTCTGCACCGCCTCCTGAGGCTTGCTGAGCTTGAACTGCTGCGCCAGCGCCTTCTGACCGGACCTGATGTTGCGTTCCAGCAGGGCCCAGGCGTAGTCGGCTGCGATCACGTCGCGGTAGGTCTCGGCCAACTGCTCGGCCATGTGCGAATTGGCCACCTCGGTGCCGATGGACATCATGTCGTACACCGGCAGCGTGGTCTGGTTGATGAAGGTCATCAACTCGGCTTCGGCAGACAGGTCGCTGTGGGTGCGGATGGCATCGGCCATCTCGCGCATCAGCCGGCCCACGCGTTCCGCGTAGGACTCGAAGGACACCATCTGTTCCGTCGGGTTCATGCAACGATCGGCCTCGTCGCAACGCCACATCTTCACCATCACGCGGCCACCCGCTGTCGGGCTGGCCTCCTGGCCATACAGCACGGTGGAGATGTCGGTAACGTTGGCGACGATCGGCTTCGGGGTCGTTGCCGTGCTGATCTTCTCGCTCGAGCCGGGTCCGTCGGGGTAGTAGAGGTGCGAGCCGACCATGCTCATGATCATCTCGCGCTCGTCGCGCGGGGCCGAGCCCAGCGTCTTCTTGAGCGCTTCCCAGGTCAGGTTGCCGGTGAAAGGCGGTGGGTCGGCCTCACCGCCGAAGGCATCGGCATCCGCGTTGCCGGCGACGGTGGAGCAGCGGTCCTTGGCCTTGTCGGCGTCGATGCCTTCATAGACCATCATGCGCTGGATGCACTCGGTGTTCTTGTTCTGGGTCGTCGCGTTCAGGCCGCCGGCCACCAGGTGCTGAGCCGCCTCGCAGCTGTTGAGGTTCATGCCGTTGATCTTGTCGATCACGTCCTTGGCCCATTCGAGCTTGCTCGCGAGCAGCGGCGTGATGGCGCCGAGCGCCACCTGCGTGATGACACCGACCGCGCTCATGGCCGTGGCGCGCAGGAACTCCACCAGCTTGTCGCCGTCCAGGTGCGAGAACGAGCCAAGGAACATGTCGATGCCGCCGCAGCCTGCGCTGAAATGCGGCATCTCGATGTTGGCGAGCTGGATGTTGCGCACCGGCAGGCGCTTGTAGACCCGCCCGCCCATGTAGGTGTGGTAGGTCTGGCCATGGAAGGCCGACGGCCCGCTCGCCAAGACGCCATCGGTGATGCCGGTGGCCACGCCTGCCGGCAGGTTGGCCAGGCCGTTGTAGAGGTCAGTCATCTCGCTGTCGATGCTGGCCCGCACCGAGAGGCTGGAGGTGGCGAGCAGGCTGGCCGCGCTCACGGCGGCCACGAGCCTGCGCAAGCGCGAGGGGGTGTGGGTGTTCATCTTGTGCTCCTTCTGCTGGTGTGCGGGGGTCGTCTCAGCGGCTTGCCAGCCCGCCGACGAACTTCACGGTGGAGGGCGCGACGCCTTCTGCATCCGGCCGGGTGATGTGCTCGACGCGCCGCTCAAGGTCGTTCATCGCCATCACGCCATAGCCCACCGGCAGCACCTTGCCGGTGCCGGGCTCGGCCAGGAAGAGCGCCGGCACCTGCGTCACGTTCAAGCGCGCGGCGATGCCGTTGTCGGGCTTGAAGTCGGGGAAGCCGTCGATGCCGCCGCCGTCCAGCGAGATCGGCAGGATCTCGATGCCGGTGCGGGCGCTGAACTGGAGCAGCGTGGGCGCAAAGCGGTGGCAGTAGGGGCAGTCGGACTTGAAGAAGAAGAAGAACGCATGCGTCTGCGACAGCGAGGCGAAGCCGCGCGACCGCGCCCGGTCCTGCTCGGCGTCATAGAGCGACGCACCGCCGGGCGAGGTGGGGCGCCCCGTCATCGACGGGTCGAACTGCGGTGAGGCCCACATCACGCGGTTGGAGGCTTCACCGAAGCGCTTGGCGGTGTCGAGCGCGAGCTGCTGGGCCTCCAGGTGCTCGCGGATGTTCGTCTCGGTGGGGTTGATGATCGCGATGTTGCGCGTGTCTTCCACCCGCTTCTGCAGCGCCTCGAAGCGCACAAGGTCGGGGTGCTTGGGTGGCTTGGCCGGGTCGGCGCTGGCCGGTGCAGGCACCGGCACCGCAACGATTTCTGGCGCAACCACCGGCGGCTTCTTGGGCTTGCGCTCGTAGAAGAACCAGCCGCGGTTGCCTTCGCGCCAGTAGTTGTCGGCTTCCACCGCCTCCTCGTCGGCCGCGGCGGCCAGGGCCGGCGCCGCTGCGCCCAGCATGGCAAGCGCGGCGAGCAGGGCCCGAGCCGCGTGGCGTGCGCTGTGCAGGTCGAAGTTCATGGCCTCACTCCGGGTACCGTGCCGTCGGCGCAGAAGCTGACCGTCGACACCATCGTGGTTTCGGGAATCTCCTGGCCGCCGCGCCACGCGCCTGGCATCTCGGCCATGCCACCGTTGAGCTTGTTCGTCGAGGTGCTGCCCGAGACGGTGGTGCGAGACACCTCGCCTGGCGCCGCGGCGCGCCAGGATGTCACCGTGCCGTTGGCATCGGTGATCGGCACCTGCTTGTCGTCCCAGCTGCGGGTGACCCGCGCACGCGTGATCTCGACGCGCATCACCTTGCAATCGGCGCGCCCCGGCGTGGCGTACAGCGAGGTGACCCGCGCGGTGACCGGCGGATCGGCCTCGCGGAATCGGTAGTTGCGCAGCTGACGCCAGTCGGCCGAGTTGATGGCGGCGGGCCCGGCGGCCTGGCCGTACGGCAGTGCAAAGGCTTGGCGCATCAGCGGCTTGAGCGAGAGCAGCTGCTTGGGCACCGGGCTGCCATTGCGGTCGACGGCGGCGCGGCTGTCGTCGGCGTCCAAGGCCTGTGATTCGGGCGTGTTGCCGTCGCACTGGCCGGTGCCGCCCGCACAGTTGGCGTACATGCTGGACAAGCGCGCGATCAGCGCGTCCTTGTTGGGCAGCTTGGGGTCGATGGTGGCCAGGAATGGCGTCAGGTCCAGCAGCGAGAAATCGATCGCCCTCAACTGGTCGACGCTGAAGCCCAGGCAATTGGGGCTGGCCCCCGTGCCAAAGCGCTGATTGGGGTTGCTGGCATTGGCCGGGAACAGCGAGCGGGCCAGGTTGGGCGGTTGCAGCTGGCCGGCAATCTGCTTCTCTAGCAGTTGCTTGCGGCCCTGGTCGTTCACAAGCTTGGCCAGCATCGAGTTGAAGCAGCAAGAGCGGTACTCGCGCTCCCAGCACCAGCCGGTAATGGGCACTTCGGTGACGCAGCGTGAGCCCACGTCGATGCACAGGTGGTTCTTCTTCTTCTCTTGCGTCAGCTTGTCGTCTTCGCTGCAGCCGTCGATGAGGCCGAACAGGGAGGTCATCTGCACGATGCCGTCGATGCTCGCGTTGATGCCGGAATCGATGATGGCTTTGGGGCTGGTGATCAGCAGCCGCACCATGGCCTTCTTCCAGTCCTGGTCCTTGATGTCGTTGTAGATGCCGACCGCCTCGCCTTTCATGGTGCCGACGGCGCGCAGGCCGGCGGCCAGCTGGCCCGACGAGTCTTTGGCGAACAAGAAGTCGTACGTCTTGTCGTTGAAAAGCTGTTCGTCGCCGCCTCCGCCACCGCCGCTGCCGAACGAAGGCGGCCGCAGCGCCTCGGCCGCATGCACTGCGTCGTAGAGCAGGTCGCCGAACCAGTTCTTGGCGCAGCAGTTGAGCACCAGGCCCAGCCGGTGCGCGCAGGCCGCGGGGTAGCCCTTGAAGATCTGGAAGTCGTTGGCGTTGAAGTAGCGCGCCGCCTGCTGGCTGCCGGAGAACAGGCTGATGGCCTCGCCGAACTCGTTGTTGGCCTTGTAGCCCGTGTCCCAGCAGCGCCCATCGGGGCAGTAGGTCTGGTTCTCGCAGCTGGTGACGTCACGCACCACCGGTGGCGCAACCTGGCAGCTGCGCCGGTACTCGTGGCGGGTGCAGCTGCGCGGCGTGGAAGCGTTGTCCCACTCCAGGCAGGTGTCGCTGGTCTGGGTGCAGGCGGTGTTGGCCTCGCACTGGTTGACCACCTGGGTGTTCATGCAATCGAAGGTCTCGTTGTACTGCCAGCAGGCGCGCGTGACCGGCACGTCGTTGACCAGGCGCGCCAGGCCGCCGACATCGCCGCAGGTGGTGGCGCTGACCGAGCAGCGCCGCGTGTCGGGCGAGCTGTCGAAGGGCGCCATCGGTCCGACGGTGCCGCCGAAGGGCGGCGCGCGGCGGTCCGGCGGCGTGTTGGCCTCCAGGCCAGCGCAGCCGCTGGTCCACTGGTCGGTGACGGTGTTGGTGGCGTCGCGCGTGACGACGTCCTGCACCACGGTCAGGGTGGCGGCGAAGACCATGCCGTCGCCGTTGCGCACGCAGGCCTGCTGCGGCTGTGTGCCGGGCGGGACGACCCGACTGCTAGGGCCGGTGCTGTTGGCCGGGCAGGTGTACTGGTTGCGTGGCACCTGCACCTGGCAGGTGTAGCGCCCGGCGGCGGCGAGCGTGCCGGCCTGCACGCGCGTCGGGCCCGAGATGGCACCAGCCGGGCAGGCCCAGTCGACCCGCGCGGTGAGCGTCTTGTTGCAGCTGTTGCCGCGGCTCGAGGTGCGCGATGTCTCGCAGATCTCTTCTTCCATGGTGGCCGGCGCGACCTGCTGGCTGCCGGTGGTGCAGGCCGAGTAGCTGTTCTTGATGTCGTCCTGGGTGACCGTCGGCTGGGCGCGCGGGTTGGCCGCCACGTTCTGCTGGCGACCTTCGAGCGCGGCCGCGCGGCCGTTCAGGCTGTCGAGGTTCATCTTCTTGGCCGACAGCAGGTTGCGGCAGTGCTCGAACAGCCGGGTTCGGGGCGCGAGGTCGTAGTCGATGGTCGCGCCGCACAGCGACTCGATCAGCTGTGACGAGTCCGAGGTGCGGTTCGAACTCAGGCCGGTGCCGCGGATGGCCGGCTCGCAGTCGTCGGACAGCTGCTGGCCGCGCACCTGGCCGCTGTACACCTCGTTCCAGCAGGCCACGATCAGCGCTTCGGCCGCGCCCGACGAACCCTGGGTGCCAGGCGGCGCCGTCAGCGAGCCGTTGGCCGCGCGCGTGCGCCCCTTGTCGCCCGCCATGCCGTCCAGGAACCCACCGGATTGCGCGGCACCGCGTGCCGTCGTCTTGGCCTGGTCATGCGCGTCCTGTTGCCGTGGCGTCATGGGCGCGGTTTGAGCCGTTGCCGCGAACGGCAACACGGCGCTGGCGAGCAGCGCGGCGATGAAAGCCCAGGCGATCTTCCTCTTCATGTCAACCTCTCATGCGCTTGAGAAAACTCTGCGCTTCGCTCTTGAAACGGGGGGCGCGCTGCTCGATGCGCTCGAGCGCGTAGTCCAGGCTCACGTCGCCGGCGACCAGGGCGAAGCCGTCGCTCTGCGCGCACTGCTTCTCGGCACAAGGCTTGCCCCCGTCGACGCTCGGCTTGGTCAGCACGAAGGACGGCGCGTGGGTGATGCCGTAGCGGTCGAAGGCCTCGGGGTCGATGGTGAAACCCACCTTGTGCGTGCCGACCAGCTTGCGCATGGCCGCGCCGGTCTGCTTCATCGAGTTGTTGACCATGCCGCGCAGCACCAGCGTGGCACGGGCCCGCTCGGCCTGGGCGACCAACCCTTTGAGGGCCTCGGCCGGCATGGCCATGGTCACGAACACATAGAGCTTGGAGGTGGCGATCACCTCGCTCGGGTGGCTCGGCTTCTGCTGGCTCAGGAACTGGCCCGACAACGCACCGATGTCGAGCTTGGGCTGGACCAGCACCGAGGGCATGGCCTCCAGCCGGGGCAACTGGGGGCGGTGCGCGCGCAGCGCCTGATCGTTGGCGCCCTGCTGCTGCGGCACGATCACCCGCTTGCGCACCGCCTCGACCTGCGCGTCGGTGACGGCACCCATCTGCTGCTTGAGCTGGGCCCGCGTGCGTTCGATGTCCTGGTCGGTCACGGTCGGCCCGACCTGGCTCCAGCCGGCGAGCGGCACCAGGGCCGAGAGCAGCGCCACCGCCCCGAGAAGGGTGGCCGGCCAGCGGTTGATGGAAGGGCGATGCATGGGGTCTCCGTCGTGCGAGGCGGCACTAGAACAAGCAGCACACGCGCTTGCGGAACATGAAGAAGTTGAAGTCTTCGCCGGCATACGGGTACTCTTTGCCGGCGCCCGAGATCGTGGTCGTCTCGCCCTGCCAGTTGCAGCAGTACGGCGTGCGCTCGGTCTGCGGAATGGGGTAGGCAAGCTGCTGCTTGAACGCCACCTTGTCGATGATCGGGTTGGGGAAGGGCCCGCACACCGCGGCAAAGGTGTGGAAGGTCCACTCGATCAGCTCGCGCTGCAGCTTGTGGGTGAGGCGAGACGCGACCAGCGACGCCGCCTGCACGCCGCCGATGTGGGCCTGCACGTTGCCGTCGAGCGGGAAGGTGGTGCCGTTGCAGCCGTTGCACCAGAACATGAAGGGCAGCGGCATGCCGGCGCCGGGGATGCTCGCCGCAATGCAGTCGATCGCGCAGGTGGCCTGCACGATGATGTTGGAGAACAGCGCCGACTCGAAGTTGAGAATGTTGGTCAGCTCGTCGTCGTTCCACAGCGGGTCAACCTCGGTCAGGTAGCCGATGTCGAAGCCGCCCGACTCCATGCAGCCCGCGTCCATCACGATCTCGAGCAGGTACATGATGGGGTTGGCGTACCAGTGGGCCTGGTAGAAGCTGCCGTCTTGTGCCGCGCTGCTGCGGTGCTGCTGGGTGTGCTCAGGCATGGGCAGGAAGCTCGACGCGCCACCGCTTGCACTGCCGCCACCGCCGTCACTCGCGAGGTCGATGCCCCCAAGGCCGACCAGACAGAAGGGCTTGCGCGTCACGTCGACCGAGCGCACCGGCTCCCAGTAGCCCAGGGTCAGCCCCACGCGCTCGAAGACGGGCGGTGGCGCCGGGCAGATGCAGATGGGGTCGCCGTTGTCACCGGGAATGTCGCGGCCGTCGCCCATGGGAGCGCCTGCAAGGCTGATGGGAAAGAGGCAGGACCAGCACACGTCGGTAATGGGATTGGGAAACTTGCCTTCGCACGAGGTCATGGCCCGCGCGGGCGACTGGGCCTGGGCGACGCCGAAGCAGGCTGCGCCGGCCAGCAGGGCCAGCTGCGCCAGGAGGCGGCATAGGCGCTTCATCCCTTCACCTTCAGTTCGTCGATGCGCAGCATCAGGCCTTCCTGGGACACCAGGGCCGGCACGTTCTTGATGCCGAAGCGGGTCGTGAGCGCACCGCGCTGGTCGTAGTACACCTGCAGGTTCCAGCGCCGCATGAGATCGAGGTAGGAACCGGCCACCAGCACCGGCTTCACCCGGCCGTCGTAGTGCTGGATGAGCTGGCGCGCGAAGGCCACCTGCTTGGGGTCTTCGCCGTTGAAGAAGAGCAGGTACTTGGTCATCGTGAAGACCTCGAGCGGGTTCTTGCGATAACCCGCCGGGATCAGCACCTGGCCCTGGTGGTCGACGATGTTCTGGGCCACCGTCATGGTCGGGTCGTAGTAGAAGGTGCGCGCGGTCTCGGTCTGGCCCAGGCCGGGGATCGGCGCCGGGTTGCGCACCGAATTGACCACCCGCTCCTTGGACTCCTTCTCCCAGCGGGCGAGGTCGCCGTTCTTCTGCTTCTCGAGCAGCTTGGCCTTGATGTACTCGATCGCGTGCTGTTCGCGGATCTCGTACACCGTCCCGATGGTGCCGAGGTTCTCTGCGCGCGCCGCTGGCAGCACGGCGACCAGGCCGCACGCGAGGCCCGCGAGCTGTCTCAGGAAAATCTGCAAGGTGGTGTGCATTGCCGCTGGCCTCAGAGGATCGGATGCGCACGCGCGATGAGCTGGTCGCTGCGCACCAGGCCGATCTCGCCATAGCGCGAGTCGAGGCTGTCGTTGCTGCTGCCACCGATGAAGTAGTGCCCCGGCGGGATGACCCCTGGTGCGACGGTCCGCAGGACCGATCCCTTGGGCGTGCGCTCGATGGCCTTGCCGATCAGCACGCCGTTGACGTACACCGTGCGATCGCTCACCGTGATCACATCGCCCGGCACCCCCTTCACGCGCTTGAGCCAGCGCATGCCACTCAGCGGCGCGGCCGGGCCGCTGGTGGCCTCGAAGCGGAAGGTGATCAGGTCGCCGCGCCGGGGTGTGGCGCCGAACTCGAACCACACCACGCGCTCGGGCACGCTGTTGGTGAAGTTGATGCCCAAGTAGTGCGCCATCAGGGCAGCGGTCAGCGCGAAAGCGACGTAGACGTACCAGCGGCGCGCAATGTGCCGCCACATCTCGAGGTGCTGAGCATGGAAGGCGCGCAGCAGCCTCGCGCCGCGCAGAACGGCCAGGTCCATGGTTCAGACCCCGATCTTGCTGCGCAGCGCAGGGGTGAGGTCGATCATGTTGGGCGTCTCCGCTGCCACGGCGGAACGCACCAGCACGAAGCAGTTGCATTCGCGCGGCAGTTGCTCCAGCGCCGCGGGCAGTGCCTTGGTGAACTCGAGCGCCATCGTCACCGCCTTCTGCTTGTCGGCGTCGGTGACCGCCGGCTTGGTCACCACCTCCAGGATCTGCTTCTCCTTCAGGCGATAGACCTCGCTCACGTCGACGACGCCGATGCGCATGGCCGGTGCCATGACGAAGCGGTGGTACAGGCCCAGCAGCGCCGCCACGGCGACGAGGGTGACCAGCAGCTGCAAGCTGAATGCCCGGGCGTTCATGTGCGTACTCCTCGTTCACGCAACACGTCGGTGATCGCGTCGTCCACCGACATGCCGGCCGCGCGGCGGCGGTCAATGGCCTGGTTGTCGTCTGCCTTGTTGGAGAACAGCAGCAGGGTGTACGGGTCCAGGATGAGCCGGCCCACGCCCTCGCCCATGGGCGAGAAGACGTACAGCTCAGAGAAAGCCCCAGCCTCGGTGCGCAGCGACTTGAGCAGGCGCTTCTTGTGCTCGTCCATCGCGATGCGCTTGCGCTGGTCGAGCAGGTCGATCGACTCGCTCTTCTGGCGCAGCAGGAACACCCAGTCTGAGAACTGGAACGCCGCCTCCATCTGCTTGGACGAGTAGTAGTCGTCGGCGCCCTGGGTGGCAGTGATCAGGCTGCCGCCGTATTTGCGGGCACGGCGCGCGGCCTCTTCGATCACGCGTGCCTTCACGTCGTCGTCGCCGCTGCCGCCACCGAGCTGCTGCATCAGCTCGTCGATCATCAGGATCTTCTTGCGGTGGTCGCCCCGCTCGCGCGAGAGGTACATGTCTTGCGTGATCTGGTACAGCATGATCATGTTGACCACGACGTTCAGGTCCGGCGCGCGCTTGAGTTCCTCGTTCTCGATGACGATGAAGTCGTTGCTGAAGTCGACGTTGCCCTTGCCTTCGAAGAAGCGGGCGTACTGGCCGTCGGCGGTGTACGGCTCCAGCATGATGGCCAGGTCGCGCAGGCGGCTGTCGTTGTGCATCTCCAGGTCGGGCAGCGAGCCTGACTTGAAGAGGTCGCGCAAGGCGGTCATCGTCATGTCGGCGCCGTACATCTTCCACAGGCGCAGCACGGCGCCGTTGATGGCCTTGTATTGCACCTCCTCCAGCTGGGTGGTCAGCGAGGCCATCTTGGCGATCACCGGCGCGAGCATGGCCATGTCGGTGTTGATGTCCTTCACCACCGAGAACGGGTTGACGCAGATCTCGGAGCGCGTGTTGAACTCGATGAACTGCCCGCCGGCGCGGTTGCACAGCTTCTCGAACGAGCGCCCGAGATCCATGATGCGCACTTGCGAGTTGATGGCACGGTAGGACCACGCCAGCTCGTTGAGGAACACCGACTTGCCCGAGCCCGAGGTGCCGATCACCGCGGCGTTGTAGTTGCCCTGGTCGTTGTCGTACAGGTCTAAGCCCATGATCTGGCCGCGGCGCCCGCCCAGGATCAGCGTGGGCGTCTTGGTGCCCGCCCACTCGGCGATCATGGGCGCCAGGTGCACCGCGTTGGCCACCGTCTTGCGCGTCACGCGGCGCATGCGCTTCATGTCGTCGTGGAACTTGGGGCTCAGCGTCATGGGCAGGCTGGCCAGCAGCGACTGCCGGTGCAGGAACATGTCGTTGTTGATCTCGAAGCCGCGCGCGCGCCAGATGGCCCGCGTGGTTTCCTCGATCGCCACCGCCTTCTCGGGCGAGGTGAAGATGGCGATCTCGTGGTACAGGCTGACCAGGGTGCCGCCCTCGTCGACGATCTGCGCCGCGGCCGACCAGTCCTCGAGCTTCTTTTGCGAATCGGGCATGAACTTGGCCAGCTGCGACTGCGCGTTCTGGATGGCGCGTGCGTGGTTGGCCTGGATCGCCGAGCGCGTCTCGGTCGGGTCGAGCACGTGCACGCCCATGGTGAGCATGAAGGTGCAGGGGTACTGCAGCGCGGGCTGCATCAGGTCACCGATCATCGAGCTCATGTTCCAGAGCGCGAAAGCCTCGGGAAAGGCCTTGATCGAGAAGAAGCGTGCCTCGACATCGGGCTGGTTGGGCTTGCTGAAGCGCAGCGCGTTGGGCATCGCCTCCTGCATGGTGTCGAAGTCGACCATCTGGTCGCGCAGCTCGCGGCTCGCGTCGTAGCGCAGCACCGGCGGGCGCGGTGTGTAGAAGCGGTGCGGGTTGACCAGGTTGGCCACCCAGTTGATCAGGTCGCTGGCGCCGAAGGGGCGGTTCGGGAAGCCGCCCGCATTGAGCGTGGTGGACATCGAGTCGCGCAGGGCCAGCAGCTCGTCGCGCCGGGTCATGTCATCCACATTGCCGGGCACGCTGACGCTGAACACCAGGCGGAAGTCGCGCACCGTGTAGTGGAAGCCCTTGGCGATGGACTGGTGCGCACCGCGCAGGTAGAAGCCGGTGCGCCGCCGTGCCAGCGAGCGAAAGATGTTGTTGTGCCGCGCCTGCCGGCCGTACTCGATCGACTTGGCCTCGGTGTCCGTGTCGGGCATGCGCAGCTCGGCATAGCGGCGCAGCGGCCCGAGGATGAAGGGCGAGCCCAGCAGGCTCATCTGGATCGCCGAGCCCTTGCCGCAGGTGCTGAACAGCGAGGACAGAATCTCGGTCATGCGCTCGTCGGCACCCGACTGCGGCAGCACTTCGAGCACGAAGCCTATGGTCTCGTTGTTGACGAACAGCTTCTCGTCGGGCAGGTACGAGGAGTACGGCAGCCAGGTGGTGAACTGGTCGGGCGCGCCCTGGTCGCCACTGGCAGCCCCCTTGGCGCGCGAGAACAGCTGGTCCAGGAAACCGGGCTTGCGTTCGGCCGAATCAGGGCGGCCGCCCTTGAGGAGCCTAGCTGCCACTGTTGCCACCTTGGTTCTTGGCCGGGTTGGAGACCGGCGCGGGTCGCGCCTTCTGCGCGTTCTGCACCGCCTCGCTCAGGCGCTCGGTCGGCCTGCCGGCAGCGGGGGCCGGTGACGCCGGCTTCAGGAAGGCGGCAGGCAAGGGCTGCGCCGCGCCCACGGTGGCGGCCGCCGCACTGCGCGCACTCGCGCGCGCTGGTGCATAGGCTTCGCGCACTTCGCGCTGCTTGTGGTCGACCATCCACTTGCCCTCATCGACGGGCAGGTAGACGAAGGTCTGGTCGTGCAGGTCGCCGTCGGAGTCTTCCCACGGCTTGATCCAAACCCGCACGATGCGCGGCTGCGAGCGCAGCGGCATGCCCATTTGCGTGAAGCGCGGGTCGGCGTACAGCTGCCCGCCTTCGCCGCGCTGGCTGGTGCCGCTCGGCGCCGCCGGGGCGCCCTCGTACGCGTTGCGCTTGCGCTGGCCGGGTAGCTCGCCACGCGTCGATTCGGAGTAGGTGTTGGACACCGAATCGCAGCGCGCGCCGTCGGGCAACTTGCAGGTGAGGCTGGAGCCGCCGCCCAAGCCCGAGCAGCCGGCCAGCAGGCCGCTCAGCAGCAGGGCCGCCGGCCCCAGGACAGTGGTGCGGACAGGGAGGCGAACGGGTTTCATGTCAGGTGTCCTCGGTGCATGGGGCACGGTTCATTGGGCGGCGCGCAGCGCCGGCTTCGCGCTGGCGTCCAGCCACTGCGCGAGATCGGAGGGCGGCATCGCGCCGGCTGTGCGCTGCCCGTCGGCGCGGATCAGCGTGGGCGTGCCGTTGACGCCGAGGCGGCTGGCCAACGCCAGGTTGCGGTCGATCGCCGCCAGCTCCTTGTCGCGACCGGGTGCCGACTCGGCCCACAAGGTTTCGGCCGCCTTGCGCGAGTTGGGCCCGAGGATGGGCGTGAGGAAGGTGTAGACGGTGGTGTTGGCCAGCTCGGGCAGGTCGGCGTCGAGCCGCTTGCAGTAAGGGCACAGCGGATCGGAGAACACCACCAGCATGCGCTCGCCGGTGCCGTTGACGCGCTTGAGCGCGTCCCCCAACGGCAGCTGGGCGAGGTCGATGGGGGTGCCGGGTGCGGGCGGCGCGGTCTCGTAGGTCACCGCCGGCGCCCCCCCGCCGACCAGCTGCCGGGCCGTGAGGTCGGTCTGCGTCTGCATGTCGAACAGGTGGCCGAACAGGAAGTGGCGGCCGGTCGCGTCGACGTAGGCCACATTGGGCCCCATCACCACCTCGTACACGCCCTTCAGTGGCGTCTTCGACACCTTGCTGAACTGGGTCGCCGGGTACAGCTTTTTCAGCTGCCCGAGCACGCGCTGCTCGTCCTTGGACTGCGGCGCGGCACCGGCCGCGAACGCCAGGCCCATCAACAGCGGCAAGGTGATGGCGCGCACGCAGGCGCAGACGCGGGGGCTAGTCGTCATTGGAGGCTCCGATGGTGCGGGTCGGGGTGCCGCGCACCGGGTAGTAGCTGCTGCTGTTGTTGTCGTTGCCGCGGCTGGTGCGGCCCGGCCCGGGGCCTGCGCCGGCGCCGAGCGGCATCTCGAGCACCGCGCCCTCGGTCAGCACCACATCGACCAAGCGGCCGGCATCGACCTCGATGATGGGGAACATCTTCTCGGCCAGCGTGATGTAGTACTGCGCCATGCGGTCCATGGCCTTGCTGAAGCCCGCGCCCATGCCGGCCTGCAGCGCGTGGTTGGGGTCGGTGGTCTGCACCGTGCCGAGCGCGCTCGTCTGGGTGTTGGTGAAGCTCGCCTGCACACCGCTGCCGATGCCGCTGATCACGCCGGCAATCAGCGCGTTGGCCAGCACCTGGCCCTGCTTGGACACCAGCCGGCCGCGAACGCCGACCTTGCCGTCCTCGCCGAAGATCGAGCCCTTGATGCTGATCTCCATCACCGTGCCGTCGTTGCGCATGCACGAGAGCTTCTCGGTGCGGATGTAGGCGCGTTCGGAACTCAGGTCGCCGTAGCCGGCCCCCACCACGAAGCATTCGCGCACCTGGCCGCGAAAGCGGTTGGGCAGCACGGCGTTGTCTTCCAGGCGCAGCAGCACCGGGTGCGGGTTGGTCTGCGAATGGCCGCCGGTCGGCGCGTCCAGGCCACCCAGTAGCACCGCCTTGGTGAAGGAGATGGGCAGGAAGTTGTCGAGGTTGCGCGATGCACCCCGGCCTGCATCCCCGCCCTGGGCGCCCTGCGCCGGCACGGCGGCGGCGAGCGTGGGCGGCACCGCGGCCGCGTCCGACATCGACACGCGCACCAGGGTCGAGGCGGGTGAGCCGTAGGGGCCGGCACCCGGCTCGCCGAAGGGCATGGCCATGGGGCCGCTGTTGTCGGCGCCGTTGCGCGGCCGCGGCGGCGGTGGCAGGGGTGGCAGGTTGCGCGCCGGCACAGCCGTTGCCACGCGGGTGTCAGAGGCAGCCGCTGCGGGCACGGGCGCCTGCGCCACCGGCTGGGCGAGCTTCTTGTTCAACTCTTCGAAGCGCGCCAGCATCTCCTTGTTGGTTTTCTCCTGCTGCGCGAGACGAAGTTTCTCGTTCTCTCGGTCACGGCGCAGCTGGTCGAGCTCCTGGCCAGCCTTGGAGATCCAGGCGTCGGCCGGGCGCACCGCCTGGCCGGTGGCCATGATGGGGGAGACGTCCTTCTTCACCGGGATGATGCCCACCGGGTCGACCACCGCCGCGGCCGGCGGCGTCTTGTCGGAGATCGCGAACATGGCGTACATCACCGCGCCGAAGCCGAGTCCGATGCTCACCAGCAGGGCCCACTGTCGCTGCTTGGGGTCGAGCTTGCTGAGCACGCTGGCGCGCAGCTGCTTGATCTGTTCGGACATCATGGTTCAGCCCTCGGTGCGGATGACGTAGACCACGGTGCTCTCGCCAGGGCGCAGGTTCAGGTTCTCGATCGAGACGGCCAGCACGTCGCTGCCTTCGCGGTCGAACTCCTGCTCGGCCAGCACCATCGGCTCGGCGCCGGAGTTGGTCAGCAGGTATTTCTCGCCCACCATGCCGCGGCTCTCGTAGGTGCGCAGCAGCACGAAACGCGTCTCTTTCCACAGCTCGACGGGGCGGCGCACGTCCTGCACCCGCACGTCGGCGGCGGGGCGGTCGCTGGCCATGGTGGCCAGCAGGTTCTTGATCGTCTTCACGTGGTTGCCGGCGCCGCCCAGGCGGTTGCTGGCGGCACCGGCAGAGGCGACACTCGCGCCGCGGTCGCGGATCACGATGGTGTCGGCCGGCATGTCCACGCGGCGCAGCACCAGCGTGTAGGTGGCATTGGCAGTGGAGATGAAGAGGTTGACCGGCTTGGTGCCCAGGCCCACCGGCTTGACGTAGATCTCGCCCTTGTCGCGGTCGCACTCGAGCACCACTTCGCCGGCGTGGTTCACGCCCGACGACCCGCCCTTGGATGCAGCGGTCAGGCCCGGGGCACCACAGTTGCTGGAGTGGATGTTGCCGAACACGTCGGTGATCGACGCGCCGTCGACCTTGATGCGCGTGGGCTCCTTGATCGACATGGCGGCGTCCACCGACACGCCGTCGCGCGCCTCGACCGTCTGCAGCGCCTGGCTGCTGCCCGAGGCCAGCACCAGCACTGCGGCGAAGGCGGCCCTACTTGAGTTTTTGCTGCAGGGTTTCATTGACGGTCACCTCTTCGAACTTGGTCAGGTGGATGCGGCCGTTCGTGTAGACGAACTGCAGCCGGTAGTTGCGCTTCTCGTCGCTTGTGCGGTGGCCGTTGACGTAGGTGGCGAGCTGGCCGAACACCAGCACGCTCATGTCACGCTCGTTGGGCTTGAGCCCGGTGATGGCGAACTGCGTCGAGGCGTTGAGGGTCTTGATGCGCTCGGCCTCCAGCTTCTGCCGCGTTTCGTACTCCGCCACGTTGGACGGCAGCACGTACTGCAGCAGCAGGTTCTTCTTCCACTCGATGGAGCTCGGCGCCACGTCCAGGATCAGGTAGGTGGCGAAGGCGGCCATCTGCTCCAGGTAGGAGCCGCTCACCTTGTCATGCGTGACCCAGAAGCTCTTCTCGATCACCGGCGGCACGAGCACGGTGCGCTCGCGGCCGACCAGGTTGTAGACGGTCAGCAGGCACAGCACCACGGCGCCGACCAGGCCGAAGATCGAATAGCGCTGCAGCGACACCGCGTTGCGCAGCTGTTTGAGGTCGGTACTGACGACGGTCGGGTTCATCCGATCATCCTCCGGTGATGTGAGGGAGGCGTGCGGTGGAACTGCACGATGAATGCTGGGAGATGCCAGTAGGCCCAATGCATAACGAACGCGGGGTGCCTGTCGGCCTTCAGCTTGGAAGCCTGGATCCCGACAAAAGTGGACCCCGCCGCACCCAGCAAGATGCCCAGCATTCCTCCCAGCGCGGTGTAGAAGATCGCGAAGGTCAGCAGCCACGGAATGGCGACGTCCATATCCCACAGACCGACCTTCCATTGGTCGTCCAGCCGGCGTGGGATATAGGTGCTGTTGGCACTCATGGTGTTCTGGGTGCTGCGCGGGCGTGCGTCAGATCAGCGAGACGGTCGCGCCCAGCAGGGTCTGCGCCATCGCCAGGCCGCCGGCACCGAAGACCGCGAGGCCCAGGAAGAACAGCACGGCCGAGAAGCTGCGCAGTGCCACCAGGCTCACCAGCGCGACGATGAAGCCGACGATGGCCACGATCGCCTTCACGCCGGGCGTGATGCCGTTGATCTGGTCGAACACCGTGGCCATGGCACCGGTGCCGGCGTCGGCCGCCAGTGCGGGGTCCACGGCCAGGGCCAGCAGCGCCATCGCCGGCGCCATCACGGCGGCCTTGCGGATCGAGGGCAGGAAGGATTTCATCTGGGTCAGGGTCATTTCTTTCTCCATGAGGTTGGTTTTGAAGCACTGGCTTGGCTGGGCATCAGAGATGCCGCTTCAGCTCGTCGCACGCTCGCCTCACGATCGACTTGTCATGCGCCCCGTCCAGGGCCAGCAGCACCGCGGCATCGCCGAGGTAGCGCAGGTCCAGGTGAGGATCGATCGTGGATTTCTGAATGCTTTGCAGGCGCCGGAAGGTTTCCTCGCGAACGAGGATCGCTTTCCACCCGGGGAGGGGCGTGCGCTCTTGCATGGATGCCGGAAGATCAGGTTTCTTGGTGATGTGGTTCATGAAGAGCGCGCCTTGTTTGTTATGCGGCGGGGTGGGATGGCAGAGGCCTGCAGGGGGAGGACGATGTCGATCTCTGCCCGACGGTTCGCCGCACGACCTTCTTCCGAGTCGTTGGGTGCGACGTAGCAGCACGCACCCTTGGCGAGAAGCTGGAATGGCTTCCCAGACACCTGGGCGGCACGTTTGAGGTGGGCATAGACCGCCATCGCGCGGCGCAGTGCCAGCCGGTCGTTGGTGTCGCTGTCGCCGCGTTCGTCGGTGCGCCCGCGGATCACCACCCGCTCGGCACCCTGCACGCGCGGCGCCAGCCGGTCGAGCTGCGTGCGCGCCTCGGGGCTCAGGCGCGCCGAGCCAATCGGGAAGGACACGAAGACACGGCGGTCTTCAAGGGCCTTGGCGACAACGGGTGCTTCGGGGGTGTCGGTGGCTGCCGGTGCGGCCATGGGCACGGGCACGGCCTCGACCGGCGCGGCCTTCGTGGGCTCGAGCACGGTCACCGGTGCTGGCTCAGGTGCGGGTGCAGGCACGGGCGCCTCGGTGACCGGCTCTGGCGCAGCGGCGAGCATCGCCGGCGGCTCCGGCCGCTCGGGTGCATGCGGCTCGATGATGGTCTTGGGCGTGGGGCGCGAGCAGCCCGACAGCGGGCAGGTGACGTACGTGGCGCGTGCGCCGTAGCCGACCTGCGTGATGGCCAAGGCCTCTTCGACGGCCGGTGCGCGGTGGGTCACGCTGGCCGGTCGCTGCGCGCAGCCCACCGGGGCGATGCCCAGGGCCGCCACGGCAGCGGCGAAGAAGGCGAACTTGCAAGGGGTGTGCAATCTCATGGCATGACTTTCACGGCGACGATTTGCGGCGCGTTGGCCGCCATCAGCGTGCTCGGGCGAGCCCGCGAGGCGGCCCGCCTGGCAGGGGCGGCTTGCGGCTCGGCCCGGGCCACCTCGGCCGCCGGTGCCGACGCGGGCGAGGCGCTCGCTGGCTCGCCCTTGAGCTCACGCGGCAGGTGGCGGTACACGCAGCGGGCATAGCGGTTGCGCGCCGCAGTGCAGGCCTCGCCCTTGAGCTGCGTGCAGGCGGCGTTGTAGGCGCCCACGGCCTCCCAGTTGTTGCCGTGACGTTGCATCTTCTGCGCGAGGATCCAGGCGCCCACGTTGATGCTGGTGCAGGCGTCGAGCAGCTCGCTCTCGCCGATGCCGTAGGCCTTGAGGGCCGGCAGGTTCGACGAGTTGATCTGCATCAGCCCGATGTCGTAAGTGCCGGTGCGCTCGGTGTGCGAGCGGTTCATGGCCTGCGGGTTGAGGCTGGACTCGCACTGGGCAATGGCATGCAGCACGTGCGGGTTGATGTTGTAGCGCTCAGCCGCTTCTTGCCAGCAGGCCAGCGACGCCAGCGGCAGGCCGACCAGCACCACGCCCGCCGCCACCTGCGCGGCCAGGCGCTGCAGGGTGCATGTCAGAAGGCGAGTGATGTTCATGGTCATGGATGCCACCGAGGTGTCGGGATGTCTGATTCGTCATTCGGTAAGGCGATCGTAGAAATGGGAACCGCGACAGACGAGGAGAAACAGGCCACGGGATGCGCAGGCGTTGTCGCTTGCAGCTTCAAAAGTCGTGTGGTACTTGCGTGCGCGCTGGCACACGCACACGCGTTTTCTTTTAGCGACGGAAAGGGTGGATGCGAGGCCCGCGACGCGCGTCGCGCTTGTCTTACGGGTGCCTGACGCCGACACGGCCGCACGCGCCGAGACCTGCCGTGAAGAAATCGTCGAATCCGCAGCGCTTGACGCAGGCGCTGCCCTCGACAGCAGCGGGACAGCGCAAACCCAAACAGCGATCACTGGCGGTTTTCGACGCTGCCGCCGACGCGCATTCCTAACATCCCTCCAGTGCCTTCGAGCGACATCAGCGGTCATGCCTGCGCATGACCGGCGAAGGCTGGCATGGACCGCATTGGCGCGAACCTCATGGACGCAACAGCATTCAAACTTCTGGCAAGCTTGGCGCTCGGCGCCGTGGGTCTGGCCGGCTGGTGGGTGTTGCGTGCCGCGCCGCGGGCCCCGGGTGAGCGCCTGGCGGCGACGCCGACCCGCGTCGATTCCGTGGTGCCGCTCACGGCCGAGGAGGCCGATGCCCTGCTGGCACCGCACCGGGGCCGCCTGCGCGCGATCCGCGACCGCAGTCGCTTTTCCGCCGTCAGCTTCGAGCGCGAGTGCCTCGGTCTCGTGCGGCGCGTGCTGGCCCACCCGCACTACGCCAACGCCGGCCGCAGCGGCGAGGTCCACACGCTGCTGACCCAGACGTACCACAGCCTGGGCTACCGCCAGGCCATGCTGCTGCCACCGGGTGCTCTGGCCGAAGACATCGAGCCGCGCTCGTACCGCTGGACCTTCGGCGTGTTCGTGGCCGCGATGCTGCACGACCTGCGCTGGAGCGGCGCCTGGGTGGTGGCCGAGCCGGCGGCGCTGCGCGACCTGCTGCGGCCCTGGATGGACGCGCACAGCCTGCAGTGGCTGCTCGAGGACGAGGAGCTGTCGCAGCACCTGCAGGATTTCCTGTCCCAGCCCCAAGGCCACAACGTGCTGCACCACCTGGTGCGCAGCGGGCGCGACGCGACACACACGCTGGAGAGGCCCGCGGCGGTCACGGTCCAGGCGGCTGCAGCTGCCGTGACGCTGCCGCCGCCCGCTGCGGCCGAGCCCGCATCGGTGGACGCACCCGTGGCCGCAATCACATCCGCGGCAGCAGCCTTGTTGCCCGCGAACGCAGCCCCGCAAGAACCCGCCACGACGGCAGCCGACGACAGGCCCGAACCCACCCGCGCCTCACCCGCGCCGCACGCACCCCCCGCGACTTCGGGCCCTGCGCTGGCACAAGGCTTCATGCAGTGGCTGACGCAAGGGCTGGCCGACCAAACCATCCTGAGCAACGCGCCCGATGCCCGGGTGCACTTTGCCGCCGACGGCATGGTGCTGGTGGCGCCGGGCATCTTCCAGCAATACGCCAGCGAGCACCCGAACGGGCCGCTCCAGGCCACCCCGCCCGACATCACCGCCTTCGGCAAAGAGGTGCTGCGCGCGGTGTGCGCCGAAGGCTGGCACCTGCGCGGGCCGCAGAACGCCAACATGCACCGCTTCCAGTTCAAGCGCAGCAGCGACGGCAAGACACCCCCCGTGCTGCGGGCGCTGGTGATCCAGGCGCCGCAACGCTTCATCACCACACCGCCACCGCCCCACCCGGGGCTGTCGCGCCTGATGTAAGGAGGCCCTGTGAGCTACCCCATCGACAATCTGTTGCGCCAGCCCGTCGAGTTCGGCGCCGCCTTGGTCTCGTTCTGCTCGGCGCTGGCCTTGATGCTGTCCTACCCGTCGTTCGCGCTGCCTGCGCTGCCCGCGTTCGTGCTGGGCGCCTTGCTGGTGCTGCATGCCGCGTGGCGCACCAACCAAGGCCTGCGCATCGTTCGCTACCGGCGTGGGCTGGAGCAACCCCGCCCCTACCTGCTCACGCCTGACGAATTGCCGCGGCCCGCTCAGCAGACCTTCCTGGGCCGGGGCTTCCGCTGGACCGCACGCCACACGCAGCGCTGGTACGACCTGCAGCGCGAACTCTCGCGCCTGGACGGCCGTGACGCGCACAAGCGCAGCGCCGACTCACTGATGACACGGGTGCGGCGCGATGGCCTTGCCACCACGCTCGTCGGCCTGCTGATCCCGGCCATGAGGCCGGCGCGGCTGTCGACCGCCCAGGAACTCGGCGGTTCGCTCGGCATGCACGGCGTCGAGCCTGACGAGGAAGAGGTGGGCCTCAACGTGTCGGAGCGACCGGGGCACGTGCTGGTGGTGGGCACCACGCGCGTGGGCAAGTCGCGCCTGCTGGAGGTAATGGCCAGCCAAGACATCCACGCCGGCCACGTCGTGATCGTGCTCGACCCCAAGGGCGACTTGGGCGTGCTGCAGCGCCTGTATGCCGAGGCCGAGCGCAGCGGGCGCAGCGACAGCTTCTACTTCTTCCACCTCGGCTACCCGGAGCTGTCGGCGCGCTACAACCCGATCGGCGACTTCACCCGCATCACCGAGGTGGCCGACCGCATCGCCAACGGCGTGCCCGGCGAGGGCAGCGCGAGCAGCTTCAAGCAGTTCGTGTGGCACTACGTCAACGGCACCATGCGCGGCGTGGTCGCGCTCGGCGAGCGGCCGAGCTACAAGAACCTGCGCCGCTACCTGAACGACAGCGACGCACTCACCGTGCGTTACATCGAGTGGTGGCTGGACCGTACGCGCGAGGCCATCGGCTGGCGCGAAGACATCGAAGCGGCGCGCACCGACCTGCGCGCAAGCGGCATCGACAAGGAGCTGCGCGAGCGCAGCCCGCGCGCGGCCAAGCTGATCGCCTACATGCAGCGCAAGAAGCTGCAGGACGACGTGGCCGAGTCGCTCATCTCGGTGATCTCGCACCCGCGCTCGCATTTTGAGAAGCTGGTCGCCTCGGTGCGGCCCCTGCTCGAAAAGCTGACCGGGGGCAAGGCCGGCGAGCTGCTGTCGCCCGACTACACCGACCCCACCGACCTGCGCCCGGTGTTCGACTGGAGCACGGTGATCGGCAACGGCGGCATCGTCTACGTGGGTCTGGACGCGCTCAGCTCCAGCAGCGTGGCCGCGGCCGTGGGCAGCGCCATGTTCGCCGACCTCACCAGCGTGGCCAGCCGCATCTACAAGCGCGGCATCGACGACGGGCAAAGCAGCGCGCTGCCCGCGCGCAAGCTGTGCATCCATGCCGACGAGTTCAACGAGCTGATCGGCGAAGAGTTCATCCCGATGATCAACAAGGCCGGCGGCGCGGGCTTCCAGGTGGTGGCCTACACCCAGACCGCGGCCGACATCGAGGCCAAGATCGGCACGCCCGCCAAGGCGCGGCAGATCGAGGGCAACTTCAACACCCGCATCTACATGCGCGTGCTCGACGACGCCACCGCCCAGGGCTTCATCCTGCGCCTGAGCGAGGTCTACGTGGCCAGCATGACGGCCGTCTCGCGCGCCGGCGACTCCAACGACGCCGAGGAGTTTGCCGAGTTCACCAGCAGCAACGAAGACCGCCTCACGCTCGAGAAGGTGACGGCGCTTTCACCCGCCGACCTGGGCCAGCTGCCCAAGGGCCATGCCTTCGCGCTGCTGAACGGCGGGCAGCTCTACAAGCTGCGCATCCCGCTGCTGGCCACCGAGGGGGACCCGCACTTCCTGGCCAGCGCCACCGACATTGCGCGGCGCCTGGCGGCGCGCTACGAAGACCCGGCCCGGCCCGCGCACGCGCACTCACCTGCCCTGGGAGCCACCGCACCATGAGCGACACCATCCTGCTTCCCAACCGGCAGCTTGCCGCGGCCCTGCTGTCTCCGGTGCGGCTGGTGCTGACCGTGGTCATGGGCATGGCCGCGCTGCTGCTGGCCTTCTGGTGCCTGTGCCTGTGGCTGTACTTCAGTGCATGGCACCGCGACACCGCGGCCCTGGCCTCGCTGTTCGACGCCGCCCTGCGCGACATCGCGCCCGGCCGCCCGCTCGCGCACATGGGTCGCGTGGCGCAGGAACTCACGCAGTGGCTGCACCAGACGCTCTTCGTCGCCACCGGCCTGGAGTCGATGGCCCAGGACCCGACACCCGCGGCCGCGGCCTCCGAGCTCAACCGCAGCCTCGGCCGCGTGATCGGCGTCACCGCGCCGGTGTTCCAAGTGGTCTTCGTGGCCACGCAGGTCTTCGGCGTTCGCCTGGCCATGCTGGTGGGCATGCTGCCGCTGCTGGGCCTGCTCTACCTGGTGGCGCATGCCGACGGCCGGGCCGAGCGCGCCATCCGCCGCGCCTGCGCGGGGCGCGAGTCGGCCAGCGTCTACCACCGCACCAAGTACTTCCAGTACGCGCTCGTGGGCTCCTTCCTGATCACCACCCTGTGCCTGCCCCTGCACGTGAACCCGGTGCTCACGATGGTGGGCTTCGCGCTCGGCATCACGGTGCTCGCGCGGGTGCAGTGGACGTACTACAAGAAGTACATCTGAGTTACATCGCTCGCCACAGCATCTGGGTTCAAACACCTCTTCACCAGCGCGCGAAAACATTGCAACGAACTGAAACCAGACCAGCATGCAGATTCAAGAGTTGTTGGTGATAACGCGCGCTTTCAGGGGGGTTTGGACACCTGTGGTCACGCATCCCAATGGCCCGATACGGTCGCAGCATGTGCGTTCTATCGAACGGCCTCAGCGCCACCGAACATTCATCCTCGTCATCGACCAAGCGAATCGCGTCAGCTTCGATGACAAGCGCAAAAAGCGCGTGCTGCAAGCAGTTCACAAGCCGCAGCTGCACGAAAACAGAGACGTCGTTTCAAGGGGTAAACAGCATGCACGAATCAGCACATTCCAACCTCACCGCATCGGGCGGCCAGGCCATCTTTCCCATCGAGAAGGACGACACGCTTGGTCGCCTGGTGGCCTTGTTTCTGCATAACCGACTGTTCGGTGGCATGTCGACCAAGGAACGCGCTTCGCTGAAGGACATGGGCTGGGAGGACAGCCTGGTCAGCGAGATGAGCACCATGCCCATCAACGACGTGGCCAAGATCCTGAGCGGCTCCAGTGCATGCCTGGGGGTGGTGATCGACCACAAGAAGGCCGCCGCGGTGGTCAACTCGTACCGCGCCCTCAAGCGCGACGAAACCGACCTCGACTTCTTCATCCTGAACGGCGCCACGCCGGCCCTGGTGCGAACGCTGTTCCCCAAGGTCAGCGCGCGCGTGATCGCGCAGCACCGCAAGCGCCTGGGCTGCGAGTCGCGCGGCGGGCGCCCGCCGCTGCCCGAGCCCGAGACCACCTACGCGATCTACCGCTGCTGGAAGACGCTGTGTGCGCAAGAGCCCAGCGCACGCCTGCGCTACAGGCGCCTCAAAGAGCATTTCCCGCATTTCTCGCTGGCCACGCTGTGCGCAGCCATCGAGTCCACCTGACCTACACACACATGCGCCGCCGGCGCAGGAGGCATCCACCATGAGCACCACCACACCACCGATCAACGGCGTCCACCCCGCGTCCTCCCCCGTGGGCCTGCCGCTGCACGGCCTGAGCGCCATGCACGAGGCCGATGACGAACTCGACGTGCTGGAGCCGGTCCACGTGGCGGCGGCCCCGACGCTCGGTCGCGCGCCCAAGGCGCCGGCTCGGCACCGGATCGATGTGGGCGACCTGGTCGACGAAGACCAGGACAAGATGGTGATGCACACCAAGGAGGCGATGTTTCTCTTTGCCGGCCGTGCGCATGACTCCAAGAGCCAGGTCTCGGGCATCGTGGGTGGGCGCCGCGCCGCCGCCGCGGCGCGCTCGATCTGGCTGCTGTCGAGCAACGACAACCCCTATGCCGACTGGGGCCTGATCTCCACCAGCGCCGCCATCGAGACCGCCGGCCAGCTGATCGACGAAGCGACGACCTCGCGCGAACAGGAGATCGAGGCCTGCAAGAAGCGCGGCCTGAGCCTGTCGGTGCAACGCTCCAAGCAGCCGGCCGAACTGGAGATCGGTTTCCGCAGCCCCTATGGGTACGCCATCGCCGAACTGGTGCTGCGCTTCGACTACTTCGTGCGCTTGGTCAAGACCCTGGTACGCAAGGACCGCATGACCGAGACGCAGGGTCGCGAGTTGATCACCGGGGTGCGCCGCAGCTGCCGCTCGGCCTTCGAGGTGGCGGTGCGCTTCGAGCGTCACCTGGCCCGGCCCGAGCTGCGCAAGCTGTCGCGCAGCGACTTCCTGCCCCATGCCGACGACGAGGCGCGCGCGCGCATCAACACCGTCGTACAGGCCTACGGCGAGGTGCCACGCGACGTCTTCACCGGCAAGCAGCGCCCGCGCCACTCACGCCGCCGCGAACGCCTGAGCGAACAAGAGCTGCGCCTGCTGTCCGAGCTCAAGCTGAGCGCCGACGCGCCGGCCGAACAGGACACCTCGACCCTGCTCTGAACTGGCACCGAGCCGACCCACCCCATGGAACTGACCATCCTGATGCCCTGCCTCGACGAGGCGCGCACGGTCGGCGTGTGCATCCACAAAGCACACGCGTTCCTGCGGCGTGCCGGCATCCACGGTGAGGTGTTGATTGCCGACAACGGCTCCACCGACGGCTCGCAGGAGATCGCACGGGCGCTGGGTGCGCGCGTGGTCGACGTGCCGCGCCGCGGCTATGGGGCCGCGCTGATCACCGGCATCCAGGCCGCACGCGGGCGCTGGGTGGTCATGGGCGACTCGGACGACAGCTACGACTTCAGCCAGCTCGATGCCTTCGTCGCCGAGCTGAGGCACGGCACGCAGCTGGTGATGGGCAACCGCTTCCAAGGCGGCATCGCGCCGGGCGCCATGCCGCGGCTGCACCGCTGGCTGGGCAACCCGGTGCTGAGCACCGTCGGCCGCGTGCTCTTCGATGCGCGCGTGCGCGACTTCCATTGCGGGCTGCGCGGCTTCCACCGCGAGGACGTGCTGTCGCTGGGCCTGTGCTGCAGCGGCATGGAGTTCGCAAGCGAGATGGTGGTCAAGGCGTCGCTTCAGGGCCTGCACATCGCCGAGGTGCCGACCACGCTGTCGCCCGACGGGCGGGGCCGGCCACCGCACCTGCGCAGTTGGCGCGATGGCTGGCGGCACCTGCGCTTCTTGCTGCTGTTCAGCCCCAGCTGGCTGTTTCTCTACCCCGGCCTCGCGCTGCTGTGGCTGGGCGGCCTCGGGCAGGCGGTGCTGCTGCAGGGGCCGCTGCCGGTGGGCAAGGTGGTGCTCGACGTCCACACGATGCTCTATGCCGCCGGCGCCTCAGTGATCGGGCTGCAGCTGGTGGCGTTTGCGGTGTTCGCCAGGGTCTTCGCCGCGGACCACGGCTTCTTGCCGCTCACGCCACAGATCGCGCGCTTTGCGCGCTGGTTCTCGCTAGAGCGTGGCCTGGTCTGCGGTGGCCTGATGGTGCTGTTGGGGCTGGGCCTCTCGCTGATGTCGGTCGCGGCCTGGGACCACAGCCAGTTCGGCCCGCTCGACCCTCGGGTCGGCATGCGCCTCGTGATCCCGGCGCTGGCCTTGCTGCTGGCCGGCATGCAGGTGCTGTCGGCCTCGCTGTTCATGGGCGTTCTCGGCCTGCGCGAGCATGGCCGCGCGGCCACGGTGCCCGGCGCCACGCACTGGCCCGGGCTCGCGCCTCAGCCGCGCGCCACCAGGTAGTACTGCGCCCCCAGCGGCACGCGGCGCAGCCAGCGTTCGGCCGGCCGCGCGAACGCCAGGGCGCGCGGGAAGAACATGCGGTACACCAGGCGCGCCTGTTGCCAGCCGGCCGCCTGGGCACTGCGCAGCAGCGCGTGGCCGCGCACCAACTGCGCGTTCTCGTCGAACTCGCAGGTGCGCACGGCCGACACGGTGAGCGGGTTGAAGGGGTTGTGCTCGAACACCACCAGCAGCCCGCCGGCCCGCGTGACGCGGCGCAGCTCGGCCAGCCAGGCGATGTGCTGCGCATGCGGGATGTGGTGGAACACGCAGGCTGAGAACGAGAGGTCGAAGCTCTCGGTGCCAAAGGGCAGCTGCAGGGGCACCGTGATTTCGCGGTAGCGCGCCGGGGCATGGGGGAAGCGCGACTGGCTGACCGCGAGGCTGCGCGCCGACACGTCGGCGCAGGTCAGCTGCGCCTGCGGGAACAACGCCCCGAAGTGCGGCAGCGAGTTGCCAATGCCCGAGCCGAAGTCGAGGATCTCGCTGGCCTGCACGCCGTGCGCGCGGGCCTCTTTCGCCGTGTCTTCGACTTTGTAGCGGGCAAAGAACTCCGGAGTCTCGCCCGAGGCCGCGATGTTGCGCGCGTGCAGCTGCGCATACGCGTCGGCGACGGCGTCGAACTCAGCCTTGTCCATGGGCGAGCGTGGGCTTGGCGGGGTACACGCCGCAATCGCGCTCCGACACCAGAGGCGGTGCGGCAGACCACGCGCGTGCGCCACCGCACAGCACCACCCCTTCGGCATCGGCAGGGACAGGCTCGGTGGTCGGCTGCACCACCACGGAGTAGCCCTGTCGCCTGAGCACTTGCGCGTAAAAAAGCGTGGGCGCCATGTAGTACACGCCTTGGCTGCTCGGGTAGCCGGGGTGCAGCACCACCAGCTTGCGCAGCCCCGCCGCACGCAACACCGGTGAGCGAAGAAAGAGACTGTAGTGATCGCGTTCGTCTATGGCCGACACCTGGGCCAAGTGATGTTGAACCACCAGATTGTTTGCCAGCGCCAGCGCGCCCATCGCCACGCACAACCCGCCGAACACCTGCGCCGGCCGGTGGTGTGCGGCAGCGGCGCGCCGGATCAAGTCTTCCAGGCCGAGGGCCACCAGCATGGCCAGCAGCGGGTAGAGCGGCATGGTGTACCAAGGCAGCTTCGTCTTCGCGAGCGAGATCACGGCCAGGTAGAACAGGCAGAGCACGCCAAAGTAGGCGGCCAACCGGCGCCGCTCACCCTTGCCGCGCCAGGCCAACCACACTGCCGCACCCAGGCCGGGCAGCAGCCAGATCGAGCGGTCGAAGCGGAACAGGTAATCCCACGCATGGCCTTCGTGGCCGTCCAGCACGGTGTTGAAGCGGCCCAGCAGGTCGTTGGCCTGCGCCATCTCGAAGTAGCCTGGATCGACCCGCTCGCGAGCGAGGTAGTAACCCACTGCGACCAGCAGCACGCTGGCCGCGCTCGCGTGCACCGCGCGGCTGCGCAAGATGTGCGGCAACCGGCCCTGCCAGGCGGCAGGGAGCAAGAGCGCGGGCAGGAAGATGAGGCCCTGAATGGTCTTGGTCATGAAGGCCAGCAGCACCCACAGCGTGCACAGCGCCAGCCACTTGGCACGGTCGGCGCTGCGCCCGTGCAAATAGAGATAGGCCGACATCAGGAAGGCGGTGGTGCACAGGGTCAGCATGGCGTCGTAGTCGCCCGCGCGGGCCCCGTGATGAACCATGTAGCCCGAGGTCATGAGCAGCACCATCACGCTGGCAAAGCCTACGGTGGGCCGGCGCAGGCGCAGGCTGCAAAAGCCATAGACCAAAAGCGCGGTGGCCAGCGAGGCGAGCGCCGAGGGCAGGCGCACGGCCCATTCGGTGGCGCCAAACAAGCGGATGGCCACAGACATCAGCCACACCACGAGCGGCGGCTTGGTGTTCCAGTGGTCGGCCAGCCCATCGAAGGTGGTGACGAGCGAGAGCCCGCTGTGCGCCATTTCCAGTGCGTTGTTGGCGAGGCGCGATTCGTCCCAGAGGGCGAGGGGCCGATCACCCAACCGATAGAAGAGCGACACCGCTGCGATCAACGCGGCGGACACGGGCCAGGCAGAGTGCGCAATGCGCAGTGAACTGTCAGCGCGAAACGCGAACCACCGGTAGCCGGCGTACGACAGTGCTGTATAGACCGGCATGCCGGCCAGCTGCGCCACATAAGCGTCGACACCCTGTCGCACCAGCAGCAGTACCAGCGCAAGGTTGAGCCCATAGGCCACGCCCAGCACGATCGCGGCCTTGGGCAGCGCAGCCGCCAACGCACCGCGGTGCTGGAAGGTCCAGCTGCGGTTCAGCCCGAAGCCGCACACCAGGCCCGCCCCGTAGCCCACGGCGTTGGCGCAGGCGTCGCCGAAGCCCCCGGACGCCTTCATCGCAAAGATGATCGTGAGCGACAGCGCGGCACATGCTGCGCCAACCAGCAGGAACCGGGCAGCGCTGTGGCGGCGCATGCACGCCCATGGGCCGGCGGCCACATTGCTCATGACCCGTGCGTCTCGGGCGCGGCACGTGAGCGTGCGGCAGCTGCAGGCAGCCCCGATGTGCCGAAGCCTGCCGTGCGGTCAATGAAGAAGCGCGGCCGCGCCTTCACCTCGCCATAGATCTTGCCGAGGTAGGCGCCGACGACGCCCATGCAAAGGATTTGCATGCCACCGAGAAAGGTCATGGGCAGCACGGTCGATGCCCAACCGGGCACCGCATCGTGGGTGAACAAGGCCACCCACAGCACCCACGCCGACACCGCCATCGCACCGGCGAACACGGTCACGCCGAGGATGGTGATGATTTGCAGCGGCACGGTCGAGAACGAGGTGATGGCCTCGAGCGCCAGGCCCAGCATCTTGGCCAGCGGGTACTTGGACTGACCGGCATAGCGCTGCTTGCGCGCATAGGCGACGGTGGTG
This sequence comes from Rhizobacter sp., assembly GCF_046595475.1. GTDB lineage: Bacteria > Pseudomonadota > Gammaproteobacteria > Burkholderiales > Burkholderiaceae_C > Rhizobacter. Next base: position 56,524 of record NZ_JBKJOQ010000039.1, read on the forward strand.
GTGCGAAAGCCGATCAGCGGCACGATGCCGCGCAGGTACAGGTTGGTCTCGCGGTACTCGCGCAAGGCCTCGATCGCGCGCCGGCTCATCAGTCGGAAGTCGGCGTGGTTGTGCACCAGCTCCACCCCGAACAGCGCAAGAAACCGGTAGAACAGCCGTGCGCTGTGGCGCTTGAAGGCCGTGTCAGTCGAGCGGTCGCTGCGCACACCGTAGACGATGTCGCAGCCGTTCAGGTGCTCGTCGACCATGCACTCGATGGCGCCCAGGTCGTCTTGCAGATCGGCGTCGATGGTGACGACCGCGCTGCCGTCAACGGTCATCAGGCCGGCGAACACCGCATTCTGATGGCCTCGATTGCGCGACAGCTTGATGCCGCCTACACGCGGCCGGGTGGCGGCTTCTCGCTCGATCAACGCCCAGGTGTTGTCGCGACTGCCGTCGTCGACGAAGGTCACGTGGCTGTCAGGCCAAATCTTCTCGGCTTCAATCAAGCGGGCCAGCAACGCATCGAACTGGCGCGCCGATTCAGCGAGAACGGCTTCTTCGTTGTAGCAAGGCACGACGATGTGGAGCTTCATCATGAAGGCGGGTCCGGGGCATGCGCGGTGAGGCAGGAAAGGGCTGACCGGCGGTGGCAAAACGACAACTGATTGGCGACGAACCTCAGCTCCCAATGCTGTTCGCCTGGTTGCGTTCGGGCTGAGGTATCGAAGGCCAGCGCTGGGCTTCGATACCTCACCCCGAACGGAGCTGGTCTGAGGTTCGTCGCTAATCCGGAAACGATAGGGGAGCGGGTTTCGCGCTGTCAACAACAAACCCCGCGCGTCAGGCGTGCGCGACGCTGCGGTTTGTCGGAGTTTTCCGTTGCCGCGCGGTGTTCACACGGCTAACTTGGGCGCAGCCGTTTTCGCGTTTTCGACCAACCGACATCACAGACGATCATGTTCGACCGCTCACCCGCTCCACCCGCGCCACCCCCTTCTTCAGACGCCAAGGCACTTGCCAAGGCGCTGGAGGCGCAGCGCAAGAAAGCCGAGCAAGCGCAAGAGAAGAAGGCCGAGGCCGTGCGCATAGCGCAGATGGCCCAGCTGGCCCTGAAAGACAAGACGCGGCTCCACCCCGCGGCACTGCCCAGCCAGCGCGCGGCCATCGGCTCACGCCAAAGCCTCGCGCCCACCATTGCGCACGATGACGTGATGCCAGTCAACGCATCCGAGCGTGGCCACAACCTCACACGGCCGTCGACACCGCGTGGCTTCCTGGACCCTGAAGTCGAACCCGCGGATTGACGCGAGGCAAAGCGGGCGCTAGCGGTGCGGCATCCAGTCCACGCTGCTCGCCCGCCCCGGCAAACTCAGCGCGGCCGTGGCCGGCGCCATGCGCGAGACCACCTCCCCACGCCGCACCACCGCGAGGCGCGCCGCGCGCAGGCGTATCGCCTCGACCGGGTCACGCGCCTGCAACAGCACGAAGTCGGCGTTGCAGCCCACCTGCAGCCCGTAGCCTTCGAGCCCGAGGATCTTCGCGGCGTTCACGGTGACGGCCTCAAAGCAGGCGCGCATCTGCGCCTGCGAGGTCATCTGCGCCACATGCAGGCCCATGTGGGCCACTTCGAGCATGTCGCCGCTGCCCAGCGAATACCACGGGTCCATCACGCAGTCGTGGCCGAAACCGACGGTGACTCCAGCCGCCATCAGCTCGGGTACGCGGGTCATGCCACGTCGCTTGGGGTAGGTGTCGTGGCGGCCTTGCAGCGTGATGTTGATCAGCGGATTGGCGATGGCGTTGACTTGTGCTTCGGCGATCAGCGGGATCAGCTTGCTGACGTAGTAGTTGTCCATCGAGTGCATGGACGTGAGGTGCGAGCCGGTGACGCGGCCGTGCAGCCCGAGGCGTTGCGTGTGGAAGGCGAGTGTCTCGATGTGACGGCTCAGCGGGTCGTCGCTCTCGTCGCAATGCATGTCGACGCGCAGGCCGCGCTGGGCGGCCAGCTCGCACAGCAGCTTCACGCTTTCGGCGCCGTCGGCCATGGTGCGCTCGAAGTGCGGGATGCCGCCGACCACGTCGACGCCCAGGTCGAGCGCGCGCTTGAGGTTGGCCAGTGCCGTGGGTGAGCGCAGCACGCCGTCTTGCGGGAAGGCCACCAGCTGCAGATCAAGATACGGCTTCACGCGCGCCTTCACCTGCAGCAAGGCCTCGACGGCGAGCAGCCGGTCGTCGCAAACATCCACATGCGTGCGTATGGCGAGCAAGCCCTTGGCCACCGCCCAGTCGCAGTACTGCATCGCCCGCTCTACCAGCGCCTCTTGCGTCAGCAGCGGCTTCAACTCGCCCCACAGCGCAATGCCTTCGAGCAAGGTGCCGCTCTGGTTGACGCGCGGCAAGCCGTGGCTGAGCGTGGCGTCCATGTGGAAATGCGCGTCGACGAAGGGCGGGCTGAGCAGCAGGCCTTGCGCGTCGAGCACCGGCGTGCCTTCGGGTGCCACGAGTGCGCTACCCATGGCTGCGATGCGGCCGGCTTGCGCGAACACGTCGACAGCCTGCGTGCCGTCGGGGAGCGTGGCGTTGCGTACGAGCAGGTTCATGGTCTTCGCTCCTGGGTCTGGGGTGATTCTGGCTTACGCTTGGGCCCTTCCTCGCGACTCAATGCAAGAGACGTTCCCATGACGATCACCAAACGGCACCTGCTGGCGGCACTGGCCGCCAGCCCCTTCATCACCACGCGCGCGTGGTCGCAATCGGCCTGGCCGAGCAAGCCCGTGCGCCTGCTGGTGGGCTTCCCGGGTGGCTCGTCACCCGACCTGATGGCGCGCGCGCTCGCCGATGGCCTGGCTCACGCGCTGGGGCAGCCGGTGGTAGTGGACAACAAGCCCGGTGCGTCCGGCAACATCGCAGCCGACCAACTGGCCCGCGCCACCGACGAGCACACGCTGGGCGTGCTGATCAACGGCAACCTGACGGTGGCCAGGCTCGTCAACCCCGCCACGCCCTTCGACCCCGCCAAAGACTTCGCCCCCATCTCGCTGCTGGGCACCGCACCGCTGGTGCTGACCACCACCCAAAGCGCCACCGGCAGCTCGCCCGCCGAGCTGCTGCAATGGGTGCGCGCCTTGGGCGACAAGGCCAACTACGGCACGCCGGGCAACGGCACCGTGAGCCACCTGGGCATGGAGTTGCTCAAGAGCAGAGCCGGCCTCGCCGCAGTGCATGTGCCCTTCCCCGGCAACCCGCAAGTCACCAATGCCTTGCTGGCGGGGCAGATCCAGCTGTCGCTGCTGCCGCCCGGCATTGCGATGCCGCAAGTGAAGGCGGGCAAGCTGAAGGCGATTGCCGTCACCTCGCCCACGCGCAGCGCGCTGGCGCCCGATGTGCCCACCCTGCGCGAAGCCGGCGTGAACGGCACCGATCTCGAAGTGTGGACGGCGCTGGTCGGCCCGGCGTCTTTGCAGAAGCCCATCGTGGCCCGCATCTCGGCAGCACTCGCCGAAGTGATGAAGCTGCCCGAGACCCAAGCTCGCTTGCTGACCATCGGCTGGCAGCCAGTGGGCAGCGAGCCCGAGGTGCTGGCCCAGCGCATGAAGGCCGACCTGGCGCTGCTGGGCGAGATCATCACGTCGCGTGGGATCAAGGTCGACGGCTGACACCTCATCCGCCACAAACGCAAGAAAGGGCGCCGCGGCGCCCTTTCTTGTTTCAGCGCTGAAGCGCGCTTACTTGGTGACAGCAGCCTTCACGTCGGCCTTGCCCTCGGCCTTCACGGCTTCGGTCTTGACCTGGGCTTGCGCCTTGTCGGCAGTGGCGTCAACCTTGGTCTTCTCGGCCTTGGTGTCGGCCTTGATGGCGGTCTTGGCTTCCTTGGCGTCGGCCTTGGCCGTGACCTTGTCGGCCTTGGCATCCATCTTCATCTTGTCTTCGGCATCAGCCTTGGCAACCTTGGCGTGGGCCTTGGTCTTCTTCTTGGAAGCGGTGGCGTGTGCGTCGGCCTTGGTGTCGGCGGCCTTGGCATCGGCCTTGACCATCTTGGCGTCAGCCTTGGCATCGACCTTGGCTTCCGAGGCCATGGCCTTGGTGGTGTTCTTTTCAGCCTTGGCTTCGGCCTTCATGACGGCCGGGGCCGAGGCTGCGACGGGCGTGGTCTGTGCCATGGCAACAGAAGCGAAGAAGCCGGCGAGGAGGGTGGCGAGCAGTTTGTTCATGAGGATCTCTTTCAGTGGTAGTGGAGCTCAGCCGTGTTGTTGACCGAGCGTGCATCCCTAACGCGCGCCGCCCGCTGCCTGTTGACGGTAAAAATTACCGATCGCTGTGGGGTGGTCGCGCTCAACCATGACCTGCCACGTCATGGACGCCGAACACGCGCGACGAGACCATGTGCCGCACACACAAGGAGAAAACACATGGAAAGCATCAACCTCGTCCCACTCGCCGTCGGCCACATGATCGGCCTGGGCGCCATAGGCTCCTGCCTCGGCGTGGGCGTGATGGCGAGCAAGTACCTCGAAGCCTCGGCCCGCCAGCCCGAGCTGATGGAGCCGCTGCAAGGCAAGGTGTTCCTGCTGGTGGGCGTGCTCGACGGCGCCTTCATCATCGCAACCGGCATCGGCCTGTGGTTTGCCACGGCCAACCCCTTCAAAGGTTGACCGGCCCGCTGCTCACCCGCGGCGTGGTGCGAGTTCGGTGCTCCAAAGCGATTGCCCGTCGAGCCCGCGCAGGTGCACCGTCATGGCCGCGGTCTTGCCGTCGATCTGCACCTCACCAAAGAACTGCAGGCCGGCACTGGGCGGCAGGTTGGTCTGGCCCACCGCGGGTGCCTTGATGTAGCGCACCTCGGGGCCGAACGTGTTGTCGAGTGCGTTGGGCCCGAAGCTGCCAGCATGCAAGGGGCCGCTGACGAATTCCCAGAACGGCTCGAAGTCGTGGAACTGCGCGCGGCTCGGGTCGTAGTGGTGTGCTGCGGTGTAGTGCACGTCAGCCGTCAACCACACGGTGTTGCGGATGCGCTCGCGCTTGATGAAGGACAGCAGCTGGGCGATCTCCAGCTCACGCCCGAGCGCCGGGCCGTCGCCATTGGCCACAGCTTCAAACTTCATGCGCCCCTCGGCGTCTTTGCCATCGGTCACTTGCAGGCCGATGGGCATGTCGCTCGCGATCACCTTCCACACCGCGCGGCTGCGCTTGAGTTCGTCGCGCAGCCACGCCAGCTGCTCACTGCCGAGGTACTCTGATTCGGCGTCGATGCTGCCCTGGCGGTTGTGGGTGTTGGGGCCGCGGTAGCTGCGCATGTCGATCACGAACACGTCGAGCAGCGGGCCGTAGGGGATCTTGCGGTACACGCGCTGCTCTTCTTGCTGCCCATGCCAGCGCATCGGCGCGTTTTCGAGAAAGGCACGCGCGCCGCGCGCCGCCAACAGGGGCACGCTCTTCTCGGTGTAGCGCTTGTCGGCCGAGAGATCTTTGCTGCCTGACCAGTTGTTGCTGACTTCATGGTCGTCCCACTGCCAGACCTGCATCACCTCGCTGTTGAAGCGTCGCACGTGCGCGTCGAGCTGGTTGTAGCGGTAGGCGCCGCGAAACTCTTTCAGCGTCTCGGCGACCTTGCTCTTCTCTTCGGTCAACACGCTGTTGCGCCAGACGCTGCCATCAGTGGCCTTCACTTCGGCGGTGATGGGGCCGTCGGCATAGATGGTGTCGCCGCAGTGGATGAAGAAGTCGGGGTTGCGCTGGCGCATGGCCTCGTAGATCTTCATGCCACCGAACTCGTCGCTGATGCCGAAGCCCTGGCCCACGGTGTCGCCCGACCACAGAAAGCGCACGTCGCGCCGGCCCGCAGGCGCGGTGCGCAAGTGCCCGGCCATCGGCTCGGACAAGCCGCCGCCGGCCAGGTCTTCCCACTGCACGCGGTAGAAGATGTCTTGCTGCGGGGGCAGGCCGGTCAGGTCTATGCGGGCGCTGAGGTCGGTGACCTCCAGCGCATGCGGCCCGCGCACGCGCTGCGATTGCGCAAAGCTGGCGCTGGTCGACCACTCCACCCACATGCGGGCCGGCTGGTCGGCGCGCGCCCAGACCATCGCGCGGTCGGCCAGCACGTCACCGCTTTGCACGCCTGACGGGAAGCCCACGCGCTGCCCGGGCGCCGCCACCAGCGCGGGGGCCTGCGCATGGGCCAGGATGGCGGGCAAGCCGCCGGCAAGGGCCGTCGACGAGGCAATGACGAACTGGCGGCGAGGTTGGCTGATGCGGCTCATGGGTGTGGGGCGGCTGTTGGACAAAGCCGCATGCTGGCGTGCCCGCGTGACAGCCGTGCGACGGCGGCACAGCGCTGTCCTACAAGACCTTGGGGCGACAGATGACTTCCCATCAGAGGGCAAGAGCCCTAGGCTTGCCGGCATGGGAGCACTTGACCGACTGATTGGGCGGGCCGCGCTAAAGCCTTTTGCCAAGGCCTTGCCGCCCATGGGCGACACCGAGCGTGCCGCGCTCGAAGCCGGCACGGTGGGCTTCGAGGGCCAGCTCTTCGCCGGTGCGCCCGATTTCGACCTGCTGCGCTTCATGGGGCCCAACAAGCTCACGGTCGAAGAGCAGTCTTTCCTCGACCACGAGGTCGTCACGCTCACCAGCATGCTCGACGACTTCGCCATCGACCAGGCGCAAGACCTGCCGCCAGAGGTGTGGCACTACCTGCGCATACACAAGTTCTTCGGGATGATCATCCCCAAGGAAAACGGCGGCCTGGGCTTCGGCCACTTCGCGCATGCGGCGGTGGTGACGCGCATTGCCACCGTCAACGTGGCCTGCGCCGTGACGGTGATGGTGCCCAACTCGCTAGGCCCCGCCGAATTGCTGCTGCACTACGGCACCGATGCGCAAAAGCAGCACTACCTGCCGCGCCTGGCCGACGGGCGCGACCTGCCCTGCTTCGGGCTGACCTCTCCCTACGCCGGCTCTGACGCGGCGTCCATTCCCGACCGCGGCGTGCTCACCGAGCGCATGGTCGACGGGCGCGCCGTCAAGGGCTTCATGGTGCGCTTCGACAAACGCTACATCACGCTCGCGCCCGTGGCCACGGTGGTCGGCCTGGCGTTCCAGGCGGTAGACGAAAGCCTGCCCGAAGACCAGCAGCTGTTGGGCATCACCTGCGCGCTGATCCCGGTGCCCACGACCGGCATGGAAATCGGGCGCCGCCACCGGCCCATGGACTCGGCCTTCATGAATGGCCCCATACGCGGCCACGACGTGTTCGTGCCCATGGACTGGATCATCGGCGGCGAGAAGCAGGTGGGCCAGGGCTGGCGCATGCTGATGGAGAGCCTGGCCGCGGGCCGCGCGATCTCGCTGCCGGCGCTGGGCTCGGCCATGCAGCAGACCACGCTCTTCGTGATGAACGGCTACGGCCAGATTCGCGAGCAGTTCGGCTTGCAGATCAGCAAGTTTCACGCGATCGCGGGGCTCATTGCCAACACCGCTGCCCGCCTCTATGCCACCGACGCCGCGCGCCGCTACACCGCCGCGGCGCTCGATGCCGGCGCACGCCCGAGCGTGGCCAGCGCGATTCTGAAGGTGCACCTCACCGAGGCGGGGCGCAAGGCGGTCAATGACGGCATGGACATCCTGGGCGGCAAGGGCATCATCAGCGGCCCGAAAAACCTGCTTGGCGTGGCCTACCGCCAGGCGCCCATCGCCATCACCGTGGAAGGCGCCAACCTGCTCACACGCGCGCTCATCATCTTCGGCCAGGGCGCCGTACGCTGCCACCCGCATGTGCTTGACGAGATGGCGGCGGTACAAGCCAACGACCCCGAAAAACTCGGCAAGGCCTTGCTCGGCCACGCGGGCCATGTGCTCGCCAACCTCTGGCGCAGCGTGGTGCACGCGCCGGTGCTGGGCATGCCGCCGGAAGAGTTGTTCAAGGAAGCGCAGCTCATTGCCAGGCTGTCGGCCAAGTACGCGCTGAGCGCCGACCTGGCCATGGGTTTGCTCGGCGGCAAGCTCAAGCGCATGGAGCTTTTGTCAGCGCGCCTGGGCGATGTGCTGTCGTGCCTCTACATGGCCTCGGCCAGTGTCTGGCGCTACGAGGTCGAGGGTGACCCGAAGATGCTGCCGTTCGCGCGCGCCGCGATCCGGGTGCAGCTCGACCAGGCCGCCGCCACTTTGCGCGACCTCTATGCCAATCTGCCATCGGCGGCACTGCGCATGGCCGCCCCGTTGCTGCTGCATGGCACGCGCCACTTGGCGCCGCTGCGCGACCGCGACCTGATTGCCTTTGCCGACACCTTGCGCGACGACCCCTCGCTCATCGCGCGCCTATGCCCTGATGTGTCTCGCCCCCGATCGGGTGGCTTGCTCGACCTGATGGACGCGCTGGAATGCGCCCGCGCGGTGGGCGATGAGCTGCCCGAGCTCAACCAGGCGCTCAGGCGCACGCATTCGCTGGAAGCGGTGGCGCGGCAAGCGCGCAACCCGGCCGCGGCGTCAGCCTATCTGCACGCGGCCGACAAGGTGATCCAGGTGGATGACTTCGGGGATGACACTCGGGCCGACGCCAAAGCCGGCACCCGAGAAGCACTCAAGCCATCGAGCGGCGGCAGCGCGCAATCAGCGCATCGGCAATCTGCTTGACCTCGTGGCTGCTCACCGTGGGCAGCTGGCCCGTGGTTTCGAAGCACATGTTGGCCAGCGCGTCTTCCATCACCCCCCACACCAAGGCGGGGTGGCCGTCAAAGCCCGCATCGGGGCAGTTGAGCAAGGCGCGACGCAGCATCTTGGCGTGCACGCGATAGGTCAAGGGTTGCATGGGCACGCGGCCCGATTCGATCGCTTCTAGCTTGTGGGCCAGGCTGTCGACGTAAAGATGGCGGCCCTCTCTGGGCTTGGCGGATTTCAATGCACGCTCCCGGGAGTTTGCGAAACTCGATGGCCGTACCTTAAGCAAACCCCGCCCACACCGATCGGTCGATCAAACTGGATAAACCGGCGGTTCTTTGCCGGTCACACGCCGTCTGTCGACAGCGCCTCTTGGCAGTGGAAGGGCAGCACGATGCCTTGCGACGCATCTTGTACCGCCCACGCCCGAATTTGCGGGGCATGCGCGCGCACGCCGCCGAAGATCGTGGCAAATGCCACGTCAGCCGCATCTCTGCCGGTGCCAAAGCGCACGAAGGCCATGGGAATGGCGGTGCCCGAGGGGTCGAAGATGTACCAGCGGTCGCCCAAATACACCTCCACGTAGGCATGGAAATCGGGCGGCCCCAGCACCGGGTCGGCGCCGTAGTCGGTGCCGGTGGCAAAGCGCGCCGGGATGTTGACCGCTCGGCACAGCGCAATCATCAAATGCGCAAAATCGCGGCACACACCGACCTGCTCGATCAAGGTGTCGACCGCCGAGGTGTTGGAGTTGGTGGTGTTCGAGCTGAAGCTCACGTGGCGCTTCACCCAGTCTTGAATTGCGCGCACGCGGCTGTGGCCTTGCCACATCTGCCCAAACTCGTTGATGGCCATCTTCACCAACCGGTCAGACTGGCAGTAGCGGCTCGGGTAGATGTAGCCAATCACCTCGGGGGGCAGGTTGCGCACCGGCACCTCGGCCAGCTGCGTCGGGTCGGCGCGGTGGTGCTCCATGTCGACTGTGGCCATGTACGACAGCTTCAGCTCGCCCGGCAAACCGCGCAAACGCATGTAGCGGTTTCCGGTGACGGGGTCGGTGTGGATCTGCGGGGTGACCGGCTGGCTCAGCACCAGGCTCTCTGACGAGATGGTCTGGCGCGGTGTGTGGGCGGCGTGGATGTTGAAGACGAAATCGGCGCCGCCCTGGTCGATCTCATAGGTCAACTCGACGTGCAATTCAATTCGGATCATGTGTGGGGCTCCTGGACTACGCTGCTATGCAATGCGCTCCGGTGCGACACGCTCACGGCCGGAGTATGCGCGCCAACATTAGCGGCGCAGGCACGCCCCATGCTCCATGCAAGGCCTGCGCCAAGACGGCCCCGCGCCCACCCTCCTCTAAGATCAGCCCGATGACCGAAGCTCTGCTGCTCACCGCCACCCAAATCTCCACCTTCGACGGCACGCGCCTGCTCACACGTGCCAGCGGCTTCTTTTTCGCGCGCGACGAGCGGCTGTTTCTCGTGACCAGCCGCCACGTCATGCTCGACAAGCCCAGCAAGCACTTTCCCAACCGCATCGAGATCGAGCTGCACACCGATGCCGACAACCTCACGCGCTCCACCGGTTTCTCGGTGCTGCTGTACCAAGATGGCAAGAGCGTGTGGCACCAGGGCAAAGACCCGGCGGGTGAGATCGACGTGGCCGTGATCGAGCTCGACCGCGCGGCGCTGCCCGCCTCGGTCGTGCTGCACGCCTTCACGCCCGACCATCTTCAGGCCTCGCTCAGCGAGATCGAGGTCGGCGCGGCACTGTTGATCGTGGGCTTCCCGCTAGGCTTTCACGACACGCTGCACCACCTGCCGGTGGTGCGCCAGGCGGTGATCGCCTCGTCGTTCGGCTTGCGCTTCCAGGGTCAGGGCCTGTTCCTCACCGATGCGCGCACGCACCGCGGCACCAGCGGCGCGCCGGTGGTGATGCGCGCGATGCGCGCGCCGGCCACACAGCAGCCCGAAGGCGACCTGCCCTGGAAGCTGCTGGGCGTGCACTCGGCGCGCATGGACATGCGCAGCCGCGACCGTCAGCAAGACGAGTCGCTGGGGCTCAACAGCGCCTGGTACGCCGACATCTTGCTCACGCTCACCGAGGCGGGGGGCCCGCCGGCGGTGGCGGGCTTGGCGGCGCCGCGTGGTCTCGGTCAGGGCGATGCCACGGATCAACGTGTGTCATCAGATTGAGCACGCGGTGGTGCCGCATCACGTTTTGGCGCGCCGCCACCGCAATGTCATGGCCGGCTTCCACCGTCAGGGTGGCATCGACCTCGATGTGCGCGTCGACGACGACCATGTCGCCCATCTTGCGGGTGCGCAGCTCGTGCACACCGCTCACGCCCGGGGTGTTGACCAGCGTGAGGCGAATCGCTTCTAGCTCGGCCTCATCGACGGCGCGGTCCATCAGGTCGTCGAGCGCGGCCCAGCCGAAGCGCCAGCCCATGCGCCCCACCAGCAAGCCCACGATCAGGGCCGCGATCGGGTCTAGCAGCGGGTAGCCGGCCAGGTTGCCGACGATGCCCACACCCACCACCAGCGACGAAGCGGCGTCTGAGCGGGCATGCCAGGCGTTGGCGACCAAGAGGCTCGATTTGACCCGCTCAGCCACGCGCAGCATGTAGCGAAACAGCAGCTCCTTGGCGACCAGCGCCACCCCCGCCACCCACAGCGCCGACACGTGCACCTGCGGTATCGACTGGGGCGCCTGGAGCTTCAGAATCGCCGACCACAGCATGCCCGCGGCCACGGCCAACAACAGCACACCGAGCAGCAACGAAGCGGCAGTCTCGAAGCGCAGGTGGCCGTAAGGGTGCTCGGCATCGGCCTCCTTCTGGCCGTGGTGCTTGGCAAACAACACCGCAAAGTCAGACAGCAGATCGGACAGCGAATGGATGCCATCGGCCACCAGTGCCTGCGAGCGCGACAGCAAGCCCACCGCGATCTGCGTGCTGCTCAGCGCCAGGTTGACCCCTACGCTGACCCAGGTGCTGCGCAGCGCCGCCACGGCGTGCTGCGCGCTGTCTTCTTCGTGAGAGGGAATGAACTGCATGGCGGGCGGCGACGTACTCGGGTGCCCCAAGTGTCGCCCAGCCTGCCCCACGCTTTCGGCTTAGCCTGCATCGCCTTGGACAAAGCATCGTGTCTTGCACTGCACCGGCTCGTGGTTCTGCGCTGTACCGCCGGTCTCAATTGCCACGTCATCGATGGATGCAAGAAAGCCCGTCGGAAATGGTGTCGGCAACTTGTTGACTCTTGTCGGACCGAAATCGCACCCAAACAAGCAATCTGTTTTTCTGTCGGCCGCGTGGGCGCGTGCCGCGTTAAGCCCGGACACGCGCCCGTTTCGTGGCGCGCTGGAGACTCATATGAACTTGCCCTCACGACTGTCCGTGCTCATTCTCGCGGTGGCGGCCACCTTGCCGCTGACCGTGGGCACGTCTGCCTACGCGCAGACGGCCGCGACCGCGACCGTGACCGCCGACAGCTTCGGCGTTGAACAGGTGAGCGCCCTGACACCCGGCACCGAGCTGGCCTTCAGGCTCTCTGCCACGCCGGGGTCCGAAGTCTCACTGCAGATCGGCGGTGCTACCGCTGGCGTGCGCCTGTACGAGGTCCGGCCCGGAGTCTACGAAGGCGACTACACCGTTCGCACGCGTGACCGGCTGACGGCGACCAGCCTGGTGACGGCTCGCATCGCGCGCGATGGCCAGGTGATGAATGCCACGCTGGACCAGTCGCTGCTGCGCGGCGCGCCCAGCCCGGTGCAGACGGCACGCATCGGGGCCTTCTCGGTCAATGCGCCGGAGCGCATCCGTCCTGGCGATGAGCTGAATTTTTCCCTCTCCGGTGTGCCCGGTGGCACGGCCCGGGTGGCCGTCGAGGGCATCACCACCAGCATGCCCCTGACCGAGGTCAGCCGCGGCTTGTACGAAGGCAGCTACACCGTGTCCCGCAAAGACCGTCTGCGCGACAAACTGGTCGCCACTGGCTTCCTGAAGGTCGGGCAGAAGGAGACGAGCCAGCGCTTCGTGCGTGACCAAGTGGCGATCACAGACACCTACGGCTGCGACCGCAGTGACCGCAGTGACCGCGGCGACCGCGGTGAGCGGGGCGACCGCGGTGAGCGCCGCGAGGAACGCGAAGGCCGCCGCCCCGACATGATCGGTGCAAGCTGTGGCGCGGTGACGGCCGTCGGCAAGGCCGAGATCGACGAAGAGGGCTCGCGCAATGTGCTGGGCACCGTCGCCGGCGGCGTGATCGGCGCCGTGATCGGCAACCAGGTGGGTGGCGGTTCGGGCAAGAACGTCGCCCGCGTTGTCGGTGCCCTGGGCGGCGCCTACGCAGGCAACCGCATCCAGAACGCCAGGGAGAAGACCACGGTCTACCGCGTCACGGTCCAGATGGACGACGGCAGCACCAAGAACTTCGACCACGCTGTGGACCCGGTACTGCTGGTGGGTGCGCGCGTGAAGATCGTCGATGGCGCCATCGTGCGCCGCTGAACAGGAGACTCCCGAGGGGAATCTCCAGCTTGGCCTGGCGCCGCTGATTTCGCTGCTCGCCGGCATCCTCAGCTGGTGATGCCGCGCCTGCTCAACGACATCGTCGCGCTTCCTGAGCCACGCGACACGGGCGGTGACTGCCGGGCTGGCGCGCGGCAAGCTTTAACTAGCGGCTTGACCCGCGTGGCCGCGAGCCGCGCTCCCAAGCCCGCGTCGACCGTTCTAGGGGTTGCCAGAACGACCGAAGGGAAGAGTATTCAAGCGCAGCGACGCTGGCCGCGACGCTCACTCACCCCAGGAGCACGCGCATGTCGACCACCGGCTATTCCTCCACCACGTCGGTGCTGCCCGGGGGCACGCTCAGCTTGCACCTGAGCGCCACGCCGGCCGGGCTGGTGAACTGCGTGTTCTACCGCATCGGCTCGGGCCTGATGAGCGAGACGCTGGACGTGAGCGTGGCGGCGACCGCGGCGCCAGCCGCCAACGCGTGGCTGGGCTACGGCTGGCCGGCGCAACCCTTCACCGTGCCGGCCAGTTGGCCCTCGGGCCTTTACCAGATGCAGGCCCGCGGCCCTGGTGACACCGCCCATGTGGCCGTGCTCGAATTCGTGGTGCGTGCCGCCTCACCCGGCAGCACATCGAAGATCCTGCTGGCCTGCGACTTCGTCACCCCGCAGGCCTACAACGGCTCGGGAGGCAAGAGCTTTTACAACTGGCCTTCAGCGCGCGGCAGCAAGGTGTCGTTCAACCGCCCGCTCGGCATGCTGGGCGGCCACCCGGAGCTGATCGCCTGGTTGGCGGCCAACGGCTATGCCATCGAGTACGCCTCGCTGGTCGACCTGCACACGAGGGTCAACCTGCTCGCGCCCTACCAGTGCCTGCTGTTTGGCCCGCACACCGAGTACTGGAGCAAGGAGATGCGCGACCAGGTCGAGGCCTACGTGCAGCGCGGCGGCAACGTGATGTCCTTGTCGGGCAACACCTGCTTCCGGCAGGTGCGCTTCGAGAACAGCGCACGCACGCTCATTTGCTACAAGAACGCCAAGGCCGACCCCGGCACCGACCTGCGCCGCCAGACCATCGCGTTTGCGCAGCCGCCGGTCAACCGCCCGCCCAACACCATGCTCGGTGTGGGCTGGACGCACGGCGCTTTCAGAGACGCAACGCCGGCCGCCGAGCCCTACGAAGTGCACTTCCCCAACCACTGGGCCTGCAGCGGCGCGCCGCTCGCCACCGGCAACAAGACCGCCGCCTTCATGGGCTACGAAACCGACGCCACCGACTTCGCCATGGAAGACGAAGGCTACCCGCGCGTGACCGGCGAAGAAGGCACGCCACTGTCGACCGTGGTGCTCGCCTCGCGCGACCTGGGCGGCGTGTGGCGCGGCAAGCCCGGCATGGCCACGGCCACGCTGTACGTGCGCCATGGCATGGTGTTCAGCGCCTCGACCACCGACTGGATCGCCGCGCTCGCCAACCCGGCCAACCCCGCCATCGCCCACATCACCCAGCGGCTGCTCGACCGGTTGCGCAGCCCGCCCGTCTTCGACTGGGAAGACGTGGGGCACGCCATCGACGTGCGCGCCATGGCCGCGCTAGACCACAAGCTGTTCGGCGCCACCGGCGCCAACCGGCTCTGGCGCCGTTACCCGGTGCTGGCCGAGGTGGTGTGGCGCCACGTCGGCCACGCCAACAACGTGCTCGCCATGGCGGGCACGCGCGGGCTGCTCTTTAGCGTGACGGCCGACAACACGCTTTGGGTCCGCCCGCCCGTCGAAGCCGACATCAACTGGACGAGCGCCGGCACCGGCCCCACCGGCGGCCTGCGCGCGATGTGCGCCGCGGGCAGCATGCTCTACGCCATCGACAACAGCGGTCAATTGGTGTCGCGGCCTGCCACGAAAACGGCGGCCAGCTGGCTCCCCGTGGGGAGCCAGCTGGCCAACGCCACGATCAATGCGATGACGTCATACAACGGCGTGCTCTTCGCGTCGACCACCGGCAACCGGCTGCTGCGCACGGGCTACGACATCATTGAAGAGAGCGCCGCCTGGGTCGACATCCACCATTGCAACTTCGCGCGCGCGCTCGCCGTGGTCGACGGCATGCTCTTCGTGTCGACCACGCAAGACCGCTTGTGGTGGCTGGACTTGCGCCACGGCGCGCTGGACGCGCTCAGCGCCGAGACCTGATTCAGCGCTGAATCAGGGTTGCGTTCCCACCACCTCAACTTCCACACGGCGATCGGGCTGCAGGCAGGCAATCAGCTTGGGGGTGGGCTTGTTGCCCTTGCAGTCGCCTGGCTTGGTGACCGGCTCGGTCTCGCCTTTGCCGATGGACGTGATCTTCGACGCATCAACACCGCCCGATTGCACGAGGTAGTTCTTGACGGTCTCGGCGCGCCGGTTGGACAGGCTTTGGTTGTAGGCAGCGGTGCCCAAGCGATCGGTGTGGCCTTCGACGGTGACGGTTTGGAACTGCGTGCTCTTGAGCTCTTTGGCGAGGGTGTCGAGCTGAGCCTTGCCTTCCGCATGCACGTCGGCTTTGGCGAAGGTGAACAAGGAGTCCGCCTCAAACTTCACCCGACGGCGCGGGGGCACGACCACCGGCGGTGGCGGCGGGGGAGGCGGTGGGGGTGCCGCTTCAACCACCACCGGCGCAGCGGCTTGCATCACCGGAGCGGGCGCGGGCGCGGCCATTGCGCGCGGTGCGGGGGCCGGCGCGCGGCCAAACGGAAACACCAGGCTCACCGAGTAGAGGTTGACGTCGCCATGGTTGCCCACCGCGTCGTTGATGCGGTAGCGCTCGGCTTCGCCACGCACGAGAAACGACGGGCTGAACGCGTACTGCAAGCCCAGGCCCAGCTTGGGGTTGAGTGCGCTCTTGCTCGGGCTGGGGTTGCTCACACCGACCGCGCCGGTGCCGCTGAAGCTGTCGCTCGCGCGGGCGTACTGCGCACCCACGCGCCCGAGCGCCGACCAGCGCTCTGACAGCGGCAGCGTGCCCACCAGGTCGAGGTTCAGGCCCTGCAGCTTGATCTCGCCATCGAGCGTGCCGGCCGGCACCGTGACGGCATGGAAGCCGAACTTGCCGAGCTTGAAGTAGCCCGCCTCGAGGCCAAAGTTGCGGTTGATCTGGTAGCCGCCGAAGACCTTGTAGCCGGTGTCGCGCTCATCGCGCGAGATGCTGCTCATGGTGAGGCCCGCGCCCAGCAGGCTGGCCGAGATGCGGTCTTCGTCGATGCGGGCGCGTGACTGACCAATGCCGAGCCCCCAGTAGTAGTAGCCGCCTTCCTGTGCCTGGGCGTAAGACGCTACGGCGGCCGTGGCCAGCAGCGAGCCGACCCCGGCGTGGCAGATGAAGCGCAAAGCGTGGGATGTTTTCATGGTGTTCTTTCGAGTCGGCTTTTTGCCATGGTGGGCATGTGAAGTGGGATCGCAGCTCATGGCGCCACCACAGTGGTGTTGACCAAGGTCACCGAAGCGGTGAGGCCGATGGCACGGCCGGTCAGGGTGGTCTGCGCGGTCTGCCCAGCGGTCGAGACAGTCACACCGGCGGGCGCGATGATGGTGCCCGCCATGGTGCTGCCGTCTTCAATGCGCGCTGCGCTGCCGACCTGCCAGTACACGTTTTTGGCCTGTCCACCGTTGATCAAAAGAACGCTGCGCGGCGTGGCCGTGAGGCCCACGGTCAGCGCGGCGGCACTCTGGAACACCCACACCGCATTGGCGTCACCCTGCGCATCCAGCGTCAGGTTGCCCGTGGTGACGGCAAAGGTGCCACCGGCCGCGGTGTACACCGCAGGGGCGAGCACCAGCCCGCCGAGCTGGCCGGCGCCGGGGTCGCTGCCAGCCGGCAGGGCGGCGAGTTCGTTGTAGGCCGTCTGCGCATCGGCGCGGGCTTGAGTGGCCGCGGCCAAGGTCGTGGCGGTGCCGGGTGCGGGCGGGCCGCAGGTGATGGAACCGCTGACCGCACCGATGTTCAACGGCGTCTCGGTGTAGACGTTGGCTGCATCGTGCAGGCCGGTGATCAGTGTGCATGCCGCGGTGCTGCCGACGCTGCCGCCCACAACCGTGTTGATGCCCTGGTTGGTGACCCCTGCCGTGCCGCCGAAGGCGCCGTAGGCCGCCGCGGTGCGCAGGTTGACGCCACTGGTACAAGCCTGTGCACCAGCGGTGAAGCTCCAGGTCACGTCGGCAGCCAGCGGGTTGCCGGCCACGTCTTTCACGCCGGTGGGGCCCGACAAGGCCGTGGCGACCAAGGTGGCGCCAGAGGCAAAGCCGGTGGGGCTGCTGGGCACGAAGCGGGCCTGCAGGGTCGCAGCGTCGTAGCTCACCGTGCCGGCCACGGGCACGCCCGCCGCGGTAACGGTGAAGGTGCTGCCGTTGACCGAGGCCGGGTCCATCG
This sequence comes from Rhizobacter sp., assembly GCF_046595475.1. GTDB lineage: Bacteria > Pseudomonadota > Gammaproteobacteria > Burkholderiales > Burkholderiaceae_C > Rhizobacter. Next base: position 74,081 of record NZ_JBKJOQ010000039.1, read on the forward strand.
CCTCACTGAAGGTCGCATAGACCGTGGTTGTGCGGCAGACGCCGGTGCTGCCAGCCACCGGGTTCACACCCGTGCTGGTGGGCGCCGTGCTGTCACCGGCGAAACCGGTCACGAAGCTCCATTGGTAGTTGGCGGCGAGTGCGATGCCGGTGGTGTCTTGCGCAGCAGTGCTGACGGTGGCCACGCAGGTGGTGCTCACCGGCAGCGCGGCCGTGGGCGTCAAGGTCGCGACACGGGTGCTCTCGTCGTAGGCGACGGTTGCTGCCACGGCAGTGGCAGCCGGGCAATTCACGGTGAAGCTCGTCGCGTTGACCGTCGACGCCTGCATGGGCTTGCTGAAGGTCGCAAACACGCGGCTGTTGGTGGCCACGCCGGTGACGGCCGGCGTGCTGTTCAGCGGAGTGGTTGCAGTGACGGTGGGCACCGTGCCCACACCGGGGGTGCCCAGGATCGGGTCGAGGCTGCTGCCGCCGCAGCCGGTGGCAAGGGTGACTACCAGCAGCGCGGGCGCAAGCCAGACCTTCGAGCGGTACAAGGGTAAGGGAATCGAGTTCATGAGAGGCTTTCGTTGCGCAAGCGCGGCACCGCGAGAAAACGGTGTTCGTTTGTAGCCTCTGCAGTTCTAAAGCGTTCGTGCGCTGGCGCATCGAGCACGGCGCGTCTTGAGGTAGGCGCTCGCCTACACCGTTGCCTGTCGGTAGGCGGACACCTACAACATCACCCATCCGGCGAGCGGTTTCACTTGGTGCCGAACAAGCGGTCCCCCGCGTCGCCCAAGCCCGGCACGATGTAGCCGTGCTCGTTGAGCTCGCGGTCGATGGCGGCCACGTACACCGGCACGTCGGGGTGCGACTCGGTGAAGTTTTTCAGCCCCTCGGGTGCGGCGAGCAGGCACACGAAGCGTATGGACCGCGGCTTGGTTTCCTTCAGCCGGTCGACCGCGGCCACCGCCGAATTGCCGGTGGCGAGCATGGGGTCGAGCACGATGGCGTCGCGCTCGTGCATGTCGTGCGGCATCTTGAAGTAGTACTCCACCGCCACCAGCGTCTTGGGGTCGCGGTACAGGCCGATGTGCCCGATGCGCGCACCGGGGATCACGTTGAGCATGCCGTCCAGAAAGCCGCCGCCCGCGCGCATGATGCTCACGAACACCGTCTTCTTGCCGTCGATCACCGGGCTGCGCATCTTCTCAAGCGGGGTTTCGATGTCGATCAGCTGCGTGGGCATGTCGCGCGTGACCTCGTAGGCCATCAGCAGGCTGATCTCGTTGAGCAGGCGCCGAAAGCTGTTGGTGCTGCGGTCTTTCTCGCGCATCAGCGTGAGCTTGTGCTGGATCAGCGGGTGGGTGATGTGATGGACTGGGGCTGTGCTCATAGGGCTCCGTTGCGAGGGTCAGAAAACAGTGCCGTCACTCTCGATCTTCAGCGGTGGGCTGCCACCTTCGCGCAGCGTCTTCGCAATGTCGCGGCCGGCGGCCCAGGTGCCGCCTTCGAGGATGCAGGCGAGCGGCATCTCGTCAGCGCTCTTGTTCAGCCGATCGCGCACCAGCGGCGCCAGCTCGTCGAGCAGCGCCACGGTGAGCGCGCGCCACTCGACGATGGCTTCGTCTGCGGCGGTGTAGCTGCGTGTAGAGAAGGTCGAGTCTTTGGGCGCGATCACGCGCGCGTCTAGCAGCAAGCCGCCGTTGCGGTACTCGGGCAGGCCGGTCAGGCCGTCGATGTCGGTCAGCGTGACGCCAGCCCACTCGAAGGGTTCGAGCAATGAGTAGGTGAGCCACTGGCTGAGCTTGTGAAACGGCACCCAGCCTGCGGTGATGCCGGTGCCGCCGGCGAGCGGGTGCGGCCAGCAGTCGCCCAGCGGCACGCCTTGCAGCTGGCTGCCGGTGAGCCAGATGGGACTCAGGTGATCGAGCAGCGCCTGCAGCACGCGCGGGGCAGCCAGACGCGGGCTTTCTCCTGGTTCGGTGAGGGCGTCGAACAAACCAGCGGGGCGGCCTTCGGTGCCGAAGACTTCGGGCTGCGCCCTCATCGCGCTGCCCAACCGCTGCAGCAAGGCCACCCGGCCGTCGAGCCCAACCAGCGGGTTGTCGGGGCGCACCTGAAACACCTCGGCCAGCGTGGCGGCATCGGCTTGCTGCAGCGCGGCGGCATCCACACGGTAGGGGTCGCGCAGGTCAGACGAGAAGCGGCCTTGCATGAAGGCACGAAAGCTGGCCACGCCCAGGCCTTCAGAGCGGGCAAATGTCTGGCCACTCTGCGACTCCACATAGCGCCACTGCGGGCCAGCGCCAGCGTCGAGCAGCACGCTCACCAGCGTGAGGTCGATGCGCGCGCGCGCCTGTGCGCTGGGGTCGCGACCGGCGAGTTGCGCGTCAAGCTCGGCCTTGCGGTCAACGCCACCGGCTTCGAAATGCCGCCAGCGGCTGTGGTACGGGATGCGCAGGCCAGGGTAGTTCTGCCGCGTGACGTGCTCGACGCGGCGCGCCACTTCGTCGAGCTGGCTGCGGTGCAGGGTGAAATGGCGTGAGCGGCCTTCTTCCACCGCGGCGAGGATGTTGCGGCAACGCTCGCGGATGGTGACCGTGGAGCGAAGAGGCGAGGTGATGGAAAGGTTGTCGGCCGCCATGCTTACTCCGTTCGCTCTGAGACAGTGAGAGCTGTTTGATTTCGGGGTTGGCGACTGGAACTCAAAAAACTCTCGCTCTCTGGGCCTGTCGAAGGGCCTGTTGCCGTGCCGAGATGAGCTTCGACAGGCTCAGCCACAACGCAGGCATGCTCAGGCAAGGTCGCGCCCTTTGGTGGCCGCCAGCTTCACGTCATCAGGCACGCTGCCATCGGTGAAGTAACCCGCCGCAATCTTGGCCTCGATCTCCACTTTGGCATCGGCCGGCACCAGCTCATCGGGGATCTTCACGCGCTCGCCGACCTCGATGCCGCTGCCGGTGATGGCGTCGTACTTGTCGTTGCTCATGCTCACCAGGCGGTGGATCTTCTTCACGCCCAGCCAGTGCAGCACGTCGGGCATCAGCTCTTGAAAGCGCATGTCTTGCACACCGGCCACACACTCGGTGCGCAGAAAGTATTTGTCGGCGCTGTCGCCGCCCACTTGCCGCTTGCGTGCGTTGTAGACCAGGAACTTGGTGACTTCACCCAGCGCGCGGCCCTCTTTGCGGCTGTAGGCAATGAGCCCCACACCACCTTGCTGCGCGCCTTTCACGCACTCTTCGATCGCGTGCGTGAGGTAGGGGCGGCAGGTGCAGATGTCGGAGCCGAACACGTCGGAGCCGTTGCACTCGTCGTGCACACGCGCAGTCAGCGTGACGCTCGGGTCGGCCAGGTCGCTTGGGTCGCCAAAGATATAGAGCGTCTGCCCACCGATGGGCGGCAGGAAGATGCCGATGTCGCTGCGCGTCACCAGCTCGGGGTACATGCCGGCGGTCTCTTCAAACATCACCCGGCGCAGGTCGGCCTCGCTCACGTTGAAGCGCTTGGCCACCCCTTCAATCCACCACACCGGCTCGATGGCCACCTTGGTGACCATGGCCGACGCATCTTCGAGCAGGTATTTGCCATCGGGCTTCAGGCGCTGGAAGGCGATGGCCTGCTTGATCTCGGGCAGGTGCACATGCGCCTGCGTCACCGCGATGGTGGGGCGGATGTCGTAACCCTGCGCCAGATGTTCGGCATACACCTCACCCGGGATGGCGCCCCACGGGTCGATCGAGACGATGCGGTGCGGGTCGCTCCACTGCGGGTACGGGCCGATGGGGCTGGTGGGCGAGGTGTTGGTCAGGTCGGCGCGGTGGCCCTTGGTCAGGTTGCCCGCCGCCACGGCCAGTGCGCGGTAGATGCCGTAGCTGCCGCTGTGCGTGCCCACCACGTTGCGCTGGCTGCGGTTGGTGGTGGTGCCGACCACCGGGCCGCGCTTTTGTGGATCGGCCGCGCCCCAGCTGATGGTGGGTGCGCCACTCGCGCCCTGTTGCCCAGGGTGTGAGGTGAGGCGTATGTGCTTGGTGTTGACCTTGGCCTCGCCCGGCATGTCTGTGCTCATCAACGTCGCTCCTTCTTGGGTCCACGACGCGATCGAGCATACGCCGTTGCAACGCGGGAAATAGCGTGCCGCCAGGTGAATGCAAACACCGTGCCCTGATCTGCGACAAGCGTCACGCCTCGCCATCGGCCCTCTGCTTTCGACAGGCCGGCACGCGGTTTTCACCGCCGGCCCGCTCCGCGCTGGGCAGCGGGCCACCCGTTCCCTACCGTGGGAAGCCTCACAACCCTTTGAGCCGCGTCCATGAAACCCAAGCCCCTGCTCCGCCGCCTGGCCGCCGTCACCGCGATGGCGCTGGTCGCCCTGACCTTGCTGGCTTGCACCAGCCTCGAGCTGGGCGCGCGGCCCGCTTCGTCGATCCAAGCCGTGACGATTGCGGCCGACGTGAAGTTCATCGAAGCCAACGGTCTGCGCTTCGCCTACCTGGAAGAAGGCACAGGCCCGCTGATCCTGCTGCTGCACGGCTACCCAGAGACCGCGCGCTCATGGGCCGGCGTGCAACACCGTCTGGCGGCCGCGGGCTACCGCGTGGTCGCGCCGTACTCACGCGGCTACGCGCCCAGCGCGGTTCCCGCCGATGGCAGCTACGCCGTCGCCAGCCTGGGCCAGGATTTGATCGCGCTGATCGCCGCTTTCGGCGAACAAAGCGCGATCGTGGTGGGCCACGACTGGGGTGCGTCGGCCGCCTACGCGGTGGCCACGAAACAGCCGGGCAAGATCAAGCAGCTGGTGGCGATTGCCGTGCCTCACCCACTCGGCCTGGCGGGCGACCGCAGCTTCTTCTGGGAGGCACCGCATTTTGTCTATTACCAGCTGCCGTGGGCGACGCGGCTGTTCTGGAGCCACGACTTCGCACACGTCGACCGCCTCTACAAAAGCTGGTCACCCACTTACACACCACCGCCTGAAGTGATGGCCGACGTGAAGGCCACGCTGCGCGCACCCGGTGCTGTCGAAGCAGCCCTGGGCTACTACTGGGCCTTGGCGCAGGGCGGCGGGCTGGATCGCCGCCTCGCACAAGCGCCGATCACGGTGCCCTCGCTCGTCATCGCCGGCCAGCTCGACGGCGTGTTCAGCCTGGCCCGTTATGAAAAAGCAGAGCCCGCATTCACCGGCCCGCACCGGCTGGTGGTGCTCGACGGCGTGGGCCATTTCCCGCCGCTGGAAGCCCCCGAACGCACGGTCGACGCCATCCTCGCTTTCCTCACCAGCCAGCGCTGACCCGGCCTGTACGATGGTCCGCGTGCGCGCAACACCTCTGCCTCCAAGCCATGACCGTGCTGCGTGAACTGACACGTGGCTTCGATGCGCGCCGGCTCGCGCTCACCGTCAGCGTGGCGCTGGCCGCGGCCGGGCTGCTGTGCGTGCCGGCCATGTCGCTCGCGCTCTTCCCGCGCTATCTGGGTGGCAGCCTGGCGTTTGCTTTTGCCATCGCGCTGGCGCTCACCGTCGCAGGCAACCTGCGGCAAAGCCTGGTGCCGCCTGCTGCGCTGAATGCCACGGCCGTGCTGCTGGCTTCGGTGGTGGTCACGCTGCTCTTGTCCACCTTCAAGCCGCAAGACCCGCTGAGCCTGATCGAGTCGCCATCGGGCCGCCACGGCCTGGGCTCGCTGGTGACGCTGGGCCTGGTGATCGGCGCCGCCATGGCCTTCGTCATCGCGCTGCGCGAGCGGCAGTCAGCCGACCGTGCGCAGCACGAGGCGCGCGAGCGCCTGCTCGAAAAGCAGGTGGTGCAAGCGCGGCTGCAGCTGCTGCAAGCCCAGGTGGAGCCGCACTTCCTGTTCAACACATTGGCCAGCGTGCAACGGCTGATCGCCACCGACCCGCCCGCGGCCGACGCCATGCTGGAAAACCTGAACCAGTACCTGCGCGCCTCGCTGCCCGACATGCGCGAAAGCCACTCGACCGTGGGCCGCGAGGTCGACATGGCGCGTGCCTTCCTCAACATCATGCAGGTGCGCCTGGGCGCCCGCCTGGCCTGCCGCCTCGAGGTGCCCGAGGCGCTGCTCGAGGTGCCCTTCCCGCCCATGATGCTGTTGTCGCTGGTGGAAAACGCCGTCGAGCACGGCCTGGGTGACCGGCCACATGGCCGCATCGACGTGGCCGCGAGCAGCGGGCCGGGCTGGCTGGCGCTGCACGTGAGCGACGACGGCAGCAATTTCGACACCCACGCTGCGCCCGGTGTGGGGCTCACCAACATCCGCGAGCGGCTGATGGCGCTCTACAGCAGTGCCGCCAGGCTGAGCCTGGAAGCGCCCACATCGGGCGGCCTTGTAGCCACCATCCGCGTGCCCCATGCCAGCGCCTAAGTTGCTGATCGCTGAAGACGAGACGCTGCTGCGCGAGCAGTTGCGCGACGGGCTGCGAGCCTTGTGGCCTGAAGCCCGCATCTGCGCAGAAGCCGCCGACGGGAACGAAGCCCTTGCGGCCCTGGCAGAGCACCGTCCCGACGTGGCTTTTCTCGACATCCGCATGCCGCATCTGTCGGGGCTGGAAGTGGCGCAACGGGCCGTGAGCCCCACGCGCATCGTCTTCGTCACCGCCTACAACCGACATGCAGTCGACGCTTTCGAGCGCGGTGCCGTCGACTACCTGCTCAAGCCACTCAACCACACCCGCCTCGCGCAAACAGTGGCCCGGCTGCAAGCTCTGCTCGCCACCGTGCCGGCCGGCATGCAGACCTTGTTTCGCGAGATGGCGAAGTCGCTGCAAGGCACAGCGGCCGCACGCCATCTGGAATGGGTGAAGGCCTCGCAAGGCAACACGGTGCGCCTGATCAGCGTTGATGAGGTGCGCTACTTCCAGGCTGACGAGCGCTACACCCGGGTCGTCACGGCCGACGGCGAAGCCTTCATCAAGACCTCGATCCGCGAGCTGGCCGAGCAGCTCGACCCGCAACGCTTCTGGCAGGTTCACCGCAGCACGCTCGTCAACGTGCGTTGCATCGAATCGGTCACGCGCAACCTGGCCGGCGGTGCCAATCTGCAGCTCAAGGGCCGTGCCGAGCAGCTGGCGGTGAGCCGTGCGTACGCGCATCTGTTTCGGCAGATGTAGCCCGCGCAGATGCCTGGCTGCGCGCACCCAGGGAGGGCGACGCCACAGGGCGCGGCTTACCCATCGGGCGGCCACCAATCCTCAGCGTCTGCAGGTGCCGCGTTGAAACGGGCCGCTACGGCCGAGGGCGCGGCCCTCATCAAGATGTAAAACAAGCGCAAGTGCGAAAAGTTGCACACCGGCAGCGTGCACAAGCTGGGCTGAAGTGAAGCAGACTGCGAGCGTGTTTTCTAGTTTGGATTAAAAATGCCACAGACCCCCTTCAGCCCTACCGCTCGCCTTTCGCGCCGCCATGCCTTGTCGCTGCTGGCCGCTTCCGTCTCGGCCCCGTTTGTGGCCACGACCGCCGCCCTGGCCGCGCCTGGGGCGGGCGCTGACTCCGGTGAAATCGTCATTGGCCAGAGCGTGCCTCTCAGTGGGCCCGCCGCACCTTCGTTCGCCGTGCTGCTGGAAGGGCAAGACCTGGCGCTGAAAGAGATCAACGACAAGGGCGGCATCAACGGCCGCCCGGTCAAGCTGGTGAAGCTCGACGACGGCTACGACCCTCGCAAGTGCGTCGAGAATGTCACCCGCCTGATCGACGAGCACAAGGTGGTCGCACTCTCAGGCCTGGGCAGCACAGCCGGCGTGGCGGCGAGCCTGCCCCTGCTTCTGGAGAAGAAGGTGCCGCTGATTGGCGTGTACACCGGCTCACCCAGCCTGCGCACCAAGCAGCACCCCTACTTCTTCACCACCACCGCGAGCTACCGCGACGAGGTGGTGCAGATGATCCGCAACCAAGTGACGCTGCAGCGCTCGCGCATCGGCCTGGTCTACAGCAACAACCCCTTCGGCCAGCTGATGGTGCCGGTGGTGGAAGAGGTGGCCAAGGAGATGGGCGTGTCCATCGTCAGCCGCGCCTCGCTCGAAATCACCGGCACCGATGCCGTGGCCGCCGCGCAAGCCATCGCCAAGGGCAGCCCGCAGGCGGTGATCATGATGGCCTTCGGCACCGGCATCTTCCCCTTCATCAAGGCGGCGCGCGGCATCGTCGGCGCGCCGATCTACTGCCCGTCGGTCGCCAATGCCAAGGCACTGCTCGATGCGCTGGGAGACGACGCGCGCGGCCTGGCCTACACCGTCACCATCCCCTACCCGTGGCGCCAGACCACGCCGCTGATGCGCGACTACAACCGCGCAATGGAAGAAGCCAAGCACCCGGTCGACTACGACCACCTGACGGGCTACCTCAACATGCGTGTGCTGCTGGCGGTGCTGGCGCGCACCGGCAAGTCGATCACATCGCAGGCGCTGGTCTCGACGCTCGAGCGCATGAAGAGGGTGGACATCGGCGGCTATGTGCTCGATTTCAGCGCCACCAACCACCACGGTTCAAGGTTCGTCGAGACGGTGATCGTGGGCCCGGGCGGGCGCTACATGCGCTGAGTGCCCGATGCAGCCCGGCGGGCCAACCACCAGCGGTGCAGGCCCTGGGCCGCTTCGTGCAGTGACCCGTCGTTGATGAGTGTGAGGTCGGCCTGCGGCGCGGGTGCCTCGCGCTGCAGGCGCGCAGCGACCGAGGCCGCGTCTTCGCGTGCGCGGCCAGACAGCCGCGCGGCCCGCAACGCGGCGCATGCGGTGATCTCGACCACACCCATGCGCGGCGCCTGCGCTCGCAAGGTAGGCAGGTGGGCGCGAGAGCTGTTGAGCACCACCCACTCGCCCGCGCCCAAGGCCGCAAGCTCGCGGTGGCGCACGCCGTAGCCCAGGCCGTGGGCCTGCCATGCGGTGGCGAATGCGTGTGACGCCTGCAGCGCTGCAAACACTTCGGGGCTCACCGCTTCATGCTGCTCGGCACCCCCCTCGGGTGGGCGCGTGACGACACGCTGCGCCAGGTGCACCACCGCATCGCCCTCGCCGCGCAAGGCCGCCCAGGCCTGCAAGACGCTGTCTTTGCCGGCACCCGAGGGGCCAACGACAACGACCAGCCGCTCGCTGTGCGCAATGTGAGGCCAGGTCGTCATGCCAAGGGGTAGCGCTGCAGCAGGCGCAAGGGTTCGCCTGCGGCGGGCTCGATGAAGAGGCTGATGGCGTCGCACTCGAGTGGCTGACTCAGCGCGGCAGCGAAGTGCTGCGCGGCCATCTCATGCATCTGGCCGCGCAGCACGGTGTCTTCCGGCAAAGCGTCAGAGAGCGTGATGTGAAAGCGCCACTGACCGAGCACGTGCGGGTAGCCGTAGCGCTGCAGCAGCCCGCGCTCAGCCTCGCTCAGCGGCGCGGCCAGGCGGCGCTGCAACTCTGGCGCTGACAACTCGCCGCGCCAGGGGTCTAGCTCGGTCAGGCAGGCGTCGGCCAGCTGACGCAGCGGGTGAGTGGGCATCAGCAAGGCCACCGGGCGCAACGCGAGAAACGCACCCAACCACTGGACTGACAGCACCGGCATCGCAAAGCGCGGTGTGCGCGCGGCCAGGTGCACCAATGCGGCACGCAGGCCAGCTTCATCGCGGCCCGGGGCCAGGCGCATCGGGGGCTTGAGCGTGGCGTGAAAGCCGTATCGCCAGGGCTGGCCCACATGGGCACGCGTGGGTGGCCGCGCTTCATCGGCCGACGGGTCGCGCTGCAACCAGTCGCAGCCGGCATGCCACAGCGCATGGCGCGGCGCTGGCGTGTAGTAAGCAGCGTAACGCGCGCTCATGTGGCTTCAGGCTCGACCGTGAGCTGGATCGCATCCGAGGCAAAGAGCGTGCACCCCGCCTCCACCGGCGCACCCTGCGCATCGACGTTGACGAAGCGCACCACCAGCACGGGCTGCGTGGCCGGCCGCGCAAGCGCATCGGCCTCGGCCGGCGTGGGCAGCCGGCACGACACCACACTGCGCGCACGGGTGTAGTCGGCCACGCCCAGCCGCCTCAGCGCAGCGGTGATGCTGCGCGTGGCCTCAAACGCCTCGACCATGCCGGCCAGGCGAGGCAGCGGATAGGCCACTGTCGACAGGCTCACCGGCCGGCCGCGCACACAGGCGCGGGTGTACATCATCTGCAAGCGGCCACGCGACCCGATGCCCAGCTCGCGCGCCCACTCGCCGCCGTGTGCCAGCTCATGCGCCAGCAGCTCGCGTTGTGCGGTCTCGCCCACGGCCGCCAGGTTTTGCGACAGGCGGGTGCGGCGCTGCAAGGCGTAGTCGAGCACCAGCTCGCGCACGTAAGTGCCGCTGCCGTGAGCCACGCGCACGAAACCCTCGCGCGCCAAAGACTGCACGGCCTGGCGCAAGGTGTGGCGATTCACGTCGAAGCGCAAGGCCAGCAGCGTCTCGTTGGGCAGCCGCTCGCCGGGTTGCAGGCGGCCTTCGGCGATGTCATGGCGCAGCGCCGCGGCAATGGCTTCCCAGCGGCGCGGCGACGCGAGCAGGCCGGTCTCGTCGGCGGGAAGGGACGATGTGGTGAGGGTCATGTCAAGAATCTGTCACGGGTTTGCCTGATACTGGCCCTCATCCTACAGTCATCTAGATGACATCCGCATGACCAAGCCCCTGTTCACCGAAGCCGATCGCCAGGCCTGGCTCGCGGTGCTGGCCCATGCGCCCCGCGCAGCACTGGCTGAGCGCGCCGAAGCCCTGCTTGCCGCCCAAAGCTTCGACTGGTTGCGCGAGCCCGAGACCGGGCTGGCCCTGGTGCGAGCGCGCATTGCCAACCGCGGTGACCGATTCAACCTGGGCGAGGTAACGCTCACGCGCTGCATCGCCCGTGTGTCAATGGCGGGGCACGCCACGGCCGGTGTGGGGCATGTGCTGGGCCGTGATGAACAACGCGTGCGCTGGGTGGCGCAGCTCGACGCTTTGCTGCAGCAGCCTTCGCTGCACGCGCGCCTGCTGGCCGAGGTGATCGCACCGCTGCGCGCGGCGCGCGCCGCCGCACAAGCCGACGAGCGGTCGCGCCACGCGGCGAGCAAGGTCTCGTTCTACACACTTCAGTCGGAGGCGACCGCATGACGGCCGAGTTGCTCGCCACCATGCCGCGCGGCTTTGCCGATGCGACGCACGATTCACAAGCGGTGTTTCGCAGCGTGCTCGAAGCCTTGTCGCGCCCGGGCCGACTGCAGACACTGAGCGCAAGCGATGGGCTGCAGGCGCCCGCGCCGCTGTCCCGTGGTTTGACCGCGCTGCTGCTGACCCTGCTCGACACCGAAACCTCACTGCACCTGGCCGACCCGCTGGCGAGCGACGCGGCCTGGATGTACTGCCGCTTCCACACCGGCGTGCAACGCGCAGACGACACGGCACAAGCCGATTTCGTTGCTGTGCGGGCGAGCGATGCCAGGCTAGACACCCTGCGCCTGGGCACTGATGAGGTGCCGCAACAAGGCGGTACGCTGATCGTCGACACCGGCAGCCTGGCGCTGGAGCGCGGCACCGGCCTGCGCCTGACAGGCCCCGGCATCGAGCACGAGCAGCGCATGGGCCTGTGCGGCCTGCCGCCCAAGTTCTGGCAGCAGCGCATCGCGATGCAGCCGCAGTTCCCCCGCGGCATTGACCTGCTGCTGGTGTGCGGATCTCAACTCATAGGCGTGCCGCGCTCCACGCTCATCACCCTGGAAGGCGCCTGACATGTACATCGCCGTGAAGGGCGGAGAAGCCGCCATTGAGGCCTCTCGCTCACTGCTGGCCACTGCGCGCCGCGGCGACCCCGCTGTGCGCGAGCTTGAAGTGGCGCAGATCCGCGAGCAGCTGGGCCTGCTGGTCGACCGCGTGATGGCCGAAGCCTCGCTCTACGACCCCGAGTTGGCCGCGCTGGCGCTCAAGCAGGCCCGTGGCGACGCAGTGGAAGCCATCTTCCTGCTGCGCGCCTACCGCACCACCTTGCCGCGCATCGCGAGCACCGAGCCGCTGGACACGGCGCGCATGCGCACCCGGCGCCGCGTGTCAGCGATCTTCAAAGATTTGCCGGGAGGGCAGTTGTTGGGGCCTACATACGACTACACGCAGCGCCTGATCGACTTTTCGCTTCTTTCCGTTGGCACTGAGCCTGTCGAAGTGAGGCCCGCATCGGGGCTGGCCTCCTTTGCAGAGATGCCCAATGCCCTCGACACCTTGGCCGACGAGGGCCTGATCGAAGCGTCGCTCCCGAGCGAAGGCGACCCCGCCCCGCCCGACATCACCCGCGACCCGCCCGTCTACCCGCTGCCGCGCAGCGCACGCCTGCAGATGCTGGCCCGCGCCGACGAAGGCTGGGTGCTCGGCATGGGCTACGCCACGCAGCGCGGCTATGCCCACACCCACCCCTTTGCGGGCGACATACGCTTCGGCGCCGTGGGCGTGGAGATCGTGCCCGACGAGCTGGGTTTTGCGATCGAGGTGGGCGAGATCGACGTGACCGAGTGCCAAATGATCAACCAGTTCGCCGGCAGCGCCAGCGTGCCGCCGCAGTTCACACGCGGCTACGGCCTGGTGTACGGCCACGGCGAGCGCAAGGCCATGGCGATGTCGCTGGTGGACAGGGCGCTTCGCGCGGACGAGTTCGACGAAGACGTGACGGCACCGGTGCAGCAGCAAGAGTTCGTGCTGCCGCAAGGCGACAACATCGAGGCCTCTGGGTTTGTGCAGCACTTGAAGCTGCCGCACTACGTGACCTTCGAGTCGGAGCTGCAGCTCATACGCAAGCTGCGTGAAGAGACCTTCAAATCAGAGCCGGCCGAGCGCCGGGCGGCTCCCGAGCCTGCCGGCATCCCCTCGGCGAATCAGCCTATGTACGCGTCGAACGAAGGGCAGCCATGATTGACGGCTACAACTTCGCGTACTTGGACGAGCGCACCAAGCGGATGATCCGCCGCGCCATTCTCAAGGCCGTGGCCATCCCCGGCCACCAAGTGCCTTTCGGCTCGCGCGAGATGCCGCTCGCCTACGGCTGGGGCACGGGCGGCATTCAGGTCACGGCCGCGGTGCTGGGTCAGCACGACGTGCTCAAGGTCATCGACCAAGGCAGCGACGACACCACCAACGCGGTCAACATTCGCCAGTTCTTCGCGCGCACCACCGGCGTGGCGACCACCGAGCGCACGCGAGACGCCACGCTCATTCAAACGCGCCACCGCATTCCCGAAGCGCCTTTGCACGAAGGCCAGGTGCTGGTCTACCAGGTGCCGCAGCCCGAGCCGCTGTACAGGCTGGAGCCGCGCCGCACCGAGACGCTCAAGCTGCACGCCTGCGAGGAATATGGCCTGGTCAACGTGAAGCTCTACGAAGACCTGGCGCACTGGGGCCGCGTGGAGACCACGTACGACTACCCGGTGCAGGTGAATGGCCGCTACGTGATGTCGCCCTCGCCGATCCCGAGCTTCGACAACCCGAAGATGCATCGCATGCCGGCGCTGCAGCTCTTCGGCGCCGGAAGAGAAAAGCGCCTCTATGCCGTGCCGCCCTACACCGACGTGAAGAGCCTGGATTTTGAAGACCACCCCTTCCAGGTGATGGCGCAAGGCCATGCGTGCGCGCTGTGCGGTTGCACGACCAGCTTTCTGGATGAAGTGCTGCAAGGCGAAGGCGAACGGCTGTGGACCTGCTCCGACACCGACTGGTGCCGCGAGCAGCAGGAGCAGGCCGCATGACGGATGGCCTTTCCATCGTGACTGCCGAGCGCAGCGACATCCCGAGCTTGCTGGCGCTGTACACCGCCGCCGGCCTGGACACGCGCGGGCCGCACGACGAAGCCCAAGCGCGCAGCGCGTGGGATCACATGCGCCTGGCCGTGCCGGGTGCCAAGGTGTTCATCGCGCGGCGTGCCGGCATTGCGGTGGGCACGTACACCTTCTTCGTGCTGCCGCTGCTCGCCCACGCCGGTGCACCTGAAGCCATCGTGGAAGACGTGGCGGTGCACCCCGAAGCGCAAGGCCAGGGCATAGGCCGTGCGCTGATGCAGCATGCCATGCAGCTCGCCCGTGAAGCCGGGTGCTACAAGCTCACGCTCTCGTCCAACCAGCGCCGCGAGCAGGCCCACGCCTTCTATGAGCGCCTCGGGTTTTCTCGCCACGGCGTGAGCTTTGTGGTGCAGCCGCAATGAGTGGCTCCGTCGTTTCCGCGCCCGCGGGAATCCAGCATCGGTGCGCATCGTGGGTTCCCGCTTTCGCGGCAATGATGGCGGCCAACAGGTGATCCAGATGACCCAACCTCTCCTGTCCGTCCAAGACCTCTGTCATCGCTTTCCTCAGGGCAAGAGTTTCGCCGTTCGCGAGGCCTGCCTCACCGTCTTCCCCGGCGAGGTGGTGGCCATCGTCGGTGAGTCAGGGTCGGGCAAGAGCACCTTGCTCAACTGCATCGCCGGCCGACTGGCGCCGACGCAGGGCGTCGTGAGCTACCGCGCCGGCGACGGCCGCCTGCTCGACGTGCACGCTTTGAGCGAGCGCGAGCGGCGGCAACTGGAGCGCACCGAATGGGGCTTCGTGCAGCAAAACGCGAGCGATGGCCTGCGCATGAACGTGAGCGCCGGGGCCAACATCGGCGAGCGATTGATGGGCCAGGGCGAGCGCCACTACGGCCGTTTGCGCAGCGCCGCCACCGACTGGATGACACGCGTGGAATTGGACGCCGAGCGCATTGACGATTCGCCCCGCGCCTACTCGGGCGGCATGCGCCAGCGCCTGCAGATTGCACGCAACCTGGTCACCCGACCGCGCCTGGTGCTGATGGACGAGCCCACCTCGGGGCTGGACGTGTCGGTGCAGGCCAAGCTGCTCGACCTGATTCGCCTGCTGGTGGCACGCATGCACCTTTCGGCGCTGATCGTGACGCACGACCTCGGCGTGGCTCGCCTGCTGGCGCACCGCACCCTGGTGATGCGCGAAGGCCGCATCGTCGAACAAGGCCTGACCGACCGTGTGCTCGACGACCCGCAGCATGCGTACACGCAACTGCTGGTGTCGTCGGTGGTGGCACCGTGAGGGCCCTGCGCCTGCCCCTGCCCCTGCCCCTGCCAGCACACACCCAGCCCGCTCGGGCTGAACGCACGTTGAACTGAAATCATCGCAGCTCACACCATGCTCCACGTCGACTCCCTCTCCAAGCACTTCACCCTGCACCTGCGCGGCGGCCTCGAATTGCCCGTGCTGAAAGACATCTCGCTGCACGTCGCGCCGGGCGAATGCGTAGCCCTGCTCGGCGCTTCAGGCCAGGGCAAGTCGACGCTGATGAAATGCCTGTACGGCAGCTACGGCGCCGACGCCGGCGCCATCTGGCTTGACGCACAAGACGGACGCGTCGACATCGCCCAGGCCAGCCCGCAGCAGATGCTGGCGCTGCGCCGGCGCGACATCGCCTACGTGAGCCAATTCTTGCGCGCCGTGCCGCGCGTGCCGGCCCTCGACGTGGTGGCCGAACGCTGGCTGCAAGCACGGCCTGAGCTGGACGCCGACGCGCTGCAAGAAACCGCCCGCGAAGAAGCCCGCGCGCTGTTTCAGCGCCTCAACCTGCCCGCGAGCCTTTGGGGCTTGCCGCCCGCCACCTTCTCGGGTGGCGAGCAGCAGCGCGTCAACATCGCGCGCGGCTTCATCGAGCCTGCGCGCCTGCTGCTGCTTGACGAGCCCACCGCCTCGCTAGACGCGGCCAACCGTCGCGGGGTGATCGGGTTGATACGTGAAGCGCGTGATGCCGGCACAGCGGTGGTGGGCATCTTCCATGACGAAGAAGTGCGCGATGCGGTGGCGAGCCGCTGCGTCACGCTGAACTGAAAGGCTCCCGATGAACGATTTGATCCTGAGCAACGCGCGCATCGTGCTCGCCAACGAAGTGCTGCACGGCAATGTGCGGCTGCGCGATGGCGTCATCGTCGACATCAGCGGCGGCAGCACCGCGGCTGCGAATGCACACGACCTGGACGGCGACTACTTGCTGCCCGGCCTGGTGGAAGTGCACACCGACAACCTAGAGCGCCACGTCACACCGCGCCCCAAGGTCAACTTCCCGATGCAGGGTGCCCTCCAAGCGCACGACGCCGAGGTGAGCAGCGCTGGCATCACCACCGTGCTCGACGCCATCGGCGTGGGCGACCCTTACGGCGATGGCTTTCGCTCGCGCGACCAGAGCCAGCTGCTCGCCGTGCTGGACGCACTCGACAACGCCGGGCTGCTGCGCGCCGACCACTTGATTCACGTGCGTTGCGAGCTGCCGGCACCGAATGCGCGCGAGCTGTTCGAGCCCTTCGCCCACCACCCGCGGCTGCGCCTGATCTCGCTGATGGACCACACGCCCGGCCAGCGCCAGTGGAGCGACATCGAGCACGCCCGCACCTACTACACCGGCAAAAAGGGCTGGAGCGACGCGCAGTTCAATGAAGAGGTGTGCATTGCGCCGCTGCGTCAGGCCGAGTACGCACAGCCCAACCGCACTTGGTTCACCGACTTCGCGCGCACGCATGCCGTGGCCCTGGCCACGCACGACGACACCACGGTCGCCCATGTGGACGAAGCCCATGCGCTGGGCGCCGGCATGAGCGAGTTCCCCACCACGCTGGCGGCTGCGCGCCGCGCCAAGGCGCTGGGGCTTTCCACTGTGGCAGGCGCGCCCAACGTGATTCGCGGCGGCTCGCATTCGGGCAACGTCTCGGCGATGGAACTCGCCCGCGAAGGCGTGCTGGACGCGCTCTCGTCCGACTACGTGCCGAGCAGCCTGCTGCAGTCGGCCTGGCGGCTGGTGCAAGACGGCGGCTACTCGCTGCCCGAGGCGGTGTGTGTGGTCAGCCGCAACCCAGCGCGCGCCATTGGCCTGGCCGACCGCGGCGAGGTGGCCGCCGGCCTGCGCGGCGACCTGCTGCGCGTGAAGCTGCTCGGCGAGCACCCCGTGGTGCGCGAAACCTGGGTGCGCGGGCGGCGCGTGGCCTGAGGCAAGCGGGGCGTCAACAGGCCCTGGGGATAGTCCGTATGGCGGCGGCCGCGCAGCCACCGCTATATTTTGCACGACCGTGCAATCAGACACCCCGCGAAACATCCGGGCGCTCTGTGGACGCGCTGGCCCGTGTGCCGGCGGCGGCGGGTGGCACCGCGGCTTCAGACCACACTTCTTCCCTCGCGCGGGCGATGCGCGTGTTCGGCAGCTGATCGCTGGCGGCGTTAGGCCAGTGGCGGGCGCGGCCATTTCGGCCGCACCTAGAATCCCCACCCCAGCCCACCAACCGAGCCCCACCTTGGACCTCAAACTGCCCATCACCATCACCGACGAGTTGAGCGACGCGGTCATCAGGTCGACCGGCATGCTGGACTTGGCCAGCGGCGAGATCCGCAGCGTGGAGTACGAGGACTACGACACGTCAACGCTGGGCCTGCCGGCCGAGCACGAAGACTACGAGTTCACCTCGGGTGCGCTGTCCAACGGCAAGAAGGAAGTGGAGTTCGGCATCCAGGTCAACCTGGCCACCGGCGCCTATTCGGTCACGCCCAACGAGCTGCTCGAACTCAAGGGCCGTGCGGCCAAGCTGTTCACGCTGGCACCGGGCGAAACCACACGGCCGGAGGCCACGGCCGCCGGCTTGGCCGCCACGGCCGCCAAACGCAAGCCGCGCTGAAGGCGCCGCCGCAGTGCATCAGCCCACGGTCGGCGGGTCGATCTCGCTCAAGACACCCTGCGTGCCATTGCGTTGCACGCCATCAAGCAGGGCCAGGTAATAGCCCAAGGGCGGTGTGACCTCGCCTGGCACCTTGGCCAGGTCGTCCCAGCGGCGCAGCTGCACAGCATCCATGGCGTGCGGCAGGGTTGCAAATTCTTCGGCCTCAGCGGCTGTCATCGGCCCCCCCTGCAAGGCGAGTGAGTGCACCGAGGCGGGTGACAGACCGGCCAGATAGTGGCGGTCGGTGGCCACAAGGTAGCGCTTGGCTGCCACGTGCAGGCGGATCGGCTCCAGCACCTCGGCGCCAAAGTGCGCCGCCAGCTCGGGCAGGGCGCGCAGCTCATGGCGGTCGTCGGTGTGGGCTTCGGTGTGGGCCACGAAGTGGCCGATGTCGTGCAGCAACGAGGCCGCCACGAGAGCGTCGGGGGCGCGCGCCCACTCGGCCAGCTGCGCGCATTGCAGGGCGTGCTGCAAGGCCGTCACCGATTCCTTGCGCGCGTCGTCGTAAGCGCGGCCACCGTGCTCGGCAAACAGTGTTTCGATGCGGTCGATCAGATTCATGGTGACACTCAGTAGGCTGAGCTGGGGCACGCCCGGCATGTGCCAGGCGCTCAGATCAGCTGCTTTCTGAAGCGCGCCGATGCCATGTCGATCAGCGTCACCGAAACGGCCAGCATCGCCAGCACGGCGGCTGTTTGCGCATACTGAAAGCTGCGCATGATGTCCCACAGCACCATGCCTATGCCACCGGCGCCCACCATGCCCACCACCGAAGCGGAGCGCACGTTGGACTCGAAGCGGTACAGCGCAAACGAGATCCACAGCGGGATCACCTGCGGAATCACGCCGTAGACAATTTCGAGCAAGGGGTGCGCCCCCGTGGCACGAATGCCTTCCACCGGCTGCGGGTCGATGGCTTCGACGGCTTCAGAAAACAGCTTGCCCAAAATGCCGGTGGTGTGCACCCAAAGCGCCAGCACACCCGCGAAGGGGCCCAAACCTACGGCCACCACGAACAGAAGCGCAAACACCATCTCGTTGATGGCGCGAAACGCATCGAGCAGGCGGCGCACCGGCTGGTTGACCCACCAGGGCGTGATGTTGGCGGAGGCCAGCAAGGCCAGCGGCACGGCGCACACCACGGCCAAGACCGTGCCCCAAAGCGCAATCTGCAGCGTGACCACCATCTCTTCGAGGTAGCGCCGCCAATCTGAAAAATCGGGGGGGAAGAAGCCCCCGCCGTACTCGGCCATGTTGCCGGCGTCGCGGAACAGGTCGAGCGGGCGCATTTCGGCGCCCTTCCATGACGCCGCGAGCAGCACGAGCAGCACGCCCCAGCCCACCATGCTGGCGACCGACGCGCGTGGCGGCTGGGGCGTCATGGCGCTCACTTGGCAGCGACTTGGCGGCCCAGCTCGGCCAGGCGCTCATCGATCTCGGCCAGACGCTTGGCCTTCTCTTCAACGCTGAGCTTGGCGTCTTGTTCGGCGCTGCTGCGCTTCTTGGCCAACTCGATCTGGCGAATCGTCACCAGCTGGCGGTCAGACGAAGGGCGGAACCCGCTGTAGCCGAGCTTTTTCAAGATCTCGGCCTCGCGCGGCGTTTTGCCATAGCCGAGGATGAAGCTGCGCAGCTTGGTCTTGGTCGCATCGTCGAGGTCTTTGCGCCAAACGAGCGGGTCGCTCGGGATCTGCACCGAGCGCCAGATCTCGCGCACCTGCTTGACCTGCTCCGGGTGGGTCTGCTCAAAGCGCTCCCAGTTCTCGGTGTTGTTGGTCGCCACGTCGACCTGCTTGTTCACTACCGCAAGCATGTTGGTCTCGTGGTTGCTGCGCACCGTGCGCTTGAAGTCGCGCAACGGGTCGACATGGTTTT
This sequence comes from Rhizobacter sp., assembly GCF_046595475.1. Classification (GTDB taxonomy): domain Bacteria; phylum Pseudomonadota; class Gammaproteobacteria; order Burkholderiales; family Burkholderiaceae_C; genus Rhizobacter. The sequence goes on from NZ_JBKJOQ010000039.1 coordinate 93,625, forward strand.
GGCTGAACGCGTAGTAACCCGGAATCACCGTGCCGCTGGTGGAGTTGGGGTCACCAAACCCGAGGGTCAGGTTGGCGCGGTTCTTGACCACGTCGTCGAGCGACTTGAGCGGGCTGTCTTTGTTGACCACGAGCAGCGAGTAGTAGCCCTCGTTGCCATCGACCCCCACGACCTTGGCGAACACCTCGCCCTGCGAGCGGTCCACCGCCTCGATGGCCGACTTGTTGCCGAACCAGCCAATCTGCACCTTGTTGAAGCGCATCGCTTCGATCACGCCCGCGTAGTCGGGGGCGAAGAAGGCCTTGATCTTGAGGCCGGTGGACTTCTGCATGTCGTCGATCAAAGGCTGCCACGCCGCCGACAGGCCACCTGACGACTCGGTGGAGATCATCGCGAAGTTGATTTCGGTGGTTTCGGCACGCGCCGTGCTGAACCACAGCGAGGTGGTGGCCGCGAGGATGGCCAGGGCGGCGCGTCGGGTGTTGGGTTGCATGGAGGGAACTCCTTGTAGTGAACGGGGTTGTGGGGTCAGGCCGCTTGCAGGAGCGGCGGCGGGGAAGCCGGTGGGCGGTGTTGCCCAAGTTGCAATTCGCCGGTTTGCCCGCCATAGAGTTCGCTCAGGCGCGCTTCGTTGAGCGCGTGGGTGGGGCCGTCGTGCACGATCTCGCCGGCACGCAACGCCACGGTTCGCGGGCAGAAAGCGAAGGCGTAGTCCACCTGGTGCAGCGAGACGATCACCGTCACGCCGAACTCGCGGTTCACCTCGGCCAACAGCTCCATCACGCGTCGGCTGGATTCGGGGTCTAGCGAGGCGATGGGCTCGTCAGCCAGGATGACCTGCGCGCCTTGCACCAGGGCGCGCGAAATGGCGGCGCGTTGCTGCTGCCCACCCGACAAGGTGGACGCGCGTTGCCACGCACAACGCTCGATGCCCACACGTTGCAGTGCATCGAACGCGCGCTGCAGCTCGTCTTGTGGAAAGCGGCCGAACAGGCCACGCCACAGCGGCAGGCGGTGCAGCGCGCCGGCCAGCACATTGGTCATCACCGGCAAGCGGTCGACCAGGTTGAACTGCTGGAAGATCGACGACACCTGCGAGCGCAGGGCACGCGCATTGCGCGCCAGCCGGCCGCCTTGCTGCAAGGTCTGGCCCAGCACCTTCACATGCGATTCGCTGCCGCTGTCGGCGCGGTGCAGGCCACTCAGGTGGCGCAGCAGCGTCGACTTGCCTGAGCCCGAAGCACCGAGCAAAGCCACCATCTCGCCGCGCTTGACCTGCAGCGACACGTCGCGCAGCGCCGGCTGCCCGCCGAAGCTCTTGCGCAGGCGCAAGACCTCAATCGCCAGTTCGCTCATCTGCACTCCTTGCTTTCCTCATTCGACGCATTCTGGACAGCGCTCGTGACGATTGCGTGACGCACAGCTGCCAATTCGCTACCTATGAACGCCTATCAAGTGGTCTAGATGAGAGGGCACAGCAGGCTGTTTGCGCCCACCCGCACTGAGTCGAAGAGACTGGAAATCGTCAAAGCCCCGGTCGGGTCAAGGGACTCAGCCGAATCAACAGCCCTGCGCGCCTGTGATCGCACGCCCCGCCGCGCGGCCCGCGGGATGCGCTGGCGCCCCAGGCGCGCTTGGGCATGAACATCAAAGCAAAACGCCACGCGGGCGATGCCAGCGTGGCGTTCTTTTGAGTTGCAGCCGCCTGGCGGCGGCCACATTTCACACTTCGAAGGCGCTGACGAGCGTGGTCAATCGGTGCGTTTGATCGCGCATCGACTCGGCCGCGGCGGCTGCCTGTTCTACCAGCGCCGCGTTTTGCTGCGTGGTTCGGTCGATTTCAGAGATGGCGTTATTCACATCTTCGATGCCGGTGGTCTGTTCTCGGCTCGCGGCGCTGATCTCGCTGATGATGTCGGCCACCTTGCGCACCGACTTCGTCACCTCGCTCATGGTGCGCCCGGCTTGGTCAACCAAGCTTGACCCCGTCTGCGTGCAGCTCACGGCGGAGCGGATCAGGGTTTCGATTTCCTTGGCGGCCTGGGTGGTGCGCTGCGACAGGGTGCGCACTTCTGCGGCCACCACCGCAAAGCCACGGCCATGCTCGCCGGCGCGCGCGGCTTCAACAGCCGCATTCAGCGCCAGGATGTTGGTCTGGAACGCGATGCTGTTGATCACCGCGATGATGTCGGCGATCTTGCGCGAGTTTTCGTTGATTTCGCTCATGGTGCCCACCACCTTGCTCACCACCGCAAGGCCCTCGTCGGCTTGCTGCGCGGCGCCTTGCGACAGGCCCTGCGCGTGCACGGCGTTTTGCGCGTTTTGCTTCACGGTGACAGTCAATTGGCTCACGCTCGACGCAGTTTGCTGCAGCGCGCTGGCCTGTGATTCGGTGCGTGACGACAAATCGGAATTGCCGGTGGCAATTTCAGTCGATGCGCCGTTGATGGCCTCTGCGCCCGAGCGCACCTCACTCACCATGCGGGCGAGGCTGTCGCGCATTTCTCTCAGCGCCGACAGCAGGTGCGCGGCTTCGTCGCGGCCGCTGACCGTGATCTCGGATGTGAGGTTGCCTTTGGCCACGAGAGCCGCGGCGTTCATCGCCGTGTGCAACGGGCCGGTGATGCTCAAGGTAAGCCGCCAGGCCATCAGTGCGGCCAGCGCCAGCACCACGGCACCCGCGGTCGCAATGGTCCAGTCGGTGACGCGGCTGCGGGCATTGGCTTGCGCCGTCGCGTCAGCAGTGTGTTGCTTTTGAATGCCAATGAATTTGGCCAACTCGGTGTTGGCGCGAATCAGCAAGGGATCGATCTTGCTCGTGATGACGCTGGCTGCTTGCTCGGTATTGAACTGGGCGGCCAGATCCACCGCTTCCTTGAAGTGCGCATCCATCTGCCGGTCTATCTCGGCCAGGCTTTGGAATACCGCGCGCTCTGCATCGCTGAGTTGATTGGCTTCCAGCTTGGTGCGCGTGGCCAGGTAGTTGGCGCGCTCCTTCTTCGCTTCCGCCTCGTCTTTTTGCACGGCCTCCATCTTGCTCTGCAGGCCCATGTTGCGCACGGCAACGGCACTGCTGAGCAGCGCGTGGCGCATGGCAACGGCGTGATCTTCTTGCGTGGCCGCGGTCTGCAGCGTTTGTTGCAATGCGCTGCGGCTGGCGGCATTGCTCAGCATGGAGCCCGCCAGAAGGGCACTCGCAGACAGCAAGATCACGCAAAAACCCAAGCCGAGCCGGGTTCCAATGTTGAGGTCACGCAGATTCATGCTGATGGCTTCGATTCGAGTGAAGGCTATGCCTGCAGGAGCAAGGGGCGCGCCGGTTCACGCCGTACGCGCGCGCCAGGCTCAGCCTTTGTAAATTCCGCAACCGACCAGCGTGTCACCGACACGCTCGAGGTACATGGCCTTGCCTTCGATCTTTTGCGTCACCGGGTTGAGGAACTTGTAGCCGTCGACCCAGCCTTTGCCCTTTTCCTTGGCCAGGTCTACGAACATCTTGATCAGCGGTTTGCCGTCCGGGTCTTTCAGGCCAATCAGGTCCTTGCCCACCAGCTTGGGGTTGGCGCCTTGGGCGAGGTTCTTGCCATTCAGGTCGTAGACGATGATGTACAGGTCGCGGTCTTTGAAAGACTTGCCATTTGTGAACTCGTCGTAGGCCTTTTCAGGGCCGTTGGCCTTGATGAAGGCCACCGCCTTTTTCACCATGGCCTCGGCCTCGGCGGATGTGCCTTGCTCGGCGTAGGCCGAACTCACCATGGCGAGGCTCACCAGCGCTGCGCGCACAAAGCCGTTGAAAAGTGACGTGATCTGCATTGCGTTTCTCCTGTGTAAAGGCGATTGACTTTCGGGCGCCAAGCTGGGCGGCCCAAGGTTTTGAACCTGGCTTATCGGCATTCTTGGCGAGAGCTTGAGTGGTCAATGCAAGGAATTGGCAGCATTTCAGGTTTCTGTTCGCACGCCTTCCCGATCCAGGTGCTCACCGGGTACGCAGAGCAGGCGGTGCGCGACACGCCGCGTCTCTTGATCCGTCAAATCAGCCTTTCCACCGGCCTCTTGCGCCACACCAGCCGGTAGAAGCCCGTGTGCAACAGCAGCATCGCCACGAAAGTGAGCACATAGGCCCACCAAATGCCCACCATGCCCATGCGCGCGTTGAGCCACCACGCCGCGGGCAGCTCGATGCAGACGATGCCGAGCATGCCCAGCGCCGTCGGTGCCCACACCACACCGCTGGCCCGCATCACGCCCACCAGCACCATGGCCGCACCCCGCAAGAGCATGGTCCAGGCCACCAGGTGCAGCAGGTGCAGCGCGAGGGCGATCACCTGGGCGTCAACCAGAAACCAGCCCAGCACCGTGCGCGCCATGGCATAGGCGACGGCCACGAACGCGCCGGTGAACAGCAGGTTGAGCCACAGGCCTGTGCGCACGATGTTGCCCAGCGACCCGGCGCGCCCTGCACCGATGGCATGCGACGCCAGCACGGTGGCCGCAATGCCCATCGACATCGCCGGGAACTGCAACCAGCTCATCAACTGCGTGACCGCACCGTAAGCGGCCGTGGCGTTGGAGCCGTGGCGGTTCACCAAACCGAGCAGCACCAACTCGGCCAACGCCATCGTGAGCAGCTGCAAGCCAGTGGGAAGGCCCAGGCGCAGCAGCTTGCGTGCGATCGTCGGGTCGAAGCGGACCGCTCGCAGCAGGGTCGGCGTCGGCGCCAGCGGGTGGTCTTTGCGCCGCCAGTACCAGAGCGTCCAGGCCATCGCCAGCGCGAAGGCCAACAAGGTAGACACGGCCGCACTGCGCACGCCCAGTTGCGGCAGGCCGGCGCTGCCGCGTATGAACATCGGCGTGCACAGCATGGCGACCGCCGTCACGATCAACAGCGTCCACAAGGGCGAGATCGCATCGCCCACTCCGCGGCTGAGCGAGGTCAACAACCACAGCATGAAAAAGAGCGGCATGCCCAACAGCATCAGGCGTGCATAGGCGCTGGCCTCGGCCAAGACGTTGAGCGGCGTGCCCAGCGCCCGCATCAACTCAGGCGCCCACCAGCCCCCGAGCAGGCTCACCACCGCCCCCACACCGAGCGCGATCACCAAAGCGGTACCCGCAACGGCACGTACCGCCACCAGATTGCCGGCACCCCAGGCCTGGCCCACCAACACGGTGGCACCCGAGCTGAGCGCGATGGCGATGGTGAGGAACACAAAGAACAAGGGAAAGAAGGCCGAGACAGCGGCGAGCGCGTCTACACCCATCATCTGGCCGAGATAGATGCCATCAAGCGTGCCCGAGACCCCTTGCAAGATGTTGGTCAGCAGCATGGGAACCAGAATGGCGGTGTACGGCTTCCACAGCGGCGGTGGGCTGGCGGCGCTGGCGGTTTGAGGGGGTGCGAGGGCAGACATGGCAGTTTCCTTTGGGCAAAGCGGTGGCTTAACGCTGCGGGAAACGCAGCGCTAACGAATTAAGCGATGGGCGTGATTTGAGCGACTACGTGGCCGTCACTCGGGGGAAGTGACACCGCCTTCGTTGGAGGTCAGGCGAAGCGCGTGGGTGCGCACATCGAGCGGCCACTGGGCCATGAGTTCGACCAGGCGGGCGCGGTCGTCGGCGAACAAGGCACGGGTGGCCTCTTCGAAACCGGGCTCGTGGCCGGCCATCACGCGCATGAACTCGTAGGCGCGCTCATGCACACGCCGCTTGAGCCCTTCGGGGCTGCGGCGCGCGGCTTCGATCAGTTTGCGCAAGGCCACCGAAGCACCGCCGGCCTCACCGGCCAGCCACTCCCAATGGCGCGGCAGCAGCGTCACCTCGCGTGCCACCACACCGAGCTTGGGGCGGCCGCGGCCGCGTGCCTCGGTGGCGGGCACTTCGGCGCCGGCAGCGGGCGCGGAGCGCGCCAAGGCGCGCTGGCGCAAGTCGTCTTCCGTGGTTTCAAGGTGCAGGTCGACGACCTGGCCGTTGCGGTTGTTGAAGATCAGCGGGCGGCCGCCTGTGCCCGCTGCCCGCTTGAGCGCAAGGGCCACGTCAACCAAGCTTCCGCTGGCCAGGTGGGTGCTGCCGTTGAAGGCGGAATAGAGGGCGGCTGTCGTCATGGGGCGTATTTTGACCCGGGTTAAATTCTTAGTCAATATCACCCGGGCAATATATTTCACGCCCGAGTCGAGGTTGGCGCCCGATGGACGCCGCTGGTGTAACGGTCTTGGGTGTAGCGCCGGAACCCGCCCACTAAAATCGCGGCTGGCTCTCATTCCCCTGCATCAGCCCGATGCGCCTCACCCCATGAACCTGTCTGCCCTCACCGCCCTTTCCCCGCTCGACGGCCGTTATGCCCCCAAGGTGGCGCCGCTGCGCGCGCTGCTGTCAGAGTTCGGCTTGATGCACCGGCGCGTGCAGGTGGAGGTCGAGTGGCTCATCGCGCTGTCAGATGCGGGCTTTGCCGAGTTCAAACCCCTCACCGGCGCGTCGCGCGGGCTGCTGCGCGGGCTGGTGTCGCGCTTTTCCGAAGCCGATGCACAAGCCATCAAAGACATCGAGAAGACCACCAACCACGACGTGAAGGCCGTGGAGTACTGGCTCAAGAGCCGCTTCGAAAACACGCCCGAGCTCAAGGCCGCCAGCGAGTTCGTGCACTTCGCCTGCACCAGCGAAGACATCAACAACACCAGCCACGGCCTGATGCTCAAGGCCGCACGGCAAGACGTGCTGCTGCCCACCATCGACAAGATCATCACCGTGCTGTCAGCGCTGGCGAAAAACCTGGCCGACGTGCCCATGCTGGCGCGCACCCACGGCCAGACGGCGAGCCCCACCACGGTCGGCAAGGAAGTGGCCAATGTGGTGGCACGTTTGCAGACTGCGCGCCTGCGCATTGCCGACGTGAAGCTGCTGGCCAAGATGAACGGCGCGGTGGGCAACTACAACGCCCACCTCTCGGCCTACCCCGATTTCGATTGGGAGGCCTTCAGCCGCAAGGTCATCGAGGGGCAGCTGGGCCTGAGCTTCAACCCGTACACCATCCAGATCGAGCCGCACGACTACATGGCCGAGCTGTTTGATGCGATCACGCGCACCAACACCATCCTCATCGACTGGTCGCGCGACGTGTGGGGCTACATCAGCCTGGGCTACTTCAAGCAGCGCACGAAAGCCGGCGAGATCGGCTCCAGCACCATGCCGCACAAGGTCAACCCCATCGACTTCGAAAACGCCGAAGGCAACTTCGGCCTCGCCAATGCGTTGCTCACCCACTTGAGCCAGAAGCTGCCCATCAGCCGCTTCCAGCGCGACCTGACCGACAGCACCGTGCTGCGCAACATGGGCGTGGCACTCGGCTACGCGCTGCTGGGCTACGACAGCCTGCTGCGCGGCCTCGGCAAGCTGGAGGTGAACCGCGCTGCGCTGGCCGCCGATCTGGACGATGCCTGGGAGGTGTTGGCGGAACCCATCCAGACGGTGATGCGTCGCTACAAGCTGGCCAACCCCTATGAGCGCCTGAAAGAGCTGACCCGCGGCAAGACGATCACGCGCGAGGCGATTCAGGCCTTCATCGAGACGCTGGAGATTCCGGCGGCCGAGAAGACTCGGCTGCTGGCGATGACACCGGGCAGCTACACCGGCCTCGGGGCCGAGCTCGCGAAACGCATCGGCTGAACATGAAATTCACCGACCAACTCGCCGCCGCCCAACGCGCCAACGACTCGCTGCTGTGCGTGGGCCTAGACCCCGAGCCCGCCAAGTTCCCCGACAAGTGGAAAGGCGACGCCGGCCGCATCTACGACTTCTGCTCGGCCATCGTCGACGCGACCAAAGATGTGGTTTGCGCCTTCAAGCCGCAGATCGCCTACTTCGCTGCCAACCGTGCCGAAGACCAGCTCGAGAGGCTGATGGCACACATCAAGCGCGTCGCGCCGCATGTGCCCGTGATCCTCGACGCCAAGCGCGGCGACATCGGCAGCACCGCCGAGCACTACGCAACCGAAGCCTTCGACCGCTTCGGTGCCGACGCCGTCACGCTCAACCCGTACATGGGCCTTGATTCCGCCGCACCTTTCCTGCAGCGCAACGACCGCGGCTGCGTGTTCCTGTGCCACACCTCGAACCCGGGCGCGCGCGATTTCCAGGAACTCGCGGTGGCCGATGGCACGGGCGGCAGCGAGCCGCTCTACCAGCGCATCGCGCGCACCATCGCAAATGACTGGAACACCGATGGCAATTGCGCGCTGGTGGTCGGCGCGACCTTTCCGGAAGAACTGAGAGTGATCCGCGGCATCGTCGGCGACATGCCGTTGTTGATTCCCGGCATCGGTGCCCAAGGTGGCGACGTGGAAGCCACCGTGCGCAACGGCAAGACTGCGAATGGCACGGGACTGATGATCAATTCCTCGCGCGGCATCCTGTATGCCTCGCAAGGTGCGGACTACGCAGAGGCCGCGGCCGACGCCGCGCGCCGCTTGCGCGACGAGATCAACCGCTATCGCTGAGCCTGCTCAGCCAAGCAGCCCGAGCCGTGGCGTGGCGAAATTACCGAGCCCCGGGAAGATGGTGGGCATGTCGCCCGCCGGCACGCCCAGCCAGTTGGCCATGGTGGCGCCGTATTGCTGGATGGAGGTGGTCGGGATCATGCGGCCGCGGCCCATGGCCTGCTCGCCATCCAGCTCGAGCAGCGGGTAGTCGCCCCACACGCGGCGCCCCTGCAACGATCCACCGTTCGCCGCAGAACCGCCCATCACCAGTTGCACGCCACCCCAGCCGTGGTCGGTGCCGTTGCCGTTGCTGTTCAAGGTGCGCCCGAAATCGCTCATGCTGAAGGTTGATACCTGGTTGAGCATGCCGATTTCCTGCAGGCCCGCGCGGAACGCCACCAGCGCACCCGCCAGTTGCGACAACAGCGCGGCGTGGCGGGTCGGCTCCATCTGGTTGTCGTGGGTATCGAAACCGCCCAGGCCGGCGTAGAAAATTTGCCGCTGGTGGCCGATCGCCGGACCGCGGCTGACCTTGATCATGCGGGCGATCATGCGCAGTTGCGCGGCGAGTTGGGTCGCCGGAAACGCGGTGGCGATATCGCCGCCATTGGCCGGGTCCAGCGCCGTGCGCAACGCGCCATTGACTGCGAGCGACGTCTTGCCGATGCCGGCATAGCGGCCCTGCATGACCTGGGACTGGCCGGCTTGCAGCAACTCGTTCAGCGCCTCCAGCCGGATCGCGTCGGCGCGACTGCCGCCGGCGGACATGCGCGCAAGCTCGCTGGGGCCGCTGCTGGAGATGGCATACGGCAGCACCGAGGCGCCGCTCTGGTACAGGTTGTTGCCGAAGATCGAGATAGTCGGCGGCAAGGCCGTCAAGCCGCTGTTGAGCGATGCGATGCGGTCGCCCGCAAGCCCACCCCATCCATTCGCGCTGCGGGTGCCGGTGGAATGCCCGCGCATCCACTGGCGCTGCTGGTCGTTGTGCGAATACAGGTAGGGCGGCAACGCTTTGCCGCCGGGGAATCCGACCTCGGGCTTGCGTACCGGTTCCACCAGGCTGCCGACATTGGCGAGGAAGGCGAGTTCGCCTGCATCGAACAACGGCTTGGCGGCCGCGAACGCCGGATGCAGGCCCCAGGTCTTGCCGCCGGTATCGACGACCGTGGCCAAACTGTCGCGCGCGATGCCAAGCCCGAACGGATTGCCGGTGGCGTCGTAGATGCCGCCCCGGCTGCGCTGGTAGATGTCGTATTCGGCCTGCGCATGCGGGACCAGCATGTTGTAGGAGTCGTTGCCCCCGTACAGGAAGATGCAGACCAGCGCGCGGTACTCACCCTTGGTGGGTGTAGCGGCCAGCGCGCGGCCCATCAATTCCATCTGCGGGAACATCGCGCTGGCCGCCCCGCCTGCAACAAGGGCACCGAGCCCGTGCAGGAAGCGGCGGCGATCATGGCGGGTGGAATGGGTCATGGCTTGGATCCTTGCAGGGCGCAGCTGAGGCCGGTGGGTCGGGTCAACGCTGGATCGCGTAGTCGGGAGACATCAGCGCAATCAGCAGCAGCGAGCGGGCGCGTTCGGAGGATGTGCGGCCGTCACTGCGCAGCGCGTCCAGCATGCGGGTCATGCTGCCCGCGCTGGCGGTGGACAAACCGCCCGCATGCAGCAGCAGGTTCACGTCCTGGACCATGCCGGCGTGGTCGCCGGCGTCGGCAAGCTGCACCAGCCGGGTGATGTCCAGCACCGGCGCGTTGGTGGTCGCGGTCGGGGCTGCGGTGCTGGCGTAGTTCCACACCAGCGCATCGCTCTGGTTGTGCCCGGTGGTGAAGGTGGATTCGTTGATGATCTGCAGTTCCGGCGCGAACGCACCCGCGGTGCCACTGGTCGTGGGAATGCGGTAGTCGGGCTCGAAGAAATTGAACACCGATGGCGCGCGCAGGGAATCCTGGGAAATCGTCAGGGTGAGGTCTGCGGTGTTGCCTGCGCGGAAGCGCAGGCTGCCATCGGCGGGCGGCACATACCGCGCCTGGTAAGCCCGCCAGGCGTGGGCGATGCGCAGCAACGGCTCGCGCGGTTTGCCGAAGGTGGCGTCGCTGGCAGCGGGCAGGTTGCGCGCTTCGCCGTCGAGCAGGATCGCGCGCAGCACCGTGCCCAGGTTGCCCCCACTGCCGCTCCAGGCCTGGGCCACGCGACGGATGTAGTCCGGACTTGGATTGCTGGTGACGAAACGCTGGATCAACTGGCGGCTGATGAAGGGCGCGGTGCTGGGATGGGTGCTGAGCGCATCCAGCGCGCGCTCAAGGTCCGCAACGCAGTCACTGCCGTTGCTGATCACGATGCCGCGGAAGATTGCCTTCGGCTTGTCGTCGTGGAACGCGGGATGGCATTCCATCGGCGCAAACGAGCGTGCATCCACGCGCGCGTAATTCGCGTCCGACAGACCGGCGTAGGTCCAGCCAGTGAAGACCCGCGCCATCGCGGCAACCACGGCAGAGTCGTACGTGGGAACAGGCTGGCCTGCACCGTCCAGCACCGGAGAGAAATCCGGGCTGCGTTCCTGCAGGCCGATGCTGAACAGCTGCATCGCCTCGCGTGCGTAATTTTCGTCCGGCACGATTTTGCCGTCCGCAGTGGCTTTGCGGTTGCCGGCATGGCTCAGGTACACGCCCATCGCCGGGTGCAGGGTGACCGCCTTGAGCAGGCTGCGATAACTGCCAAATGCATTGCGCGACAGGGTGTCCTGATAGTCGGCAATCCGCGGAATCTGCGCCTGGCCGCTCTCGAAATCGGAAACCACGAAGATCTCGCTGAGCGCGAACGCCATGCGCATGCGGAGCTGGTCCGGACCGGTGGCTGCCTGCCACAACCAGGCGTTGCGCCGATGGGACTGGGTCAGATCCGTTGCTGCCAGTCCGTTGGCCTGGATCTGCTGGATGTGCGGCAGCACCAGGGTCATCGGAGTGGCCGTCGGGTCCAGCTGCTGGTCCAGCCATTGCGCATAACCGAGCGATTGCACGCGGGCAATCTCGGCGCGGGTCGGGCCGAAGCTGGCCTGCGCGAGGAAGCGCGCGGCTTCGACTTCGCTGATCGCGGCTACAGTAGGCGGCGGCGGGCGCGGCGCGATGGGCGGGGCGTTGGGGGCTCTACTCCCGCCACCGCCGCAGGCTGCCAGCAAAACGCTGCACGCGCACAGCAGACCGCCAGCCCAGCGCAAGCGCCAAACGGGTGCCAGATGGTGTTCGGCCGGTTGACGTTTGATCGACATGATTGGAGCTCCCCAGCCCTGGCTACGGTACAATCTGCCTTGCACGTTCGCATTGCGAACGGTTTGGATCAACTGCCAACGCCTGCCCGCGGATTCGGTTGACAGCCGATAGGCGCCGCCACGGCATCAGCGGCGGGACCGTCCTCGCAAAGCGCCCAGCGCTGCCATCGGAAACCGGCACCAGATTGCTGCAAACACGAGGGCCGACACCAGCACGCCGCGTCGCGGGCCTTCGAACCTGCGGTAGTAGCGCCAGAACCCGCGGTGCTTGTGCCACTCGACGAACAGCGGGCGGCTGCGCGACGACACGCCGCGCACATGCACTACCCGCACATCGTTGGCCACGGCGACACATGCGCCTTTTGCGCGCGCGCGCCGGCACAGGTCCAAGTCCTCGACGTGCAAGCGGTACGCTGCGTCAAACCCGCCGATCTGCACGAACAAGCTGCGCGGCAACAGCATCAAAGCGCCTGACACCGCATCCACGGGTTGCAGGGTGGCTTCGGGATCGACCCCGACCCCGAGCGCTGCCCGCGACGGGTTGCGCAGCATTGCCGCAAAGTCCGGATCGCGCCGACGCGACGCAACATCGCGCACGCCGTCGTCGTCGACCAAATCGGCGCCGACCAGCGCAGCGCTGAAACCCTCTGCATGCACGCGCATGCGCGCCAGCGAATCAACCTCGACCAGGCAATCCGGGTTGACGAAGGACAGCCATGGCGCCTTGCAGTCGGCAGCGCCCTGGTTGCAGGCCACGGCGAAGCCGGGATTGTCCGGATTGGCGATAAAACGCAGGCGTGGATCGGCCAGGGCGTGGCGCTGCGCAATGTCCAGCGAGCCGTCGTCGGAGGCGTTGTCGACCACCCGGATCTCGGCGACCTCGGTGGCGACGCGAAGCCGCGTCAGGCATTCGTCGAGCGTCGCCGCGCTGCGATGCGAGACTACGATCGCGGCGATCGCGTTCTCGTTCATGTCGGTTCCGTGGGGTCGCCAAACAAGTCGCGCTGCGCAGATCCGGCAGCGCGTTGCGCGAGTTCGGCGCCCAGCTGCGCACGCAGGCCATGCAGCGGATCCTCCATCAGGAAGTGCGCCAGCCGCGCATGCCAGCCGGGCCAGCGCACCGACAGCCGATCCATGTCGCCATGCACGGCGCAGCCTTCGTCATTGCGCAGCACGAACGTGGTTTCGCACAACGCATTGCGCCAACCCAGTCCCGACAAGCGCAACGAGAAATCGATCAGGCTGGCATACCAGGAACGATAGCTGGCTGCATCCAGTCCGCCGGCGCGGGCGCGCGCGATGCCGCGGATCAGCACCGCGTGGCCGACCGCCGACGGCAGGTCCGGATGCCGCGTCGACAGGCGCATGCAGGCCTCGGCCAGCGCGCCGGGGGCATGCTCGATCGCCGCCATCTCGCCGATCCGCGGCCATGCAGCGGCTTCGCCGGCATTGCTCCACGGCGTGGCGGTGGCGATGACGGCATCGCGCGCAAGGCTGGCCGCCAGTTGTTGCAGCCAGCCAGGCGCGGGTTGCGCGTCGCTGGCCAGCACCGCCACGTCACCCGCACCGCAGGCGCGCAGGGCTTGGTCGATATGCGCGGCCTCGCCGATGCTCGCAGCGCGGCGCGTGTGCGCGGCTTGCAGGCGGGTGCGGGACAGCCAGCGTTCGATGATCGCGGTGGCGCGCGGTCCCGCCTGGGCGTCGTCGGCCAGCCACACCCGGGTACCGGCGGGCGTGCCGGCGTCGAGCGAGGCCAGGCAGGCGTCCAACGCCTCCTCGTCGGTGCCGACCGGCACCAGCACGATGGGCAGCGCAGTGGCTGGCGAGGACGCAGCTGGGTTCACTGCGTCCGGCGGTTGTAGAGCGGCTCCAGCGCGCGGAAGCGGCGTCCGTATTCGTCGGTGAGGTTGCGCGCTTCCTGCGGATTGCGCACGACGGTCGGGGTGATCAGCACGATCAACTCCTCGCGACGATTGCTGGTGCCCTGCTGGCCGAACAGGCCGCCGATCACCGGGATCCGGCTCAGGCCGGGGATGCCGGAGGAACTGCGC